>NZ_KQ033927.1:0-547635 GCF_000970615.1 Pseudomonas sp. 10B238
GCAAGCTGGTTTCGATCAGCGCCTGCTGGTTACGCTCGTCGATATCAGCAGCTTCGTCTTGTATCGGCGTCTATCAGCCTGCACTTTCGACGTCGCGGCATGCTCGCGAACCTTGACGTATTTCCAATCCTCGTCGATGCAGATTCGCTCGGGCTGCTGTCTGCCTCTAGGTCTACAGCTACCTTGCCGAGGACTTAGGTTTAACCGAAGCCAGGATAGGAACGAAGCCAAATAGAGGGGCTGCATGTGTACGTCGCATCCACATTAGCTAGCAGCGCCGGTCCGGTTTCTTTCCCCCTACGCACTCCGACCACTTCCGTATTAAAGAATCTCTCGGTCCGTCCGAAAACCTATGCAGGCGGGCTCGCTTGGTTGTGGGTTCGCCGGCGTCGTACAGGTTGTTCTCGGGGCTTGCAAATTATTTTCAACCGCCTCCTAAAGCTCACCGAAACGGCGCCGATAAGCTAATCGAATGCGAACTCAATGGGTGCCTGGGCACAAGCCGGCCCGGAGTCGCAAGCTCAGGCAACCGAAGTCACTAGCGCCCTTGGAGGCACATCATGGCTCTTACAGTCAACACTAACATTGCGTCGCTCAACACTCAGCGTAACCTGCAATCTTCATCCAACGCTCTGACCACCTCCATGCAGCGTCTGTCTACTGGTAGCCGCATCAACAGCGCGAAGGACGATGCTGCAGGCCTACAAATTTCCAACCGCTTGACTAGTCAGGTTAACGGTCTAGGTGTAGCGGTTCGCAACGCTAATGACGGTATCTCCCTCGCTCAAACAGCTGAAGGAGCATTACAGCAGTCTACAAATCTTCTTCAGCGCATGCGGGATCTGTCGCTACAATCAGCCAACGGCAGCAATTCTACCAGCGAAAGACAGGCACTTAATCAAGAAGTAGGCCAGCTGAAGGAAGAGCTGAACAGAATCGCTGATACAACTACCTTCGGCGGGCAAAAGCTGCTAAATGGTGAGTTCGGAACGAAGCAATTTCAAATTGGTGCAAATGCCAACGAGACGATTGCCGTTCAAATTAACTCGGCGAGCGCGCGTAGTATGGGTGCGAACCGTGTCGACCTCGCAGGTAGCGGTGTTGGTAAGGTGGTTGCCGGTGCGACAGCCCCAGCCGCGGCAATAGGTAGCGGTACGGCACTAACAATCACTGGGCCAGCTGGTTCCGCCAGCACTGCGAACATTGCCGCTGGTTCAGCAAAAGCAGCTGCTGCTGCAATCAATCTCAAATCTGGAGAAACCGGCGTTAGTGCAGACGCACGTACGGGTGTTGAGCTTTCTGGACTGAGTCATGCCGGCAATGTTTCTTTCAGTCTAACCGGATCTGCGGACGGTGGTGCCGCTACTATTAATGCGGTGGTTAGCGATAAAAATAACCTAAGCGACTTGGCCGCAGCTATTAATGCTCAGAGCTCTAAGACTGGGATTAGCGCAACGTTAACAAGTGATAACTCGAAGATAGAACTGGTTAACGAAAATGGCGACGACATTGTTATTGAGGGTTTCGCTAACACCGGCGATGCTGCTAGTACAGTAACTACTAAGGCAATGACATACGCTGGCGTTGCTGAAACAGGGGTCGGAACAAACCTAATCACTGGTGCGAACGATAGTGCTAGGGTGTCCGGAAATGTCCGTCTTGATAGTGCTGGCGCATTCCAAGTATCAAGCGCTGATGCTACAGTTTCCACGGCTGGCGTTAGCATCTCTACACTAGCCAAGGTATCCGATGTAAATATCAGCACGGCATCCGGGGCACAGAACGCAATCTCTGTCATTGATGCTGCGATTGCAGGTATCGACAAGAATCGGGCCTCTCTAGGTGCCACTCAGAACCGGTTCGAGAATACAATTGCAAACCTGCAAAATATTTCAGAAAACGTGTCAGCTGCACGTGGTCGAATCCAAGATACCGATTTCGCCGCTGAAACCGCCAACTTGAGCAAAAACCAGATCCTGCAACAGGCTGGTACCGCGATTCTAGCCCAGGCCAAGCAGCTGCCACAGGCTGTGCTGAGTCTGCTGCAGTAATCGGGTAGATGACGCTAGCAATGGGGGCAGCGATGACGCTGCCCCCATTGATTCATGAGAGGTGAATCAATGGACGTCGGGAAAATATCGGGCGGAACTGCGTCGCCCATGAGTGCTGGTTCTACACCCAGCCTCCTCAAGGAGGTTGGGTTTTCTGCGTCTGGAAAACAGGATAAACCGCAGAAAGTTGACGAAGCAGAAAAATCGATCGATATGACTGATCTGGTCGAGCGGTTTCGTTCGCAGGTACAAAGCATTCAGCGAGACCTGAACTTCAGCGTCGACGATTCGACTGGCGATGTCGTTGTGCAGGTGATTGATGGTGATTCAGGCAAGGTCGTGCGGCAGATACCATCGGAAGAGATTCTCCGGCTAACCGAGCGGCTGGATGAGATGCGTAGCTTGATGTTTGAAGCCAAAGCATAACGGTACGGTTCTTGTATCGAGCTGTGCGGCTAACAATTTTTTGACGGGGTGGGCTATGGCTGGCGTAACAGGTATTGGTTCAGGCATCGACATTGACAGCATCGTAAAGAGCATGGTCGCTGCCGAGCGCGCGCCAAAAGAGTCGCAGCTCGCCAACCTCGAAAAGAAGACCACCACTCAAATTACAGCTGTTGGCGCATTGAAAAGCGCCATTAGCGATTTCCAAACGGCGCTTGGCGGGTTGAACAAGCCGGAGCTGTTTCAGGCACGTTCAGCGTCATCGAGCAAGTCAGATCTGGTGGGCGTTACTGCAAGTACCCAGGCGGGAGCGGGTAGCTATCAGGTTGAGGTGAAAAGCTTAGCGACGAGCAGCAAGGTTGCATTGCAGTCGTTTGAGAACTCGGTGGATCGGCCGGCTACTTTCGGCAGCGGGACGCTGACGGTAAAGGTGGGTCAGCAAGATAAGTCCCTGAACATCGACGTCGACGAAAGCAACAACACGTTGGCCGGTATTCGCGATGCGATCAACAAGGCCGGCGTAGAACTTGGCGTGTCTGCCACTATCGTTACGGACGACACCGGTGCTCGACTTGTGTTGAGCAGTACAGCAACGGGCAAGGGTGAGGATATAACCGTTCAGGCCACTTCGTTAGATCCTGCTGCGGGCCGTTTCGTTTTGACTGATCTCGAAACCAGCGCTCTAGTCCAGAAACCCGAAGCGGACGGCTTGACCGCGGCGCAGTATCAAGAGGCGCTGGCTGCGTATGCGGCAAACCCAGGGCCAAAGGCGCTGCAAATGGCTCAAAGTGCCCAGATAACCGTCGATGGTATGGTGGTGACCAGCAAAACCAATAAGATTGAAGGCGCCATCGATGGCGTCACGCTCGATCTCAAGGCTAAAACGGCAGACAACGAACCGTTAACCATAAGTGTTGCAGAAGACAAGGCAGGCGTTAAAAAGCAGATCCAGTCTTTTGTCGACAGCTACAACAAACTGATCGGCGTGATCAACGCGCAGACCAAGGTTACAAGCGTGGGTGACGGCAAGGCGCCTGTTACCGGCGCTCTGGTGGGTGATGCCACGGCGCGAACGTTGTTGGGGACGATTCGCGGCGAGTTGACCAATGTGCAGGGTGACGGCGCGCTCCGTGCGCTGGCTGATCTGGGTATCACTACGCAGAAAGACGGAACGCTTAAGATTGACGATGCCAAGTTGAGCAAAGTAATGGACAGCAACTTTACCGAGCTGCCTGCATTGTTCACTGGCGAAAAAGGCCTGGCGACCCGGCTGGATGGAAAGCTGAAGCCCTACACCGAAACCGGCGGCATTCTCGAGCAACGCAATAAACAGATGACGGAGACCATCTCCGGTATCGACAAGCAGAAAGAAGATCTCACCCGACGCATCACGTCACTGCAGGACCGGCTTTACAAACAGTTCAATGCGATGGATTTGCTGGTTGGGCAGTTGGCCAACACGTCAAGCAGCCTTCTTGCTTCGCTGGAAAATCTGCCGTGGGCGGCGAGTAATTCCAAAAGATAAGCGGTTTTTTAGCGATTTCGGTGGGCTGAAGCCCACCCTACGTTTCGACACCCTGTAGGGTGGGCTTCAGCCCACCAGCGGAGCGCCCACGACCTATCTCAAACGGTTAACATTGGTCCGATAGCGGACTCGACTATGCGTTACGCTTACCGTTCTGGTCTCGGTGCGCATACTTCGGAAACGCAGCCAGCGGCGCACCGAATTGCCAGTCCTTACTCCGGTAATCAGCGAAGAATGGTCCGGTCCGCCAAGCTGGTGAAACTTTTCACTAATTTCAATCCGCCGCCGAGGCGGTTTTTTTATTACTGTCATTTATCCAACTGCTATCAAGCTTGAGCGACCTCGACCGATAAGCTGTACATGCAAACGATGTAGCAAGGGGCTTATCCACATGTACGCAATGTCCGCAATGAAGCAGTATCAGCAAGTTGGCGTGAAGGCTCAGGTGACTGAGGCTGATCCGCATCGCTTGATTCAAATGTTGATGCAGGGCGGCCTGGATCGAATTGCTCAGGCTAAAGGCGCGATGGAGCGTGATGCGTTCGCTGAGAAAGGCGTTCTGGTCGGTAAGGCCATCAACATTATTGGCGGTCTGCGCGATGCGCTGGACAAGAGCATCGGCGGCGAGCTGGCCGAGAACCTGGATCGGCTCTATGAATACATGACGATGCGTCTGTTCGAGGCAAGCCGGCACAACGATATCGAAAAGCTGAATGAAGTAGGCAGGCTGCTGGGTGAGATCAAAGTGGCTTGGGATCAGATTGCGCCCAAGGCGTAAACAGTCTTTCCAGGATGCTCCCATTAGCTGCCAGTTTAGCCATCACACGCTGATAACCGAGGGCGCGATGTCGTCACCCAAACAAGCATTCGTGTTACTGACGAAGAAGCTACGTGATGCATTCGCAGCGAGCGACTGGGAAGCTATTGCCCTGCTGGACGAAGAGTGCCGTGCTCTGGTGTCCGCGCTCGGTGAAAGTGATGCAGCTGACGCGGCGCTACGTGAGCAACTGGCGGAGCTTTCACATGTCTATGGCGAGCTTCAACAGGCGGGTCGAGCGGAGCGCGACCGTTTGGCTGGCGAACTGACCCGCTTGAGCCAGTCGAAGCAGGTAAACCAGGCCTACAAAGCGCTGGGGCAAAGTCGCTAGAAGTCGACGTTCGTTAGCGGCTTGGCGGGCAGGAGCCAACCCTGAAGTTGACGTAGGCTGGATTAGCTGAAGGCGTAACCCGGCGGTCGGGTGGGTTGGTGCGGTGGTGCTGTTGCGCCGAGAAACGTGGCCCCTTCGCGGCAAACGACGGAAGCGTTTCCGGCGATTCCATTCTACGCGGAGCGTGCTGTGGTTTTGGTGGGCTGAAGCCCACCCTACAGGTGATGTAGGGTGGATGGCGCTTTATCCATCCACCGCACCGGCGCTCTGGATTGCCGCTTATCAAAATCTGCCGCTTAGCGGTACTCACACAAGTATGCAGTCGCCTCAGCCACCTTCAGCTGAAACTTGCTGTTCGCCGGCACGGTGAATTGGGTGCCAGCGCCGAAGGTTTCGTAGCTCTCGCTGCCAGGCAGTTTCACGTCGAGGCTGCCAGCGACAACATGCATAACTTCCAACTGGTTCGTGCCGAACTCATATTCGCCAGGCGCCATGACGCCGATGGTGGCGGGGCCTGCTGCCATGTCGAATGCGATGGATTTGACGGTGCCGTCGAAGTACTCGTTGACTTTGAACATTCGAAAAATCTCTAAGGGTGGGAAAAGGGCGGCCAGTATGCCGAAGCCGCTGGACGCCGTCATCAGATCGCATTGCGGCAAGATACGCTGCCTAAAAATGCCCGTCGAAGCGACTGCTATGAGCGGAAGATGAAGTACACAGCGCCCAACAAGCACAACCCGGCCCAGAGATAATCGAGCTTCAACGGTTGCTGCATGTACAGCACACTGAACGGCACGAAGATGGCGAGGGTGATTACTTCCTGCATGATCTTCAGCTGACCGATCGATAGCTCGGTGTAGCCGATTCGATTCGCCGGCACCATGATCAGATACTCGAACAGCGCGATGCCCCAGCTGATCAACGCGGCTATGAGCCACGGCTTCCCGTTGAGTGTCTTGAGATGACCGTACCAGGCAAAGGTCATGAACAGGTTGGAAACGCAGAGCAGGGCGGCAGTCTGAATCCAGATAGGCATAGGTCACTCCGGGGCGGAGGCGAATCCTATTGGCTCTCGGCACGGCCTCGCAAGTATCAGACGGGCGTCGCGTCGCACTAGTGTCTTTTGCTAAGGCTGCGACTATTATCGCCGCCCCGTTATTTTCATTTCGGATCGTTGGAATGAACTGCCGTCCCGGTTGCGGTGCCTGTTGCGTTGCCCCTTCGATCAGCTCGCCGATGCCCGGTATGCCTTCAGGAAAACCCGCTGGCGAGCGTTGCCTGCATCTTTCCGAGCAAAACCTCTGCAGATTGTTCGGCTTGCCTTCCAGACCTGCGGTTTGCAGCCAGTTTCAAGCGGATCATATGGTCTGTGGTGATAGCCGACAGGAGGCCATCCGACTGCTCGGCTGGTTGGAGCAGGCGACGGCATGATGATGGAAGACTGTATCCGATCGGTGCGCGCCGAATCGGCCACCCGATATTTCTCATCTGACCGCAGCCAGGTGATACCTCGGCTTATGGTGAAGGCGTTGAGGCTGAAGTCAGCGAGCTTAGCTTGCGAGCCGTGAGGCTTACCCTAAGTTACAGCCGCACGGGTCGAAGACCGCGCGTCTCGCTCGAGGTCGACACCAAGCCCAGTGGTCAAGCCGTCCGACCCAGCCCAAGCAGGCGGGCCAGCGCTGGCGCTGTTAGTCGAATCGCTGCCACGTCAGGTCTTTAAACAGCTTTTTATGCCTGACAGGTAACCACTATCCCAGGCGGGGAGTGTCGCGTGGCTTTGAGCCCGTTACGTTTCTTCTAGCGTAGAGCCGTGCAAGCGTAAAGGGCGACAGCCCTAGCATGAAACCCAGGGCCAGCAGGCGATTGCGGCCGGCGCGGCGCCACCAGCCATCGCGTTGCCAACGGCGTGAGCTGACCCCGAGCCCATGCTCCAGGCGGCGAAAATGCCCTTGGCTGCGCAATCCCTTGACCAGCGGAACTTCCTCGAAAAGCGGCCAGGGCGCATGTTGCCCTACGGCGAAATAGGTTGCCCGGCGAGCGAAGATGCCTTGATCGCCATAGGGCACGCCGACCCGGTTTCGCCACGCCACCAGGCGTTCGATCAATCGGCCTTGCCAGCTGTTCGTGTCGCTGAAGCGAAACGCGAAGTAGCCTCCCGTAGCGCCTTTCTCTATGGCCTCGCTCACGGCCATCAATGCCTGCCGGTCCAGATCGGCGTCGGCATGCAGAAACCAGAGAGTCTCATGCGCCGAGAGCGCGGCTCCCTGGCGTAACTGCTCGCCCCTCGATGGCGTTGCCGATGACCACAGCGCATCGTGGTTCCGGCACAGCGCTTGGCATCGCTCACTGACAGCCGCATCCACTACGACGATTTGCAGCGGTGTCCCGGTTTCTGACTCAGCCAGACGCAATAGCAGAAGCAGCCGATCAAGGTGCTCTTCGTCGTGCAGGCACGGGATGATCACGCTGATCCCTGATGCGCTCACCGTCGCAGTCCCTCAAGATTGTTCAGCGTTTGTAGCAGTCTTCGCCTCGCTGCTCTGGGGTCGTCGGCGAGCGCTTGGGCTGCAAGAGGCAGGTCCGCTTGTTCGTCGATATCGAACGATTCCCCGCAGAGCGCAACCGAATGACCCACCCGACGGCATGCATCCGCCAGTGCGTGACCCAGTTCAGGGGTGCTCCACGGCAAGGCAGCTAGATCCGGCCAGGGAAGTGTCGACGCCATCAGCACCACCCCTCCGTCTCGCGCAGCCACGAGCACCGTATCGTGTGTCCCCAACGCAGCGTGTACCCGCTGATAGTCATCCGGCGTGAGCGCCGGGGCGTCGCTTCCGATGTAAAGAAGCTGCCGGTGGCCGAGGCCGCGCAAGCTGTGGTCTAGGTCGTTGATTCGTTCGCCCAGGTTGCCGGCAGTTTGCGCCAGACACAGAGCCTGCGGCATCAGCTGTGCGGCCCAGTCACACGCATCCCTCTGATCGGGGGCAATGACGACCGGCCCGTGCCAGCTGCGCAGGTCTTCCAGTGCGCAATCAAGCAGATGCTCGGCGATATTCAAGGCTCGCTCGACACCGATGTGCACGGCCAGGCGCTGTTTGCCGTGGCCAAGGGCAGGTCGCTTGCAGATGAGGACCAGCGCTGCGTCGTCAGGAAGGGTTTGCTTCGTAGTCATCAAGCTGGCTCGTTGGGGATGGCGGGTTGCACATCTCGGCGCTGCGGTTATGTTCCGTCGGATAAGCCGCTCTGCTTATTGTTGCAGCGAGCCGTTGAAGGTGTCTTTGGGTCTGTCCTGTCGGGCATTCGATGCAAGGTCCAGCTGCTAACAGTTGAGTTTCACCCATTGCTTCACCTTTACAGGTTGATCAAAGTGACGGTTCCGTTTCCGTTTGCGCCGACCTGCTGAGGGCTGTGCCATGGTTATTGCGAATCCGCGCTGCCGCCAAGTCGCCAGCGGTGGAAGCGCGCCAGCCAGCGCAATACCGTGGCCGGGGTATGGGCGCGTTTCCATTCGCCGGCGACAGATTTGTTTGCTTCGGCCAGGGTCGGGTAAATGTGGATGGTGCCAAGAATCTTGTTCAGCCCCAGCCCGTGTTTCATTGCCGAGACGTACTCGGTGATCAGATCACCGGCATGCTCGCCGACGATGGTAGCGCCGAGAATGCGGTCCTTGCCTGGCACTGTCAGCACCTTGATGTAGCCATAGGCCGCTTCATCGGCAATGGCGCGGTCAAGCTCATCCATGCCGAAGCGGGTCACTTCATAGGCGATGCCTTGAGCCTTGGCCTCCTGTTCGTTGAGCCCGACATGGGCGACCTCCGGGTCAGTAAAGGTGGCCCATGGGATTACGCGATAGTCCACTTTGAAGCGCTTGAATCCGCCGAACAGTCCGTTCACCGCGCCATACCAGGCTTGATGCGAGGAGACATGGGTGAACTGGAATGGGCCGGCTACGTCACCGACCGCATAGATGTTTGGAAAGCGGGTAGCCAAGTACTCGTCAGTGGCGAGAGTGCCGTTTTCCCGAACTTGTAGTTGCAGTTCCTCGACACCGAAACCCTTAATGTTGGCGGCTCGGCCCAGCGCGACCAGTAGCTGGTCGAACTCGATGACCACTTCACCATCGAGTGAAAGATCACGGCAAACGACCTGCCGCTGGCCATCGATCGCGCCGAAGCGCTCGGCGCGGTGCTGCAGACGTACATCCACACCGTCTTTGCGCAACCCCGCCAGTACGGCCGCGCTGGCGTCGGAGTCCTCACGGGGCAGCAGGCGCTCGTTGCGCTGAACCAGGATGACCTGACATCCGAGCCGTTGAAAGGCCTGCGCTAGTTCGCAACCGATCGGTCCACCGCCCAATACCAGCAGCCGTTTGGGTTGCTCACGCAAGGCCCAGACCGTGTCCGAGGTGAGCGGTGCGACCTGGTCGATACCGGGAATATCGGGTACTTTCGGACCTGCGCCAGTGGCGATGACGATGGCGCGGGTGTTGAGGCGCTGGCCGTTGACCTCGACGGTCCACGGCGAGGTGATCCGTGCTGTGCCTTCGATTACCTCGACGCCGAGTTCGGTGTACCGCTGAACCGAGTCATGTGGCGCGATCGTGGCGATCACGCGCTGGATGCGTTGCATGACGGCGGCGAAGTCCACCTCGCCCTCGATTGGCTTGAAGCCCAGCTGCTCGGCCTTCTTGAGTTCATTGGCCAGTCTGGCTGAGCGGATCAGCGCCTTCGACGGGACACAGCCTGTGTGCAGGCAATCGCCGCCCATCCGGTGTTTTTCGATCAGAGTGACTTTGGCCTTTACCGCCGCTGCGATATAGGCGCTGACCAGCCCACCGGAACCGGCGCCAATGACCACCAGGTTACGGTCGAACCGACGTGGTTTTTCCCAGCCCGCGTAAACCTTGCGTACCTTGAACACGTCCAGCGCCTTACGCGACAACATCGGCAACAGCCCCAGCAGCACGAAAGCGCCAACCAGCCCCGGTGAGAGAATGCCGCCCAAAGACTCCAGCTGGCCAAGCTCACGCCCGGCATTCACGTACACCAGCGTTCCGGGCAGCATGCCCAGTTGACTGACCCACCAGAATGTACGGACGGGTAATTGCGTAAGACCCATCGCCAGATTGATCAGGAAGAAGGGAAATACCGGGACCAGACGCAAGGCAAACAGGTAACTGGCACCTTCGCGCTTCACGCCCTGGTCGATCTTGGCCAGTCGATGCCGAAAGCGTGCCTGCACCCAGCTGCGAAGCAAGTAGCGGCTGAGCAACATCGCGAGGGTCGCGCCGAGGGTCGATGCGAAGGACACCAGCAGCGTGCCGCCAACCAAACCGAAAAGCGCTCCGCCGACAAGCGTCATCAATGCGGCACCAGGCAGTGACAACGCCGTGACCAATACATAGCCAAGGAGGAAAACGCCACCCGCGAGCCATGGGTGAGCCGCCACTTGCGCGTCGAGCGCCGCTTGCTGCGCCTTGATCGCGTCGAGACTGAGGTATTGGCCCATATCGAACACGAAGAAGCCGGCCAACAGCACCAGAATCAGCGCCAGTACCGCGATTTTTCGGCTATTCATCCCTGCTTCTCCGTCATTGATGCCCGAGCGCATGTGCTGGGCCGCGCCTGATGCTGGCAACTATGGCTGCGCGAGCGGGACGCGAAAGGATCATGTGGCGAGTTGCGTCGCCCGTGCGCATCAGCGGCGCGCTCGCAGCCAGCCCGGCAGCAGGTACCCCAGGGTGCACAGCAACAAACCATAAAGGTTGGTGCCGAGCAGCAAGGCATATTTGCCATCGCCAATGGCCCAGCTTGGCGGAATCCAATCAAGCGTCAGAGCGATGCCCAGGCAAAGGCCAGTCCAGAAACTCAGGTGGAAGCCCAGGCGAGTCGGGGTCGTCAGGCCGTGCAGGATAAACACCGGGGCGAGCCCAATGACCATGGTCCCGCTGATTGTCGTGGCCTTGAGGATATCGGTCCTCGCGATCATCGGCAGGTTGCCCAGCAGGGCGAACAACACCATCGCTGCCATGCCCAGACCGATGGCCCGTGCCCCCAGATCACGCCCGGCCAGCAATGGCAGTTCTCGCCCAACCAGCTTGGCGAGACTGGAAAACGTTGAGTCCAGCGTCGAGCCCGCGGCCGATACCATCACCACCGTCATTACCAATAGCGCGCCGATGCCCATAGTCTTGGCCAGGGCCGCCGGGACGTTGTCGGACGCCGGCAAGCCGGTCAATTGCGCATGCACCCCAATCAGACTGAAGGCGAGGATCGCGACGAAACCCAGAATGCCTGCGAGCAAAAAAGCACGGCGCATGGTGCGTTCTTCGCTGATGAAACCGCGGTCGGTAAGCACCGGATCGTGGAAGCCATAGCTGAGTGCCTGCAGCCCTGCAACCAGCAGCAGATCGACGCCCGCATTGAGTGACCAGTGACTGGTACTGCTCAGCTCCGCCGCCGTGTGTTGCGGCAGTACCAGGCCCAGGACCCAAATCAGCGCAACGATGAAGATCGCCATTTGCGCCGCGTCGGTCAGTATCGAGCTGCGAAGCCCACCGCGCAGGCTGTAGCCCAGCGTCACAGCGGTGAACAGCAAGGCAGCCGCAATGAACTCGGGGCTGCCAGACGCTCCGTAGTAGCCGCCGACCACCGCGGTATTGCTCCACACCTCGTTGAACAAACGGATGAGGATCGCCGCAGTGAACGCCAGCGCCGCGGCGTGACCGTAATGGCTGGACAGGAAACTCACCAGGCCGGTAGCCGCAAAGCGCCGGCGCAAACGATAGATGACGAAGCCTGTCAGGGGGATCGAGAGCCAGTACATGGCGTAAGCCAGTCCGCCGACCAGTCCATAGCTGGCACCCAGGTTCGCCGCATTGGTCACTGACTTGGCGAAGATCCAGCTGATGAAGATGCTCGAAGTCAGCAACCAGGGCGCGACGCTGCGGCCGTGTTTGTCCTGGCCTTCAAAGAAGCCACCCAACGTCACCGAGCGCGGGGACAAGGCCAGCATCGCAGCGCCATAAAAGATCAGAAAGCCCCAGAAAAACAGCCCCGTCCAGCTGCTCATATCCATTACAGCGTCCTTATTCGATCAGGCTGCCACCGCAGCTTGAGCCTTGCCCCGCAGTACAGGCATAGCAGTGATCGCGCGTCGCGATGGCGTTGCCTTCGAGACTGGTCGTCTGGAGCAGGTTGCGCAGGTGCGGCCGGTCTCGGCCAATCAGGCCGGGCATGGCGGCCGGGAGGTCGAGCATCTGATTGAAGTCGCAGTCATACAGATAACCTTGCCAATCCACGCTGATCAGGCTGCGGCACATCACTGCTTCCAGATTGGCTGGACGATAACTGTCGCGCAGCAACTGCATGTAGCCAGCGAACTGCCCTTTGCTGATTAGCGTGCTGCCGAAGCGGGCGATCGGTTGGTTGGTGATGGTCAGCAGATGGTCAAACTGGATACCGAAGTCTTGCGCAAGGTGCGCTTTGTAATCTGCTTCCAGCGCCGCTTGTGGCGGTGGCAGGCTCGGCCCTTGTGGGTTGTAGACCAGGTTGAGCGTCAGGTCGCTACCGGGTTCGCCGTAGCCAAGTTGGTTGAGCTTGCGCAGCCCGGCGATGCTGGCCTCGAATACGCCATCGCCTCGCTGCCGGTCGACGTTCTCGCGTGAGTAGCAGGGCAGGGATGCCGTCACCTCGACGCCTTGCTCGGCCAGAAAATTCGCCAGGTCCTCGTAGCCAGGCTCGCTCAGGATCGTCAGATTGCAGCGGTCGATGACTCGCAGGCCCTCACGGCGCGCGTGGGCGACGATCTCACGAAAGCGTGGGTGCATTTCCGGTGCGCCGCCAGTGAGGTCGAGCGTATGCACAGGATGCGCATCGATCACCTCATGCAGCAGGCCAAGGCTCTCATCGGTCATCGCCTCCGTGCGAGTCGGCCCGGCGTTCACATGGCAGTGCAGACAGCGCTGATTGCACTGGTAGGTGAGATTGACCTGCAAGGCCTCCAGCGACCCGCGACGCAGCGGCGGGAACGCCAGAGCGTTCAGGAGGGGAAGCGTGGCATGCATGGTGATGGCTGCTCGTGTGGAGAGATGTCCATTGGCGTCATTGCGTGGCCCAGCGTTACAGGTTTTTCAAACGCACACAGTGGATCGGTTCGTTCAAGGTCGCCAAGGGTGACAGCCTTTATGGCCTGTAGCTCGAAAGCCACGTTCGGATCGCACCATTGAACGAAAGGATGCCCGGAAACCAGGGCGCTGTGTTCGGCGGATATGTATCAGGGGTGTTCCCGGTTCGCTCAACCACCGACCGCAGAACCGTCGACGCTCAACAGCGCATCGACCAGCAGCTTGAAGCCGAGCCCTACCGGAACGACCCCAACGCGCCTACCGGCATCCGAGGACGGTTGGCATATCAAGCGACCCGCTCAGGCGCGAGTCGCTGACACTCAAAGCGACCTAGCTGCCAGCGGCTGGATGGCGGGGCCGTGAATCACCTCACCGTCAGCCTGGAAGATCGAGCCGTGGCAGGGACAGTCCCAGGTGCGGTCGGCATTGTTCCAGGTCACGCTGCAACCCATGTGCGTGCAGGCCGCAGAGACGCCGTGCAGCACGCCGGAATCGTCTCGCCAGACCGCGATCTGCTCGTCGCCGCGGGTAATCACGCCACCTTCGCCGGGGCCGATAGCGTCCAGCTCATCGACCTGTGACTGGCTCTCGCCACTCTGGTTGAAGTCGTCCGGCGAGGGCCGCCTGGGGTCGTAAAGTGTCTTCCAAGGGCGCCGCCCGGTGATGATCTGGCGAGCGATACCAAGGCCGGCGGCGGTGCCGTTACTGATGCCCCACGCATTGAAACCGGTGGCGACGAACAGCCCGGGCGCCTCCTCGGGATCGGCCTCGCCAACATAGGCCATGCGGTCGGCGGTGTCGTAGTCCTCGTTGCACCATTGCCATACCGCCTCGCCAACCGGCAGGTTGCTGCGCGCCCACTGTTCGAGATCAACGAAGCGCTGCGCCACGTCTCCGTCCTGCCCGGTGTTGAAGCGCGGGCCGAGCACGAGCATCAGCGGGCCTTGATCGTCGCGACCCATGCGAATCGAATGGGTCGGGTCTTCGGCGGCGATGAACATGCCCTCAAGGTGGGCTTCGTCCTGGGGGCGGAAGGCGATTGCCACATGGCAGCGTGGTTGGGTCGGGCTGACCAGGTCGATCGGCGTCTCGACCGGCATGTGCGTGGCGAGAATCACCTGGTCGGCGCTGACCGTGCCGCCATCGAAACTCACCTGCCAGCGGTCGTTGCGCTCGAATTTCTGTGCGCGGGTTTGCTGATGGATCTGCCCCCCGCAAGCCTGTACCACCGCCGCCAGGCCGACCAGGTAGCTGGCTGGGTTGAATTGCGCCTGGTCGGGAAACTCGAGCGCACCCGTGGTCTCGAAGGGCAGCGGCGCGCGGTCGAGCACCCGCGCGGCAAAGCCCAGGCAGCGAGCCGCCTCAGCTTCACGCTCGATGGCCTCGCGGCCTTGCGCGGAACAGGCATAAGCGAAGGCGGACTGGCGCTGGTAATCGCAGTCGATTTGCAGGTCTTCGACCCAGTGGCGGATGCGGTTCACCGCTTCGCGGTTGGCGTCGGCGTAGCACTGCGCCAGGTCCTGGCCGAAGGTATCAATCAGGTGTCGGTAGATGAGGGCATGCTGAGTGGTGACCTTGGCGGTCGAGCGTCCGGTGACCTGTCGGCCGATTTCGCGCGCTTCGAGTACCACAACCTTCTTGCCGGCTTCGCAGAGCGTCATGGCGGCGCTCAGCCCGACGATGCCGGCGCCAACCACCACAACGTCGCATTCGATGTGGCCGGACGCCGGCGGGAAGTCGCTACGGGGTGCACTGGCATTCCAGCAGCAGTCGGGTAGGGCGGATAGCGCGGGCATGGGCAGGTCCTCATCGGCTGAGTCGCATGGTCTGTCGACATCTCATCACCCGCCACAGCGTTAACGGCATGGCCGGAGGTTCACGAAACGTCGGGCACTAGGGAGTAGAGCGGTCCGGTTCAGGCAGGTTCCTGACCACCGGGCAGGACGCGCCAATCGACGCCCATCCGGCCCTACTCGCGTCGGTTAGCGCGTGAAACAACAAGCAGAGCCCGCCACGCTGACCGCCTTGTGCCGACCTGCCGCTCTCGCTCACCGCACGGGAGGTATGACAGATGTGTCAGGGAGCTCCGATGTTGGCGCTGCTCTGAATCAGCAGTTCGCTGCCTCTGTTGCATCGCAACAGAAGGTACCGATCAAGGCGGAACAATCAGCCTCGTGGCCGATCCGAACTAGCTATGAGCACGATGCAAGGTGGGGAGGGCCAGCCATGACCGAGGGCATCCTGGTAGGGGTGACTGTGGTTTTCGTGGCGATCACTCTCATTCAATACTGGAGCCAGCCAAGTTGGTGGGTGCGCGGTTGGGATTTCCCCAAGTTGCAGGTGGGCGCGCTGTTGCTGGTACTGCTGCTGATTCAGTTGCTACTGCTGGATTTTTCCAACCGCTGGAACCTGCTGCTGCCGCCCGCGACGCTGGGTTGCTTGGCCTACCAGTGGTGGTGGATACGGCCCTACACACCGCTGGTACGCTGCGAGGTGGACTGGGCCGACCCGAATGACGACGGCCCGCGGATTCGTATCCTGTCCTCCAATGTCCTCACGCCTAACCGCCACGCTGATCGCCTGATCGCGCTGGTCAGGCGTTACCAACCGGATGTACTGGTAGCCCTCGAGACCGACCAGTGGTGGGACGAACAGCTGCGCGTACTCAGCGACGACTACCCCTATTGCATCCGCTGTCCGTTGGACAACCTCTACGGCATGCACGTGTTTTCGCGGCTGCCGTTGGAGCATCAGCGGCTGAGCTTTCTGGTGCAGGACAATATTCCCTCGATGCATGCCCGGCTGCGGGTCAATGATGAGCTGGGCGTGCGCATGCACTTCTTGCACCCGGCGCCGCCGAGCCCGACGGAAAATGATGAGTCCACCGAGCGTGACGTCGAACTGCTGATCGTCGGGCGCAGCGTCAAGCAGACCGATGAACCGGTGATCGTCAGCGGTGACTTGAATGATGTCGCCTGGTCACCGACCACTCGATTGTTCCGCAAGATCAGCGGCCTGCTCGATCCACGCATCGGTCGCGGCATGTTCAACACCTTTCACGCGCAGTACCGCTTCCTACGCTGGCCGCTGGATCACTTCTTTCACAGCGCCCACTTTCGCGTGGCACGCATCGAGCGACTCGCGGATATCGGCTCGGATCACTTTCCCATGTTCATCGAACTGCAATACGACCGTCGCCACGCGAGCGAACAGCACAGTTTGGAAGCCGATGCCGCTGATCGCGCCCGGATGCAGCAGAAGGTCGCGCAGGAGCCAGCCAGCAAAGACGATGTGCCGCGTCCTTGAGCTTACAACCCGGACCGTTGGTAGCTGAGACACGATTCGATGCAAAAAGGGCGGCTCGTAATGCCTGGCGCTAGGTCCGCGTTGGAAATTCTGCGCCAGCAGGGGATTACTGAGCGGTTGCCGCAACGGGTGTCGGCGAGACCCATGTCGCCCCGGCGCGGAGCAGGCGTCCTTGTGACCGCCCGTCCTACAGAGGGAATGCCTCGATCGGCCGGCAGTCCTCTCTGTATCGGCCCACCCCGAGGCGCCGCAGAGCGCGACGCGTTGAGCTCGGGACCGCACACCTACAGGAGGCTGCATGCAGCGTCGTATTTTTCTCTCGACCCTGGCGGCTGGCAGTGCGCTGGCGCTGACCACGCCACACCTATTGGCGCAAACGAGCACCGCCCCGTCCACAAGCCGCGCTCCCGAGGCGCTGCCGCGCAATGAGGGCGAGTACCCACGCTATCGACCGCCACAGCGTTTCGGGCTCGGTGGCGCCATTGCCCTGGGCGATATGCGCCGGCAGATCACTGAAGAACAGGCCCGCGCCATTCTCAAGGCCGCGTGGGAGCAAGGCATTCGCTATTACGACACGTCGCCCTGGTACGGGTTGGGGCTGAGCGAGCGGCGGGTCGGCCAGTTGCTCTATCCGCGCGACCGCGATGGCTACGTCTTGTCATCCAAGACTGGGCGGCTGCTTGAACCTGACCCCGGCTACGACCATCCTGGCTGGGAAGGCGTCGACAACTTCCGGCCAAAGTGGGATTTCTCCGCCTCCGCAACCCGCCGTTCTGTCGAGGACAGCCTGCAGCGCCTGGGTGTCCCGCGCCTGGACATGGTGTTCATACACGACCTGTCGCCTGACCATATGGGCGAGCAATGGCGCGAACATTTCGACGTCGCGCGCAAAGGCGCCATGCCAGAACTGGTGAAGATGCGCGAGGAGGGGCTGATCAAAGGCTGGGGGTTGGGCGTCAATACGCTCGAGCCGCTGCTCGACACGCTGGAGGTCTCCGATCCGGACATCAGCCTGTTGGCCACTCAGTACTCGCTGCTCAAACATGAAGATGCGCTTACGCGTGCGTTCCCGGCATGTGAAAAACGCAACGTCTCGCTGGTGCTCGGTGCGCCGCTCAATTCCGGTTATCTGGCTGGTGGCGAGTATTACAACTATGACCGCGGCGCGCCGGCCGATATAGCCGAAAAGCGCGAGCGCTATCGGGCACTGGCTCGCGAGTATGGCGTCGATTTGCGCACGGCGGCCCTGCAGTTTTGCAACGCGCCGGATGTGGTTGCGGCGGTGATCCCCGGAGCAAGCAGCCCAGAACAGGTCCGCGAGAACGTGGCGTCGATAGTCGATGCGCATGTGCCGGCTGCCTTCTGGGCGGCGGCCAAGAATCAGGGGTTGCTGCATGCAGACGCGCCAACGCCGCGTTAATCGACCTGCGCTCCGGGTGCTATTTTGACTTTCGCTGATGGCGGAACCGGCCGCGTGACTCGGCTGGGCGTAGTCGAACGAACCACAGGCGATCGGTCCGCCTCGGCGCACCGATCGCCGGGACGCGCCGAGGCACCTGTCTCTGGCTTGAAATCGCGCATCGACTCGCTGGTCCAGGCTGCCACGCCTGGCCAGTCGGGATTTCGTCTGTTGCTGTCCGGCCAGGATGCGTTCAATGCACGCGCCGAAGCCATCGCCCAGGCCACCGAGTCGCTCGACCTGCAGTACTACATTACCCACGACGGCATCAGTACCCGCCTGCTACTGGGTGAACTGCTACAGGCGGCCAACCGCGGTGTGCGTATCCGGCTGTTGCTCGATGACTTCGCAAGCGATGCGCGCGACCACCGCATTCTGCTCAGCGCTGCCCATCCCAACATCGAGATGAAAGTGTTCAATCCGCCGAACAAGGGGCGCAAACGAGCCACTACGCGGCCATTGGGTCGCCTGCTTGAGCTCCCTCATCAGCATCGACGGATGCACAACAAGCTGCTGTTGGCTGATCGAAACCTGGTCGTCATGGGCGGGCGCAACCTCGGCGATGAATATTACGACGCCGACCCTGAGCGCAATTTCGTCGACATCGACCTGCTATGTGTCGGCCCTGTAGCCAGTGATTTTTCCACCAGTTTCGAGGCTTATTGGCAGCATTCACTGGCCGTGCCCATCGATCAAAGCCTACGTAAATCCATCAAGCGGTTCGGACGAAAGCACCAGCCCCGGCCCTTAGCGCAGGAAATCGACGATGCGTGTAACAAGGATCCAGACCAATGCGCGCTGCTGACCGCTTACCGTCGAACGCCACAGCTCGGCACATGGCTGGACCAACTGGTATGGGCGACGGGCACAGCACTGTGGGATCCGCCCGGTAAGCTTGCGACAGCCTCGGTGCCCGACGAAGGTCAGATGATGACCGCGCCGCTACTTCCTGTGGCACAGGGCGTACGCCGAGAGCTGATGTTGGTGTCCGCTTACTTCGTGCCTACCTGGGCAGGGCTGGCTTATTTAAGCGACTGCGCGGATAGGGGCGTGTCGGTTCGGGTACTGACCAATTCGCTCGAGGCGACGGACGTCCCGCTGGTACACGGCGGCTACCAGCCCTATCGCACAGCTCTGTTGAATGCGGGCGTGCGGCTGTTTGAAATGCGAAAAAAACCGGCGACGCACTCGCGCTACAGGCTCGCCGATACGCCGGTGAGTCTGCATAGCAAGGCGGCGGTGTTCGACAATCGGCAGGTATTCATCGGCCCACTGAACCTGGACCCACGCTCGGTACTGTGGAATTCCGAGGTGGGCGTTCTGGTTGACAGCCCGACGTTGGCCAATGCTGTGCGCCAGCTGCTGGCCGAGGGGCAATCAGGAGCCGTGAGCTACGAAGTCGAAGTCGACTGCAGTACCCGAAGCGCCGGGCTTGTCTGGAACTATGAAGATGACCAGGGCCGCGCGCTCAAACACAAACGTGAACCGGCCAATCCATGGCGACGTTTCAACGCCTGGTTGGCGCGCCTGTTGAGAGTTGAGCCATTTCTCTAGTCCCTAATGCAGGCTGACCCAGGCACAGGCGCAACATACGGGACACAGGCAGGGGATTCCTGTTGGCGCTATCCAGACGGTGCCGGAGGACATGCTTTCCGAGCTGTCGAGAGCGTTAAAGACCACCGCAGTTCAGTATTGGCCTTCACTGCGGCTTAGTGCTGTTCACCTTGTTTCGACCGGATTAGGGCCTTGACTGTCCGATATGGCGCACGCCAGCGAAGTTGTCACGTGCTTCGCTTAATCCCCAACATTACATTTCAGTAAGTTAGTGAGTGGTGGGCAACTATGGCCCGTGTTGTCGTGTCTACGCCACTACGGACGGCAATCGTTTAATGGAGGCCATCATATGCAAAAAGATAGAGGTATTTTTCTAAAAGGCGTATTGGGCGGCGCTGTATTAGCCGCGCTGTTAGGTTTGCTGCTGGCATTGTTCGTTGCTTATACCGGCGCTTACAACATAGCCGCTTCTCAGGATCATTCGCCCTTCGTTCGCTGGTTGTTCTCGACCACCATGCAAAACTCGGTGGCAGCCAGAGCAGATGAAGTGGACGCGCCCACAGAGTTCTCCGAGACGCAAATTGCCGCCGGTGCAGAGCACTATAAGGCGATGTGTCAGCACTGCCACGCTGGTCCAGGCGTGGAAAGAGCCGAGTGGGCACAGGGGCTGCTACCGCAACCGCCGCACCTGGTCGAGGAGGCCGCGCATTGGCAGCCGAACGAGGTGTTCTGGCTCGTCAAGCATGGCGTTCGCATGTCGGCCATGCCGGCTTTCGGCGAAACGCACAAGGATGCCGAGCTCTGGAATATTGCCGCGTTCGTGAAGCAGCTACCCGGCATGACCGCCAGCGAGTACGCCGCGCTGGGTCAGCAAACCGGCACGCATAAGCACTAGAAGGAAAAACATGATGCAGATGTCCTATTGGCGTTTCGCCGCGATGATCGCAACTTCCACGGTCGTGATGTTCGGCCTGATGTACCTAAATACTTACGCCTTCGAACATATTTTATGGAGCGAGACTCGGGCGTGGATGGCGCTTTTGATGGGCGCAGTTATGGCCGTGATCATGCTGAGTTTTATGCTCAATATGTATAAGAAAAAGCGGGTCAATATCGCTATATATATTGGCAGCCTCGTCGTATTTGCGTTGACGCTCTGGATAATTCGAAGTCAGGCCACGGTTGGTGATGCGGAATATATGAAGGCCATGATTCCCCATCATTCGATTGCAATCATGACCAGCGAGCGCGCGCAGATTACCGACCCGCGAGTTCGCAAACTGGCCGATGAGATCATCGCGGCGCAGCGTCGCGAAATAGCGGAAATGAAATACCTGATCAATGAACTCGAGAGGGTCGACTGATGCGTCTTCATATGCACCGGAGCGGCCCGAGGTCGCTCGCCTGGAAAAGGCTCACGCCGCTCGCCGCACTGCTGCTCACCGCCTGTGGCGACCCTGCGCCTGGGGAAGGTGTTAAAAAGCCGCTGATGAGCGGACCGACACCAGAGGTTGTCAGTGCGCGCGAAGCGGTGGGCACGCCTGACATTCCGACGATAGATCCGCAGACGCTCGACGCTGCCGAAATTGACAAGGTGCTGGGCGCGGGGCCGCGCTGCATTTTTGCCTACACCGCCGAAAGCTCGCCTGTTGTTGCTCTTGAGTTAAAGGGTGATAAAGCAGGCCAAGGCGTGATGAAGGTTCATGGACGGCTGGTGAAGATCGCGGCGCAGCGTGCCGAGTCCGGTGGTTTCGCGCTGAGCACTGATGGCATGTCGGTCAGTATCAAACCCGCTGAGATAGCCGGCGACGCAATGCCAGCCAAACTCACGGAAGCCGATATGGTATTCGAGCTGGAGCAGGGGCTACGGGTTGGCTACCGCGGCTGGTATCGCTGCACCGCGCCGTGATTTATGCGCGATAAGCAGCGATCCGCGCCATTACCATCCCATGAGGGTCGTTTGGCCCTCCACCGATCCGTGCAGGAGGAGCGCATGCTTCGCCACCTTGTGTTCGATGTAAACGAGACGTTGCTGGACGTCGCCGCGCTTGACCCGCTCTTCGAGCGCCTGTTCGGCGATTCCAGTGCCCGTGTCGAGTGGTTTCTGACCTTGGAAGAGGGCTGGATGACCGCGACCATTGTTGAACGCTTCCAACCCTTCGCCAACCTGGCCCAGGCGGCACTGGTCATGGTCGGGCAACGGCGGGGAATCGAGGTCAGCGAAGCCCAGTGCCAGGAGCTGGTTGAAGGGATGAAGCGGCTGCCAGCGCACCCGGACGTACGGCCAGCGTTGGAACAGCTACGCGGCGCGGGGTTTCAGCTTGCCGCCTTGAGTAACGGAAGCCTACCGGCGCTGCGCCAACAGCTGGAGTCGGCGGGGCTGGGCGATAGCTTCGACGCGATCCTGTCGGTCGAGGAGACGCAGCGCTACAAGCCGGCTCCGGAGCCATACCGCATGGTCGCCGAGCGCAACGGCATAGCGCAGGAACAGATGATGATGGTCGCGGCTCATGCCTGGGATATCACTGGCGCGGCGGCGGTAGGCTGCCGCACCGCATTCATTGCGCGACCGGGCAAAGTGCTCAATCCGGCCGGTAGCCAGCCGGATATTCACGGTAACGATCTGCAGGACTTCGCCAGGCAATTGCTCGCCTGGCGTGAGCGGTAACGGTCGAGACCGCTTCGCCTCATTGCTCCGTCTGCTTGCCGCTGAAGGCGGTGATCGGCTTTTCCGCCTCCTTGTCGAGACCACTGGCGAAGGTCTTCAGACCTTCGATGATGGGCATCAACGCCGCCCATAGCTCGTCGTCATGCAGCATCTTGTAGGCTCCGGTTACACCCGGCGCTTCGTCATGCTTGTCGTCCGGCTTGTAACGGCTAACGGCACCGAAAGCAGACTGGAAGGCAAACACAATCTTGTAGAACTGCGCCGGCTCGATGCGGGACAGCGCCATGCCGAGAATGGACAGGTTCTGTATGGCATTGAGCGAACCTTCCTTGCTCATGCCGTCCACCAGGACTTTCAGCAGGCGGTCGTGCGAACCGGCCAGGTCGTTGGCAAAGCGCAGCACGCCGCGCTGGTGCAAGGTTTCTAGCAGGGTATCGAGCTCTTCCCTGGCATCGGGGCCAATCGGGGTAGGTTTGACGTCGTAGTCTAATCGTTCGGCCATCAGAATCTCTCCGGGTGCGTGGCTCGGGCGGGCGGCGCGACGTAGTCGTCGCGGTACCACTTCACCTCTACGGGCACGCCATCGTTCGGCGTGCGGGTGGCGTTGCGGAAGTTATTCGACGGCAGCGGCGGCTCGCCTTTTTTCGGCAATACCTCAAGCTTCACCGCAGTTTCCTTGTAGGCCGGCGTGTTCACGTCAGGGTCGTGATGCTCGCCGGTGAGCAGGTTGAGGCCTGGCTTGCCCTGGTGGATGGGCATGAACAGCGTCTTGCCGGCGACCCGGTCGGTCACGGTGGCGCGAACTTCCACCGAGCCGCGACGCGAGGTCACGCGCACCCAGGTGCCGTCTTCGATGTCGCGTTCGGCGGCCAGCTCGGGGCTGACTTCGACGAACCAGTTCGGCGCCTGGGACCAGATGCGTGGCCCGCGGCCGGTCTGGTTGGTGCCCTGGAATTGCTCGAGCATGCGGCCGTTGTCGAGCATGATGTCGTACTCGCTGTCGGCCGCCTCGGCTGGCTGCTTCCATTCCAGCGGGAAGAGCACGGCCTTGCCGTCGTCGGTGTGGAAGCGTTCGGTATAGAGCAGCGGCGTGGTGCTGCCGTCAGTCTGCATGGGCCAGAATAATGACTGCCAGCCTTCCAGGCGTTCATAGCTGATGCCCTGGAACATGGTGGCAATGCCGGCGACCTCATCCATGATCTGGCTTGGGTGGGTGTAGCCCCAGTCGTAGCCCATACGCTTGGCCAGATCGGTAAGAATCTGCCAGTCCGGACGGCTGTTACCGAGCGGCGGTAGCACCTGGTAGAAGCGCTGGATGCGCCGTTCGGTATTGGTGAAGGTGCCGTCCTTTTCCACCGAGGGGGAGGCCGGCAGCACCACGTCGGCGAACTCGGCGGTGCGACTCATGAAGATGTCCTGTACCACCATGAAGTCGAGACTTTCGAAGCCGCTGTGCACGTTGCGGCTGTCGGCGTCGGAGAAGGCGGTTTCCTCGCCGATGATGAACATCGCCTTGACCGAGCCTTCGTCCGCACCCTTGACCATGGTGAAGTTGTCGTTGCCTTTTTCCAGCGACAACTTCTCCTTCGGCACGCCCCAGGCCTTGGCCCACTTGTCGCGGTTCTTTTCCTCGGTGACCTTCTCGTAGCCGGGGTACATGTTCTTCAGGCAGCCGAAGTCGCTGGCGCCCTGGACGTTGTTATGGCCACGCATCGGGTAGCCGCCGGTGCCGGGACGGCCATAGTTGCCGGTGACCAGCAAGAGGTTCGACAGCGCCGTACTGGTGTCCGAGCCGTGGCTGTGCTGGGTGATCCCCATGGCCCAAAGCAGGCAGACGCTCTTCGCTTGGCCGATCAGCTCGGCGGCCTCGATCAGTTTCTCTTTCGCGATACCGGTGACCTGGGCGGCAAAATCCATCGTGAAGGGCTCGAGCGACTGCTTGTATTCCTCGATCTGATTGACTCGCGCGTTGAGGAATTCGGTGTCGGCATAGCCGTGCTCGAACATGTAGCGCGACAACGCCGAGGCCCAGACCATGTCGGTGCTGGCGTTGGGTCGCAGGTGGATATCGGCGCGCTCGGCCATCTCGTGTTTGCGTGGATCGAACACCACCCACTTCTGGCCGCGGTGCTTCTTCTGCGCCTTCAGCTTGGAGGCGATCACCGGGTGGTTTTCGGACAGATTGCTGCCGACCATCACGATCAGCTCGGCCTTTTCCATATCCGCGATGGTGCCGGCATCGCCGCCATAGCCGACGGTGCGGAACAGCCCCTTGGTCGCCGGGTTCTGGCAGTAGCGTGAGGAGTTGTCGACGCTGTTGGTGCCGATGATCGCGCGGGCGATTTTCTGCGTGAGGTAGGCCTCTTCGTTGCTGGCTTTGCTCGAGCCAATGAAGCCGATGCTGTCCGGGCCATGGGTATCGCGGATTTGCAGCAGGCGCTGCGCGACCAGATCAAGCGCCTCGTCCCAGCTGGCCTCGCGGAACTTGCCGTTGTCGCGGATCAGCGGAGTGGTCAGACGCTTCGGGTCGTTGACGAAATCCCAGGCGAACTTGCCCTTGATGCAGGTGGAGATGCCGTTGGCCGGCGCATCGACCACCGGCTGCACCTTGAGAATATGCCGATCGCGAGTCCACATCTCGAAGGAGCAGCCGACCCCGCAATAGGTGCACACGGTCTTGGTGCGCTTGATCTCCGGCTGACGCCAGTGCATGTCGAGCATCGACACGCCAGTGATCGGCCGCGCGCCGATGGTTTCTTCGAGCTTCTTGACCATGTCGATCATGGGCCGCTTGACGTCCTGCGGCAGCGCGGTGAACGGGCCGGCGTCGGGCTGCATGGTCTTTTCCAGCAGGGCGTTGCATGGGCAGACCGTCACGCAATGGCCGCAGCTTACGCAGCTCGAATCGTCGATCGGTTTGCCGCCGTCCCAGAGCACGCGCGGGTGCTCCATGTTGAAGTCGATGGACAGCGTCTCGTTGACCTCGATATTCTGGCAGGCCTCGACACAGCGGCCGCAGAGGATGCACTGATCCGGATCGTAGGTGTAGAAGGGGTTGGAGTGGTCCTTCTCATAAGGCTTGCGCTTGAATTCGTAGCGCTGGATTGGGATATCCATTTGCGCATAGGTGTTGTGCAGCGTGCAGTCGCCGGTGTTGTGCTCGCACAGCGTGCAATACAGCTCGTGCTTGGCGACCAGCCGATCCATGCCTTCTTCGCGCGCCGCCTTGGCTTCGGCGACCTGACTGGTGATCTCCAGCCCGTCGTGCGCCTTTAGCGTGCAGCCCCGTACCAGTTCCCCATCGACCTGCACCCAGCAGACATCACAGGTCTGCGGCGAGCCGAGAGCACGGTGATAGCAGACGTGGGGTAGATCGATGTCATGGTTCGCCAGGAAATCAATCAACGGGGTGTCGGCATCACCGTTCAGTGGCTTGCCGTCGAAGTGGATCGTGCAGTTGCTCATCAGGCCTCCGTTTTTGTTGTCGGATCGGTGCGGATGGCATCCTGGCCTGGCGCCGGCACGGCCCGGCGACTCCTGCCGAACGCTTGCCCTCGAGCGTAAAGGTGCGAGGGTGGGTCCGGAAATGATTGTCCATAGCTGACTGATCGGCTTGCGCAAACGTTCCCTTCCGATTTGTGTGGACTCCTGGCCCGCACCGATGGCTTTGCCGTTTCGATTGAACTCATCCGGCTATGAGCGGCCAGAAACATACAGTCACAAACGGCTCAGTCAGGACGCGTCTTACCGCATGGCCCAGCTTTTTCCCCGCACCGCCGACATGTGGTTACGTCTGGCATTGCTCCTTTTGTCATTTGGGCTTGTCGGGGTGTTCGCCGCGTTCGTCATCCTCTCGCGCTCGTCCTATGTCACCGACCAGGGGTGGACGGTCCATCAGCCAGTGCCTTTCAGCCATGAGCATCACGCGGGTGCGCTGCAGATCGACTGTCGCTACTGCCACGACAATGTCGAGACCAGCGCGGTGGCGGGGCTGCCGCCAACCCACACCTGCATGAGCTGCCATTCACAGATATGGACCGGCGCGGAAATGCTCGCACCGGTTCGTCAGAGCCTGGTCGAGGGTGAACCGTTGCGCTGGAATCGCGTGACCGAGCTGCCTGATTACGTGTTCTTCCACCACGGGGTACACGTCAACGCAGGCGTGGGGTGTGCCGAATGCCACGGGCCGGTCGACCGCATGCCGCTGATGCACAAGGCGGAGCCATTCACCATGAGCTGGTGTCTCGATTGTCATCAGGACCCTGCGCCGCGCCTGCGCCCAAAGGAAGCGGTGACTGACATGAGCTGGCAATACAAGGGCGACCGCCGGGAGCTGGGCGAGGCGCTGATGCGCAAGTATCACATCGGCGAAGGCAACCTGACCCATTGCTACACATGCCATAGGTAGGCCATGCATATTCGAGACGAAACCGACCCACAACACCCTGCGCCCCTCGACTGGACAGCGATTCGCGAGCGTCTGGAAGGCGAGCGCGGGGCCGGGTACTGGCGCAGCCTCGAACAACTGGCGGACGAACCGGCATTTGCCGCATTCGTCGAGGCCGAGTTTCCATCGATTGCCCCGCAGATGGACCGTCGGCGCTTTCTGCAGGTGATGGGTGCGTCTATGGCAATGGCCGGGCTGGCCGGCTGCAGCGAGCCAGAGAAGGGCGTGCCTTATGTGCTTCAACCGGAAAAAATCATCCCCGGTGAGGCGCAGTGGTATGCCACTACGGTGACCTTCGCCGGCTACGCCCAGCCAGTGCTTGGCCGCACGCATGTAGGCCGGCCGACCAAACTCGAAGGCAATCCCGATCATCCGGTCAGCCGGGGTGCCAGCACGGCCACTATCCAGGCGGCCATCCTGCAACTGTATGACCCTGATCGCTCACAAGCGCCGCGCTTCAAGGGGGTCGCTGCGACCTGGGACAGCTTCCAGCTCGAAGCCAGCCGCCTGGCCGAACGGCTCGACGGGAAGGCTGGTCGCGGCCTGCACGTGCTTATCGGTGCCACCAGCTCACCGACATTGCAGCGCCAGTTCAGCGAAATGCTGCAGCGCTGGCCCGAGGCGAGGCTTTATCGACACGAACCCTTCGAGGGCGATCACTATCGAACGGCAGAGCGCACCTTCGGCCGTGCCGTCGAGACGCACTATCGCTTCGACGCGGCCGAATGGGTGTTGAGTTTCGAACACGATTGGCTCGGCCTCGGACCTCGCGAGCTGCCGCACGCGGTCCGCTGGGGTGAGCGCAAGCGACTGGCGGCGAAGGGCGAAGGCGAAGCACGTCTGCTCGTCGTCGAATCGGTGCCGACGCTTACCGGTGCCAAGGCCAGCGAGCGCAAACGCATCGAGCCGGAGACGCTGCAAGCTTACGTTCAGGTGTTGTCAGCCGCGCTAGGCGAGGGCGACGGGCCGGCCCAGCCGCTGCCGGTCGAACGTCAACGCTGGATCGAGGCCGTGGCGAACGAGCTCAAAGCCCGCGCCGGGCGCTGTCTGATTACCGCTGGCGAACGCGCGCCAGTGGCCGTGCAGGCGGCTGTTCACCGGCTCAACCAGCGGCTGGGCAACGTCGGCAAGACCCTGACGTACAGCGAGCCGTTGGTCTGGCTTGAGGCGGGTAATCAACGTCTGGGCGACCTGCCGGGATTGGTCGAGGCGATTCGCGACGATCAAGTCGAGGCCTTGCTGATGCTCGAATGCAACCCCGTCGACACCGCTGCGGCAGATCTCGAGCTGGAGCAGGTGCTGGATGAGGTTCCGCTGCGCATTCATGCCGGGCTCTACTACGACGAAACGGCGGCTTACTGCCACTGGCATTTGCCACTGACCCACGACCTCGATGGCTGGCAAGACGCGCGCGCTGCCGATGGCAGCGTCTGCCTCGGTCAGCCATTGGTGCGCACGTTCTATAGCAGCCGCACCTTGTCCGAGGTGCTGGCGCTGATGCAGGGCGATCTCAACCCCGATGGACGCGCTGAACTGCGCAAGACCTGGCAGTCGCTCGACGAGCGTGCCTGGCGACAGGCTCTGGAGCGTGGCTTTATCGAAAATACTGCGTTACCTCCGTTGACCATCGAGGCAGCGCCCGCCATCTGGGATGCCGAGCCGGCCCCAGAGGAGGGGCTGACCCTGCGCTTTCTGCCGGACCCCAGTGTGTGGGACGGACGGCTGGCGAACCTCGGCTGGTTACAGGAACTGCCCAAGCCGATCACCAAGCTCACCTGGGACAACGTCATTGGCGTGGCGCCGAAGCTGGCCGAAGAGCACGGGCTGTCCAATGGTGATCTGGTCCGGGTCACGCTCGGTCGCCGCGTGGTGATTGGCCCGGCCTGGATCATGCCCGGCCATGCCGAACGCACGCTCAGTCTTTACGCCGGTTATGGCCGCACCCGCGCCGGGCGTGTCGCCGACCGTCTGGGCTATGACATTGCACCGTTGCGCACGGCCGACGATCCCTGGCTGCGTCGCGGCGCAAGGTTGGAGAAAACCGGCGAATTTCTTCCGCTGGCCACCACTCAGTCGCATCACATCCCGCATGGGAAGGAAACCATCAAGAGCGAGCCGCGTGATGAGGCTTACCGCAAGGTGCCGACAGAGCCGCTTTACCTCTTTGAGCAAGCGAAAACCCTCTACCCGCCGACCCCGCCTAGCGAGCCGGTGTGGGGCATGACCATCGACCTCGATCAGTGCATTGGCTGCAACGCCTGCATCGTCGCCTGCCAAGCCGAGAACAACATTCCGGTGGTCGGCAAAGAACAGGTCGCTATGGGCCGCAACATGCATTGGCTGCGGGTCGATCACTATTACAAGGGCGATCCAGCCGAACCCGAGTCATCGGCATTCCAGCCGGTGCCCTGCATGCACTGCGAGCAGGCACCCTGCGAGGTTGGTTGTCCGGTCAACGCTACGGTGCACGGGCCGGATGGGCTCAACGAACAGATCTACAACCGCTGCATCGGCACCCGCACTTGTGCGTCGTATTGCCCCTACAAGGTGCGCCGTTTCAACTGGTTCGACTGGACTGCCGACGATGAGCCCTCGATCCAGCATCAGCGCAACCCCAACGTCACGGTGCGCTCGCGCGGTGTCATGGAGAAGTGCACCTACTGCGTCCAGCGCATCAGCGAGGCGCGCATCGCTGCGCGGATCGACGACCGTCCGGTCGCCGACGGCGAGGTACAGACCGCTTGCCAGCAGAGTTGCCCGACCCAGGCGATCATCTTCGGCGATCTGTCCGATCCGGGCGCTCGAGTCCGTGAAGGGCGCGATACCAAGCGCCACTATGGGCTGCTGGAGGAGCTGGGCACGCGACCCAAGACCACCTACCTGGGCGTGGTTGAATTGCCGAAGATCGTCGAGGACGAGCCATGAGCCCCGCCGACGCCGAACCGCGCTACCAGGGCGCCGATACACCGCACTTCTTGCCGAGGCAGATGCCGCTCGGCGAGGTTTCGGACCGGGTACTCACCGTTCCGGTCGACTTCGCCCCGTATCGCCGTGCCTGGTGGGCGCTGTTCATCTTCGGATGTTCGCTGCTGGGGCTGTTCGTCGCCTCGGCGGTCGTGGTGATCTGGAAGGGCGTCGGCGTCTATGGCAACAACAACCTGGTCAATTGGGGCTTGCCCATCCTCAACTACATGTGGTGGCTGGGCATCGGTCATGCCGGCACCTTCATCTCGGCCATGCTGTTGCTGCTCAACCGGCCGTGGCGCAACTCGCTCAACCGCATGGCCGAGTTGATGACGCTGCTGGCGGTGGTGTGCGCCGGTATCTACCCGATCCTGCATCTGGGTCGGCCCTGGCTGTTCTATTGGAGCGCTCCGTACCCCAACACCATGGAGCTGTGGCCGCAGTTCAAGAGCCCGACGTCGTGGGACTTCTTTGCCGTGCTTGGCTACCTGTTTGTCTCGCTGATATTCATCTACATCGGCGCGATTCCGGACTTCGCCTCGGCCCGCGATCACGCCCGCAAGCGGCGCTACAAGATCTTCTACGGGCTGCTGGCGCTTGGCTGGCGGGGCGCTTCTTCGCACTGGGCACATTGGCGGCGGGCCTACCGATTCATTGCGCTGCTGGCCATTCCGCTGGTGTTTGCAGTCTCCAGCGGCTATTCGTTTCTGCTCGATCTGTCGCCGGAAACCGGCTGGCACTCGACGGTGTTCCCGCCGTACTTCGTCGCTGGCGCGATCTTTTCCGGTTTTGCGCTGGTGATCGTCATCGCGCTGGGGCTGCGCCGATTCTTCGGCTGGCAGTTGCTGATTACCGTCAAGCATCTGGATGTGCTCGGCATCCTGCTGCTCGCCAGCGGCTGGATGACCGCCTATGGCTATTTTGCGGACATCTTCATTGCCTTCTATTCGGGCAAGGAGCACGAGATCACCGTGACCATGGCGCGCCTGGCCGGGCCGATGGCCTGGAGCTGGTGGACAGCGATCTTCTTCAACCTGATCTGCCTGCAAGCGCTCTGGTGGCCGCAGGTGCGACGCAACGGCAAGGCCTTGTTGGCGATTGCGGTCGGCGTCCTGATCGGCATGTGGTGCGAGCGCTGGATGTTGATCGTCGTGCCGGCCACCCGTGATTACCTGACGGCCACTTGGCAAGGCTATAGCCCGACGTTCTGGGACTGGTCGTTGTTCATCGGTACCTTCGGGCTGTTCCTCGTGCCGTTCAGCCTGTTCATGCGCCTGTTGCCGATGGTGTCCACCTTCGAAGTCAAAGAGGCCTTGCACCGCTATCGGGGAGGGGCCGATGACTGAGCGCTGTTACGGATTTCTGGCAGATTTCGCCCATCCTGAGCCGCTGATCGAGGCAGCCCGCGCGGCGAGAGAGGCAGGCTACACACGGATGGAGGCCTACAGCCCGTTCATGCTGCCGGAGTTGGAACCGGTGCTCGGCCAGCGCAGCAACCGTGCCTACTGGGCCGGCATCCTCGGTTCGCTGATCGGCGGCGGTTTGGGATTGGGCATGCAGATATACGCCAATCTGAGTTACCCGCTGGATATTGGCGGCCGGCCTCTGATCGCCTTGCAGGGCTTCGCCGTCATCACATTCCTGATGACCATCACCGGTGGCGCGCTGGGTGCGCTGTTCGGCCTGCTGTTTCTGTGCCGGCTGCCGCTGCTGCATCATCCGCTGTTCGAAACCGAGGCGTTCCAGCGCGCCACGGACGACCGCTTTCTACTTTGTATTCGCGCGGACGACCCGCTGTTCAGTGAGACGGAGACCGCGCTATGGCTGGCGGAACGGGCCGTGTCGGTCAGCAAGGTGCCTGCCTGATGCGTTGGCTGATCGTTTTTATCGTGCTGCTCAGCGGCTGCGATCAGATGGCACAACAGCCGCGTGCCGACGCCCAGGAGTCCAGCCTGTTTTTTCCGGACGGCAAGGTCAACCAGGCGCCACCGCTAGGTACGGTAGCCCGTGGCGAGCTGTCATGGGAGGCGGTTCTCGCCGAGCGTCCGCGGTTGACCGAAGAACTGCTGGCGCGCGGGGAAGAGCGCTACCGCATCAACTGCGTGCCTTGTCACGGCTTGGCCGGTGATGGTCTGGGAACGGTGGTCAAGCGCGGCTTTCCGCAACCCCCGGACTTTGCCAAGCCGCGCCTGATGCAGGCACCTGATCGCCATTTCCTCGAGGTCATCGCCGATGGCTACGGCGTGATGTACAGCTACGCCGCGCGTGTACGGCCGGCAGATCGCTGGGCAATCGTTGCGCACATACGCGCCTTGCAGTTGGCGCGCACGGCCGAGGTCAACCAGCTCCCCGAGCCTGATCGTCGCGCGCTGGAGGCTTTGCCATGAGCGCCGTTAAATCAGTGAGCCCACGCACCATCGCCTGGGCGGCGTTGGCCATCGGCGGTGTCGGCCTTGGTATCGGGCTGCTGCTGGCGCCGCGCGACACCCTGGCCGCTTGTGTGGCGAGCCTGTTGGGGTTGGCGGGGATTCCGCTCGGGGCGCTGACACTGGGCCTCGCTTTGGCATCGGTCAGCGGCAGCGTTCGCGATCAGCTTTGGCCCTGGACGCTGGTCGCCAGCCGGGCCATGCCTGCACTGCTGGTGCTGGTGTTGCCGGGGCTGCTTGGCGCCGGGCTGATTTATGAGTGGATGCACCAGTACAGCGACGGCTTTCGCGGGTTTTGGCTCTGGTGGCCCAGTTTCGTCATACGTGGGCTGCTCTATGTCGGGCTGTGGTGGGCGCTGGCGCGCTGGCTATTGCCGACGACGCTGCGCAACCCGGCAGGGGCCGGGTTGGGGCTGATCGCCGTGGTGTTGAGTGTGTCGCTGGCGGCCTTTGACTGGGCGCAATCAATGGAGCCGCACTTCGCGTCCAGCATCTTCGGGCTGCTGTGGCTCGGCCGGCTGATGCTGTCCGGGATCGCTGCCTGCATTCTGTTCAGCTTGTTTGCCGGCGCCTCCCGCCCGGGTGTGCTGCGTGGCTTGCTGTCGGCTGCGGCGCTGGCCTGGATCTATCTGCACTTCATGCAGTACCTGATCGTTTGGTACGGCAACCTGCCCGAGGAGGTTCGCTGGTATGAGATTCGTGCCCGCGATTGGCCGTTGCTGACCTGGCTGGTGGCGCTGCAGAGCCTGGTCTTCATCGCGACCTGGTGGCCGCGCTCGGGGCGTCGGGTACCGCTGGCGATACTGGCTGGCAGCACGCTGCTGCTGGGTTTGGCCGAAGGCGCCTGGCTGAGTATGGCCAGTTTGTCAGGCTTGAGTGGGCTGGCGAGTACGATGGCGCTGTTCGCCGCGGCGGCTGCGGGCGCGGGGATGATGACGCTGCTGATCTTGCCCAGGAGGTCCGCATGAGCGTGCCGGTCGATCCGCGCTCGAAGGAAGACGGCTTCGAGCACCACGATGCCAAGGTCAGGGTATTGCTGATGATTGGCTTCGGCCTGGTTATCGCCCTGGCGGTATCGCTCGCTGCTGTTGGCTTGTTGCTCAGCTATTACCACACGACACCCGAACCGCCGGTGTCGGGGCTAGAACGCGACAGAATCATTCCGCCGGAGCCACGGCTGGAAACCCAGGCACTAGGCAATGGCCCAGAGGTGATCCTCGAGGCCCAGCAGCGCCTGAGCCGCTATGCATGGGTCGACCGTGAGGCTGGCGTCGCGCGGATTCCGCTCCAGCGGGCTCGTGTCCTGTTGCTCGAACGCGGTTGGCCGGTGCCGGTTGAGGCCAGCGGTGAACAGGCTGTGCGCCTGCAACAGGCCAAACAAAGGGCGAAACCCCAATGAGTCGCCTGCTGCTGATCCTCGTCGCGACCTTGTCGTTTGTGCTGGCAGCCGCGGTGCGCGCCGCCGAGCCGTTCGATCCTTTCGTCGCCGCCGGCATCGATTTGCGGCCCGGTGCACAGGTGCCGCTGGATGCGCGTTTCACTGACGATAGTGGCGAGTCGGTCACCCTTGCTGAACTGCTCGATGGCCGGCCAGCAGTGCTGGTGCCGGTGTATTTCCGCTGCCCAAATGTGTGCGGGTCGCAGTTGGCGAGCCTATTCAACCTGCTCGGCGCGGTGCCCTTCGAACTCGGTAAGGATTATGTGGTGATCGCCTATAGCTTCAATCCGCACGAGACACCAGCCGATGCCCGAGCCGAACGCGACAAGCTCGAACGGCGTTGGCCAGAGTTGGCGGGTTCGCAATCGGTTCATTTGCTCACCGGACAGGAGTCGGCCAGCCGCCGTGTCAGCGATGCGCTGGGTTTTCGTTACCGCTGGGATGCCGAGATTCAGGAATACGCGCATGCCTCGGCCATCGCCACGCTGAGCCCATCCGGCAAGCTGGTGCAGTGGCTGTACGGGCTCGGTTATCAGCCCAACGATCTGCGTCTGGCATTGACCGATGCCGGCGAAGGGCGGGTCGGCGATTTCAGCGATCAGTTACTGCTGCTCTGTTACCACTACAACCCGCGGACCGGCGGTTACGACAATTGGGTCATCGGTGCGCTGCAGGTGGGCGGCACCGGCACGGCGGTGGCACTGCTGGGTTTCATCGGGCTGTCGCTGTGGCGCGAGCGACGCAAGCGGGAGGGCGGCGATGAACGATGACTTCTTGCGCCTGTGGCCGCAAACCGCCTCCGAGCACGCGAGCAGCATCGACTGGCTGATCTGGTCGTTCACCGGAATGATGACGATCTTCGTCGTCCCGGTGTTCGTGCTCACGATTCTGTTCGCGATACGTTATCGAAAGGGCACTAAAGTGCCCCGCGATCACCGCCCGCGCGGCAGCATGAAGGTCGAAATGACCTGGATCGTGCTGCCTTTCATCGGCTCGATGATCATCTACCTGGTCTCGGCGAAGCTCTACTACGAGGTGCGCACGCCGCCGGTAGATGCGATGGAAATTCAGGTCGTTGCCAAGCAATGGATGTGGAAATTCCAGCATCCCGGCGGCCAGCGCGAGATCAATACCTTGCACGTGCCGGTAGGTCGCCCGGTACGGCTGAACATGATCTCTCAAGACGTCATTCACAGCCTCTATTTCCCGGCCCTGCGCATCAAGCAGGATCTGTTGCCAGGGCGCTATACCGAACTCTGGTTCAACGCCACCGAAGCCGGGCGCTACGAGGTGTTCTGTGCTGAATACTGCGGCACCGATCATTCGAAGATGCTCGCCACGTTGATCGTACAGCCGCCACAGGAATACGAGCGCTGGCTGTCACAGGCTGGTGCTAGCGAGTCCCTGGCCGAACAGGGCGAGGTGCTGTTTCGCCAGTTCGGTTGCAGTGGTTGTCATGGCCCGGCCGCCGTGGCCAAAGCGCCGAAACTCGAGGGACTCTATGGCCGCCGGGTGGCATTGAAAGACGGCGGTTTTGTCGTGGCCGATCAGGCCTATATCCGCGACAGCATTCTGCTGCCGCACAAGCAGATCGTAGCCGGCTACGAATCGATCATGCCGAGCTTCGCCAATGTGATTGATGAAGAGGGCGTGCTGCGCCTGACCGCCTTCATCAAGTCACTGGGTAAGGTTGGCGAAGGCGGGCAGGGCGAACCGCATGCCGACAGCCCGCGCAGCCCGACGCCAGAGGAGACGATACCTTGAGCCAGAAAAACCCGGCCGCCGACCATACGCCCAGTTACCTGGCCGATGAGCATGGCTTACGCACCTGGCTGCTGACCACGGACCACAAGCGCATCGCGATCCTCTACCTGATCGGTGTCACGGCGTTCTTCTTTCTCGGTAGCCTGGCTGCCGCACTGGTGCGCATCGAGCTGGTGACACCCGATGGCGACCTGTTGAGTCCCGACGGCTACAACCGCACCTTCACCCTGCACGGCGTGGTCATGGTGTGGTTCTTCCTGATTCCGTCGATCCCGGCGGTCTTCGGCAATTTTCTCATTCCGATCATGATCGGCGCCAAGGACATGGCCTTCCCCAAGCTCAACCTGTTCAGCTGGTACCTGCTGGTGGGCGGCGGCCTCTTCACGCTGTATGCGCTGCTGATCGGGGGGGTAGATACCGGCTGGACCTTTTACACGCCGCTGTCGACGATGTTCAGCAATGGGCATGTGGTGGCGGTGATTCTTGGGGTCTTCATTGTCGGCTTCTCGTCGATCCTGACGGGGCTGAACATCATCGTCACCATTCATACGCTTCGGGCGCCGGGCATGACCTGGTTCCGTATGCCGCTGTTCTGCTGGTCGCTCTATGCCACCTCGGTGATTCTGGTGCTGGCTACGCCGGTGCTGGCCATCACGCTGCTGCTGGTAGCGGCGGAGTACCTGTTCGGCATTGGTGTGTTCGACCCCAACCTGGGCGGCGACCCGCTGCTGTTTCAGCACCTGTTCTGGTTTTACAGCCACCCGGCGGTGTACATCATGATTCTGCCGGCGATGGGCGTGATGAGCGAGCTGATCACGGCCGCGGCGCATAAGCGCATTTTCGGCTATTCGTTCGTCGCTTATTCCAGCCTGGCAATCGCGGTGATCGGCTTCATGGTCTGGGGCCACCACATGTTCGTCGCCGGGCAGTCGATGTACGCCAGCATGGTTTTTTCACTGCTCAGCTTCCTGGTGGCGATCCCCTCGGCCATCAAGGTCTACAACTGGACCGCCACACTCTACAAAAGCAATCTGACCATCGACGCGCACTTCCTTTATGCGCTGACGTTTATCGGTCTGTTTGTCATCGGCGGCGTTACCGGGCTTTTCCTCGCGCTGCTGGCCGCAGACGTCCATGTGCACGACACCTACTTCGTGGTCGCGCACTTCCACTACATCATGGTCGGCGCGGCGGTGGCTGGGTTCTTCGGCGCGCTGCACTTCTGGTGGCCGAAGATGACCGGGCGGATGTACTCGCAGCTGTGGGGAAAGATTGCGGCAGTGATGATCTTCTGCGGCTTCAACCTGACGTTTTTCCCGCAGTTCCTGCTCGGCTATCTCGGTATGCCGCGGCGTTACCACAGTTATCCGGAGGATTTTCAGTTCCTCCATGTGCTGTCGTCCGCTGGGGCTGGGGTGCTGGCGGTGGGTTACGTCATGCCGTTCTGTTACCTGCTCTGGTCGCTGCGCTACGGGCCGCTGGCGGATGACGATCCCTGGGACGCAGCAGGGCTTGAATGGCGCACCTCGTCGCCGCCGCCCAAGCACAATTTTCTCGAGACCCCGATCGTCGACTTCGAAGCGTACGACTACCCACCTGAGGCAACCCATGGCCGATCGTGACGGGTACTTGGCCGAGCCATACCAGACTGCCGCCCAGCAGCGCGAAGCGAGCTTTCTGGGTATGTGGTTGTTTCTCGCCACTGAAATCATGATGTTTGGCGTGCTGTTTCTGGTCATCTACTACTACCGTCTGCAGCACCCGGCTGCAGTCAGTGAAGCGGTGCATCATCTGCACTCGATTCTGGCGGGTTTCAACAGCGCGCTGCTGCTCAGCGGCAGCCTGTGCATGAGCCTGATGGTGCAGGCTTCGCGCCTGGGTAACTACCGTCGGGTGCAACAGTTTCTGTTGCTCAGTGCTTTCTTCGGTCTGGCGTTTCTGGCGGTGAAGTTCTTCGAATACGGCTGGGAATACCATGAAGGGTTGCTGCCCGGCATAGGCCGCGAGTCGCCGCTGGTAGATCCCGCCGCGCGGCTGTTCATGAACATCTATTTCTTCGCTACCGCGCTGCATGCGGTGCACGTGACCATTGCAGTGGTGATCGTGCTGGGCATGGTCGGGCGCATTCACTTCGCTCATATGAAGCTGCCGGAGCGCGCGATCACGCTGGAAATGGTCGGCCTGTACTGGCACATGGTCGATGTGATCTGGATTTTTCTGTATCCGTCGCTGTATCTGGTCGGGAGGGCAGCATGAAGGCGGGCAAGCTGGTGCTGATCTATGCCGGGCTGCTGGCGCTACTGGCGATCAGCGCCACGGTAGCCATCCAGTTCCCACAATGGGCGATGGTCGCGTTGATCTGTGCGGCGGGGCAGGCGCTGTTGGTGCTGTTCGGCCTGGCCCAGCTTGGGGCGCATTCCCCACTGGTTCGCTTCTTCGCCTTGGGCGCAGGCTTCTGGTTGGTGTTCATGTTCACCCTATCGCTGGCCGATCTACTGACCCGCGGGGGCTAGTCAGCTGATTGATGGTGATACTCGGGGTCATTGAAAGTCCCGGCTGCGCACGTCGAGGCCGGTCAGCATCGGGGTGAGGTCGCTCAGGCGTCCGGCGATGACGTGACGCACGCCATTTGCCGATTCAAGATGCCCATCGATTCGAAGCATTTGGGACTGTATCAATACCCGTCGCTGCCGCTCGGCCAGGTCGTGCCAGACCACCACGTTGATCATGCCGAACTCGTCTTCAAGGGTGACGAAGATGACGCCGCTGGCGGTCTGCGGGCGTTGGCGACCAATAACCAGGCCGGCCACGCTGACCAGCCGACCATGTTCGACTTCGACCAGCTCGCGCGAGCTGCGGCAGCGCCGGCTTCGCAGCTGGTCACGCAACAAGGCCAACGGGTGCGGGCCAAGCGTGGTACCCAGGGTAGCGTAATCGGTCATCAACTCTTCACCGACCGAGGGCAAGGGCAGAGGCACCGCTGCCTCCGGGGTCTGGACCTGATCAGCGAACAGCGGCAACTGCGGCTCGAAGCCGGCCACCGCCCAGCGAGCCTGATGACGATGCCCGACAAGTCCTTTCAGCGCCCCGGCGTCGGCCAGCTGTTCCCGCGCACGGGCATCCAGTCGGGCTCGCAGGCACAGGTCATCGATACCAACAAAGGCTTGCTGCTGACGTGCCGCCTCGATTCGACGGGCATCCTCCTGGCGAAAGCCTCGTACCAGGCGCAGCCCCAGACGGATTGCTGGCTGATGGGTGTCGGTCTGCTCAAGGCTGCAATCCCAGCCGCTGTGACGAACGTCCAGTGGGCGGATCTCGAGTTGATGGCGACGGGCGTCCTGGAGAATCTGATCGGGATTGTAGAAGCCCATCGGCCAGCTGTTGATCAGGGCGCAGGCGAAGGCGGCTGGTTCATGGCATTTGAGCCAGCAGCTGGCATAGGTGAGCAGGGCGAAGCTGGCCGCATGGGATTCGGGGAAGCCGTAGCTGCTGAAGCCTTTGATCTGCTCAAAGATCCGTGCAACGAATTCTGCGCTGTAGCCACGGGCGAGCATGCGTTCGCTCAACCTCACGCGGTGCGGCTCGAGGCTGCCGTGTCGTTTCCAAGCGGCCATGGCGCGGCGCAACTTGTCGGCTTCGTCAGCGGTATATTCAGCGGCGACGATTGCCAGCTCCATCACCTGCTCCTGAAACAGGGGCACGCCAAGGGTGCGCTCGAATACGGGTTTCAGTTCATCGGAGGGATACTCCACCGGCTCTTCTTTATTGCGCCGGCGTAGGTAGGGATGAACCATGTCGCCCTGAATCGGCCCGGGTCGCACGATGGCGACCTGAATCACCAGATCGTAGAACGTTCGGGGACGCAGCCGCGGCAGCATGGCCATTTGCGCTCGCGATTCGATCTGGAAAACGCCCACGGTGTCGGCGCGGCTGATCATCTCGTAGGTCGGCCGGTCTTCCTTGGGCAGTGTGGCAATGGTCCACTGCGTGCCGCGATAGCGGGCGATCAGATCGAAACAACGGCGCAGCGCGCTGAGCATGCCGAGCGCCAGTACATCGACCTTGAGCAGGCCGACCACGTCGAGATCATCCTTGTCCCACTGGATCACGGTACGGTCGGCCATGCTGGCGTTCTCGACCGGCACCAGGGTATCCAACGGATATTCGGAAATGACGAACCCGCCCGGATGCTGTGAAAGGTGGCGAGGAAAGCCGATCAATTCATTGGTCAGCACCATTACCCGGCGCAACACCGGGCTGCTGGGGTCGAAGCCGGCTTCCTGAAGTCGTGCGTCATCAGGTACGTGCTCACTCCAGCGCCCGCAGCATTCGGCCAGGGCATTGATCTGATCCGGCGGCAGGCCAAGCGCTTTGGCTACGTCTCGCACTGCGCCGGTGGCGCGGTAGGAGCTGGCTACCGCCGTCAGTGCGGCGCGATTGCGGCCGTAGCGACGAAATACATACTGGATCACTTCTTCGCGGCGTTCGTGCTCGAAGTCGACGTCGATGTCCGGCGGCTCATTACGCTCGCGAGAGAGGAAACGCTCGAACAAAAGCCGGCTGTGCGAGGGGTCGAGTTCGGTGATGCCCAGTACGAAACACACCGTCGAGTTGGCTGCCGAACCGCGACCCTGACACAGAATGTGGCGTTCGCGGGCGAAACGGACGATGTCGTGAACGGTGAGAAAGTAACTTTCGTAATGCAGTTCGGTGATCAGCTGCAGTTCATGTTCGACCAGCGCACGCGATTTGTCCGTTACGCCTGCCGGCCAGCGCCATCTCATGCCGTCTTCGACCAGTTTGCGCAGCCAGGAGCTGGCATTGTGGCCAGCGGGTACCAGCTCGTGCGGGTACTGATACTTCAGCTCTTTGAGGCTGAACTGGCAGCGCTCGGCGATACGCAGCGTCTCGGCAAGCAACTCGGGTGGATACAGCTGGGCCAGTTCCTCGCGCCGGCGCAGGTGGCGTTCACCGTTGGGGTACAGGTGGCGCCCGGCCTCGGCTACAGGCAGGTGATGGCGGATCGCGGTCATGCAATCCTGCAGGGCGCGCCGGCCACGGGCGTGCATATGCACATCGCCACAGGCCACCGCAGGTATGCCCACGCGCTTGGCCAGTGCCTGCAACTGACACCGGTGCGTTTCATCATCCGGCCCGCGATGCAGTCCGATGCCCAGCCAGAGGCGTGCTGGAAAGCGTTCGCGCAGCCAGAGACCTTCCGCGGCAGCATCGGGGTGGGAAGTGATCCAGATGGCCAACAGCCCATCCAAGGGCTCGCTCAGGTCATCGGCCAGCAGCTGGTACTGGCCTTTCTCGGCGCGACGTCTTGCGCAGGTAATCAGCCGGCACAAGCGCTGATACCCAAGCAGGTTTTCGACCAACATGAGCAGCTTCGGGCCGTTCTCGATCTGCATTTCGCTGCCAACAATCAGCGGCAGGCCTGTTTCCTTGGACGCCTGCCAGGCGCGGACGATGCCGGCCAGGGTGCATTCATCCGTAATTGCCAGGGCCCGATAGCCCTGGAGTGCGGCGCGCTCGAACAACTCTTTGGCGCTGGAGGCGCCCCGTTGGAAACTGAAGTTGGAGAGGCAGTGCAGTTCGGCGTATTCGGGCGTCATGCGAACCAGCCGTGCAACATCAACGGCCCTCCCGTGACTGAGCGAAAGGCCCAGCCGCGTTGGCCCGTGCGGGTTTCCACCAGGTAATAGTCGCGGCGCACATCGCCACCGTCCCACCAGCCCGATTCGATACGCTCGGGACCAGAGAGGATGCGCAGCGAGGCTTCATGCAGCGATTTAGTTTCGCTCAGCAGCCAGCCGGGGCGGGGTGCTGTGGTCGATGGCGGCTCAAGGTGGGCTGCATGCTGCGGTCGCCAGGCGCATTCGGGGCGATGGTCGGCGCGAGCAGCAAGCCCCTGCACGGCATCGTCACCCAAGCGGGCTCGTAACCGCTCGCGCAATTGCTCCCAGGGCAATGACTGTTGCGGTCGCTCATCGAAAAGCTCGCGATGCTCGGGGACGAAGGCTGGCAGCTGGTCTGCGAGCAGTCGTATTGCCAGCACCGGTGCTGGAAGCTGCAGATGATCCAGGCGGCCGCGGGTCAGCTCGAACAGCATGGCCGGGTCGCGCTCGGCACTGAGCAGGCCGATCGGTAGCTGGCTCTCGGGGAGGCTGCGGTGCTCCAGATGCAACGTGAAACGTTGGACCCCGCTGTCGCGGCCTGCCAGGTAAGCGGCGAGGTCCGCCGTCAGACGGCGCAGCGGGAAAAGCAGGGCCTGGTGCGACTCGACTTCGAAGTTCAGCTCGATACGCGTATCGAAGCGGTCGGGCGGACGGTAGAAACTCAGAGCCAGTGGGCGATGCTCCAGCAGGGTGTCGAGGTGTCTCAGTGCTTCTGCCGGAAAGCGCTTTGCCAGACCGTTCCGAGGCAGCGCCAGCAGTTGCCTGAAGGTGCGCAAGCCCATGCGCGCCAGAGCGTTGGACACATCACGTGGCAAGCCGAGGCGATCTACCGGCAGGTCAGCCAGTACCTGATGCAGTGTCTGGGTGTCCGTCACTGCCAAGCCGTCGTGCACGTTGGCCAGTACCCGCGCGGCGGCCGGATTGGGTGCCAGCGTTATGCGATGTTCGAAGCCCAGTGCGCTCAGCTCCGTGCGCAGGCGCGCCTCGAGACGAGGCCAGGGGCCGAACAGGCTGAGACTGGACTGCACTTCCATAAGCAGGCAGCGCGGGTAGTGCAGACTGACCTGCGAACTGAAGCCGTAAGCCCAGGCGGCGAGGAACTGCTGCCAGCGTTCGATCGAGGCCAGGTCGTATTCGGCCGTCTCGAATCCTCGGGTCAGCGCCTGAGCGGCAACCAATGATTGCCCTGCCTTTAACCCGAGTGCCCGCGCCGCCGGATTGACCGCCTGTAGCACACGGCGCTGTGGCGTACCGCTCAATAGTGCCAGTGGCGCTTCGGCATCGGGGCGGCTACGCAGCACACCGTCCATGGCCAGTTGCGGCAGCAGGATGCAGGCCCAGAGCATGCTCACTGCCATCCCACGGCAGAAATTGGCTGGACGGGCGCCAGTCCGCCGCGGCACTTGAGAATACGCACTTGAGCCGGGCGAGCTTCGACTGCCAACCGCAATGCCGCTGGCGAGGGGTTTACCGCTTCGCGCAAAGAGCGATAGGCGAAGGCCAGTGTCTGACCGGTCTCAGCGGCCACCTGCAGGCGACGCAAGGCGCGGTCATCGGCCTGCTGTGGCCAGCACAGCACCGCACCGCAACTGCCTGAACGCAAACACTGTTCCGCCGCCCATAAGGCGTCGCGTCCGTGCGCCTGAACGAGACTGAGTTGGCGCAGGTCGACCCCGGCAGCGAGCCAGGCATGAGGGAAGGGCAGGTGAGGCGGGGCGACCAGTACTACCCGTTCGCCGGCACTGGTCAACCGTGCAAGGGTGGGCCAGAGCAGACGCAGTTCGCCGATGCCGGTGGTGGCGATCAGCAGCTCGCTCAGTGCAGAGTCCGGCCAGCCGCTTCCGGGCAAGGCAGCGTCCAGGGTGGGATGGCCGGTCGGCTGGTTACTGGTCGAGACGATGCTTGGCTGGCCGCGCCATAGCTGGCGCGCATTGAGCAATCGATCAAGGGAGACAACGGAAGACATGATGAACAGCAAATCCAGAATACTGTATATGGATACAGTATTCTGCTTTGCCCGAACGCGGGTCAAGTCGATGTGATGAACGTCATCGACTCAAGGTCTATACGGCCCAGCTCACATCAGAGCGTTTAGCGTCCCTATCAAACCCAGTGCAGCGCCCATGGGTACTGCCATGCGCTCACGCCAGGCGAGCATCAGGCCTACCAACACCCCGGCGCACATCAGTTGCCCCAGGCAGACCACCAGACCGATGGCCCATCCCAGCGCTGCGATATCCAGCAGGACGATGGCAACCAGCAATCCGCCTGCCAACAGGCGCAGCCCACGTTGCTGAAGGAGGCTCGGCGCGCGATTGAACAGTTGACGATGGTGGCGAGGCATCGCCAGGCACAGCGCAAGCATGCCGATGTAAGCCAAGGCAAAAGCAAGTAGCGTCATGGCGAAACCTCCTGCATGCGCCGCTCACGTGCCGGTCGCGTCTCTGGCCGGGCGAGGGCTCGCCAGGCGCACACCAACCCGACGGCAAGCAATACCAGGTCGATGCCGAAGAGCGTCATATCGCCTCGCGTCAGGCTCGCAACAAGGTGTCCTTGCGGAGCCACGATGGCATTCAGCGCGGGCAGGCCGAGGGCGAGAATCGCTAGCGCGGCGAACAACTGACGGCTCAATCGTGCCGGCTGGCCGTGTCCGATGCAGGCGAAAACTGCCACCGCCAACCAGCTCAAAGCGAAGCACCAGCCTTCGATTGCCGCTCGGTCGGGCAGGGTGTCTGGTAACAGACGATTGGCCCAGAGCAGTGTCAGCGATGCGATGGGCAGTCCGAAAAAGACCGCGCCGTTGAGCGCGCGTACCACCTGTATCCCCTTCGACTGCCGAGCTTCACGCTTGCGTAGCCAGACTGCTGAACCTGCGATCAGCATTGCGCAGCCGGCCAGCCCCATCAGGCCATAGAACAGCCGAACGATCTGCCCGCCAAATTGAGCCATGTGCAAACCGACGAGCCACATATAGGCCTCGTAAGTGGCAGGTGCCTGTTGCTGGTGGAGCATCTCGCCAGTGGTCGCGTCGTAATTCAAAGTGTCCTGTGGCGAGCCGATGCGTGAAGGGTTAAGCCGACGAATGCTGACCACTGCCGAGGCGTCGAAAGGGTGCTCTACGATCAACCAGCCCGGCTCGCCGCCATTCCAGCGCTGACGGGCATCGTTGATCAAACCGTCCAGGGAGGTGAGTTCACCTGCAGGCTTGTCCATCTCATTACGGTGATAACCGCCCTGGACCTCCTCGAAGAAGGCCAGCGGATCACTGTCATAGGCCACCATTGCTCCGGCCGGCATGTAGGTCGCGACAAAAATGGCGACGCCCGTGTAGGCCAGCACCAGATGGAAGGGCAGGCCGATCACCCCAAACAGATTGTGCGCGTCGAGCCAGGCACGTTGACCGTTGGCTTGCGGCCTGAGGGTAAAGAAATCCTTGAATATCCGCCGGTGAACGATGATCCCGGACACCAACGCGACCAGCATGAACATGCCGGCCAGGCCGACGATATACATGCCGATCGTGCCCGCCTGCAGGTTGTAGTGCAGGGTGAAGAAGAACTCACCACCGAGGGTGTCCGGCATGGGTTTGCCAGTGGCGGGATCGAAGACGGCACGCCCGCGTTCGCCCGTACCATCTTTCTCCCAGCCCAGCTTCCAATAAGGCTCGCGCTCGGTAGGACCATGGAGCCAGTAAGCATGCAGGGGACCTTCGACGTTGGCATTCAGCCACTGCCTGACGTTATCCGCCTCGATGCTGCTGGTTGTGGGCACGTGCAGGGCCGGGCGCATCCAGCGTTCGAGCTCCTTGTCGAAACAGGCCAGCGTGCCCGCGAACAGAATCACGAACAGTAACCAGCTGGGCAGCAGTCCGCCCCAGGTATGCAGCCCCGCCATCGATTGACGTAAGGTCACGGTCGGCTCCTCCATTCAACAGGCAGATAGGCAGCCAGGCAGAGCAGGACTGTCAGCGCACCCAGCCACAGCCAGGCCCGCAAGGCGCTGCGGGCCGCAAAGGTATAGATGACGGCAGCTACCCAGACGGCAAAACACAGCAGACTGGCCGTAACCACTCGATCCGCTCGCGCCAAGGGCAGGTAGACGGACAGGAAGGCGGTAAAGCCGAATGCCAGCGCATAGCCGCCGAACAAAGCGGCCGTGATGCGTCCGGCCAGATCCAATGGGAGGGGGGGGTAACGCTTCATGACATGGTCTATCCGCGGATGGTAGACGTGCATGTTAATGCGAATCCGTTTGATTTGTAATAACTATGGGGAAAGCAGCCTGACGCTGCGATCTGGTTGGAGCATCGTGTCCGGTCAATGGCCGCTATCCGTCTTTGCTTGTGCTAGCAAAATCAGTCGATTAGGATTCGCGCCGGGTAAACGGTGCAAGGCGAGTACTCGGTTCGCCGTCCCAATCTATTGAAGCGAAGAAGCCCGGCCTGAAAGCGACCGGGCTTCTTTGTTTTTCGACCTTGATCCAGCGCTAGATCGCTCGTCCAGGTCGCTGCTAATCAAAAGAGGTATGTCATGCGCGAACGTTTGTTGGCCGCGGAAAAGGTAAAGGCCATCGAATGGCAGGGCGGACAGCTGCGTTTGCTTGACCAGCGCAAGCTGCCGCTGGAAGAGCTGTGGCATACCTATGATTCTGCTGCAGCAGTCGCTACGGCGATCCGCGAGATGGTCGTGCGTGGCGCGCCCGCCATCGGCATCAGTGCTGCATACGGGCTGGCCATGGGGCTCAGAGCCCGACTCGCCGAAGGTGGGGACTGGCGCGCGGCACTCGAATCCGATTTCGAAATACTGGCTGCCTCGCGTCCGACCGCCGTCAATTTGTTCTGGGCGCTGAATCAAATGCGTGAGCGCCTCGACCGCTTGAAGCCTGGCGAGGATCCATTGACCGCTGCCGAGGCTCAGGCGGCGTCCATTCATGCCAGTGATCGTGAAGCCAATCTGACCATGGCGCAGTTCGGCGTCGACCTGATCCGCAAGCACCAGGGCAATCCACAGAACCTGCTGACTCATTGCAATACCGGTGCGCTCGCGACCGGTGGCTTCGGTACTGCACTTGGCGTGATTCGTGGCGCGCACCTGGAAGGGCTTGTCGAGTGTGTCTACGCCGATGAAACCCGTCCCTGGCTGCAAGGCTCTCGGCTGACGGCCTGGGAGTTGGCCGGCGAGGGCGTGCCGGTCATGCTGAACGCTGACTCGGCGGCGGCGCACCTGATGAAGACGCGCGGCATCACCTGGGTCATTGTCGGTGCCGATCGGATCACCGCCAATGGTGACGTCGCCAACAAGATCGGGACCTATCAGCTTGCTGTGCTGGCCATGCACCATGGCGTACGGTTCATGGTGGTGGCGTCCAGTGCGACTATCGATATGGGGCTGGAGTCAGGTGATGACATTCCCATCGAGGAGCGCGCCGGGCATGAGCTGCTGGAGGTCAACGGTCAGCGGTTTGCGGCGGATGTCGACGTCTTTAATCCGGTGTTCGATGTCACCCCTGCCGACCTGATCGATGCCATCGTCACGGAGAAAGGCATCGTCGAACGGCCCAATGCAGCCAAGCTCGCCGCGCTGATGAGCCGCAAGCGGCTCCACTGAATTTGGCAATGCATATCCCGGACATATCTTCCAGGATGTGCATCCTGGAGCCTGTGGCTCCCCAGCTGTGATACCATTCCGCGCTTAATCGCAGGACCCTGCTGACTACAAGGAACCAGGCTTCCATGGGCGAACTGGCCAAAGAAATCCTCCCGGTCAATATCGAAGACGAACTCAAGCAGTCCTACCTCGACTACGCCATGAGCGTGATCGTCGGTCGTGCGCTGCCGGATGCGCGCGACGGATTGAAGCCTGTGCATCGCCGTGTGCTTTTTGCCATGAGCGAGCTGGGCAACGACTGGAACAAGCCGTACAAGAAATCCGCCCGTGTGGTCGGTGACGTGATCGGTAAATACCACCCCCACGGTGACTCGGCGGTTTACGACACCATCGTGCGGATGGCGCAGCCTTTCTCGCTGCGTTACATGCTGGTCGATGGCCAGGGCAACTTCGGTTCGGTGGACGGTGACAATGCAGCCGCCATGCGATACACCGAAGTGCGGATGGCCAAGCTGGCTCACGAGCTGCTGGCGGACCTGGACAAGGAAACCGTCGACTGGGTGCCCAACTACGACGGCACCGAGCAGATCCCGGCAGTCATGCCGACCAAGATTCCGAACCTGCTGGTCAACGGTTCCAGTGGTATTGCCGTCGGTATGGCGACCAATATCCCGCCGCACAACCTCAGTGAAGTCATCGATGGTTGCCTGGCACTGATCGAAAACGCCGACATCACCATCGATGAACTCATGCAGTTCATTCCGGGGCCGGACTTCCCAACCGCGGGCATCATCAACGGCCGTGCAGGCATCGTCGAGGCCTACCGCACCGGTCGCGGGCGCATCTATATGCGTGCCCGCTCGATCATCGAAGACATCGACAAGGTCGGTGGCCGTCAGCAGATCGTCATCACCGAGTTGCCTTATCAGCTGAACAAGGCACGACTGATCGAGAAGATCGCCGAGCTGGTCAAGGAAAAGAAGCTCGAAGGCATCACCGAGCTACGCGACGAGTCCGACAAGGACGGTATGCGCGTGGTCATCGAGCTGCGCCGTGGTGAGGTGCCTGAGGTCGTACTAAACAACCTCTACGCCCAGACCCAGCTGCAGAGCGTGTTCGGCATCAACGTGGTGGCTCTCATCGACGGCCAGCCACGTACCTTGAACCTCAAGGAGCTGCTCGAAGCCTTCGTTCGCCATCGCCGCGAAGTCGTCACCCGTCGGACCGTTTACGAGCTGCGCAAGGCGCGTGAACGTGGACATATTCTCGAGGGGCAGGCTGTAGCGCTGTCCAACATCGATCCCGTGATTGCGCTGATCAAGGCCTCGCCGACGCCAGCCGAAGCCAAGGAAGCGCTGATTGCCGAAGCCTGGGAATCCAGCGCTGTCGAATCGATGGTCGAGCGCGCCGGTGCCGACTCCTGCCGCCCGGAAGGCCTCGATCCGCAGTACGGTCTACGCGACGGCAAGTACTACCTGTCACCAGAACAGGCGCAGGCCATTCTTGATCTGCGCTTGCATCGCCTGACTGGCCTTGAGCATGAAAAGCTGCTCAGCGAGTACCAGGAGATTCTGACTCAGATTGGCGAGCTGATCCGGATCCTGACCAACCCGGTACGTCTGATGGAGGTCATCCGCGAGGAGCTCGAAGGCGTCAAGCGGGACTTTGGCGACAAGCGCCGCACCGAGATCCTCGATGTGCGCCTGGACCTGACGCTGGCCGACCTGATCACCGAAGAAGAGCGTGTCGTCACTATCTCCCATGGTGGCTATGCCAAATCACAGCCGCTGGCTGCCTACCAGGCGCAGCGTCGCGGTGGTCGTGGCAAGGCCGCGACCGGGGTCAAGGAAGAGGACTACGTCGAGCATCTGCTGGTCGCCAACAGCCACACCACGCTGCTGCTGTTCTCCAGCAAGGGCAAGGTGTACTGGCTCAAGACCTATGAGATTCCTGAGGCGTCACGCACATCGCGCGGTCGTCCGCTGGTGAACTTGCTGCCGCTGACCGAGGGCGAGCATATAACCGCGATGCTGCAGGTCGATATCGAGGCGGCACGTCAGCAACAGCTGAACGGTGACGAGGATATCGAGGACGCCGAAATCATCAGCGAAAGCGATGATGTCGAAGAGGCAATCGAGGGTGACGAGACCGATGACTCGGTGGATGAGCCTACTGGTACCTACATCTTCATGGCGACTGCGAAGGGCACCGTGAAGAAGACGCCGCTATCGCAATTCAGCCGCCCGCGTAGCGTGGGTCTGATCGCACTGGGCCTGGAGGAGGGTGACACTCTCATTGCGGCCGCCGTAACCGACGGTGCGCGCGAGGTGATGCTGTTCTCCGACGGCGGCAAAGTTATCCGGTTCAAGGAAAAGCACGTCCGTACCATGGGTCGTACCGCCCGCGGTGTACGCGGCATGCGCCTACCTGAAGGTCAGCGTCTGATTTCGATGCTGATCCCCGAGCCGGATGCCCAGATCCTAACGGCGAGCCTGAACGGCTATGGTAAGCGCACCGTCTTGGCTGAGTTCCCGCGTCGCGGCCGTGGCGGCCAGGGCGTAATCGCCATGGTTTCGAACGAGCGTAACGGGCCGCTGGTTGGTGCCGTCCAGGTGCAGCCAGGCGAGGAAATCATGCTGATTTCCGATCAGGGCACCCTGGTGCGTACCCGTGTCGACGAGGTGTCGTCGCTGGGACGCAATACGCAGGGTGTCACCCTGATCAAGCTAGGCAAGAATGAACACCTTGTCGGTCTTGAGCGGGTACAAGAACCCTCTGAGGAAGACGTTCTGGAAGACATCGAGGCGGTAATCGATGAGGATGCGCTGGATAAGGAAATGCCAGTAGTCAGCACCGAGCCAAGCGAAGATGATTTGCTGGGTGGCGGCGGTGACGTTCCGCCAGATGTAGTGCCCACCGACGACGAGGGCTAATCAAACGACGGCGCAGCCTCCTAGGCTCGCCGTCGTTTCGTTGTATGCCTCTCTGCAGTTAAGGAATAGCGAGCACCCATGCGGGCCCTCGGGTCCGGATGGAGCGAGCAAGGTATCGACCGTTTTTGAGAGAACGAAGATGAGCAAACGCGCGTTCAATTTCTGCGCTGGCCCGGCCGCGCTCCCTGAGGCCGTATTGCAACGCGCCCAGGCCGAACTCCTTGACTGGCAAGGTCGAGGCCTGTCGGTGATGGAGATGAGCCATCGCAGTGACGAGTACACGGCGATCGCCGAGAAGGCTGAGCAGGATCTACGCGACCTGCTGAGCATTCCTTCGAACTACAAGGTGCTGTTCCTGCAGGGGGGCGCCAGCCAGCAGTTTGCTGAGATTCCGTTGAATTTGCTGCCAGAAGACGGTGTCGCCGATTACATCGATACCGGCATTTGGTCGCGCAAGAGCATCGAAGAAGCCAAGCGTTACGGCCACGTCAACGTAGCCGCGAGCGCCAAGCCATACGACTATTTCGCGATTCCCGGCCAGAATGAGTGGAAGCTCAGCGCTGACGCGGCATACCTGCATTACGCCAGTAACGAAACCATTGGCGGTTTGCAATTCGACTGGGTGCCTGAGGTCGGCGATACCCCGCTTGTCGTCGATATGTCATCGGACATTCTTTCTCGCAAACTGGACGTATCCCGCTTCGGCCTGATCTATGCCGGCGCGCAAAAGAACATCGGCCCGTCGGGACTTGTGGTGGTTATCATTCGGGAGGACTTGCTAGGTCGTGCGCGCTCAAGCTGTCCGACGATGCTCAACTACAAAGTCGCTGCCGATAACGGATCCATGTACAACACGCCTGCAACTTTTTCCTGGTACCTCTCGGGCCTGGTGTTCGAGTGGCTGAAGGAGCAGGGCGGCGTCGAGGCCATGGAGCAGCGCAACCGCGCTAAGAAGGATCTGCTCTACGGCGTCATCGATTCCAGCGATTTCTATTCGAATCCGATCGCCACCAACGCTCGCTCTTGGATGAACGTACCGTTCAGGCTCGCCGACGAGCAGCTGGACAAGACATTCCTCGCCGGTGCCGATGCGCGCGGCCTGCTCAACCTCAAAGGTCACCGTTCGGTGGGCGGCATGCGTGCCTCCATCTATAACGCAGTCGGCCTGGATGCGGTCGAGGCACTGGTCGCCTACATGCGCGAGTTCGAGAAGGAGCACGGCTGATGAGCGATGTCGACCGGCTGAAGGCGCTGCGTGTACGCATCGACAGTCTCGACGAGAAAATTCTCGAGCTGATCAGCGAGCGGGCTCGCTGCGCTCAGGATGTGGCTCGGGTTAAGACCGCTGCGCTGGCAGAAGGTGAGGAGGCGGTGTTCTATCGCCCCGAGCGTGAAGCCTGGGTGCTCAAGCACATCATGGAGTTGAACAAGGGGCCGCTGGACAACGAGGAAATGGCGCGTTTGTTCCGCGAAATCATGTCGTCCTGTCTGGCGCTCGAGCAACCGCTGCGGGTCGCCTACCTCGGGCCGGAGGGCACCTTCTCCCAAGCCGCGGCGCTCAAGCATTTTGGTCAGGCTGTGATCAGCAAACCGATGGCCGCGATCGACGAAGTGTTCCGTGAAGTAGTCGCCGGTGCGGTCAATTTCGGCGTAGTGCCCGTGGAGAACTCCACCGAGGGCGCGGTCAACCACACGCTGGACAGCTTTCTTGAGCATGACATCGTCATCTGTGGCGAAGTCGAGCTGCGCATTCACCATCACTTGCTGGTTGGCGAAACGACCAAGACTGATCGCATCACCCGTATCTATTCTCACGCACAGTCGCTGGCGCAGTGTCGCAAATGGCTCGATGCGCACTACCCGAACGTCGAGCGCGTGGCGGTTTCCAGCAATGCCGACGCCGCCAAGCGGGTCAAAAGCGAGTGGAATTCCGCAGCCATAGCAGGTGACATGGCGGCTCAGTTGTACGGGCTGAGCAAGATTGCCGAGAAAATCGAGGACCGCCCGGACAACTCTACGCGTTTCCTTATCATCGGCAGTCAGGAAGTACCGCCTACCGGTGATGACAAGACCTCGATCATCGTCTCCATGCGCAACAAGCCGGGCGCGCTGCATGAGCTGTTGATGCCGTTCCACTCCAACGGTATCGATCTCACGCGGATCGAAACGCGGCCGTCGCGTAGCGGCAAATGGACTTATGTGTTCTTCATCGACTGCATCGGCCATCATCAGGATCCGTTGATCAAGGATGTCCTGGAGAAAATCGGCCGCGAAGCCGTGGCGCTGAAGGTGCTGGGTTCTTATCCGAAAGCGGTACTCTAAAAACAGCTGGCAGCGGCAAGCCATATGCCAGGCGCAATGGCTTTATCTTGCCGCAGGCCGCGTGAGCTTGAGGCTTAATGTATGAGCTGTGATTTCCTCGCTTTGGCTCAGCCAGGCGTGCAAAAGCTGTCCCCCTATGTGCCGGGCAAGCCCGTGGATGAACTGGCGCGTGAGCTCGATCTCGATCCGGCGACCATCGTCAAGCTGGCCAGCAATGAGAATCCACTGGGTCCCAGTCCCAAGGCCATCGAGGCGATCAAAGCGCAGCTCGATGAGCTGACCCGTTACCCGGACGGCAACGGGTATATGCTCAAGAGCAAATTGGCTGAGCGATACGGTGTTGGTGTCGAGCAAGTGACGCTCGGTAACGGCTCTAACGATATTCTGGAACTGGTCGCGCGTGCCTATCTCGCGCCTGGCCTCAATGCGGTCTTCAGTGAGCACGCATTTGCGGTCTACCCGATCGCCACTCAGGCCGTTGGGGCGCAGGCGAAGCCGGTACCGGCCCGCCAATGGGGTCATGATCTCGACGCCATGCTAGCTGCCATCGACGACAATACTCGCGTCGTGTTTATCGCCAACCCAAACAACCCCACAGGCACCTGGTTTGGTTCCGATGCGCTGGCGCGCTTCCTCTCCGGTGTGCCTGAACAGGTTCTGGTGGTGCTGGATGAGGCCTATATCGAGTATGCCGAGGATGGCGAATTACCAGATGGCTTAAGCTTCCTGGGGGCACACCCCAACCTTCTAGTCTCGCGGACATTTTCCAAGGCGTACGGTTTGGCTGCGTTGCGTGTGGGTTATGCGATCAGTTCTCCGGTCATTGCCGATGTGCTGAATCGAGTGCGCCAGCCCTTCAATGTCAACAGCCTCGCGCTAGCGGCGGCTTGTGCCGCGCTTGATGATCAGGCTTATCTCATTGAGAGCCGGGCATGTAACTCCGCTGGCATGCGTCAGCTCGAAGCCGAGTTCAAGGCGATGGGGCTCGATTGGATCCCTTCGCGCGCAAATTTCATTGCCGTTGATTTTGGTCGCGATGCTGCCCCCATCAATCAATCCCTGCTGCGTGACGGTGTCATCGTGCGGCCGGTCGCTAGCTATGGGATGCCAACCTTTCTTCGGGTGTCCATTGGCACCGAAGCGGAGAATGCTCGCTTCCTCGAAGCGTTGCACAAGGCGCTCGGGCATTGAGCCGAACGCATACGTTGGCGGCGGGCACGCCGAAGATTGGTCGCCTGGCCGTTGTCGGCCTGGGCCTGATTGGTGGTTCGTTCGCCAAAGGGCTTCGTGAAGGCGGGTGCTGCACCGAGGTCATCGGATTCGATCTGGATCCAAGATCTCGTGAGCTTGCCGTCGATCTTGGCGTGGTGGATCGCTGCGCTGACAGCCTCGAGGAAGCCTGCCGGGATGCGGACGTCATTCAGCTGGCCGTCCCGATCCTGGCCATGGAGCGCCTGTTGGCAGAACTCGCAACACTCGACCTTGGGAATGCCGTGCTGACCGACGTCGGTAGCGCCAAGGGCAACGTGGTTCGCTGTGCCCGCGAACATTTCGGCCGGATGCCGCCGCGCTTTGTGCCTGGGCATCCGATAGCCGGCTCGGAACAGAGTGGCGTCACTGCTGCCCAAAGCACGCTTTTCCGCCGTCACAAAGTGATCCTGACGCCTTTGGAAGATACAGATCCGGCTGCGCTGGCGCTTGTAGACGGGCTGTGGCGTGCGCTGGGCGCCGATGTCGAGCATATGGACGTTCGGCATCATGACGAGGTGCTGGCTGCTACCAGTCATCTGCCGCATCTTTTGGCGTTTGGTCTGGTGGATTCGCTGGCAAAGCGCAACGAGAACCTGGAAATATTTCGCTACGCCGCGGGTGGATTTCGAGATTTCACGCGTATTGCGGGCAGCGATCCGGTGATGTGGCACGACATATTTCTCGCCAATCGCGAGGCGGTGCTGCATACCCTGGACGATTTTCGTACCGACCTCGACGCTTTGCGCGCCGCGGTCGATGAAGGAGACGGGCATACATTGTTGGGCGTGTTCACGCGCGCCAAGGCTGCCCGAGAACATTTCAGCAAAATACTGGCTCGCAGAGCCTATGTGGACGTTATGCATTCCAAAGATCTGATCTTCCTTGCCAATCCTGGCGGCAGCCTCAGCGGCCAACTTCGTGTGCCAGGTGACAAATCCATTTCCCATCGTTCGATCATGCTTGGCTCGCTTGCCGAAGGCACCACTGAGGTTGAAGGCTTTCTCGAGGGCGAGGATGCGCTTGCAACCATCCAGGCATTCCGCGACATGGGCGTGGTCATCGAGGGTCCGAATCAGGGGCGCGTGACGGTTCACGGTGTTGGCTTGCACGGCTTGAAGCCGCCGCCAGGACCGATCTACCTCGGTAATTCCGGAACCTCGATGCGCCTGCTGTCTGGTCTGCTGGCGGCGCAGCCATTCGACACGACGCTCACCGGTGACGCTTCGCTGTCCAAGCGCCCAATGAACCGTGTCGCCAATCCCTTACGCGAAATGGGTGCGGTGATCGAAACGGCCGCCGACGGCCGCCCGCCAATGACTATTCGCGGTGGTCAGAAGCTCTCTGGTATGCACTACGACATGCCGATGGCCAGTGCTCAGGTCAAATCCTGTCTGCTGCTCGCGGGCCTATATGCGGCCGACAAAACATCGGTCACGGAGCCTGCGCCGACACGAGATCACACCGAGCGGATGCTACAAGGCTTCGGTTATCCGGTGCAGGTCGAGGGCAACACCGCTACGGTCGAATCTGGTCATACGCTGCGCTCGACTCAGATCGAAGTGCCTGCCGATATTTCGTCCTCGGCTTTCTTCATGGTTGCAGCCAGCATCGCGCCTGGCTCCGATATCACGCTTGAGCACGTAGGGGTCAATCCGACCCGTACTGGCGTCATCGACATTCTCCGGCTGATGGGCGCCAACATCGAGTTGAGCAATCTTCGCGAAGTAGGTGGTGAGCCGGTTGCGGATATCCGAGTGCGTGCTGCGCAGCTCAAGGGGATCGATATCCCGGAAAACCTCGTGCCGTTGGCGATCGATGAATTCCCGGTCCTGTTCGTTGCGGCATCTTGCGCCGAAGGGCGAACCACGCTGCGCGGAGCTGAGGAGTTGAGGGTCAAGGAGTCTGATCGCATTCAGGTGATGGCCGATGGTCTGCAAGCGCTGGGCGTGAGTGCCACGCCTACAACGGATGGGATTATCATCGAAGGCAGCGGGGGCCTAGGGGGAGGCGAAGTCTGGGCGCACGGCGATCATCGTATCGCCATGTCCTTCAGCGTGGCCGCGCTTCGCGCCAGCGCGCCGATCCGAATTCACGACTGTGCCAACGTGGCCACTTCGTTCCCGAACTTCCTTGCACTGGCCGAGCGGGCGGGGATGCGGGTAGGTGTGGAGGGTAACTCATGATCAGGCAGGTCCCGGTCATCACCATCGACGGTCCGAGCGGTTCTGGAAAAGGCACGGTTGCGGCGTTGCTGGCGGCCAAGCTGGGGTGGAATTTTCTCGATTCCGGTGCGCTGTACCGTCTGCTCGCCTTCGCAGCACGCAACCATGGGGTTGATCTGACCAATGAAGAGGCGCTGAAGCTATTGGCGGCCCATCTGGATGTGCAGTTCGGTGCTGCCAAAGGTGGCGAGGGGATGCAGATCATCCTCGAAGGCGAGGACGTCACTCAGGCGATTCGCAACGAACAAGTTGGCGCCGGCGCGTCACAGGTCGCTGCACTACCGGTCGTACGTGAGGCACTGCTGCAGCGTCAGAAAGCGTTTCGTGAACCACCCGGGCTTGTTGCGGATGGTCGAGACATGGGCACGGTGGTGTTTCCGGACGCGCCGTTGAAGATCTATCTCACGGCCAGTGCAGAAGAACGGGCAAGGCGTCGTTACCTTCAGTTGAATAGCAAGGGTGATGATGTTAATCTCGCGAGTCTTCTCGATGAGATACGGGCGCGTGACGAGCGCGATACCCAACGTGACGTGGCGCCGCTGAAGCCAGCAGATGATGCGGTGCAGCTGGATTCCACAGATCTTTCCATCGAGCAGGTGCTAGGACAGATTCTGAGCGAAGTCGCCAATCGCGATTTTGCCTGAAGAGCGACCGCCGAGAGGCGGCCTGACGGTTTCTCGATAACGAGAGCTGTTAACAAGGAGGCATGTGGGAGACCAGATCTAGTCCCGCACGCCTTTTTTTATATGAATGAACCCACTTCTATCTGGGATGTGGAGATTGGGCGGATCCTCGTCCGAAAACAGCAGGAATAAACATGAGCGAAAGCTTTGCAGAACTTTTTGAAGAAAGCCTAAAAACCCTCGACATGCAGCCGGGTGCGATCATCACCGGCATCGTGGTCGACATCGACGGTGACTGGGTCACTGTTCATGCCGGTCTGAAGTCTGAGGGCGTCATCCCGGTCGAGCAGTTCTACAACGAGCAGGGCGAGCTGACCATCAGCGTGGGTGACGAAGTTCACGTTGCGCTGGACGCGGTTGAAGATGGCTTCGGTGAAACCAAGCTGTCCCGCGAAAAAGCCAAGCGTGCTGAGTGCTGGATTGTTCTGGAAGCGGCTTTCGCAGCTGAGGAAGTGGTCAAGGGCGTTATCAACGGTAAGGTTAAGGGCGGCTTCACTGTCGACGTTAACGGCATCCGTGCGTTCCTGCCAGGTTCCCTGGTTGATGTCCGTCCAGTGCGTGATACCACTCACCTGGAAGGCAAGGAACTCGAATTCAAGGTCATCAAGCTCGACCAGAAGCGCAACAACGTTGTCGTTTCCCGTCGTAGCGTCCTGGAAGCCGAAAACAGCGCCGAGCGTGAAGCTCTGCTGGAATCGCTGCAGGAAGGCCAGCAGGTCAAAGGTATCGTCAAGAACCTCACGGATTACGGCGCGTTCGTCGATCTGGGCGGCGTGGACGGTCTGTTGCACATCACCGATATGGCCTGGAAGCGCATCAAGCATCCGTCGGAAATCGTCAATGTTGGCGATGAGATCGACGTCAAGGTGCTGAAGTTCGACCGCGAGCGTAATCGCGTTTCCCTGGGTCTGAAGCAGCTGGGTGAAGACCCATGGGTTGCTATCAAGGCTCGTTACCCAGAGAACACCCGCGTCGTGGCCCGTGTCACCAACCTGACTGACTACGGCTGCTTCGCTGAGCTGGAAGAAGGCGTTGAAGGTCTGGTACACGTTTCCGAAATGGATTGGACCAACAAGAATATTCACCCGTCGAAGGTTGTACAAGTCGGCGACGAAGTGGAAGTCATGGTTCTGGACATCGACGAAGAGCGTCGTCGTATCTCTTTGGGCATCAAGCAGTGCAAGTCCAACCCATGGGAAGACTTCTCTGGCCAGTTCAACAAGGGCGACCGCATCTCCGGCACCATCAAGTCGATCACCGATTTCGGCATCTTCATTGGTCTGGACGGCGGCATCGACGGTCTGGTTCACCTCTCCGACATCTCCTGGAACGAAGCTGGCGAAGAAGCCGTGCGTCGCTTCAAGAAGGGCGACGAGCTGGACACCGTCATCCTGTCGGTTGATCCGGAGCGCGAGCGCATCTCCCTGGGCATCAAGCAGCTGGAAGACGATCCGTTCTCCAACTACGCCGCCGTCAATGACAAGGGCAGCATCGTTCGCGGCATCGTGAAAGAAGTTGACGCCAAAGGCGCCATCATCGATCTGGGCAACGATATCGAAGCCACACTGAAAGCCTCTGAAATCAGCCGTGACCGCATTGAAGATGCGCGTAACGTCCTGAAAGAAGGCGAAGAAGTCGAAGCCAAGATCATCAGCATCGACCGTAAGAGCCGCGTCATCAGCCTGTCCATCAAGTCGAAAGACGTTGAGGACGAGAAGGACGCGATGAAGGAACTGCGTACCAAGCAGGACGTAGAGCCAACTGCCGGTCCGACCACCATTGGTGATCTGATCCGCGCGCAGATGGAAAACCAGAACTAAGTTCTGCGATCCATTAAAAAAGGGCGACTTTCGGTCGCCCTTTTTTGTGTCTGTCCCGTCCTGATCAAGAGTTACATATTCGCCTTGACCTTAGTTACCCCGTCCTGAGGAAGGTGTAGGGCTTCGATCTATTATGGATCTCCAGTAGCAAAGCGCCCACCAGTCGAGGTCGAGCTTTTCAATTTTTCAAGTTCGTACCGTGCCGGTTGCCAATGCCTGGTTAACCGCCAGCCAGCCATTCACCGCTTCTTCCCCAGCATGCTGGAAGGCCCGTTCGAGAAGACGCACCTGTTCGCGTCGCAATGCCTGCTCTAGCTTTGCACCCTCGGCAGTGAAGCGCAGCATGCGCTTGCGCTTGTCTTCGTCGGCCGTCCTGCTCTCCACCAGATGCATTTCAATCAGCTGGCGCAATGGCGTATTCAAGGCCTGCTTGCTAACCCCCAGGTAGCTGAGTAGCTCTTTAACGCTGAGGTCGGGGTAGCTTGCGATAAAAAACAGGATTCTGTGATGCACTCGGGACAGTCCGCGTCGGGCAAGCATCTCGTCCGGCTTGGCTGTAAACGCCTGATAGCCTAGGAAGAAGCTCTCCATGATCTGGCGCTGAACAGTGCTTTTTTTTAGGTCAGGCATATTGACGTATTTACGGTTGAGGGCGTAATTTCGGTCAAGTAGTTTGACTCATTTTTCTTATTCCTGCATCTGGTGCCCCATGGTCTTCTCCGAACGCATTGACCGCCTGAAAAGCTCGCTGATCCGTGAAATTCTTGCCGCTGCACAGCGTCCTGAGGTGATGTCTTTCGCTGGTGGACTGCCTGCTGAATCCATGCTGCCGAAGGTCGACTGGGCGCCCATGCCGGCGAGCCTGGGTCAGTACGGGATGAGCGAAGGGGAGCCCGCACTGCGCGAGGCCATCGCGGAGGAAGCCCGAGCAATCGGTGTTTCTTGCTCGGCCAGTCAAGTGCTGATCGTCAGCGGTTCCCAGCAGACCCTGGACCTCGCATCCAAGCTGTTCATCGATCGGGGCACCGAGGTGCTGCTCGAGGCGCCGACTTATCTAGCCGCCCTGCAGGCTTTTCAGTTGTTCGGCGCCGACTGTCTGGCGGTGCCACAGGAGTCCGATGGGCCATCGCTGGTCGCGCTGCGTCGGCGGCTGGAACAGCACAAGCCGGCCTTTGCCTACCTTATCCCAACGTTCCAGAATCCTTCGGCGGTCCGTTATAGCGAGGAAAAGCGTGATGCGGTAGCCGCGCTGCTTGACGAGTTCGGCGTGACCCTGATTGAAGATGAACCCTACCGCGAACTGGTATTCGACGAAGGGCGTGCTCGCCCAATCGTTAGCCGCTTGCGCAACGCAAGCTGGATCTACACCGGGACAGTTTCCAAGACCCTGCTTCCAGGGCTACGTGTCGGGTATCTGATCGCAACACCGGACCTGTTCCCTTATCTGTTACGCCTGAAGCAGTCAGCCGACCTGCATACCAATCGCGTTGGTCAGTGGCAGGCGCTTCAGTGGCTCGGCAGCGAGCAGTATCGGTTGCATCTGGGTGAGCTGCGCAGTTTCTACCGCCTGCGCCGTGATGCGATGCAGGCTGCGTTGGATGATCATTTCGCCGATCTCGCCGATTGGCAGGTGCCGCAGGGGGGGCTGTTCTTCTGGCTGCAGCTGAAACAACCGATCGACACCCGAACGCTGCTCGATTCCGCGTTGGCGCAGGATGTGGTGTTCATGCCTGGCGAGCCGTTCTTCGTCGACCCCGAGCAAAATCTCGGCTATCTGCGGCTCAACTTCAGTCATGTCGCGCCAGAGCGCCTTGATGAGGGTATTCGCCGCCTAGCGAGTGTGATACGCGAGGCGCTGGTGGTCGAGGCAGCATAGTTCAGATGCGGTGGATGCACCGTTGGAGGGCAAAATGACATACAAGGTGTACGGCGACTATCGGTCCGGTAATTGCTACAAGGTGAAGCTGATGCTGCACTTGCTGGGGCGATCGTATGAGTGGGTTCCGGTGGATATCCTGCGCGGTGAAAGCCGTGAGGCAGCATTTCTGAAAAAGAATCCCAACGGCAAGATACCGGTGCTCGAGCTGGAAGACGGTAGCTGCCTGTGGGAATCGAACGCAATCCTCAACTTCCTCGCTGAAGGAAGTGAATTCCTGCCGGCCGATGCCCGGTTGCGGACCCAGGTTCTGCAGTGGCAGTTCTTCGAGCAATACAGCCATGAACCCTTCATCGCTGTGGCGCGGTTCATCAAGGTTTATCTGGGTTTGCCGGACGATCGCCTCGATGAATATGCAGCCAAGCAACTGGACGGTTATCACGCGCTTGATGTCATGGAGCAGCAGCTGCTACGCACGCCCTATCTGGTTGGCGAGCACTACTCGATCGCTGATGTTGCGCTCTACGCCTATACGCACGTTGCTGGGGAGGGCGGTTTCAGCCTGGCGCGGTACCCGGCCATCAGTGCCTGGCTGCAGCGTGTGGCCAGTCATCCGCGCCATGTCGGCATGTTCGATTGAAAGGAAGCGCGTAGCCGCGAGCTTTTTGAATGGTCAGCCATAAGCTGACAGGCTTGGTCTGCAAAGGCTTTGCGGCTAATAGCTGACCTTATTTGACCAGGCCGAGAAATTCACTACGGGTGGCGGCATTTTCGCGGAATTGGCCGAGCATGACCGAGGTGACCATCGATGAGTTCTGTTTCTCGACGCCGCGCATCATCATGCACATGTGCTGCGCTTCGATCACGACTGCGACACCCCATGCACCCGTAACCTGCTGAATCGCTTCTGCAATCTCGCGGGTGAGGTTTTCCTGGATCTGCAGTCGGCGGGCATACATGTCAACAATGCGAGCGACTTTCGACAGGCCGAGCACCTTGCCGTTGGGCAAATAAGCGACATGCGCCTTGCCGATGAAGGGCAGCATGTGGTGTTCGCACAACGAATAGAGCTCGATGTTCTTGACCAGTACCATTTCGCTGTTATCGGAGCTGAACAGCGCGCCGTTCGTGACGTCCTCGAGCGTCTGCTGGTAACCCTTGCACAGGTACTGCATGGCTTTAGCGGCGCGCTTGGGCGTATCGAGCAGGCCCTCGCGGTTGACGTCCTCGCCGAGTTGGCCAAGGATCGCTGTGTAATGTGTTTCCAGGGACATGTGACTACCTGTCAGGCTTGCAAAAAAGCGCGAGTGCGAAGGTTAGGGGGTCGACGGCTGGGCTGCAAGCATGCGTCGCGCTGACCGGCTTGATTGCGGCGCTTGGATTATTCGTCGCGGCCTTCGAGCATGGTCCGTTTGAGGATTACATATACCCCGCCGGTGCCGCCATGTCTTGGTAGGCAAGAGGTGAAGCCCAATACCTGGGCGTGCTGGCGTAACCAGGTATTGACATGGCTTTTGATCAAGGGGCGCTTACCGTCTTTTCTTGCGGCCTTGCCATGCGTCACACGCACGCAGCGAATCTCGAATTTGCACGCTTCGGCGAGAAAGTCCCAGAGCAGCACGCGGGCTTTCTCAACGCTCAGCCCATGCAGGTCCAGGCTGCCCTCGAATGGAATTTGGCCGGCTTTGAGTTTGCGCATCTGGCTGTCCTGGACACCGTCGCGCACCCAGTACAGCTCATCTTCAGCCGCAACATCAATTACAAACTGATCGGAAAGCCCATCGATCCTGGTATCGCCGTCGCTGATCGAGGCATTGGCACGTAGAGTGGCTATCTGTGCTTTGTTGCTGCGTGGTTTGCCAGTTTCAGCCCGGTCGTGTTCGATAGGCTTGACGCCACGCACAGCTGATCTGAACAGGGAAAAATCATCTTCTTGCATGAGGCCTCCGCTTAAGTCGGCCATTTTATCTCAAAGCTTTTGTCCTGGGCTGCCTTCCCCCTCGAATGCCATGCTGGGCAAGCGCGGACAGACTAACGGCGTTTTTTCAGGCGTGGCGAAAGACTCAACCCGCTCGGTGTATGCATGTGGCGGCGCACACGACGCCGCACGAATGCGCCAAGCAGCAATAGGATCAGACCCAAGGTCAATAGCGTCACCGCGGCTTCCTTGTCCAGAGGCATGCTGGCCAGGGCTCCGATACCGCTAAACAGTGACGCAACACCGGTGCCAATGAAGAGCGCGCCCGCGACGATCAGCAGCAGACCAAGTGCTGCGCCAAGGCGTGAGCCCCGGCTGCGATGTTGCCGAGGGCGGAGACGGCGAGCATCGAATCCATCGGTTCGTTTCATTCCGGTTAGCTCCTCAGGAGCGACTATCAGGCCGTTGGAAAGCGTAGACGAGGCACGCTAGACGCTTTTCGGTGCGGTTGCGCCTTATGCCAGTGCTTCGGCATCAGTCACGCAAACAGCGAAGTTGTCGGCGAGAATGGTCATTTCCATGCGATGCACCTCTGCCGCGGCGATCGCGCCGTCTCCCATCGGCAGGTCACGTGTAGCGCAGGCCTTGTCAACCAGAGTACAGCGGTAGCCGTAGTCCTTTGCCGCGCGGACCGTGGTGCTCACGCTCGAGTGAGTCATGAATCCGCAAACAATGAGGTCGAGGCGACCATGCTGCTGCAGCAGCTCATGTAGTTTCGTGCCGGCGAACGCATTAGGCAGTGTCTTGCCGATCACGGTTTCGCCTGGAAGCGGTGCCGCTTCCGGCATGATCTGACCACGCAATCCTTGGGGGTCGAACAGCCCGCCCGGGATGCCCAGGTGGTGAACATGCACGATGGGTGCGCCAGTCGCGCGGGCGGCGGCCAGCAGCTTGCTGATCTGCTCCAGCGACGAATCCAGATTCGGTAATGCCAGCGTTCCCGTCCGGTATTCTTCCTGAACGTCAATGATGACAAGGGTCGCGTTGGCCAAAGTCGCCGGTGCATAACTGCGGCCACTGAGCTGAAGCATGGTCTGTGGCTTGGACATGACTGACTCCTTGTTCTGAGAGGGGCATGATTGTGGCGCCAGTAGCGCGAGATGTGAACAGCCAATAGGCGATGATTTGGTCATATACATCGGCGTTATGGGCGTTATGCCATCATGTGGAGCCTCAAAGTTCGCGAAACGAGCTGGGCCATCAGCTAGACTTTCGCCCTTTTTAGAGGAGATGCCCTGTGACTGCTTCGTCTTCCCGTTTGCGCACCTTGCGTGACCATATTCGCTGGGCTGTCAGCCGCTTCCACGCCGAACAGCTGTTCTTCGGCCACGGCACGGACAACGCTTGGGATGAGGCTCGCCAGTTGGTGCTCGGTGCCTTGCACTTGCCGTGGGAGATGGCCGACAGCTACCTCGATTGTCGGCTGGAAGACGATGAGCGTGAGCATCTACAGGCTTTGCTGCACCGGCGAATCGAGCAACGCGTGCCTACCGCCTATCTGCTCGGGCAGGCCTGGTTTTGCGGGCTTCCGTTCATCGTGAACGATCACGTACTGATTCCGCGCTCGCCGATTGGCCAATTGATCGAGCGTCGCTTCGAGCCATGGCTGGCGAAGGAGCCCGCACGGATTCTCGACCTGTGTGCCGGTTCCGGTTGCATCGGCATTGCCTGCGCCTATGAATTCCTCGATGCAGAGGTGCTGCTGGCCGACTTGTCTTTCGAAGCGCTGGAAGTCGCCAACCGCAACATTGAACAGCATGGCCTGGACGATCGGGTTTACACCGTACAGGGCGATGGGTTCGATGGGTTGCCCAAGCAGCGCTTCGACCTCATTGTCTCCAATCCACCCTATGTGGACGCTGAAGATTTCGCCGATATGCCTGCCGAGTTCCAGCATGAGCCCGCACTGGGTTTAGCCTGTGGTGACGACGGGTTGAATCTGGTGCGAAGAATACTGGCGGAGGCGGCCGATCACCTGACCGAGACCGGCACCCTCATCGTCGAGGTCGGCAACAGTCAGGTGCATGTCGAAGGGCTTTATCCGGAAGTCGACTTTACCTGGCTCGAGTTCACTGAAGGCGGACATGGTGTTTTTCTGCTCGCGGCCAGTCAGTGCCGGGATCATCAGGCGCTGTTTCGTGAACGGCTCTTGCAGTAGGCGAGGTCGAACGGCCCCGGAGCGTCAGCGGGTTGCGATCCAGATCAGTAGCCCGGCCTGAAACAGGGCGAAGACGATCAGGCAGGCAATGGTGAATCGGAGGGTGCCATCCTCCCGGCGAAGCTTGCTCAAGCGTTCGTGGATATCGCGAATTTGATTTTCCCGCTCGAGCAGATTGCGATCAGCCTGCTCGAGCATCGCTGCAGCCTCTTGCAGTTCGATGATTTGCACCTTTTCGATATTCCAATCAGGCCGCAACGCACTGACACGACTTGCACTGTAGGTCGCCTTGAGCTGCTGGGGCTCGGCATACAGCACATCGAACCCCTGGCTGAGCAGGCAATGATCGCGCCGCAAGCGTGTGTCGTCGCCGGCTATATCTTTGACCGGCAACGCGCCGCCTTCGACCAGATAATGTGCCCAGCGCTTCTGAGCCCAGGCTGCCCCCTGCGCAAGCAGGAAGCGTCCAAGGCCACGGTTTGCCGGTTCTATATACAGACCAGAGTCTGGGCCGAAGCGCACTTCTTTGGCTCGGTGGTCGGCCCAGATTTCCAACAGATTGTGCTGTTTAGACAGCACTTGTCCTGGTATCCGTATGAAGAGCTTCAAAAGGCTCTGCTGAGGCGTATGACGCTCGACCTGGGCCAACTCCACGAACCGTAGCGGGCGCGCCCCGGTGTCTCGGTCAGTGGGCAATGGCGACAGGCGAAGCAGGCGGAAGCGATCCGGGACGAGTTCGGCCCAGGGATGCGGCTGTGGCACAGCGGGCGTCAGGGCCTCGTTGTCGTTAGGTGCTGTTGTGCTGTCTGTCATCTCGGCGTCCATGGGCCTGTGCGGGTCGTTGCGGCAGGCAAGGAGCGTATCGGCCGATAGCGGGCTAACTGGAGGCTGGCAATATGCCGTGCTCGGACAAGAATCGGCTGATCTGTTCCGTCAGTTCATGAGCGATAGGCAATTCGGGGCTGTTATAGGAGGCCATTTGTCCCCCGCGCTCCGGCGGCGTAATGCGCAATACGTGCCCCATCCCTGATATCAGGGCCAACTCCGCGTCGGCTCTGGCTCGCTTCAGGGCCTGGGCATCTTCGCGCCCGACCTGAATGTCGTGAGTGCCCTGGATAATTAACGCCGGTGCTGTGGTGCCCGCGAATGCATTGGCTGGGTCCTGGCGGAACAGCGAGATGAGATAAGGCTGTACGCTCGGGCGGAACAGAATCCGCAATGGGTCGGGCACCTGATCGTGGATTCTTCCTGCCTTGAGCTCATCGATCAGGTAGTACGCGGTTGCCAGCAGCGGCGGCGACAAGCGGCCCTGAAGTTGCTCGCGCAGCAGCGTGTCGATGGGGCGACCGCTGCCTGCAAGGCTGATCAGTGCAGCGGGTTTAACGGTAGGCTCAGCCAGGCTGGCAATCAATGCACCTTCGCTGTGGCCGACCAGCACGACCGCCGAAAACCGCGGATCGGCTTGCAATAGGCGCGTCCAGGCTACTGCATCGGCTACGTAATCCTTCACATCCAGCTGGCTTTCGTCAGGTGCCAGCGCGCGGCTCTGGCCGACGCCGCGCTTGTCATAACGCACGCTGGCGATGCCGCGTTTGGCCAATGCCTGTGCCAGCCGCTTGAGACTATCGTTGTGGCCCATTGGATTGTTGCCGTCGCGGTCGGTCGGGCCTGAGCCGGCTATCAACAACGCGACCGGCAGGGGGGCATCGGACTTTGGATGCAGCAGGCTGCCATGAAGACGCCCGTCCGGCACCTGCACGGTCATCCTCTGATTCAGCAGCGTCTGGGCTTGGACTAAGGGAGCGAGCATGGTGAGCAACGTGAACACTAAAAGGAGGCGCATGGGCAGCAATAAACCATTGGCGAAGCGGGGCGGATACGGAGCGAGCTGACGGTTGTGCGGGTTGGCAGTATGCGCCACCGCTGTAGGCAGCGAAACCGGCGGCGGCTCGGGTATACTTCCGCCCCCTCTTTAGGTCGATCGCGGAGCGCCCTGCATGTCCGGCAATACTTACGGCAAGCTGTTCACCGTTACCACGGCTGGCGAAAGCCATGGTCCGGCATTGGTCGCGATCGTCGACGGCTGTCCGCCGGGCCTGGAGCTGAGCGCCGCTGACTTGCAGCGCGACCTCGATCGACGCAAGCCTGGCACCAGCCGGCATACCACCCAGCGTCAGGAAGCGGATGAGGTTGAAATCCTTTCCGGCGTATTCGAAGGCCGTACGACCGGCTGCCCCATTGGCTTGCTGATCCGTAACACGGACCAGAAATCCAAGGACTATTCGGCAATCAAGGACCAGTTCCGTCCCGCTCATGCCGACTACAGCTATCACCACAAGTACGGTCTGCGTGACTACCGCGGCGGTGGTCGCAGCTCAGCCCGCGAAACCGCCATGCGCGTCGCTGCCGGCGCCATCGCCAAGAAATACCTGGCAACGTTGGGCATCCAGGTGCGCGGCTACATGAGCCAGCTGGGGCCGATCGAAATTCCATTCAAGACCTGGGAAAGCGTTGAGCAGAACGCATTTTTCAGCCCGGACCCGGACAAGGTGCCGGAGCTGGAGGCGTATATGGATCAGTTGCGTCGTGATCAGGATTCGGTTGGTGCCAAAATCAGTGTCGTCGCCGAAGGCGTGCCTCCAGGGCTTGGCGAGCCGATTTTTGACCGTCTCGATGCTGAACTGGCCCATGCCCTGATGAGCATCAATGCGGTGAAGGGCGTTGAAATCGGTGCCGGCTTTGCCAGCGTCGCCCAGCGTGGCACCGAGCACCGTGACGAGATGACGCCGGACGGTTTCCTTTCCAACAATGCAGGCGGCGTTCTGGGCGGCGTTTCGTCCGGTCAACCGATCATCGCACATCTTGCGCTCAAGCCGACGTCCAGTATCACCACGCCGGGCCGCTCGATCGACGTCGACGGCAATCCCGTGGATGTCATCACCAAAGGTCGTCACGACCCCTGCGTGGGTATCCGTGCGACGCCGATCGCCGAAGCGATGATGGCCATCGTTTTGCTGGATCATCTACTGCGCCATCGGGGGCAGAATGCCGATGTGCTGGTGGGTACGCCGGTATTGGGGCAACTCTAAGCTTGCGGCTGGGAGCCTGAAGCCGGAAATCGAGCAAACCGCTCGTTCCTGCCTCTAGTCGCTTTGCTTCCAGCTACTGGCTTTTTCGCCTATGGCAGCTTTGATTCCCTACTGGCGCCTGTCCGGTTTCTACTTTTTCTACTTTGCGCTGCTCGGTTCGGCAGCGCCGTTTCTCGGCCTCTATTTCGACCATCTTGGCTTTACTGCCGAGCGCATTGGCGAGCTGGTGGCCATTCCCATGCTGATGCGCTGCCTGGCACCAAACCTGTGGGGTTGGCTGGGCGATGTCACAGGCCGGCGTCTGACGATTGTTCGTATTGGAGCAGTCTGCACGCTGATTTCGTTCAGTTTGATCTTCTACAGTAAAAGTTACGCCTGGCTGGCATTGGTGATGGCGCTGCATGCGTTCTTCTGGCATGCGGTGTTACCGCAGTTCGAGGTCATCACCCTGGCGCACCTGCACGAACAAGCGTCTCGCTATAGTCAGATTCGCCTATGGGGCAGCATCGGTTTCATCGCGGCGGTGGTGGGACTTGGGGCGCTGTTCGAGCATCTGAGTCTCGACATTTATCCGGTGGCGGTGCTGACAGTCATGGTCGGTATCGTGATCAGCAGTGTATGGGTGCCCAACGCGGTGCCGGCGGAGCGTCCTGAGCCGGAGGGGCAGGGTGGTTTTTTTCGTCAGCTATGCCGTCCGGGTGTATTGGCATTCTTCGTGTGTGTCGGTCTGATGCAGGTCAGTCATGGCCCGTACTACACCTTTTTCACCATTCATCTCGAAACGCTCGGCTATGGCCGTGGCACCATCGGCCTGCTTTGGGCGCTCGGGGTCGTAGCGGAAATCCTGATCTTCCTGGTGATGGCTTCGCTGCTGGCGCGCTTTTCGTTGCGCCAGGTTCTTGCCGCTAGCTTTCTACTGGCCGCGCTACGCTGGTTGCTGCTGGGTACGCTGGCCGATCATTTGGGCGTGCTGTTGATTGCGCAACTGATGCACGCGGCCACGTTCGGCAGCTTTCACGCAGCGGCGATTCATTTCGTCCAGCGCAGCTTCGGCCACCGCCAGCAAGGGCAGGGGCAGGCGCTCTATGCGACCCTTGCAGGGGTTGGCGGAGCGTTGGGTGCGCTTTACTCCGGCTATAGCTGGGCCAGTCTCGGCCCTTTATGGACGTTCGCCATCGCCAGCCTGGCCTCGCTGGTCGCAGCCGTTATCATCGCTATCCCAAGCAGGAACTCGGCATGACTGCTATCCGGGACGACCTGGCGCAGGCCATTATCGAAGCTGGCCAGTTTCTCTATAGCAAAGGTTGGTCGCCGGCCACCAGCAGCAACTATTCGGCTCGCCTGACGAGTGCTGAAGTGCTACTGACGGCCTCCGGCAAGCACAAGGGACAACTGACGGCGGATGATCTGCTGGCTGTGGATATGAATGGTCTTAGCCTGGAACTGGACAAGAATCCTTCCGCCGAGACTCTGCTGCACACCCAGTTGTACCGCTGGAAGTCCGAGATCGGTGCGGTGCTGCACACCCACTCGGTCAATGCGACGGTGCTCTCGCGCATATGCCACAGTGATTCGCTGGTGTTGGTCGATTACGAGCTGCAGAAGGCGTTCAGTGGGGTTTCATCGCATGAATCGCAAGTGCTGGTACCCGTGTTTGAAAACGACCAGGATATCCGGCGACTCGCCGCGCGGGTTCAGCCTTGGCTGAACGAACACCCTGATTGCGTCGGCTACCTGATACGTGGGCACGGCCTCTACACCTGGGGCGCCCACATGAAGGATGCACTGCGCCAGATCGAGGCGTTCGAGTTCCTTTTCGAGTGCGAACTGAAGCTGCGGATGCTGCAAAGCCTGTAGCGGGAACTCTTTTTACGCGCCACCTCGCCGACATTTTTACAACCCCGGGGCAGCTATCCCGGCCGGAGAGATACAGTATGAGCATTCTCAGCGTTTATCAGGACACTGCGCCCGAGCAGCCACTCAAAGTGCTCACTCATATAGAAGACATCGCCGCCACGCTGGCCGACGTCGGAGTGCGCCTGGAACGCTGGGAAGCCAGCGCGCCCATTCGCGCCGGCGCAAGTTCAGAGGAGGTGATTGCCGCCTACCGTCCGCAGATCGATCGACTGATGAGCGAACGCGGTTACGTCACGGTCGACGTCATCAGCCTGATCCGCGACCATCCACAGAAGGCAGAGCTTCGCGCCAAGTTTCTTGAAGAACACCAGCACGCCGAGGACGAGGTGCGTTTCTTTGTGGTCGGCCGCGGGTTGTTCACGCTGCATATCGAGGACAGGGTGTATGCCGTGCTGTGCGAGAAGAGTGACCTGATCTCGGTACCAGCCGGAACCCGGCATTGGTTCGATATGGGTGAGGACCCTCACTTCGTTGCCATTCGCCTGTTCAACAATCCAGAAGGCTGGGTCGCGCAATTCACCGGGGCAGATATCGCCGGCGGTTTCCCGCGCCTGGAGGATTTCTAATGCCGGTCAAAGCCATCCTTACCGATATCGAAGGCACCACCAGCGCAGTGAGTTTCGTCTTCGACGTACTGTTTCCTTATGCCCGCGAACACTTGCCAGATTTCGTGCGCAACCGTGCGACAGAGCCGGCGGTGGCGGAACAGATCGAGGCGGTACGCGGTGAGAGCGGTGAGCTGGATGCGAATATCGAGCGCATTGTCGAGATTCTGCTGGGTTGGATGGCCGATGATCGAAAGGCTACGCCCCTAAAGGCACTGCAAGGCATGGTCTGGGCCGATGGCTACCGCGCTGGACAGCTCAAGGGACACGTCTATGCGGATGCGGTGAACAGCCTGCGTCGTTGGCATGATCAGGGCTACGCGCTCTACGTCTATTCCTCCGGGTCGGTACAGGCACAGAAGCTGATTTTCGGGTGCGCTGAGGTGGGCGACCTGACGCCGTTGTTTTCTGGCTATTTCGATACCGGTAGCGGGCATAAGCGCGAGCCTATTTCCTACGTGCGAATTGCCGGGTCGATCGGCTTGCCACCCGACGAGATTCTCTTTCTTTCCGATGTCGTGGAAGAGCTGGACGCCGCGGAACAGGCGGGCATGCACACCTGCGGCCTGGTGCGCGAGGGTGGCGAGCTGGCTGGTCATCCTGCGGTCGCCAGCTTCGACGCGATTGATCCGCGCCGTTACTGAGCTGATCGCATACTGAACCCTCAAACCAGCCAGGCATCCTAATTACGAACTCACCGTAATTTGGAGTCTTGTCATGACCGATGCCTTCGGCGGTATTTTTGGCCTGCTTATCCTGGCACTGGATATCTGGGCAATCATCAGTGTGGTGCGTAGCGACAGCAGCACTGGCAAAAAGGCTCTCTGGGTATTGCTGATCGTCATCCTGCCGGTGTTGGGCCTGATCATCTGGGGCATCATGGGGCCGCGTGGCAATCGGCCAGATGAGCGCAACCTGAGGCCCTAACGCGTGGAAGCGTGGAGCACACTGCTGGCCTTGATCGTGTTGGTGGCCGATATCGTGGCCATCGTGCAAATCTGGCGAAGTCGGATCGAGGTCGGCCGCAAGACCATCTGGAGCCTTGTCGTCGTGCTGTTGCCGGTCGTCGGGCTAATCATGTGGTTTGTTGCCGCTGGACATTTCGCCAAGGTCAGGTTGTGAATTGCGCATAGCAATTCTGGTCGCGTTGCTGCTTTCAACCTGCAGCATCTGGGCTGGTGAAGAGGCGGCGTGGGCGGCGATGCGTGAGGGGCGCGCTGTATTGCTCATGCGTCACGCCTCGGCACCCGGAACAGGCGACCCGCCGGGCTTCGTACTCGGGGACTGCACGACTCAACGTAATCTTGACGAAGCCGGACGATTGCAGGCACAGCGATGGGGCGCTTTGCTCCGCAAGAAGGGTATTGATGAGCCGAGACTGCTCAGCAGTCGCTGGTGCCGGGCCCTGGAAACGGCGGAGCTGCTGGGGCTTGCTCCGGTAGAACCTTTGCCAATGCTGGACTCGTTCTTTGTCCAGGCCGACCGGAAAAGCCAGCAGACCGAAGCTTTGCGAGAATTCCTCGGCACATTGCCAGCGACACCCCCCGTCGTGCTCATCAGTCATCAAGTCAACATCACCGCATTAACTGGGATATTTCCACGGTCCGGAGAGGCTTTGATCTTGGCGTTGCCCCTCAAGGACCGACCGCAGGTGCTGGCGAGGATTTCCCCGCCTTAGCCTGCAATGAGGAAATCCCGTAGTTATCCCAGATGTACACGGCAGCGTAGGCTCGCCAGGGGCGCCACGTTTGTGATCGGGGGCAAGTAACTCCCGCGTAGTGACGCCGTTGCGGCCCCATAACGGAGCCTTCAGCAGCCCTAGGTCGGCGGCTGGAAAGGCATCTGCCTCGCCGAATCCTCGTAACGCTATGTACTCGGCAGTCCATGGGCCAATGCCAGGAATCTCGCAAAGACGCCTGACCAGTGCGTCCGAACCATCATCGGTATGCAACTCAAGCGCGCCGTTAGCTACAGCGGCGGACAACCGTTGCAGTGCTGCCACCCGCTTGCCGGGCATACCAATGTTGTCCAGTGTCGCGCTGGCTAGAGTTTCAGGGCGGGGAAACAGCTTGGTTAAGCCATCCGTTCTGCTTGCGGACAGGCAAAGCCATTGTTCGCCAAGCCGTTCGACCAGCCGCCGCGTAATGGTTACCGCCGCCTTCACGCTGACCTGCTGGCCTACGATCGCCCGCACTGCTTGCTCGAACGGATCGAAGGCGCTCGGCAAGCGCAGCCCTGGGGTGGTAGCGACCAGAGGTCCGATGTGAGGGTCTGCAGCAAAATGCCGAGCTATGACTGTCGGATCGGTGTCGAGGTCGAACATCTTCCTAACACGCATCACCAACGCCACGGTGTGTTCGGCTAGTGAATCGCTGAGGGTTAGTTCAAGAACGGGATGTGTGGCGAGCGGCTGCACACTGATCCATCCAACATCGTCACCGACACGCACGGTACGGGAGTAGCGCTCGGGCTCCAGCGCCTCGAGGCCAGGTAGCAAGCGCAGCGCAAAATGCTGGTGGAACTGGGGCCAGCTCCATGGGGCAACGTAAGGAAGGTAGATTGTGATCATCGGTAGACGATAGCCAGCGCTGATGGCGTTGTCTTCACCAAACGGGCTTTGGGAGCGGATGGTTCCTCCTGTCATAAGACCAAAGTAGAATGCTGCTCTTTGTCAGCTGGACAGCCTTCGGGGCCTGTCTGTTACGCCATCCATCAGGGAGACACCCATGAGTGACTATCAGGAAACTCTCTACGAGGGCTACGGCCAGCGCTTCAGGATCGACGAGATGCTGCATGAGGTGCACACCGAGCATCAGCACCTGGTCATATTCGAGAATGCCCGCATGGGGCGCGTGATGGCACTTGACGGGGTTATTCAGACCACCGAGGCAGACGAATTCATCTACCACGAAATGCTCACGCATGTGCCAATTCTGGCTCATGGCCTGGCGCGGCGAGTCCTGATCATCGGGGGCGGTGACGGTGGCATGCTGCGTGAAGTGAGCAAGCACCGCGATGTCGAGAGCATCACCATGGTCGAAATCGACCGCACCGTGGTGGAGACATGCAAGGAATTTCTACCGGAGCATTCGAAGGGGGCGTTCGCCGATCCGCGGCTGAACCTGGTGATCGACGACGGCATGCGTTTCGTGGCAACCACTGACGAGAAGTTTGACGTGATCATCTCCGACTCGACCGACCCCATTGGGCCGGGCGAGGCACTGTTTTCGGAAAACTTCTATCAGGCGTGCCGTCGCTGCCTCAACGATGGCGGCATTCTGGTCGCGCAGAACGGCACACCCTTCATGCAACTGGCCGAAGTCCAGACCACTGCCAAGCGGATGACCGGCTTGTTTCCCGACTGGCATTTCTACCAGGCGGCTGTCCCTACCTATATCGGCGGCGCCATGACGTTCGCCTGGGGTGCATGTGATTCCGACAGCCGCAAGCTGACGCTGGAAACTTTGTGTCAACGTTTCGCTGGTAGCGGAATCGTGACTCGCTATTACAACCCGCACATTCATATCGGCGCGTTCGCGCTGCCTCAGTACGTGTTGCAGGCGATCAGCAAGCCCAGCAACGGCTAGTTCTATCCGCGCGCTGCTACGCGTTGCAGCGCGCGGATCGGTCTAGTCAATCCCGTCGTGATCGCTTCGTTTCACCGTCCCCGTTGCGGATGCGGTTTTTACGTCGTATGTTCCAAGGGCAGCTGCATGCACTGAAGTGTTCAGGGCATCGGCTGCTGCCGTGTGTCTGGCTGAGGTTACGGTCACAGGCGTCCGATCGATGATCGGTCGAACTCCGAGGCGTCGCTGAGGCCTATTGGAAACACCGCACGGTTTCTCTTATCCGACAACCAGGCAACTTACCGCCGGCACTGTCCGGTCGCATCCGCAACGAGGTAGAGAAAGGCTTTTCCATTCCTGAAATCGTCATCCATGAGTGAGAGGAGGTTGTTTTATGAGTGCCACCTTCCATGAGGATGTAAGCAGCAACGTACTTCTTAGGATGAAGGAGGGCGGTTTCGACTTTGCCCGCGTCCATCCGATCGAGTTCTACGCTGTGTTTCCCGATCGTGAACGTGCCTGCGCGGCCGCCAGCAATTTCCGCGGCGAATGCGTCAATACCCAGATAGCGCCCCGCGACGATGGGGCCTGGGACCTGCAGGTCAGCAAAGTGATGTATGCCACCTTCGATGGTATCGGTGACTTCGAACAGGATCTGGAGGACCTGGTCGAGCCGCTGGGTGGTGTGCTCGATGGTTGGGGCGTGACCCAGGAACTTTCTGGCTGCGCTGTCTGATTGCCATTGCTTTCAAGCAAAGACTAGTCCGCTTTGCAGTGCCTGGTCCCAGGGTGGGATCGGGCCAAAGCGGCTCTTTAAAAACTCCAGCAGCAAACGGCTCCTAGAATCCGCTTCCCGTGTCAGGCGCAACGCATAGATCCCGCTATGTTCTGGTTCCGGCAGTGTGCGCTCACAGAACAAGGGCAGCAGATCGCCCCGCAGTAGCTGGTCGCTGATCAGCCAGGTCGGTAGGTGGGCGATGCCCAGTCCCGCCAGAGTGGCGGTAAGCAAGGCTTCCGCATTATTCGCGACCATCCGCAGCCGCTTCGGCTTCAACAGCTTTCGTTTGCCCTCATGTTCGAATCGCCATGCATGGGGTGGAGCCAGAGCGTCCCAGTCCACCCCATCGTGCTCCGGCAGTTCTGCGACTGTTTGCGGTACGCCTCGGCGTTTCAGGTAGGCAGGGCTGGCGCACGCGATGCGCATCATCGGGGCCAGCGGCGTTGCAACGAGGCGCGTATCGGCCAGCGGCCCGATACGTAGCACCAGATCGACATCACCGAGATGCTCGCCTTGCATATCGATAAAGCTGTCGATCAGGCGCAGCTGGATATCGACCCCCGGGTAGGCCAAAAGAAAATCAGCCAATGCGGGCGCTAAATGTCTGCGTCCGAAGGGTGCGGGCGCATCGATACGGATACGGCCTTCCGGTGCGCTTTGCAGTGAAGTCATCTCGGCCCGTGCGAGGTTTAATTCCTGAACGATGCGTCTGGCGCGTTCGGCAAATGCATGACCGGCAGCTGTGGGCTTGACTGCATGGCTGCTTCGGCTGACCAGCTGGCAACCCAGCGAACGCTCCAAAGCGTCTATGCGTCGTGCAACGGATGAGGGCGCGAGTGCGCGCAGGCGACCCGCCGCTGAGAAGCTGCCGGTATCGATGACATCGATAAAAAGCTTGAACTGATCGGTAAGCGCGTTGGTGTCCATGGTTCGCTTTGCTTTGCAGATTACGCAAAACCATTGTGCATGCTTGTGCATATCCCTACCAGAGACCGCTGAGTAGCATTGCAGCTTTCGCGGGAGGCGTTATGGACCTGGTCGGATTCGTGTTGAATGTGGCGCTGGGTTTGGCGCTGGGAACGCTGGGTGGCCTGTTTGGTATCGGCGGCGGGTTGATCGCGATTCCGGTACTGGGGGTGATGTTCGATCTGGACCAGCAGGTCGCTCAGGGCACAGCACTGGTCATGGTTGTGCCCAATGTGCTGCTTGCAATCTGGCGCTACCACCAACGCAACCGAATCGATCTGCGCCACGCGGCAGCATTGGGCATCGCCAGCTTCTGCTTCGCCATCGCCGGTGCAGCAGTTGCCGTATCGCTCGACGCTGGGCGCATGCGTATCGCTTTTGTCGGTTTTCTCGTCGCTTTGGCTGTCTACACCTTGTCGCGTGTGTTCTTCCGGCCACCGTCCGGTGGGACCGAGTTGCGCCATCCTTGGCCGTGGTTAGGCGTGCTGGGTGCTGGCGCGGGTGCGCTGGGCGGCTTGTTTGGCGTAGGTGGCGCAGTGCTTGCCACCCCGGTGCTCACGGCAGTGTTCGGTACCTCGCAGGTCGTGGCGCAGGGCCTATCGTTGTCGCTGGCGGCACCGAGTACCGCTGTTACGCTGGCTACTTATGCCACACATGACCAGGTGAACTGGATGCTTGGTTTGCCGCTTGCCATAGGGGGGCTATTGAGCATAAGCCTCGGCGTGAAGTTGGCGCACGCGCTACCGGAGCGGCTATTGCGCCTTTTGTTCAGCGGGTTTCTGCTGTTGAGTGCCGTCTTGCTGGCCTTCGAAGTCTGAACAGCCCGCACCGAGCCAGCCCTAGGCTGCCACTGGTCTCGCTCGGCGTATTTCACGTCGTGCACTGCGCACCAGTCGTATAGTCAGCAGGATCGCGGCGCAGCTCAGGCCCGCAATCAAGCCCTGCCAGAGCCCTGCCGGCCCGCTGGGTTCACCGAATCTGTCGGTCAGGCCGAGCACATAGCCCACCGGCAGGCCGATCCCCCAGTAGGCGAAAAGCGTGAAGATCATCGTCATGCGGGTGTCCTGGTAGCCGCGCAGCGCGCCTGCCGCCGTTACTTGCACCACGTCCGAAAACTGGAACAGTGCAGCGTAGAAGAACAGGCTGGCGGCCACTGCAATCACAGCCGGATCCGGTGTGTAGATACGTGCGATCTGCTCGCTGAACAACAGCATGCTACCCGCCGAAAAGCAGGCATAGACCAGACTCGATATGACGCCCAAGCCGGCAACGAAGCGTGCATCCCGTGGTGCACCTCGTCCCAGGGCCTGACCGATGCGGATGGTGATGGCCATGCCCAGCGAAAGCGGAATCATGAAAATCAGCGACGTAAAATTGAGCGCGATCTGGTGTCCGGCGACCACGGTCGCCCCGAGGCCACCGATCAACAGGGCGATGACCGAAAAGATGCTGGCTTCGGCAAACACCGCAACCCCGATCGGAACGCCCACCGAAAGCAGGCGGCTCAGCACCGACCATTTCGGCCAATCGAAATGGGTAAACAGCTGGCTTGGTTGGTAGTAATCAGCGCGGCGTACCCAGAACAGCATTGCCAGTAGCATGAAAGCCATGACCAGCGCGGTAGCCCAGCCACAGCCGACCCCGCCCATGGCTGGCAGGCCCAGCTTGCCGTAGATGAAAATGTAATTCAGCGGAATGTTAAGCATCAGCGCGAGAATGCCCACCACCATGCTGGGCCGGGTATGGCCGAGCCCATCGCTGTAACAACGCAGCACTTGATACAGCGCCACTGCGGGAAAGCCGCAGGCAACCGCTCGTAAATAGGCCATCGTCGGGTCGATCAGTGCCGGTTCGACTTCCATCAGATGCAGCACGGGCTCGGCGTTCCACATCAGCAGGGCGAACAGCGATCCTACACCGAGTCCCATCCACAAGGCCTGGCGTACCAGCGGTCCAATTCGTTCGTGTTGGTCACGGCCAAAGTATTGAGCAACATTGGGCGTGGTCGCCAGGATGACGCCCGTCACGAGAAGGAAAACCGGCACCCAGATGGAATTCCCTAGCGCCACCGCTGCGAGGTCTGCCGGGCTGACGCGGCCGGCCATCAAGGTGTCGACAAAGCCCATGGCGGTGTTCGCCAGTTGAGCAATCATCATAGGCAGGGCGAGGGCGAAGAGGGTGCGCAGTTCAACGCGAACCCGTCTGAGTCTCAGCTCAGTGGGCATTGCAGATTATCCGGATTGTATACAGAAGCCGCCTAGTCTACGCCGCGAGTCGCACGCACGGGAAGGCGGCAGAGCACCCCGGCACGGTCTAGAATGGGAAATCAATAACGGAGCCCCACAATGCGCATCCTTGCCGATGAAAACATTCCTCTGGTTGACGCTTTCTTCGCTGAGTTCGGCGAGATACGCCGTATGCCTGGGAGAAGTATCAACCGGGCTGCGCTCGAGCAGGCCGACGTGCTTTTGGTTCGATCTGTCACCCGGGTCGATCGCGAGTTGCTCGAGGGGAGCGCTGTGCGTTTCGTGGGCACCTGTACGATCGGAACCGACCACCTCGACATTGATTACTTCGAGGAGGCGGGGGTCAGTTGGGCTAGTGCACCGGGCTGCAACGCTCGCGGCGTCGTTGATTACGTGCTCGGCAGCCTTCTGGCCTTGGCCGAAGGTGAGGGCGCCGAGTTGGAAGGTCGCCGCTATGGCGTGATCGGCGCCGGGGAAGTGGGCGGCAGGCTGGTAGAGGTTCTGCGCGGGCTGGGTTGGGACGTACGTGTCTGCGATCCGCCGCGCCAGGCACGTGAAGTGGGCGAGTTCGTCACCCTGGATGAAATACTCACTGAGTGCGATGTCATCAGCGTGCACACGCCGTTAACGCTGGACGGCGAACATTCGACGTTTCACTTGTTGGATCAGTCTCGCCTGGAGCAGCTGCGTCCAGGCGCCTGGCTGATCAATGCCGCCCGTGGCGCGGTTGTCGACAATGCCGCCTTGCGCGAACAGCTGGCCAGGCGGACAGACATCCAGGCGGTGCTCGATGTCTGGGAAGGAGAACCTCAGGTCGATGTCGAATTGGCCGAGCTGTGTTGGATCGCAACCCCCCATATCGCCGGATATAGCCTGGATGGAAAGTTGCGCGGAACGGAGCAGATCTATCTGGCGTTTTGCGCGAGCAGAGGTTTGGAGCCAACGGTTGAACTGGCGGAGCTAATGCCGCCAGCGCCGCTGCGAGGGCTGGCCTTCGATGCTTCGACTAAGCCTAGCGACTTATTGGAGATAACGTGTCGGGCCGTGTATGACCCGCGACGTGACGACGCTGCATTTCGTCGCAACCTGGGCAATGACGAGGCCCAGCGCCGGGTCGGCTTCGACCAGTTGCGAAAGCAATACCCACCCCGTCGGGAAATAGACAGCTTGCAGATCGAAATCACCGGCGGCCAGCCGCAGCTGGAACAGATCGTGCGAGCTCTGGGCGCAACTGTTAGGCGCTGACCGGGCGTTTGCAATAACAAGCTGCATCCGCCATGCAGGCGTCAGGCTGGATGCAATTTGCAGCCTGCTCCGCTAGCATTACCTGTCTTCTGCTTTATCCCGCGATGGTGTTATGAGTTATCAGGTACTAGCCCGTAAATGGCGTCCGCGCTCGTTCCGCGAAATGGTCGGCCAAACGCACGTGCTCAAGGCTCTGATCAACGCACTGGACAGCCAGCGCCTGCACCATGCCTATCTGTTCACAGGTACGCGTGGGGTTGGCAAGACCACCATCGCGCGGATTATCGCGAAATGCCTCAATTGCGAGACGGGTATCAGCTCCATGCCTTGCGGGGAGTGCTCGGTCTGCCGCGAAATCGACGAAGGGCGTTTCGTCGACCTGATTGAGGTGGACGCCGCGAGCCGCACCAAGGTTGAAGACACTCGAGAGTTGCTGGATAACGTGCAGTACGCGCCTAGTCGTGGGCGCTACAAGGTTTATCTGATCGACGAGGTGCACATGCTCTCGTCGCACTCGTTCAACGCATTGCTTAAAACGCTTGAAGAGCCACCGCCCCACGTCAAGTTTCTGCTAGCCACGACGGACCCGCAAAAGCTGCCGGTGACTATCCTGTCGCGCTGCCTGCAGTTCTCTCTGAAAAACATGCCGCCCGAACGCGTAGTGGAGCATCTGACCCACGTGCTTGGCGTCGAGCAGGTCCCGTTCGAGGAAGATGCGCTCTGGTTGCTCGGCCGTGCCGCGGATGGATCGATGCGCGATGCGATGAGCCTGACCGACCAGGCGATCGCGTTTGGGGAGGGCAAGGTGCTCGCGGCCGACGTCCGCAGCATGCTGGGCACCCTTGATCACGGGCAGGTCTATGGCGTGCTGCAGGCGTTGCTTGAAGGCGATGCCAGGGCGCTGCTGGAAGCGGTTCGTCACCTGGCCGAGCAAGGCCCTGATTGGGCCGGCGTACTCGCGGAAATGCTCAACGTCTTGCACCGTGTGGCTGTCGCCCAGGCGTTGCCGGACGCGGTAGATAATGGTCAGGGCGACCGTGACCGAGTGCTTGCACTGGCGCAGGCATTGCCGGCCGAGGACGTACAGTTCTATTACCAGATGGGTCTGATTGGCCGGCGCGATCTGCCGTTGGCACCCGATCCGCGAAGCGGCTTCGAGATGGTCATGCTGCGCATGCTTGCGTTCCGACCTGCTGACAGTGATAACGCACCGCGAACACCGTTAAAGACATTGGGAGTCAGTCCGGCCACGACTGATTCCAGTTCAACCAACGTGGCCGGTACTGCGGCATCGGCCGCGCCGGATCATGAGCTGGCTGCAAAGCCCGTAGCGCTAGTGCCGGCCGCTGCGGTCAGCTCTTCGGTGCCGCCGCGGCCGAACCCTTTACCTGCGCCCGCACCAACAGCCCCAGCTCATGTCCAAGTTCCCGAGCCGTCGGCCGCTGCCGTGGAGGTCACGCCGGCTCCGACGCCTCAACCTGTGGCGTCGGAGCCGGTACCTTCGGTGGTCGACGTGCCGTGGAATGAGCCGCCGGCATCGTCACCGGTTGCGGTGGAAAGTGAGGCGGTAGAGCAACGGACCGCTTCGATTGAAACCGCTGAACATTTCGCTGCGGTCGTCGAGGTGAGCGAGCCTGACGATGAAGAACCCCCGTTGACTGACGAGGATTACTTCGAGGTCGAAACGCAGGCTGAAGCCTACCTGGACGGGCTGGATGATCCAGCGTCGGAGCAGCAGTCTGTAGAACCTGCTCCTGCGGTCGAGCCGGCGACCGGACTGGCGGCCGAGTGGCAGGATATTTATCTGAAACTCGGGTTGGCAGGCCTGACCGGTAGTATCGCGGCCAATTGCACTTTGATTTCCGTTGAAGGTGATCGCTGGTTGATGCACCTGGACCCGGCGCAGAGTGCACTGTTCAATACGACTCAACATCGACGTCTGAACGATGCGCTGAATCAGTACCATGGGCGCACCTTGCAGCTGGACATCGAGTTGCAGACCCCGCAGCAGGAAACTCCGGCCCAGGCCGCGGCCCGCCGACGGAGCGAGCGTCAACGGGCCGCTGAGCAGTCGATTCAAACCGATCCCGTGGTGCAACAGCTGATGCAACAGTTCGCCGCCGTCATTCGCGACGGTACCATCGAACCCGTAGAACATTCCGAACCCTGATCCGAGGTAGACCCCATGATGAAAGGTGGCATGGCCGGCCTGATGAAACAGGCGCAGCAGATGCAAGAAAAGATGCAGAAAATGCAGGAAGAGTTGGCCAACGCCGAGGTGACCGGCCAGTCCGGCGCCGGCCTTGTGAGCGTTGTGATGAACGGTCGACACGACGTCAAACGCGTCAGCCTGGACGACAGCCTCATGCAGGAGGACAAGGAAATTCTAGAAGACCTGATCGCCGCGGCAGTGAACGATGCCGTGCGCAAGATCGAGCAGAACAGCAAAGAAAAGATGTCCGGCATGACCGACGGAATGCAGTTGCCGCCCGGCTTCAAGATGCCATTCTGATGGCTTCCGAGTGCCGTTCTAGGCACTCAGCCAGCGCGGCCGATCGGCGCCGTGAATGAGTTATTAGCGTCGTTCACGGCACGGTCTCTAGTACCGCTTCAAATTACAGCCCACTGCTCCTCAACCTGGTGACCCATGTCTTTCAGCCCGCTTATTCGCCAACTCATTGACGCATTGCGCATTCTCCCTGGCGTAGGGCAAAAAACGGCTCAGCGCATGGCATTGCAGATGCTTGAGCGCGACCGCAGCGGCGGGCTGAGGTTGGCTCAGGCGCTTGCACGTGCGATGGAGGAGGTGGGCTACTGCCGCCAGTGCCGCACATTGAGTGAGGAAGAGCTCTGCCCGCAGTGCGCTGATCCGCGACGGGACGATGCCTTGCTGTGCATCGTGCAAAGTCCTGTCGATGTGTTCGCAGTGGAGCAGACCGGCTTTCGTGGCCGCTATTTCGTACTCAAGGGGCATCTTTCCCCGCTCGATGGTCTAGGCCCAGAGGCAATAGGCATCCCCGAACTGCTCGGACGAGTGGCGGAGGGCAATTTCAGCGAGGCGATATTAGCCACCAACCCCACCGTTGAAGGCGAGGCTACTGCGCATTACATTGCTCAGCTTTTGATACCCAAAGGGTTGACCCTCAGCCGCATCGCGCACGGTGTGCCGCTTGGCGGTGAGCTTGATCTCGTCGATGGGGGCACGCTTGCACATGCGCTGGCCGGCCGGAAGACGATCACCCTCTGACTTGTTGGCAATCTGGGCCGAAAGTCATGCTGGCGGCAACCTTCTGCTTTATAACTTCTAGTTTACCGGTTATCGCCCCTAGGTAGTGCCTAGCAAGCCGGACTTCATGTAAAGTTCTAAGCCACAATCCGCTAATAACCAAATGAATATACATTTGCTCGCTTGGTTATATGCATGGCGCTGCCTATCTACTTGAGGTCGATAATGAAGGCAAAACACTGGTTGGTTCCCGCACTGCTGTTGCTGAGCGCTTTTGCGCAGGCCCAGGAAAAATTCAAAGTCGGATATATCCGGGTGATGGATGATGCCCAGGCGATGGTTGCCTACGAGGGCGGCTTCTACAAAAAGCACGGCCTGGACGTCGAGCTGGTTGAGTTCAGTTCCGGTACCGATCTGATCAAGGCCATTATTGGCGGCCAGTTGGACACCGGTGTTCTTGGGTTCACCAACGCGGTGGCGTGGGCGTCGAAGGGCGCTGATCTGAAGGTGGTCGGCGGCGCCCAGCAGGGCTATCACTCTATCGTGGCCCGAGAAGGAACGGGCATTGAGACGATCGCTGACCTGAAAGGGAAGATTCTGGCGTCGCAGAAAGAAGGCAGTACTGCCGATGCGGTATTGCGCGGCGTCACCTTGAAGGCTGCGGGGTTGGCACCTAGCGATGTCAACATCATGGGTACTAGCCCGGCCGTTGCGGTCCAGTCCCTCGTCTCAGGTCGCACCGATGCGGCATTTCTCTTCGAGCCCTATGATCGGATCGCCCAGCTAGTGGCACCCGTCAAACAGATCTACGAGATCGGCGAGGTTTGGCCATTTCCCTGCATGGTGGTGATTACCGCTGGGGAAACCCTGGAAAAGCGCAAGGAGGCGGTCTGGCAGTCGTTGGACGCCCAGCGTGACGCGATTGAGTTGTTAGAGAATCAGCCGGCAGAAGCGGCCAAATTGATTGCTGATTATTTTATCGCCGAGCCGACGTTGAAGACGCTTAATCGCGGTGAGCTGCCCCGTGAGGTCGTGATCGAAGAAGCCATCGCAACCCAGACCTTCGGCGCCAAGCTTGGCACTGATGATTTGGCGCGTATTCAGGAACTGGCCGATATTCTTCAGGAGCTCGGCTCGCTCAAGACTCGCGATGGCAAGCCATTCGATACCAGCGCCATTCTCGACTTGTCCTGGCAAGAAGCACGCGAGCTGTAAACCGCTGCAGATTGTTCCACACTGCCCGGCCACCGTGCCGGGCAGTGTCATTCCGCCCGCTGATCGGGCAGTTCTTGAGGTCTTCAAAGCGATATGCAACTCAGGTTTGAAGAAGTAGATAAGCGTTTTGGCCAGCTAGAAGTCATCAAGGGCTTCAGCGGCGAGTTCGCCCAGGGTGAGCTGGTCGCCCTCGTTGGGCCTTCTGGTTGTGGGAAATCAACCTTACTGCACCTGGTTGCCGGACTTGAAGAGCCAACCGCAGGGCGCGTGCTCGCCGATGGCGAGAAGATTCCTGGCCCAAGCCCTCGCCGTACGCTGGTTTTCCAAGAGCATGCGCTGTATCCCTGGCTTTCGTTACAGGCCAATGTGGCCATGGCGCTTGAGCTTCAAGGAGTCGCCAAGGCTGATGCGTTCGATCAGGCAAAGGTCTGGCTCGCTCGGGTCAGCCTGGATGGCTTCGAACACTACTACCCGCATCAGGTGTCCGGCGGCATGCGTCAGCGCACGGCACTGGCTCGCGCGTTTATTGCCAAGCCGGAAGTGTTGCTACTCGATGAGCCTTTCGGTGCGCTTGATGCGCTTACACGCATGGCGTTGCAGGACGTTCTGCGAGAGCTGATCGACGAGCATCAGCCTACTGTATTGCTGGTCACCCATGACGTTGATGAAGCGTTGTATCTGGCGGATCACGTGTTGGTGTTCAGCGCCCGCCCAGCCAAAGTGCTGAAAACATTCAACTTCATCCATTGCGAGAAGAGCCACGATCTTTCCGAGTTCGCCGCTGAGCGGCGCGAGATCCTTCGGTTGTTAGGCATTAAGACGGAGGTAGGACACTGATGAGTCAGGGACGTCGTCTGACCGGTCCGAAGAAGTACCTCGCCGTGGTGTTGGCGATTCTGTTCATTCTGCTGATCTGGCAAATCGCTGCATGGAGCCTTCCTGCGTTCTTGATGCCCGGCATTCCCGTTGTGTTCGAAAGGCTGCTGACCACGGTTTACGAGCCAGATTTTCGCGAAGGGCTTTACGGCAGCATGAGTCGGTTGGGGAGTGGTTATAGCTTCGCCATGCTTTTTGGTATCGGCTTTGGGTTGCTGGGGGGCGTACTGTTCTTCTTTCGCGAGATCCTGCGTTCGGCCATCGTCATACTGCAGTCAATACCATCGATCGCCTGGGTACCGCTGTTCTTGATCGTGATGGGCTTCGGCAACCTGCCGATCATCGTCGTGGTCGCACTTGCGGCGTTCTTCCCGATGGCGTTGTCCGTCATGAATGCCACCGAAAGCGTGCAGCCGGTCCAGGTTGCCGCGGCTCGGGTAATGGGCGCATCGCGTTGGCAACTGGTGCGACGTGTTTATCTACCGGCCGTGATGCCCGAGCTGATCACAGGCGCGCAGCTGGCCTTCGGCAATGCCTGGCGGGCACTGATCTCGGCGGAAATGCTGATCGGCTTCGGCCAGGGGCTGGGACGCTCGCTTGCGTACTCCGGGGAAATTGCCGACATGGCCGGGGTGATGATGAATATTCTGGTCATCGCCATTCTCGCGACATTGATCGATCAGGTTGTCCTGGAGAAATTCAAGCAACGGATGCTGCGCTACCAGTACGTCTGAGAGGGCACCGTGAAGATACGCCTGTTATGGCTCATGCTCATGCTGGTGGTGCCGGTTGGCACCCAGGCTGGAGTCATCGAAGCTGCCCCGGTTGATGCTTACCGCCCGCTCAAGGCGGCGGAAGCCGAGTCGGTCAGGGAAGGGTTCGAGGCCGCTTGGCTTGTGCGTTTGGGCGAAGCCTTGGGCAGCGAGGTTGCCCTGATCGATGCCTCCGTAGGAGGCTACCTTCGCTTCGGTAAGCTGGATTCTGGTGCGGCTTACTATTCCAGTGAAATCGCGGCGCTGGCGGGAAACGAAGCAGGGCCTGCCGATTGGCCTGATCTTGCCGGCGAGCCTTTTTGCGTGACAGAAGAAAGCCCCCACACAGACCTGGTGGTGTCCCGCTTTGGCGGTGTCGCACGAACCTACCCCAGCGTGGCCCAAGCGCTAATCGGACTGAAACTCGGAGAATGTCAGGCGGTAGTGGGAGACAGGGTGTTGCTCCAGCAGATTGCGGAACTACCCGAATGGCGTCGCTTTGATCGATTGCTGCCAAAGCTAGAGAACAAACCTCTGACATTGCGAATCGAGGCAGCTGATACAGCGCTGCAGAAGCGAATCGAACAGTTCACCGCCAGCAAGCAAGGGGAGGGGGCGTTGGCCGAGGTTACGCAACACTGGATCGAGGAGGTTGCCTTTCAAGCCTACGTGCTAGCCGACACGCTTGATTGCCACTGAGGCCTGCATCAGGCTTAGGAGTCACTTGGCCTCGATTAGCTGTGGCAAGAACTGAAGCAGCCCGTCCAGTTTCAAAGGCGCTCGGATATGCCCCCGCAGGGTCCCATTCGGGCCGACAATGGCCAGGTTGCTACTATGGCTGACGTTGTAGTCGCCTTCCATGCTCGTTGCTGCAACGAAAGGAAGCCCTAGTGCTTTAGACATTTTCTGCAGCTCTGGGATTTCGCCTGTCAGTCCTTTGAAATTTGCCCGGTAGTAACCCAGGTAGGTACGCAGTGCTTCGGGCGTATCGCGCGCAGGATCAGCGCTGATCAAAACCACCTGCACCTGTTCACGTACGTCAGGCGGTAGCTGGCCGAGTAGGCGGCGCATGTCGCTCAAGGTTGTAGGGCAGACGTCTGGGCAGGCCGTGAAACCGAAAAACAACAGATACCAGTGGTCGCGTAGCTCGTCGGTTGTAACAGTCTGTCCCTGCTCGTCTATGAGTTCGACATCAGGCAATTGCCGCTCGCGCGGAAGGATCAGCAGGTTGGCCTCTTCCAGCATGGCTTCGCGGTCGACCGCAAGCGAAGATGAGCAGAACGCCAGCAAGCCGAGCAGCGCTGCGCAGCGTATCGCAGAGCTCCTTCTGCGGGTCAAGACTAGCGCTCGTTCAGCTCGAATGCAGTCAAGGTGAACGTGGGAATGCCCATGTCCTGCAATTTGCGAGACCCCCCGAGCTCCGGCAGGTCAATGATCGCTGCGGCTTCGTGGATCTGAGCGCCCATGCGGCGGACCAGCTGAGCAGCGGCGACCAGTGTGCCGCCCGTGGCGATCAGGTCATCCAACAGCAAAACCGAATCCCCTTCGCAGAGGCTGTCGGCGTGCACTTCAAGGTAGGCATCGCCATACTCGGTGCGATAGGACGCCGCCAGTACGTCGGCAGGGAGCTTGCCCTTTTTGCGGAACAGAATTAATGGCCGGTTCAGCTCGTAGGCAATGATCGAACCGATGATAAAGCCGCGGGCATCCAGCGCACCGACATGGCTAAAATCACTTTCGACGTAGCGCTGGATCAGGCTGTCCGCCACCATGCGGAGAGCTTTCGGCGACTGCAACAGCGGCGTGATGTCACGGAACACTACGCCAGGCTTGGGGAAGTCCGGGACCGGTCTAATCAGGGTTTTGATGGCGAATTCATCAAAGATCATACGAGCTCCGTTAGGCGTCCATGTTTCCGCCCGCCAGGGCGCACAACCGGATGGAATCAAGAATTCGGACTTCCTTGCCTTCCGCTTCCAACAGGCCACTCGCCTGGCAGCGGGTAAATACGCGTGAAACCGTCTCTACCGCGAGACCGAGGTAGTTGCCTATTTCGTTGCGTGACATGGGCAGGCGGAACTGATTGGCGGAAAAGCCGCGTGCACTGAACCGGGCCGACAGATTGATCAGAAAGGTCGCGATGCGTTCGTCAGCTGTCTTCTTCGACAGCAGCATCATCATCTGCTGATCATCGCGAATCTCGCGGCTCATGATGCGCATTAGCTGGCGGCGCAGCTGCGGCAACAGCACGCTAAGCTCATCGAGGCGTTCGAAGGGGATTTCGCACACCGAAGTGGTTTCAAGGGCTTGTGCGGATACCGGGTAAGTTTCGGTGTCCATGCCGGACAGTCCAACCAGCTCGCTCGGCAGGTGGAAACCGGTGATCTGCTCCTCGCCGGCATCCGTGACACTGAAGGTGCGTAGGGCACCGGCGCGGATGGCAAACACGGAACTGAACGCGTCACCCTGACGAAACAGTGTTTCGCCTTTCTTCAGGGGGCGTCCGCGCTTGACGATTTCGTCCAGCGATTCCATGTCCTGCATATTCAACGAAAGCGGCAGGCAGAGGCCAGAGAGGCTGCAATCCTTGCAATTAGCCTGCGGCTGCTTGCGGACCTTGATGGGCTCGGACATTGCGGGATCCTGATAAACCTTACGGTGCGCAAGACTAACTCACGCAGGCACCTTAGGCCAATCGGTACAAGGGTCGCAGTGCGGTCGTCGGCTCGGGTCGTTTTACTCACATAGCATGGGAAAGCCGCGAGGCAGGGCGGGGCGGCAAGCAGTGGTCGAACTGCATGCACACGGCATGCGCAAGCAGCCGTCCGGCCGGCAGAATGGTCATCGCGTCCGCATTCAGTTGGATCAGCCCGTCGGCAGCCATTTGCTCCAGGGCTGGCCAGGTTTGCTCGAAATAGCTCTTGAAGCTGACGCCGAAGATGCTTTCAATCTCGTCGAAACGCAGCTCGAAATCACAGAATAACGCCTGGATCGTGTAGCGCCGGATCTGGTCGTCTTCATTGCATCGCAGGCCACGGATAGTGGCGAGCTGACCTTGTCCCAGCGACTGCTGGTAGAGAGTAATGTCGCTGTTGTTCTGGCAGTACAAATCGCCGACCTGGCTGATCGCTGAAACACCCAGGCCGACCAGATCGCAATGCCCATGAGTTGTATAGCCATGGAAACTACGTTGAAGTGCCCCATCCTCCTGGGCCATTGCGAGCTCATCGTCAGGCAGGGCGAAAAGATCCATACCGATATAGCGATAGCCGGCACGAGTCAGCTGCTCCACGCTGTGTTGCAGCATCGTCAGCTTGTCCGGCTGGGTTGGTAGCTCTGCGGGGTTGATTTTTCTCTGGGCCATGTACCGTTCGGGTAGATGCGCATAGCTGGCAACTGACACACGCTCCGGCTGCAGGGCAATCACGGCGGCCATCGCGTGAGCAAACCGCTCGGGCGTTTGCAGTGGTAAACCGTAGGTTAAATCGATCTGTATTGAACGGAACTGCAGGGTTCGGGCTGCCTCGATAACCGTCTGTGTCTGTTTCAACGTCTGCGTGCGGTTGATGGCTCGCTGCACGTCAGGGTCAAGATCCTGCAGGCCGATATTGATGCGATTGAATCCAAGCTCCCGCAATAGCCCCATCGTTGGCCAGTCCGCTGCGCGTGGATCGATATCGATGCTGAAATCGCCGTGATCGTCGTTTTGCAGATTGAAGTGCTTACGCAAATGACTCATCAATCTGCGCAGCTCGGCATGGCCGAGAAAGGTCGGCGTGCCACCGCCGAAATGCAGTTGCTCGACAACCTGTTCCGGGCTGAGGTGGCAGCCGATCAGCTCGATTTCCTTTTCCAGCCGCGTAAGGTACGGCAATGCCCGCCCACGATCTTTGGCGATGACTTTGTTGCGCTGGCAGTGATAGCAGATGTCCGCACAGAATGGCAGGTGGACGTACAGTGACAGCGGCCTGGCCGCCTGGCGGCTGCTGCGCAGTGCATGCAATAGGTCGAATGAGCCCAGTTTGCAGTTGAACTGAAGGGGCGTCGGATAAGCGGTATAGCGCGGCCCGTCCTGATCGTAACGATGAATCAGGTCGGCATCCCAGCGAATGGCGTCGAGCATCATACGGTCTCGGGTTGACTGCGGTGGCCGGATTCTAGGGCGGGTGTCGCTGCTTAGACTTGACCTGTATCAAGCGAGTCCAGACCCTGCTGCGGCGCCCGAGACCGACGGTACGCAGAAGGAGATTTATTCGCTGAATTATGGTCGGATTAGCTACGGTCGTTCCCAACCTTATCAACTGCAAGGAGAAACCTATGCATCGTCGTCAGCAAGAAATCGCTGCTGCGCTTAACGTTTGCGCCCCTTTCGATGGGGCAGCAGCAATACAGGCCGAGATTGATCGGCGAGTCGCCTTCATCCAGCAATGTCTGCGCGAGTCCGGTCTCAAGACCCTGGTGTTGGGAATCAGCGGGGGTGTCGATTCGACCACCGCCGGGTTGCTCGCGCAGCGTGCAGTCGAAGGGATGCGCGAAGCGGGCGAGGGTGATGACTACCGATTCATTGCTGTCCGGCTGCCTTATCAAGTTCAGCATGACGAAGACGAAGCGCAGCTTGCTGTCGATTCGATCAAGCCGGATGAGTGCCATACGGTCAACATCGGAGCCGCCGTGCAAGGCTTGACGCGAGCTACCGAGGCGCTTGATGACTTGACTCCGGAAAAGCGCGACTTCGTGATTGGCAATACCAAGGCGCGGATGCGCATGGTGGCTCAGTACACCATTGCCAACGCGCGACAAGGACTGGTTATCGGGACCGATCATGCGGCAGAAGCAGTGATGGGATTTTTCACCAAGTTTGGCGATGGGGCTTGCGACCTGACGCCGCTGGCCGGTTTGGTCAAGCATCAGGTCCGTGAGCTGGCGGCTGCATTGGGTGCACCTGAACAGCTGGTAAAAAAAGTCCCCACTGCCGATCTCGAAGAGCTTTCACCCGGCAAGCCGGACGAAGATGCTCATGGGGTGAGCTATCAAAATATCGATGCCTTTCTGCAAGGCCGAGCAGTACCTGACGAGGCGGCTCGGATCATCATCGACACCTACGATAAGTCGGCGCACAAGCGCCAGCTACCGAAAGAGCCCTGAGCGAAATGCAGGCGTGAACGGAAGCCGGCGTTTCGGTGGGCTCTCTTGGGTCAGTGGCGTTTCACTGATGAACGTGCGAGGGCGCTTGCTGCAGGGACGCATCACCAACATGGCCATGGCCCATCAGCCATTGCTGATGAGGGCCTGGAAGCGTCCAAAGGCCAAAAAGAATCACGGTGACACCGCCGAGCATTCGCACGCCGCGTTTACGAAGCGCTGCGGTAAGTCGCTCGGCAGCCAGGCCGGTTGCCAGAAGCACGGGCCAGGTACCGATGCCGAATGCCAGCATCAATAGGGCGCTGTCCATCGCATCGCCCTGGCTCGCCGCCCATAGCAATGTGCTGTAGACAAGTCCGCACGGCAGCCAACCCCAAAGAGCGCCGAGCAGCAACGCTCGTGGAACACTCTTAACTGGCATCAGCCGACTGGCAAATGGTTGGATATGGCGCCAAAGGCCTCGTCCAATCGCTTCGACACGGGTCAGGCCCGACCACCAGCCGGCTAGATACAAGCCCATACTGATCAGCAGCAGGGCGGCTAGAATCCGCAATGCCATCGCGGCAGGGCTGTTGGCCACGGCCCAACCAGCCAGTCCGATCAGCAGACCGGCAAAAGCGTAGCTCAGTACTCTCCCCAGATTATAAGCCACGAGCAGGCGCAGTCGTTTGCCGCGCTGCTCAGCAGGGATAGCCATGGTCAGGGCACCCATCAAACCACCACACATACCTAAACAGTGGCCTCCACCAAGCAGGCCGAGCACCAGAGCCGATATCAGCAGTGGCAACAACTCATTCACGATCGGGATTCCCTTCGTCGCGACCCTTGTCTGCCTGCTCAATGCCTGCCCGGTGCTTAGGGTCCTCCTCGTCGAAAAGGATGCTGTGGGCCGGGCCGTCCAGGTCATCGTATTGGCCGCTGTCGACGGCCCAGAAAAAGACCCAAATGGCCAACGCGACCAGAACCACGGCGACGGGGATCAAAATGTAAAGTGCGGCCAAAAAATGCCTCCAGTAACGGTGGGTCAAGGCAAGCCCGAGTAGGCGCGTTACCTATCGTACGCCAGTCAGGGCAGACTGTCGGGGCGTCGCTGACTCGGCAGTCGGCTCAGCCGCAACGCGTTCAGCACCACCAGCAGCGAACTGGCAGACATGCCCAGTGCCGCCCACAGCGGTGTTACCCAGCCGATAGCCGCGAATGGCAAGATCAAACCGTTGTACAGGCTCGCCCAGGTCAGATTTTCGATGATGATGTGGCGGCTGCGACGCGCCACGCTGAATGCCTGCACTAGGCTGTCGAGACGGTTGCTAAGCAGGACAGCGTCAGCGCTTGTTTTGGCAAGATCGGTCGCTGAACCCATGGCCACGCTGATGTCGGCTGCCGCGAGGACCGGTGCATCATTAACGCCATCGCCGAGCATCAGCACGCGATGACCTTTGGCTTGCAGTCGCTGCAGGTGAGTTAGCTTGTCGGTTGGGGTCATGCCGCCGTGTGCATCTTCGATGCCGAGCCGCTGAGCGATTTCGCCTACCATCGGTGAACTGTCGCCGGACAACAGAACCGTTTTCCAGCCACGGGACTTGCACGCTTGGAGCAGAGCTGGCGCGTCATCACGCAAGCGGTCGTTGAGCACCAGCCACGCCAGAGGCCCCTGAGTGTCGCCCAACAGCAACCATTGGCCCTCTTTGCTGGGAATCTCGGGCGCTGCGCCGGCATAGCCAGCCGCTACGAAATCGGGCTGACCGATACGTAGCGTACGTTCCCCGACCGAACCTTGCAGACCCAGGCCGGGAACGCTGTTTACGGCTTCGGCTGCTAGGGGCGCTCGGCCGAACGCCCGGGCAATTGGGTGCTCGGAGCGGTTTTCCAGGGCAGCGGCCAACTCCAGACAGGCGTTGGCATCCAGCTCAGCCAGTGGCCGCACCTCACTCAGGGTCAGGCGACCTTCGGTCAAGGTTCCGGTCTTGTCGAAAATCACCGTGTCGATGTGCGTGAGGCCTTCCAGCACATGCCCCCGGGTGAGCAACAAGCCAAGCTTGTGCAGCGTGCCAGTGGCGGTGGTCAAGGCGGTCGGTGTCGCCAGCGACAAGGCACAGGGACAGGTGGCTACCAGCAAGGCAAGAACGATCCAGAACGCGCGTTGTGGGTCGATCTGCCACCACACGATACCAACCACAGCGGCGGTCAGCAGTACGATCACCAGAAACCACTGCGAAACCCGGTCGGCCAGCTCGGCCAGGCGCGGTTTGTCCGACTGGGCGCGTTCCAGTAGGCCGACAATCGCGGAAAGCCGAGTATTGTCGCCGAGCGCCTGCACCTCGACGGTCAGGGCGCCTTCGACGTTGAGGGTTCCCGCAGTGACGGCATCGCCAACCATTCGAGCCTGCGGCAGATACTCGCCAGTGAGGACCGACTCATCGACGCTCGATTGTCCACTGAGGATACGACCATCGGCCGGGATTAGCGCGCCGGGTTGCACCAGCACTCGATCGCCGAGTTGCAACTCTCGAAGCAGAATCCGTGCAGTTTGGCCATTGTCGGCCAATTTCAGGCAAGAAGCCGGCAGCAGGTTTACCAGCTGTGCGGTCGCCGCGGCGGTGCGTTCCCGCGCGCGGCGCTCGAGAAAGCGTCCGGCCAGAAGAAACAGGGCGAACATGCCCACCGCATCGAAATACAGCTCGCCCTGACCGGTGACCGTCGACCAGATACCGGCGACATAGGCGCCACCAATTGCCAGCGAAACAGAAACGTCCATGGTTAGATGGCGGGTGCGTAGATCACGCAGTGCACCTTTGAAGAAATCGGTGCAGCAATAGAAGACGATCGGCGTGGTCAGCAGCAAAGCGGTCCAGCGAAGAATGCTGTCCATGCCTGGCGAGAGGTCGATGTTGAATTCGGGCCAAGTAGCCATGGTCGCCATCATCACCTGCATCCAAAGCAACCCGGCTACGCCCAGTTGGCGCATGCTGCGACGGTTGTCCTGGGCAAGCCGCTCCGCCGCCTGGTCCGCTTGATAGGGATGAGCGGCATACCCGATACGGCGAAGCTCGGCGAGCAATTCGCTGAGCGGCAAGGCGGCGTCATCCCAGCGCACACGCAGGCGATGGTTGGAGAGATTCAAGCTGGCTTCGGAAATCCCGTCGAGCCGGCGCAGGTGTTTTTCGATTAACCAACCGCAAGCGGCGCAGCTGATGCCTTCGATCATCAGTGAGGCGTCGGCCAGCTCACCTTCATGGCGGACGAATGGCGCTTGCACGTCCTTGCGATCGTACAGCTCCAGCTCTTCGCTAAGCGCTTGCGGCAGGGTATCTGGATTGATAGATGCATCGCTGCGATGCGAGTAGTAGCTTTCCAGGCCGCCCTTGACGATCGCCTCTGCGACCGCCTGGCAGCCAGGACAGCATAGCGCCCGCTGCTCGTTCAGCACGCGGGCGTGATATGCACTGCCAGCAGGTACTGGCAGCCCGCAGTGGTAGCAGGGAATGGGGCTTGCCATCGTTCGGTCAGTAGCTCAGATCAATCGTCTGACCGCTCGCGATTTCGTCTTCCTCGAACAGTCGCCAATCCTGGTCGCCCTCTCGGCCGAGCAGCTCAACGAAACGCCTGCCGGTGACTGGCTCCTGCATCTGTCCCTGATAGAAGCCATCGCCCTGAGGCTGGAGAACGATACGACGGTCGCGTTCTGGCTGCGTAGGGGAAAGCAGGTTGAGTATTACCTGTTGCGGGCGGCTCGCACCGCTCAGTTGGAGCTCGGCGAGTCCACGTTCGTCGTTGAGGTTGAGTTGCGCCTGCATTTGCAGGCGCTCAGCGAGCTTCTCGCGTTCCAGTGACTGGTTTATACCCTTGCCAGCATCGTAATAGTTGTCGGAGACCAACGTATCGGCATTGCGGATCGCAATGGTCAGCATTGAGGTGCCGAGGATGACCGACATCAACAGAATGCCGATCACGAACCAGGCCCAGAACTGCTTATACCAACGTGTGCTTTCGTGCTCGGAATTGCTCATGAACTACCTGTTTAGCGGATGCTTGGGCCAATGAAGCGGCTTTCCGCTTCATCTTCAATAGAGGAATCATCCACCGACCTGATGTGGAAGACGACTTCGTTAGTGCTCGATGGTAGCTGCTCCGGTGCCATTGACAGCTCCACTGGAACGGTAACCAGCTCGCCTGCCTCAGCACGAATCTCGTTGCGCCCCTCGTATTTCAAGCCTTCCAGGCCAACGGCTTCAATGATGAAGGTCTGCTCGGTTTGAGCCTTGTTCATTACCTTGAGCGTATAAACGTTCTCGATCCGTCCTTGCTCATTCTCTCGATAGAGCACGCGATCCTTTAGGACGTCGAGCTTGACCAGTGCGCGATCCGAGACCGCATAGGCGAACACGCCCATCATTGCTGTCAGCGCCATGGCATAACCGATCAGCCGCGGCCGCACCAGATGGGTCTTCTGTCCGGACAGATTGTGCTCGGTGGTATAGCTGATCAGGCCACGCGGGTAATTCATCTTGTCCATGATGGTGTCGCATGCATCGATACACGCTGCGCACCCAATGCATTCAATCTGCAGGCCGTCGCGGATGTCGATGCCGGTAGGGCAGACCTGCACACACATGGTGCAATCGATGCAATCTCCGAGGCCCATCGCTTTGTAGTCGGCGTCCTTTTTCCGCGGGCCACGACGCTCGCCGCGACGTGGGTCGTAAGAGACGATTAGGGTGTCCTTGTCGAACATCACACTCTGGAAACGAGCGTACGGGCACATATAGATACAGACCTGCTCGCGCAGATAGCCGGCATTACCGTAGGTGGCGAGGGTGAAGAAGCCGACCCAGAACAACGCCCAGCCGCCCACCTGTAGCGTCACAAGATCAGGCACCAAATCCCTGATCGGGGTGAAATAGCCGACAAAGGTAATGCCGATCGCCAGGGAAACCGCCAACCAAATCGAATGCTTGGCCGCTTTACGCAAGAATTTGTCGGCGCTCATGGGAGCTTTGTCGAGCTTCATGCGCTGGTTCCGGTCGCCCTCGGTAACCTTCTCTGCCCACATGAAGACCCAGGTAAACACGCTTTGGGGGCAGGTATAGCCACACCAGACGCGCCCGGCGAAAACAGTGATGAAGAACAGGCCGAATGCGCAGATGATCAGCAGTGCCGATAGCAGGATGAAGTCCTGCGGCCAGAAGGTCGCGCCGAAGATGTAGAACTTGCGCTCTGGCAAGTCCCACCAAACCGCCTGCCGACCGTTCCAGGTCAGCCACACGGTGCCAAAGTAGAGTACGAACAGCAGTGCCCCACCGACGAGTCGCAAGTTGCGAAACAGGCCGCTGAAGGCTCGGGTGTAGATCTTTTCGCGCGCTGCGTAGAGGTCGCCCGATGCTTCGGACTTGGAGGGAGGTGTTACGTTGCGAACGGGGATCTGCTCAGTCATCTAGTGCGTACCACGGCGGAGGGTGAGTGTCCCGGTCGATACATGCCGACCGGGATCTTTTGCTTACCTGCTGCTGCGAATGGTACGCCTCGTCAGTCGAAGCAAGGTGCGACCTTGGGTCGCGCCTGGACCGATTGGATCAGTCCTCCGACTCTTGCGAGAGGCTATACACATACGCTGCCAGCAGATGCACCTTGTCGTTGCCAAGAATGTGTTCCTGGGCTGGCATCCGGCCATTCCGACCGTAGCGCAAGGTCTGCTGAATCTGTCCGAAGCTCGAGCCGTAAAGCCAGACGTTGTCGGTCAGATTAGGCGCGCCCATGGCCTGAGTGCCTTTGCCTGCAGGACCATGACAAGCTACACAATTGGCTGCGAAGATTTTTTGACCCTGCTCAATGTCGACGTTGATACCCTCGGGGGTATCGCGACCGGACAGGCTGCGAACGTAACCGGTTACATTGCGGATGCCATCTTCGCCGATCACGTCACGCCATGCAGGCATGGCTGCCTGCCGTCCGCCCATGATCGTGGTCTTGATGGTTTCAGGCGCGCCGCCCCACAGCCAGTCGCCGTCGGTCAGGTTGGGGAAGCCGTAGGCACCCTTGGCATCTGAACCATGGCAGACGGAGCAGTTGGAAGCGAACAGGCGGCCACCCATTTTCAGGGCTTGCGGATCCTGAGCGACTTGCTCTACGGGCATCGCCGCGAACTTCGCATAAAGCGGACCGTACTGCTCGTCCGCCTTGTCCATTTCGCGCTGCCATTCCTTCACTTGGGTCCAGCCGCCCTCGTAGCCGGGCAGCACGCCCTTCCAGTTGCCCAGCCCCGGATACAGTGCCAAGTAACCCAGAGCGAAGATCACCGTGGCAACGAACAGCAGGAACCACCAGCGCGGGAGTGGGTTGTCGTACTCCTCGATTCCATCGTAGGAATGGCCGACGGTTTCTTCGGTGCTGTCGTGGCGTTGTCCCTTGCGAGTTGCGAGCAGCAGCCAGACCAGTGCGGCAATGGTCCCCAAGCTCAGCAGGGTGATGTACCAACTCCAAAACGAGGTCATTTATTTCTTACTCCTGGAAGCTTCTTCATCACGCTTGTTGGCGTCGGGCTCGTCCGCGAAGGGCAGGTTGGCCGCTTCGTCGAAGCTTTTCTTGCGCTTGCTGCTATAAGCCCAAAGGATGATGGCTATCATTGCGACGAAAACGAGAATTGTGCCCAGGCCGCGAAGAGTCCCGATATCCATGGTGCGTTACCGTTTGTTGGTGAGTGCAGTGCCGAGCACTTGCAGGTAGGCGACGAGGGCATCCATTTCGGATTTGCCTTTGACCGCTTCTTTAGCGTCGGCGATGTCTTCTTCGGTGTAAGGCACGCCAACGCTGCGCAGTGCAACCATTTTGTCGGCGGTGTATTTGCCGTCGAGGGCGTGCTCGACCAGCCAGGGGTACGAAGGCATCTTCGATTCCGGCACTACGTTGCGTGGGTTGTAGAGGTGCGCACGATGCCAGTCATCGGAGTAGCGACCGCCGACACGCGCCAGGTCCGGACCGGTGCGCTTGGAGCCCCACAAGAACGGGTGGTCGTAGACACTTTCACCGGCTACCGAGTAATGACCGTAGCGCTCGGTTTCAGCGCGGAACGGACGAACCATCTGCGAATGACAGCCAACGCAGCCTTCGCGGATATAGATGTCGCGACCCTCGAGCTGCAACGCTGTGTAGGGTTTCATTCCTTCCACGGGCTCGTTGACCACGTCCTGAAAGAACAGCGGAACGATCTGGGTCAGACCACCGATGCTTACTGCCAGGACCATGAACAGGGTCAGTAGACCGATGTTCTTTTCGAGTATTTCGTGATTCTTCATTTATCGGTTCCCTCAGGCGATCTGCGCAGCGGCTTCGATTTCAGCCGACTTGGCGGCACGCACAGTGCGCCAGGTGTTGTAAGCCATCAGCAGCATTCCGGCGAGGAAGAAAGCGCCGCCCAATGCCCGCACGATGAACCCCGGATGACTGGCTTCCAGTGCTTCGACGAAGGAATAGGTCAGCGTGCCGTCTTCGTTGATTGCGCGCCACATCAGGCCCTGAGTGATGCCGTTGACCCACATCGAGGCGATGTAGAGCACGGTACCGATAGTGGCCAGCCAGAAGTGAGCGTTGATCAGGCCGATGCTGTACATCTGTTCGCGAGCGAAGACCTTCGGAATCAGGTGGTACAGGGAACCGATGGAGATCATCGCGACCCAGCCAAGTGCACCAGCGTGAACGTGGCCGATGGTCCAGTCGGTGTAGTGAGACAGCGCATTGACGGTCTTGATGGCCATCATCGGACCTTCAAAGGTCGACATACCGTAGAACGCCAGGGAAACCACCAGGAAGCGCAAAATCGGATCGGTGCGCAGCTTATGCCAGGCGCCGGACAGGGTCATCATGCCGTTGATCATGCCGCCCCAGCTCGGTGCCAGCAGGATGATCGACATCACCATGCCCAGGCTCTGTGCCCATTCCGGCAAAGCGGTGTAGTGCAAGTGGTGCGGACCCGCCCAGATGTAGAGGGTGATCAATGCCCAGAAATGCACGATTGAGAGGCGGTAGGAATAAACCGGACGGCCAGCCTGCTTGGGTACGAAGTAATACATCATCCCCAGGAAGCCGGTGGTCAGGAAGAAGCCTACGGCGTTGTGGCCATACCACCACTGAACCATCGCATCGGTTGCACCCGAATAGATCGAGTACGACTTGAACCAGCTCACCGGTACTTCCAGGTTGTTGACGATATGCAACATCGCCGTGACCAGGATGAAGGCACCGTAGAACCAGTTACCTACATAGATATGAGCAGCCTTGCGCTTCATGATCGTGCCGAAGAACACCACGGCATAGCTGACCCATACGAGGGTGATCAGGATGTCGATTGGCCACTCGAGCTCGGCATATTCCTTCGAGCTGGTGAAGCCTTGCGGCAACGTGATGACAGCGAGAACGATCACCGCCTGCCAGCCCCAGAAGACGAATGACGCGAGGCCATCCGAGAACAGGCGGGCCTGAGAGGTGCGCTGTACCACGTAAAAGGACGTGGCCATCAGGGCACAACCACCGAAGGCGAAAATCACCGCGTTGGTGTGAAGAGGGCGCAAACGACCAAAACTGGTCCAAGGCAGGTCGAAGTTGAGTTGAGGCCATACCAGCTGTGCGGCGATAAACACACCCAGGCCCATTCCGATAATTCCCCACACCACCGTCATGATGGCGAATTGGCGAACCACCTTATAGTTATATGCAGTCTCACTTATTGCTGTGCTCATGCAAGGCTTCCACGCTAATGGCATTTCAAGGGGGCAAAAACGGCGGCAAGTATGGAGAAAGGAGGGGGGCAATGCAATCAAGGCCCAGGCCGTCTCATGCCGTTCGGACCCTGGCTTCAAGCGGTTTCCATGCTTTTTGCAGGGTCGTTTAGCACATCATGCCGATGTGTTGAATCGAGGGCTTCGCCTTATAGTTCTGCGCAACTTCGGCGAGTAGGAAAGGATATTAGAGCAGCGGGAGGGAAGGGCAAGCGGAGGAGGGAGTGGACGGTCTGCGACAGAGCGTCGCATATACCAGAAAGTTGATCGGGAACAGGGCGATACCGGGTATCGCCCTGTAAAGCGTTACTGCTTGGCTACGCGTTCCGGCTTTTGCGAAAGGCTGTAAACGTAGGCGGCCAGGAGGTGCACTTTGTCGTTGCCCAGGTATTGTTCCTGCGCAGGCATCTGTCCGTTGCGGCCGTGACGAATGGTCTGCTGCAGCTGCGGCAGACTGGAACCGTAGATCCAGCCGGCAGGGTTGGTCAGTTTCGGTGCGCCCAGGGCGGCCATGCCTTCCCCATTTGCACCGTGGCAGACCGAGCAGGTCTGAGCATAGACCTGACCACCCGCTACGGCGTCTGCGTCGCTGCCTTCTGGCAGGGGAAGACCGGCCAGACCAGTGCGTACATAGGCTGCGACGTTCTTCACGCCTTCTTCACCGATGACCTGGCCCCAGGCCGGCATCGCTGCAACCCGACCGTGTAGGATAGTCGTCTTGATGGTCTCGGCATCGCCGCCCCAGCGCCAGTCGCTATCCGCCAGGTTCGGGAAGCCGACCGCGCCTTTGGCGTCCGATCCGTGGCAAACCGAGCAATAGTTGGCGAAGAGTCGGCCACCGATCTTCAGCGCCCGCTCGTCCTGAGCGACCTGCGCCACAGACATGGCGGAATATTTGGCAAAGATCGGACCGAATTTCGCGTCAGCCTGATCAACTTCACGCTGCCACTGCTTGTCCTGCGTCCAGCCGTCTTCATAGCCCGGCATGACCCCTTTCCAGTTACCCAGGCCCGGGTAGAGCACCAGATAGAAAATGCCGAACACCAAAGTGCCGATGAACAGCATGAACCACCACCGGGGTAGCGGGTTGTCATATTCCTCGATACCGTCGAAGGAATGTCCCATGGTCTTGTCGGTCGTGCCTTCGGATTCGCCCTTACGGGTGGCGAAGATCAGCCAGAACAGAGCGACAATAGTGCCCAGCGTCAGCAGGGCGATGTATCCACTCCAGAATGCGTTCATCTGTTACTCCTGGGCAGCCCGAACGCTCGAACTGCCCGCGATGTTGATTCCCTGACGGCTGCCCTGCAGCGCGTCGTTCTCGAAAGCTGGCAGTCGATCTCAGCGCTTGTTCTGCAGCGCGGTACCGAGCACCTGCAGGTAGGCCACCAGAGCGTCCATCTCAGTCTTGCCCTTGACGGCGTCTCCCGCAGTGGCGATGTCCTCTTCGCTATAAGGCACGCCAACGGTGCGCAGCGCTTTCATCTTCGCCGCGGTGTCCTGTCCGCTAAGGGTGTCCTCTACCAGCCACGGATAGGACGGCATCTTCGACTCAGGCACGACGTTGCGCGGGTTGTAGAGGTGCGCACGGTGCCAGTCATCGGAGTAGCGGCCGCCGACGCGGGCCAGGTCCGGACCGGTACGCTTGGAGCCCCACAGGAACGGGTGGTCGTAAACGCTTTCACCGGCGACCGAATAATGACCGTAGCGCTCGGTTTCGGCGCGGAACGGACGGATCATCTGCGAGTGGCAGCCGACGCAGCCTTCGCGAATGTAAATGTCACGGCCTTCCAGCTGCAGCGCGGTGTAGGGCTTCATGCCTTCTACCGGCTCGTTGACCACGTCCTGAAAGAACAGCGGAACGATCTGCGTCAGACCGCCGATGCTCACTGCCAGAATCATGAACAGAGTCAGCAGGCCGACGTTCTTTTCGAGTATTTCGTGCTTCTTCATCAGTCAGCTCCTCAGGCGATCTGCGCGGCGGCTTCGTATTCGGCCGGCTTGGAGGCCTGCACGGTGCGCCAGGTGTTGTAGGCCATCAGCAACATGCCGGTGAAGAAGATCGCACCACCGATCATGCGCACCACAAAGCCTGGATGGCTGGCTTCAAGCGCTTCGACGAAGGAGTAGGTGAGCGTGCCGTCTTCGTTGATTGCACGCCACATCAGACCCTGAGCGATACCGTTCACCCACATCGAGGCGATGTAGAGCACGGTGCCGATGGTGGCGAGCCAGAAGTGCGCGTTGATTAGGCCAATGCTGTGCATCTGGGTGCGGCCGAACACTTTCGGGATCAGGTGATAGAGCGCACCGATGGACACCATGGCAACCCAGCCGAGCGCACCGGCATGAACGTGGCCGATGGTCCAGTCGGTGTAGTGGGACAGAGCGTTGACGGTCTTGATCGCCATCATCGGACCTTCGAAGGTCGACATGCCGTAGAACGCCAGCGACACCACCAGGAACCGCAGGATCGGGTCGCTGCGCAGCTTATGCCAGGCGCCGGACAGGGTCATCATGCCGTTGATCATGCCGCCCCAGCTCGGTGCCAACAGAATCAGCGACATCACCATGCCCAGCGACTGCGCCCAATCAGGCAGCGCGGTGTAGTGCAGGTGGTGTGGGCCGGCCCAGATGTAGACGGTGATCAGTGCCCAGAAGTGGACGATCGACAGGCGATAGGAATACACCGGACGTTCGGCCTGCTTCGGCACGAAGTAATACATGATTCCGAGGAAGCCAGCGGTGAGGAAGAAGCCAACGGCGTTATGGCCGTACCACCACTGCACCATCGCATCGGTCGCACCGGCATACACCGAGTAGGACTTCATCGCCGTGACCGGGATTTCCAGGTTGTTGACGAGATGCAGGATCGCCACAGTCAGGATGAATGCGCCGAAGAACCAGTTGCCGACGTAGATGTGCTTGACCTTACGCGTGGCCAGCGTGCCGAAGAACACGACCGCGTAGGATACCCAGACGATGGTGATCAGAATGTCGATCGGCCACTCCAGCTCTGCGTATTCCTTGGAGCTGGTGAAACCCAGCGGCAGGGAGATCGCGGCGAGCAGGATGACCAGCTGCCAACCCCAGAACGTGAACGCGGCCAGTTTCGGCGCGAACAGTGTGGTCTGACAGGTGCGCTGGACCGAGTAGTAGGAGGTCGCGAACAATGCACAGCCGCCGAAGGCGAAGATCACCGCGTTGGTGTGCAATGGGCGTAGACGACCGAAACTGGTCCATGGGAGGTCGAAGTTGAGAAACGGCCAGGCCAATTGTGCTGCGATGAAAACGCCGAGCCCCATCCCGACGATTCCCCACACCACCGTCATGATGGCGAATTGGCGGACCACCTTGTAGTCATAGGCGGTACTGGTTGCTGTGTTCATGTATGGGCTTCCATCCACGGTAATGAGCATGTTTTTTGTTGCGCTGAGCAGAGATTTCTTTCAATAGAAAGCGGGGGCAAGGATGGGCACTGGGCAAATGGCCGGTATTGACGCCGGTCAATACTCACAGAGCGACGAAATTCCATTCGTCCGGCGTGATCAACCGGAAGGGGAGGTTTGTGCCAGCTTGATTCTGGCGCATGGAGCGGGCGCTCCGATGGACAGTCCTTTCATGGAGCAGATGACTGAACGGCTGGTCGCGCGGGGCGTCGCGGTCTATCGCTTCGAGTTCGCTTATATGGCTGAGCGACGTCAGAGCGGGCGCAAGCGGCCGCCCAATCCTCAGGCGCAGCTGCTGCAGCAATGGCGTGCGGTTTATCGAACGGTGCGACAGCAGGCCGCAGGGCGATTGGCCGTTGGCGGCAAGTCGATGGGTGGTCGGATGGCGAGCTTGCTGGCCGATGAGCTCGCGGCTGATGCGCTGGTATGCCTGGGCTATCCGTTCTATGCCGTAGGCAAGCCGGAAAAGCCACGCGTGGCACACCTGGCGGAGCTGCAAACGCCCACACTGATCATTCAGGGTGAACGCGACGCCTTGGGCTGCCGCAGTACCGTGGCCGGCTACGCCCTATCGCCGGCGATTCGTCTTGATTGGCTGGCTGAGGCGGACCACGATCTCAAGCCGCTTAAGCGGTCCGGAATCACGCACGGACAACACCTGGACAGTGCCGCCGATGCCGTTGCGGCATTCCTTGGTTGTCCTTCTCGGTAAACACCGAATGCCCGCTACTGCAATGCCGTAGGCGGGCACTGATGATGGCGCACCGGCGCTCGCTTCAGTTACCGGTTGAAGCGTTCCACCAGGCTGTATTGTGACTGCGCAGTGGCCGCGAGGTCTTCTGACAGCAGCGCTGAGCTCTGGGCGTCGCCTGAGGTCTGATCGGCGAGCCGGGCGATGTTGCCGACGTTCTGGCTGATCTCGTCGGCCACTGCGCTTTGCTGTTCGGTAGCGGAGGCGATCTGTGAGGTCATGTCGATGATGCGACCCACCGCCTCGCTGATGCCGACCAGCGCTTTGTCGGCGTCGACTACCCGCTTGACCCCTTGGTTAGCCTGGCTGCGCCCTTGCTCTGTCGTCTCAACCGCCTGGCGTGCCTGGTGTTGCAGTTTTTCAATCAACTGATGGATCTGCCCGGTGGCCGCTGCGGTACGTTGGGCCAGTTGACGTACTTCATCCGCCACCACAGCAAAGCCACGGCCGCTTTCACCCGCCCGTGCCGCTTCGATGGCTGCGTTCAGTGCGAGCAGGTTGGTCTGGTCGGCGATGCTCTTGATCACATCGACCACGGTGCCGATCTCGTTGCTGTTCTGTGCCAGTGCGGAAACGGCATCGCCGGTTTCGGTGACGGCCGCGGCCAACAGCTCGATGGCTTTGCGGGTATCCGAGCCAATTTTCTGGCCATGCGCGGTGAGCTGATTGGCTTGCTCGGTTGCCTCTGCGGCCAGTGCTACGTTGCTGGCGACTTCTTGTGTGGTAGCCGCCATCTGGGTAATCGCCGCAGCGACCTGTTCGGTCTCGTGATGCTGGCGCGAAAGCCCTTCGGAGCAACTGTGGGCAAGTTGTTCTGCGCGCTTGGCCTGCTGTTGCAGTTGTACGGCGCTGTCTTGCAGGCGGGTCAGGCAGGTCTTCAGGCGTGCATGCTCGCTGAGCAGAGCCATCTCCAGCCGTGCTTCGTCACCCTGGCTGTCGGTATACATCTGCGCAATCAGCGGATCGCTGTTCGACTGTTCGGCCAGGCGCAACAGCCGCCGTAGCCCGCGCATCTGCCAATGACGGCCGGCGAGACCGAGTGGTATCGATAGCAAAGCAGCAAGCGCGAAACCCCAGCCATGATCGTGCCAGGCGCCGATCATGAAACCGATCTGGCTAACGACGATAAAAGGCAGCCAATTAACTACGATGGGCAGCCACTTGTCGCGCTGCGGAACGCCACTTTTCCCTGCGTTGAGTCGTGCATAGAGCGCTTCGGCACGCCCGACTTGTTCACGGGTTGGCTTGGTGCGGACCGACTCATACCCGATGACCTTGCGCTGAACATCCAGTACCGGCGTGACATAAGCGTTGACCCAGTAGTGGTCACCGTTATTGCGTCGATTCTTGACGATCCCCATCCACGGCTTGCCGTCCTTGAGCGTGGCCCACATGTGCGCGAATACGGCCGAAGGGACGTCAGGATGGCGAATCAGGTTGTGCGGCGCGCCGATCAGATCGCCACGTTCAAAACCGCTGACTTCCGCAAAGATATCGTTGCAGTAGGTGATGGTCCCGGTGAGATCGGTGGTTGAGATCAGCCGTTGCTGATCGGGAAATGCATACTCGCGCTGGGTGACGGGCTGGTTGTTTCGCATGAGGGGTACGCCTGGCAGTCGAGGTGGCCGTAGCCACATGTATCGTCCTGGTCCGGCCGTTTGATCGGCGTCTTCAGAGTGATGTCAAATTGACGTCAAATCTGTGACCGGTGTGCTGAGCAACGTAACGGCTGATTTACCAAGGACTTAAGCGTCAACCCGACAATCGGCGGAAATAAAAAAACCCGCTGCAGGCTCTGTAGCGGGTTTTGTGTGGCGCAGTAGCGGCTCGCCGATCAACCTTCGATCAATTGACGAAGCACAAAGTGCAGAATGCCGCCGGCCTTGAAGTACTCCACTTCGTTGAGCGTGTCGATACGGCACAGGACCTGGAAGCTGTCGCGTGCACCGTCGGCGCGCTCGATGTCGACGGTCAGCAGTTCGCGAGGCTTGATGTCCGCGCTCAGACCGCGGATCGATAGTTTTTCGTTACCGGTCAGACCCAGCGTTTGCCGAGTCTGGTCACCTACGAACTGCAACGCCAATACACCCATGCCGATCAGGTTCGATCGATGGATACGCTCGAAGCTTTCAGCAATAACGGCTTTCACGCCTAGCAGGTTAGTGCCTTTGGCGGCCCAGTCGCGGCTGGAGCCGGTGCCGTACTCCTTGCCGGCAATGACCACCAGCGGCACGCCTTCAGCCTGGTAGCGCATGGCGGCGTCATAAATCGACATGCGATCCCCGTTTGGCTGGTACAGCGTGTTTCCGCCTTCCTCGCCGCCGAGCATCTCGTTCTTGATGCGGATGTTTGCGAAGGTGCCACGCATCATCACTTCATGGTTACCGCGGCGGGAACCATAGGAGTTGAAGTCCTCCGGTTGCACGCCCAGCTCCTGAAGATAAACACCGGCCGGAGAGCTGGCCTTGATATTGCCTGCCGGGGAAATGTGGTCAGTGGTGATGGAGTCGCCGAACAGGGCCAAAATCCGCGCATTCTCGACGTCCGCGGGCGGCGTCAGGGGTTGCCCAATATCTTCGAAGAACGGCGGGTTCTGCACATAGCTGGAGTTGTTGTTCCATGTGTAGGTGTCGCCTTCGGTGAACTCGATGGACTGCCAGTGCTCGTCGCCGCTGAACACATCGGCGTAGCGCGTGCGGAACATCTGTCCGTCGATCTTGCTGACCGCTTCGTCCACCTCCGCGCTGGTCGGCCAGATGTCCTTGAGATAGACCGGCTGGTTCTGTTTGTCGTAGCCGATCGGATCCTTGTCCATATTGATCCGCGTGGTGCCGGCCAGGGCGAAAGCCACTACCAGTGGCGGCGAAGCCAGCCAATTGGCTTTGACCAGCGGATGCACGCGGCCTTCGAAGTTGCGGTTGCCGGACAACACCGAAGACACCACCAGATCGTTGTCGGTGATGGCCTGGCCAATGGCGTCAGGCAGTGGGCCGGAGTTGCCAATGCAAGTGGTGCAACCATAGCCGACCAAATTGAAGCCCAGCTGGTCGAGGTAGGTGGTCAACCCAGCGCGTTCAAGGTAATCGGTGACTACCTTGGAGCCTGGGGCGAGCGAGGACTTCACCCATGGCGCTCGCTGCAAGCCACGTTCCAGCGCCTTCTTGGCCACCAGGCCTGCGGCCATCAGCACGTTCGGGTTGGAGGTGTTGGTGCAAGAGGTGATGGCTGCAATGACCACAGCGCCATGCTTGAGGCCGTATTCTTCGCCGGTAACCGGGAACGATGCGTCGATCTGCTGCGTCTTGCCGCTGGTTTCCAGGAGCAGATCGAAATTCGCGCCGATATCGCCGAGCGTTACCCTGTCCTGCGGACGCTTCGGGCCGGCGAGCGATGGTTTGACTTCGGCCAGATCCAGTTCCAGCGTGGCGGTAAATACCGGATCCGGCGAGTTGGTGTCGCGCCACATGCCCTGAGCCTTGCTATAAGCCTCGACCAGCGCAATGCGGTCTTCGTCACGACCGGTCAGACGCAGGTAATCGATGGTGATCTGGTCGACGGGGAAGAAGCCGCAGGTCGCACCATATTCCGGCGCCATGTTGCCGATGGTGGCGCGGTCGGCGAGGGGGAGGTGATCCAGACCGGGCCCGAAGAACTCGACGAACTTGCCCACCACACCGTGCTTGCGCAGGATCTGCGTCACGGTCAGCACCAGATCGGTGGCCGTCACGCCTTCGTTGAGCTTGCCGGTCAGGCGCATGCCGATCACTTCCGGGATCAGCATCGAGACCGGCTGGCCGAGCATCGCCGCTTCCGCCTCGATGCCGCCCACGCCCCAGCCCAGAACGCCAAGGCCGTTAATCATGGTGGTGTGTGAGTCGGTGCCCACCAGCGTGTCAGGGTAGGCAATGGTTTCGCCGTTCTCTTCCTTGGTCCAGACGACCTGGCCTAGATATTCCAAATTCACCTGGTGACAGATGCCGGTGCCCGGCGGTACCACGCGAAAATTGTCGAAGGCCTGCTGGCCCCAGCGTAGGAACTCGTAACGTTCACCGTTGCGCTGCATCTCGATATCGACGTTCTGCTCGAACGCCTTGTCGGTACCGAAGCGGTCGACCATCACCGAGTGGTCGATTACCAGATCCACCGGCGACAACGGGTTGATCCGCTGTGGGTCGGCACCGGCACGGGAAACCGCATCTCGCATGGCAGTCAGATCGACCACGGCGGGCACGCCGGTAAAGTCCTGCATCAATACACGTGCCGGGCGGTACTGGATCTCTCGTTCGGAGGTATGCGTCTGAAGCCACACCGCCAGCGAGTTGAAGTCATCGGCGCGAACCGTCACGTCATCTTCCCAGCGCAGCAGGTTTTCCAGCAGCACCTTGAGCGAGGTCGGCAAACGGCTGATGTCGCCGAGCTGCTTCGCCGCTTCGGGGAGGCTGTAGTAGTGGTAGGTTTTGCCGTTAACGTCGAGGCTGCGACGGCAATTCAGGCTGTCCAGGGATGGCATTGGTCTCTCCTTGTGCCCGCACGGCCGGGCTGATTGAGTCGGGAGCGTTCTTTAGAACCTAGCGCCTGGCGAAAGGGTTCGCCACGAAACTGGCCGCCAATCGAAATGGCGAAGAGTGCGGGAGTCGGGCCGCGACAGCGTGTTTGCAGCCGCCTAAAGGCGCTGCTTGCCGGGGTGCAAACGACTCCTGCAACTGTTCACTGGACCGAACCAGTAAGCCCGTGGTTCCCCACTCGGCTATCATGTGCGCCTTTTGTCGTAGGGGGTGCTGGCGCCGATGCGCTTTGCGCCGCTTATAGGGTTCGTATCATGAATACATTGCTGCTGCATTGCCGCCCCGGTTTCGAGAACGAGGTGTGCGCCGAAATCAGCGACCAGGCCGCTCGCCTCGATGTGGCCGGCTACGCCAAGGCCAAAGCCGACAGTGCCTGTGCCGAGTTCATCTGCAACGACGCAGCAGGACCAGAGCGCATGATGCGTGGTGCGCGGTTCGCTCGGCTGATATTTCCCCGGCAGTGGGCGCGCGGCGAATGGCTGGCGTTGCCGGAAACCGACCGGATCGGTGTGTTGCTCGAACGCCTCAAATCAATGCCGGTGTGCAGCAGCCTGTGGCTGGAAGTAGTGGACACCAATGATGGCAAGGAGCTTTCCAACTTCTGCAGAAAATTCGAGGGTCCGTTGCGCAAGGCGCTGGAAAAGGCCGGCAGATTGAAGGAGGGCGGTCAGGGGCCGCGCCTGTTGCTTACGTTCAAGAGTGGTCGTGAGGTCTTTGTTGGCCTGGCCGAGGCGGACAACAGCGCTATGTGGCCGATGGGTATCCCTCGGCTGAAATTCCCCCGCCAGGCGCCGAGTCGTTCGACTTTGAAACTCGAGGAGGCGTGGCACCATTTTATTCCTCGCGAGCAGTGGGATGAGCGCTTGGCCCCAGGCATGACAGCCGTTGACCTCGGCGCCTCCCCGGGCGGCTGGACGTGGCAGCTGGTCAACCGGGAAATCGAGGTAATGGCGGTGGACAACGGGCCAATGAACGAAGAGCTGCTCGAGTCCGGTCTGGTCGGCCATTACCGTGCGGATGGCTTTGCCTTTCGCCCCAAGCGCCCTGTGAATTGGATGGTTTGCGACATCGTCGAGAAGCCCGCAAAGAATGCCGCTTTGCTTGAAACCTGGATCGGCGAGGGTTTGTGCCGTGAGGCTGTGGTCAACCTGAAGCTTCCAATGAAGCAGCGCTACGCCGAGGTGAAGCGGCTCTTGGAACGCATCGCCGACGGGCTTGCCGAACGAGGAGTGAAGGCGAGCATCGGCTGCAAACAGCTATACCATGACCGCGAGGAAGTGACTTGCCATCTGCGTCGGTTGTAACCACTGCCGCCTGCTGCGCGACAATACCGTCCTGTTTTCTGGAGCCCCTGATGTCTCGAACTACCGAACTGTCCGCTGATGCGCTGCTCGATGCCAGCGGCCTCAACTGCCCTGAGCCGGTCATGATGCTGCACAACAAGGTGCGCGATCTGCCTGCGGGCGACGTCTTGAAAGTCATTGCGACCGATCCATCGACCCAGCGCGATATTCCCAAGTTTTGCGTGTTTCTTGGCCATGAGCTGGTCGACCAGCAGGCTGACGACGGCACTTATCTGTACTGGATCCGCAAGAAGCTCGACTGAACGCCTCGCAACATACGGGCGCCTCGTTCAGACGCAGGGAGGCAGAAACACCAGCTGCATGCCGACGAAGACCGTCGCCAAAGCCGCGATGAAGTGAATCCCGGACGACACCTTGAGCACGAAAACCTGCCGATCATTGAGATCGTTGGGTTCGTGTGCCAGTTTCCAGGTCCGGCGCCCTAGCCACAGCAGCAGCACAATCACCAGCACCGTGAACAGGCCGAAGCTTGCATTCAGCCAGTTGAATACTCCCTGGCTGGGGTCCGGTGGTGCGATGCCGCAGACCACCGCGTGCGATCCGTACATGGCGGCAAACCAGAGGCTCCAGATGGTCAGCCCAAACGGAATCTGAATGGGATGAAAGACGGACGTGCGGTTGTACTTCATCAGGCACCTCCCCACGCATTCGGGAACAGGACAATCGCGGCGTACGCGCTCCATATCACGCCGAGGTTGTAGTACCAGAGCTGCTCGACGACCACCACTTCATAGGGCGCTTTGTCGCCGACGTAGCCGTACATCACCCGCAGGGTCTGCAGTAGCGTGAGAATCGTCGCCAGCCCGCAATGGATCAGGCCGTAGGCCAGTATCACGAAGACCACCGCGTCGTGCGCCGTCTCAGTCACCTTCAGGTTCGCCGTCAGCAGCAGCCACAGCAACATTGCCCACTGCACGGCGCCTATCGCCGTGATGGCGCCGAGGTTGAGCATTAACTGCCCGCCGCTTCCCCGACGCAACCGGCCGGGCACGAGTCGCATCCACATCGTCCCAATCGTCAGCAGCACCGCACTTGCGAGCATCAGCCAGCCGTTCAGGTCGGAATGCTCCGGTACCATCCATTCGGGTGAGACTGTCCACAGGTAGAACCAGCCGAACAGCAACGACAAGTAAAGGGTGCCGTCGGCCAGTAGGGTGACGCCCATTCCCCAGAGGCCGGGTCCGTCAAAGGTCCGCGAGTGCAGCGGTGGCTCGCCAGGTTGCGTTTGCGCATCGGGCGCGGCGGCGGGGTGGGCACCGTTCTCCCAGGACCAGCGGAACAGCACGATCAAGGTGGCGACCGTAGCGATCAACGCGACCCAATAGAACTTGTTCAGCAAACTCAGGCAGAGCACCGCCAGAAACACCGAAGCCACGAATGGCCACCAACTGTTGCCGGGCAAATGAATGATTTCGCGGACTTTGCCGCTCAGCGGGTCCGAGCCCCAGGTTTCACGACGACCATGGTCGATAGCCTTCAAGGAATGCTCGCCGCGGGCGATGCTGTGGGGCAGGTCGGGGTCTTTCCATAGCGGATGACGGTCGGTGATGTCTGGCAAGCTGACGAAGTTGTACGGGCTCGGCGGCAGGCACGTGGCCCACTCCAGGGTGTCGGCATTCCAGGGGTTGGTTTTTGCCGGTTGACCGAAGCGAAAGTGCAGCACGATATCCAGCAAAATGGTGCCGATGCCGATGGCCATGATGAAGCTGCCGATCGAGGAAATCAGGTTGGGCAGGTCCCAGCCCAGACCGGTGTCGTAGGTGTAGACCCGTCGCGGCATGCCGAGCAGGCCAGTCCAGTGCATGATCAGGAACGTGGTGTTGAAGCCGATGAACACCAGCCAGAAGCCCCAACGGCCCAGACGCACGGAGGGCATACGGCCGGAGAAGTGCGGCAGCCAATAGTAGAGCCCGGCCATCAACGGAAAGAACATCCCGCCCACCAGCACGTAATGCATGTGCGCGACGATGAAGTGGGTGTCATGCACCTGCCAGTCGAAGGGCACCAGCGCCACCATCACCCCGGTCAAGCCGCCACAGACGAACACGATCAGGAAGCCGACCAGCCAGAGCATCGGTACGTGATAGACCGGTTTACCCAGCCATAACGTCGCGATCCAGGCAAAGATCTGCACGCCAGTGGGTATTGCCACGAGCATGCTCGCCGCGGAGAAGAACCCCAGCGCCAATGCCGGAATGCCGACGGTGAACATGTGATGCACCCACAACCCAAAACTCAGGAACCCGGTGGTCAGCACGCCGAGCACCACCCAGCGATACCCCACCAGTGGTCGCTGACAAAACACCGGTAGCAGGGTCGAGACGATGCCGGCCCCGGGCAAGAAGATGATGTACACCTCCGGATGGCCGAACAGCCAGAAGAGGTGTTGCCAGAGCACCGGGTCGCCGCCTTTGGACGCATCGAAAAAGGGCAGCCCGGCAGCACGTTCCAGCTCCAGCAGAATGCTGCCCAGGATCAGTGGCGGGAAGCCGAACACGATCATCAACGCCATGACCAGGATGTACCAGGCGTACAGCGGCATCTTGTGCAGCGCCATGCCATTGGTACGCGTGCGCAGGATCGAGACCACCAGCTCGACGCCGGCACTGACCGCAGAGATCTCCACGAAGGTGATGCCGAGCAGCCAGAAGTCCGAGTTGACGCCCGGCATGTGTGCCGAACTCGACAGCGGCGTATACATGAACCAGCCTGCTTTTGGCGCGACGCCGAGAAACACGCTGGACAACAGGATGATGCCGCCGAACAGGTAGCAGAAGTAGCCGAGTGACGAAAGACGCGGGAAGATCAAGTCCCGTGCGCCGATCATCTTCGGGATCAGGTAGACCGCCAGGCCTTCCATCATTGGCACGGCGAAGAGGAACATCATCACCGAGCCGTGCATGGTGAAGACCTGGTTGTAAACCTCCGGCTCCATCAGCACATAACCGGGCAGGGCCAGTTGTGTGCGGATGAGCATGGCCATCAGCCCGCCAATCAAAAAGAACACGGCGCCGGTGACCAGAAAACGCAGGCCAATGGTGGTGTGGTTGACAATGGTCAGCGCGCGCCAGCCGCGCGGATTGCCCCAGACTTCGTTGAACTGGTCGTGCAGTTGATCCGGATCCGTGCTGGGTTTGCTGCTTTGGTCGAGTTGAGTCATGGAGCGAGCGTCTCCAGCCAATCGGCAATCTGATCGAGGGTTTGCGGCGGAACGTCGTCATGCGCAGGCATACCGTTGCCGAATTTGAGCGTCTTGTGTTCGCGGAGCCACTGACGCAATCCGTCATGGTCGTTGTCGATCACGCCAGCGCCGAGGCTTGGCCGTGTGGCAAGGTCTGAGAGGTCCGGCGCGCGACTGCCGTTGCTGATCCCCGCGACACGATGGCACTGACCGCAGCGCTCATCGAATACCTGGCCGGCTTCGCCCGGTGCGCGCTGGGTAAAACTGAGGTTCTCCCGCGCTGCGATCCAGTTGTCGAAACCGGCATCGTCCAGCGCTTCGACATGCAGCTTCATGTGCGCGTGCTGCAAGCCGCAGAATTCCGAACACTGACCGTGGAAGACGCCGGTATGACCCGCCTGCAGGCGAATGACGTTGGTGCGTCCTGGGATCATGTCCATTTTGCCGCCGAGTCGCGGAATCCAGAACGAATGGATGACGTCGGCGCTGGTGACGTTTACGTCTATCAGCCGTCCTGCCGGGATGATCAGCTGGTTCGCGGTGGTGACGCCGCTGTCCGGGTAGTGCACCTCCCACCACCATTGGTGACCGGTGACTTCAATCTTCAACGGCTGCTGACCCTCGACCGGCAACGGCATCATGCTGCGCCCGGTGGGGATGCCGAAGATCAGCAGAACAACGATGCTCAGGCTCGGCAGCACGATACCGCCACCAATGACCCAGCGTCGGTTGATCCTCACTGCCTGTTCTTTGCTGGTCTCCCGCGGCTTGCGTGCCAGGGCATAGATCCAGATGGCGCTGACCGCCACCAGAACCAGCGTGGCGAAGGCAAACATGCCCCACCAGACATGAGCGATCTGGCGTGCCATATGACTGGCTGGGTTGAGCGATGACAGCGGACCGCCGCAGGCGGTCAAAAAAGGAACTGATAGCGCCAGCGTGGTCCATTTCAAGAGGTTGCCGGCTCGTCTGGCTCGGCTGCCTACTCCCGAAAAATGCTGCCGGAGCGTCGAATGGCCCGATACAGAGACTCCATCCACAGCCGCGCTGCGATAGCCGGCCACCCGCTGCACCCGATGCTGATCCACTTTCCAGTTGCCGCTCTGACCGGCTTGCTGCCGGTCGATCTCGCCCACCTCTGGACCCTTGACGATTTCTGGTGGCGTGCCGGCTTGTGGCTGTCCGGTGTGGGTGCACTGGGTGGCTGGGTCGCCAGCATTTTTGGTTTGATCGATCTGGTGACCGTGCGTGAGATCCGTCAGAAGATCACGGCGTGGTGCCATGCGATCCTCGCGGTGATGATGTTGTCGCTGGCTTCGCTGAACTGGCTGCTGCGCTACCAGAACGATGCCCAAAGCATGCAGCTCTGGGCGCTGTACCTGTCGGCGATCACTGCCGTGCTGATTTCCCTCGCGGCGTATCTCGGCGGCCGGCTGGTCTACGAGCATGCGGTCGGGGTCGATCTGGATAAGGTCTGATCCAGAATAAGACGGGGCTTGGGATCGTTCGGTCATGGGCATCTTCGAGTTGATCGAGCGGTTCGGGGCATGGGCTAAAAAGGCTTCGCCAGCACTAGCCAAAGCGTCGCGGTGATAAACGTTGCGGCGACTACGCCGAGAAAACGACAACGAATGCTGACGCTCTGCTCAGGCGCCCGCTCAACATGCAGCACCAATACGCCGCACAGGGCGTGGCAGAGCACCATCCCAGCCACGGTGCTGAGCTTGACGATCAGCCAGCCGGCGACCAGGCCCTGGCTCAGAAACAGGGCCGTACCCGAGCCGATGGCGACCAGGGCGGCCGGCGTTCCGATCAGGTTGAACACCATGCGAGTCAGGTGGGCATGGTCACGGTAGAAGAGTGGGTCACTGCGTCGAGTGCCCGCGGCAATTAGCGCCGGCAGGTAGAGCAGGGTGCCGCACCAGCAGAGCAAGCCCGCGAAGTGCACCAGTTTGAGCAAGGGCATGCATGTCTCCGTCCAGCCCGCGGCAAGTCAGAGGTTGTGACAACCTCGTGCCGGAGCGGTTCGGGGCCAATGCGTAGCGTCTGGTTTGAGGTTTAGTCGGAACTACCCGCTTCAGTCGGCTTCGGGGTCATGCGCGGTCTGGACGTTCTCGTCCTGCAGTGACTTACGACTGAATAGTTGTGTACCGCAGCGGCTACAGAACGACGCGTTGGGTTCATGGCTAAGCTTTTCGCAGCTCGGGCAGCGATAGTGAAGACTGTCCTCACGCATAGCGGTCGCCAGTTCCGCAGTGAAAATGCCCGTTGGGACGGCGATGATCGAGTAACCGGTGATCATCACCAATGTAGCCAGCGCCTTTCCCAGAGGGGTGAGGGGCACGATGTCGCCGAAGCCAACGGTCGTGAGGGTCACTACCGCCCAGTAGATGCTCATCGGGATGCTGGTAAAGCCGTTGGCAGGCCCTTCTATCACGTACATCAGCGTGCCGTAGATCAACACCATGGTGGTGACGCTAAGCAGGAACACGATAATTTTCTGCTTGCTGCCCCTAAGCGCTACCAGCAGGAAGTTGGCTTGGCTCAGGTATTGCGTCAGCTTGAGCACGCGGAACACCCGAAGCATCCGGATCGCGCGAATCACCAGCAGGTATTGGGCATCAGGTAGCAGCAAAGCGATGAATGCTGGCAGCACCGAGAGCAGGTCGATCGCACCGTAGAAGCTGAAGATGTACTTGCGTGGCTCTGGGTGGGTATAAATGCGCAGCAGATATTCGATGGCGAATACGGCCGTGAAGAACCACTCGAGACCCGCCAGCAGCGTCCCGTGCGCTTCTCGGTAGGCCGCAATGCTGTCGAACATTACAACCAGAAGGCTGGCCATGATGAATATCAGCAGCCAGGTGTCGAATCGCTTGCCGGCCGACGTGTTGGTAAAAAAAATGATGACGTAGAGGCGCTCGCGCCAGCCCATCGATCGGAGGGCTTCGTTATCCATCTGCTCAGGCTCCCGGTTCGGCAAAGACTTGGATTATTGTCGACTAAGACTCGCGCATTCAAAGCATCGTTGCGAACGTATCGCCAGGGGCGCCATCGAAACGGTTTGCAGGCGCTATTGCAGAGTACGTTTCCTCAGTGACTGATCGGCTCTGCTTTGCACTGGCCAAAGCCCACCGTCTGGTCAGCTGGCTTTGCCTCGGATCACTTTCAGGCATAGTCTTGCACCAAGCGCATCAATCCGCTGGAGTGCGAAATGCCAGATTCGAAGTTGGTCGATCCGTTCGGCCGACGCATCACCTACCTGAGATTGTCGGTGACCGACCGGTGCGATTTTCGTTGCACCTATTGCATGAGCGAGGACATGGTCTTCGCACCGCGCGCTCAGATCCTCACGCTAGAAGAGCTCTATGCGGTGGCTGATGCGTTTATCAGTCTGGGCGTCAAGCGTATCCGTGTGACCGGTGGCGAGCCGCTGGTGCGCAAGGGATTGCCGAGCCTGCTGAGTCGTCTGGGTGCCCGTGAAGAGCTGGAAGATCTGTCGATCACGACCAACGGCTCGCAACTGTCGACCCTCGCGCCCGTGCTTCGTGATGCTGGCGTCAAGCGTCTGAATATCAGTCTGGATTCGCTCAAGCGTGAACGTTTCGCTGAACTCACGCGCCGCGACATGCTTGCGCAGGTGATCGCTGGCATCGATGCTGCTCGCAGTGCCGGATTCGACCGAATCAAGCTCAACAGCGTGATCCAGAAAGGCCGTAACGACGACGAAGTCCTGGATCTGGTGAATTTCGCCATCGAGCGCGGGCTGGATATCAGCTTTATCGAGGAAATGCCGCTGGGCAACGTATCCAGCCATGAGCGCGAGATTACTTTCTGCTCCAGCGAGGAAGTGCGCGAGCGTATCGAAGCCGGCCACCAGCTGGTACGAAGCAGCCACACCACCGGAGGCCCGTCACGCTATTGGCAAGTCGCCGGAAGCGATACCCAGGTGGGCTTCATTTCGCCTCATAGCAATAACTTCTGTGGCAGTTGCAACCGGGTACGCGTCACCGCCGAAGGCAAGCTGGTGCTCTGCCTCGGTCACGAAGGCGCGCTGGATCTCAAGACCCTGATGCGTCGCTACCCCGGCGACAGTGAGCGGCTGCGCCAGGCGTTGGTCGATGCGCTGCAGCTCAAGCCTGAGAAACATGAATTCCGCACGGACGAGCAGGTCCAGGTGGTGCGCTTCATGAGCATGACGGGCGGTTGAGGCAGCCGGCATCGCAGACCGACAGTAGGGTGGGCTTCAGCCCACCTGATAGGGCTAGCATGGGCCCGACGGCGTTCTGCTTCAGCCCACGTGATACATCGTTATCGGTGGGCTGAAGCCCACCCCACGTCGCGCTTGATGCCCGGACTGCTCGTAGGGTGGATGACGCTTTTTTCATCCACCGTGGCCCATCACTCATTCCTGCCGACCCGCATTGAATTGGCTGTAAGGCGGGTGGAGCAACGCTCCGCTTCAGGCCGCCTGATATGTGATCACTGGTGGGCTGAAGCCTACCCTACGTCCAGCCTGCAAGGTCGAGATTGCTGCACTGCTACGCAGGATGCGGTAAAAGCGGCGTGATAGACTCCGCGGCCTTATGCCAGCACCCACCCGACTCTAGGACTTCCGATGTTCACGGCGACTCTGCTTGTTCATCCCTACGCTGACTGCCACGGATAGGCCTCAATGCGTCTGAAAAGCATCAAGCTTGCCGGCTTCAAATCCTTCGTCGATCCCACCACGGTCAGCTTTCCCAGCAACATGGCGGCAGTGGTCGGCCCCAATGGTTGCGGAAAGTCCAACATCATCGATGCCGTGCGCTGGGTGATGGGCGAAAGCTCGGCGAAGAACCTGCGCGGCGAGTCGATGACCGATGTCATCTTCAACGGCTCGAACACCCGCAAGCCAGTGACCCAGGCCAGCATCGAACTGATCTTCGATAACTCGGACGGTACGTTGCTGGGCGAATACGCGGCGTTCACAGAAATCTCTATCCGCCGGCGGGTGACGCGTGACGCTCAGAACACATACTTTCTCAACGGTGTGAAATGTCGTCGGCGCGACATCACCGACATCTTCCTGGGTACCGGTCTGGGGCCACGCAGCTATTCGATCATCGAGCAAGGCATGATCTCCAAGCTGATCGAGGCCAAGCCGGAAGACCTGCGTAACTTCATCGAAGAGGCGGCCGGCATCTCCAAATACAAGGAGCGCCGCCGCGAAACCGAAACTCGTATCCGCCGCACTCATGAAAACCTGGCTCGCCTGACCGATCTGCGTGAGGAGCTGGAACGTCAGCTGGAGCGCTTGCATCGTCAGGCACAGTCGGCGGAGAAATATCAGGAGTACAAAGCCGAGGAGCGCCAGCTGAAGGCCCAGCTGTCGGCGTTGCGCTGGCAGGCTTTGAACGAGCAAGTCGGCCAACGCGAGCAAGTGATCGGCGATCAGGAGGTCAGTTTCGAGGCGTTGATAGCCGAACAGCGCAACGCCGACGCCAGCATTGAGCGCTTGCGCGACGGCCACCATGACCTGTCGGAGCGCTTCAATCTGGTCCAGGGCCGCTTCTATTCCGTCGGCGGCGATATCGCCCGGGTCGAGCAGAGCATTCAGCATGGTCAACAGCGCTTGCGTCAGTTGCAAGACGATCTGCGCGAAGCCGAGCGAGCCCGGCTGGAAACTGAATCCCACCTGGGGCATGACCGCACCGTGCTCGCCACGCTTGGCGAAGAGTTGGCCATGCTCGAGCCGGAGCAGGAAATTGCAGGCGCGACGGCCGAAGAATCTGCCGCCCAGCTCGAAGAAGCCGAGGCGGCAATGCAGCTCTGGCAAGAACAGTGGGAGCGGTTCAACCAGCAGAGCGCCGAGCCGCGCCAGGCGGCGGAAGTGCAGCAGTCGCGCATCCAGCAACTGGAACAAAGCCTAGAGCGCTTGGCAGAACGTCAGCGGCGCCTTGAGGATGAGCGCGCCTCGCTCGCCGGCGATCCTGAGGACGCCGCGGTGGCCGAGATAAGTGAGCAGCTGGCCGTTGGCGAGCTGAGTCTGGAAGAGCTATCCGCGGCGCAAGAACAAACCGAGCAACAGCTTGAGCTGCTCCGCGAGCAACTGCAGCAGGCGAGTCGCACCGAGCAGGAAGCGCTAGGCCAGTTGCAGCGTCTGGGTGGCCGTATCGCTTCGCTTGAGGCCTTGCAGCAGGCTGCCATGGACCCGGGCAAAGGCGTTTCCGATTGGCTGCATGTGCGAGGGCTCGACCAGCGACCGCGTCTGGCCGAAGGGCTTCGCGTAGAGTCGGGTTGGGAGCTGGCGGTCGAGACCGTGCTGGGCGCAGATCTGCAAGCGGTGCTGCTGGACAGCTTCGACGAATTGGATCTGAACGGCTTCGAGCAGGGCGATCTACGTCTGGTCAGCGCCACGCAGCGTGCCGGCGTGATCAGCGGAAGCCTGTTGGATAAAGTCGAGTCCGCCATGGACCTCTCGCCTTGGCTCGGCCGGGTGCGCACTGTGGACGACCTCGATCAGGCGTTGGCTGCACGAGGCTCGCTCGGTGATGGCGAGAGTCTGATCAGTCGTGATGGCTACTGGGTTGGTCGACATTTTCTAAGAATCAGACGGGCTGGAGAGGCCGAGTCCGGAGTGCTGGCGCGCGGCCAGGAACTGGCGCGGTTGCAAGCCGAACGTGATGAGTGCGAGGCGAGTCTTGAGCAGTTGACGGAGCAACTCGGCCAGCTGCGCGAGGCACAACGCGAACAGGAGGAGTGCCGGGAACAGCAGCGCCGTCAGCATCAGGATCTGTCTCGTCAGCATGGCGAATTGAACGCTCGCCTGTCGGCCAGCCAGGCCAGGCTGGAACAGTTGACCTTGCGTTGCCGCCGGCTGGACGAAGAGCTCGTCGAGCTTTCCGAGCAGCGCGCGTTGGAAACCGATCAACTGGGCGAGTCGCGCCTGCATCTGCAAGATGCGCTCGACGCGATGGCCGCCGATACCGAGCAGCGCGAGTCACTGTTGGCTAGCCGTGACGGCATTCGCGAGCAGTTGGACCGGGTTCGCCAGGAAGCGCGACAGCACAAGGATCACGCGCATCAACTGGCCGTCCGAATCGGTTCGCTAAGAGCCCAGCATGATTCGATCCGCCAAGCGCTTGAGCGTCTTGAGCAGCAATTCGAGCGTGCGGTCGAACGCCGCGAACAACTGAACTTGAATCTGGAGGAGGGCGAGGCGCCACTCGAAGAGCTGCGCATGAAACTCGAGGAGCTGCTGGAGCGGCGCATGGGCGTTGAAGACGAGCTCAAGCTGGCACGCTTGGCCCTCGAAGATGCTGATCGCGAATTGCGAGATGCCGAGAAGCGCCGAACCCAGGCCGAGCAGCAGGCGCAGTTGCTGCGTGGCCAGCTGGAGCAGCAGCGCATGGACTGGCAGGCCCTTAGCGTTCGGCGTAAGACGGTGCAGGACCAGTTGCATGAGGAGGGCTTCGATCTGCATGGCGTACTGGCGACGCTGCCCGCCGAGGCCGGCGAGGCCGAGTGGGAAGTCGAACTCGAGCGTCTGGGTGCCCGCATCCAGCGTCTCGGGCCGATCAACCTCGCGGCGATCGATGAATATCAGCAGCAATCGGAACGTAAACGCTACCTCGACGCACAGAACGACGACCTTGCCGAAGCGCTCGATACGCTGGAAAACGTTATCCGTAAAATCGACAAGGAAACGCGAAATCGCTTCAAGGAGACGTTTGATCAGATCAACAGTGGTCTGCAGGCGCTTTTCCCAAAGGTTTTCGGCGGCGGCAACGCTTATCTGGAACTTACCGGGGAAGATTTACTCGATACCGGGGTGGCGATCATGGCGCGACCACCCGGGAAGAAGAACAGCACCATCCACCTGCTGTCTGGCGGTGAGAAGGCACTGACCGCGCTGGCATTGGTGTTTGCGATCTTTCAGCTCAACCCGGCACCGTTTTGCATGCTGGACGAAGTGGACGCGCCTTTGGACGACGCTAACGTCGGGCGCTATGCGCGTCTGGTCAAGGAGATGTCGGAAAAGGTGCAGTTCATTTACATCACGCACAACAAGATCGCGATGGAAATGGCCGACCAGCTGATGGGAGTCACCATGCACGAGCCAGGTTGTTCAAGGCTGGTCGCGGTTGATGTGGAGCAGGCGGTGGCGCTCGTGGAAGCTTGAGGGGCGCTCGGTTTAAAGCGCAGTGGAAGGTGTTCATCGACCAATAAAAGAGCCGCGCCGGGCGGTGCAAATCTACCGTTCGTCGTGATAGTTTAGAGCGCAATTTTTACGATGCGCAGATGAGCCTGTTCAGCGGCTGTGAATCTGCGTCTTTATCATCGATTTCAGGGGTTCAAGCATTAATGGATATCGGTCTGCGCGAGTGGCTGATCGTCATCGGCATCATTGTCATCGCCGGCATTCTTTTTGACGGCTGGCGGCGGATGCGTGGTAGCAAGGGCAAGTTGAAATTCAAGCTGGACAGCAATATCGCGAGCAATCTTCCTGATGAAGACGAGCCGAACGAGCTGTTGGGCCCGCCGCGTGTCGTGAGTCGCAACAACGAGCCCTCACTGGACGAAACCGATCTTCCCTCGATGAGCGCACGTGAGACCGGTAAGCGTCGCACCGCAGAACCACGCCAAGGCGACCTGCATTTTTCCAGCGATGATGCTCCAGTCCCTACGCTGCTTGACCCGGTAGCGGATGATGAAAACAAACTCAGCGAGTCCAATGAGGACCTGCCTCCGGTAGAGGAAGTGCTGGTTATCAATGTGATCTCCCGCGACTCGCATGGCTTCCGTGGTCCCGCTCTGCTGCAGAACATTCTCGAAAGCGGTTTGCGCTTTGGCGAGATGGACATCTTCCATCGCCACGAGAGCATGGCGGGCAACGGTGAAGTGCTCTTCTCCATGGCTAATGCGGTTAAGCCTGGAACCTTCGATCTGGACGACATTGACCATTTCACTACGCCAGCCGTGAGCTTCTTTCTAGGTCTGCCTGGTCCGCGTCATCCGAAACAGGCTTTCGATGTCATGGTCGCCGCCGCTCGGAAGTTGTCGCAGGAGCTGAACGGCGAACTCAAGGATGATCAGCGCAGCGTGCTGACAGCTCAGACCATCGAGCACTATCGCCAGCGCATCGTCGATTACGAACGCAGGCAGATGACGGCCAAGCGTTGATCCAGAAAACCGCTCCCAGGAGCGGTTTTTTTTTAGGGTATTGATCCGTCTGGCCTCATCGAGCCTCGTAGGGTGGGCTTCAGCCCACCGAAGCCTTTTCGCTTAGCTCTGCTGGTGGCCGATCCCCTCCCGCCCGACGCTCCATGCCATCACGCAAACAGGCTAAAATCCTGCGTAGAACATCCACTTAAGGTCGACCGGCGCGCTGCTTCTGTGCTCGGTCCGGCCTGCAGCTATGGCCCCAATACCATGACGTCCGCCCAGACCGCCGCAGCACGCATAGCCGAACTGCGCAGCGAAATCGACGCCCACAACTACCGGTATTACGTGCTCGACGAGCCCAGCGTTCCTGACGCTGAATATGACCGCCTGTTCAATGAACTCAAAGCACTCGAAGCCGAGCATCCTGAGCTGGTCAGCCCGGACTCGCCTACCCAGCGCGTCGGCGGCGCGGCGTTGGCGGCCTTCGGCCAGGTCCGCCATGAGATGCCAATGCTCAGCCTGGGTAATGCATTCGAAGAACAGGACCTGATCGACTTCGATCGTCGCGCCCGGGAAGGCCTGGATCTACCTTCAGGCGACCTGTTCGGCGGTGGTGTCGAGCTGGAATACAGCTGCGAGCCCAAGCTCGACGGTCTGGCCGTAAGCCTGCTTTACGAAAACGGCAAACTGGTGCGAGGTGCGACTCGCGGTGACGGCAGTACCGGAGAGGACATCAGCGCAAACGTACGCACAGTGCGCAATATTCCGCTGAAGCTCCACGGCGACGGCTGGCCCGCGGTGTTGGAAGTCCGTGGCGAGATCTACATGCCCAAGGCAGGCTTCGAGGCGTTGAATGCACGTCAGCTAGAGGCGGGTAATAAGCCGTTTGCCAACCCGCGAAACGCCGCCGCGGGCAGCCTGCGCCAGCTGGATTCAAAGATAACCGCCAACCGGCCTCTGGAGCTCTGTGCCTATGGCATCGGCCGCAGCGACGGCGATTTGCCTGATACCCATATCGGCATCCTCGAGGCGCTCAAGGGCTGGGGCTTGCCGATCAGCCGAGAGCTCAAGTTGGCCAAAGGCGTGCAGCAATGCCGCGATTACTACCAGGCCATTGGGGCGAAGCGCGACGCGCTGCCTTATGAGATCGACGGCGTGGTGTTCAAGGTCAACTCGACGGCTCAGCAACGCGAGCTGGGCTTTCGTGCTCGCGAGCCACGTTGGGCGATCGCGCACAAATTCCCAGCACGGGAAGAAGTGACCGAACTGCTCGATGTGGAGTTTCAGGTCGGCCGCACGGGCGCCATCACGCCGGTTGCGCGGCTGCAGCCGGTACAGGTCGCCGGCGTGACGGTATCCAATGCCACACTGCACAACATGGATGAGGTCGCCCGGCTGGGTGTCATGATCGGCGATACGGTGATCGTGCGTCGCGCCGGTGATGTCATTCCGCAGATCCTCGGGGTCATTCCGGAGCGCCGGCCCGACAGTGCGCGTGCTGTGCATGTGCCGGAGCACTGTCCTGTTTGCGGCTCAGCCGTCGAACGCACCCAGCTGATCAAGCGCAGCAAGGGGCGGGAGTCGGTAAGTGAAGGTTCGATCTATCGTTGCGTCGGCCGCCTGGCCTGTCAGGCTCAGCTCAAGCAGGCAATCATCCATTTCGTCTCCCGCCGGGCCATGGACATTGATGGCCTGGGTGACAAGATTGTCGAGCAGTTGGTCGATGCGGGGCTGGTCAGTTCGCCGGCGGATCTCTATTCCCTGAGCTTCGAGCAAGTTTTGGCATTGGAGGGCTTCGGCGAGGTTTCGAGCCGCAATCTGCTCAAGTCGATCGACGCCAGCCGCAAGCCGTCCTTGGCGCGCTTCGTCTTTGCCCTGGGTATCCCGGATGTTGGCGAAGGCACTGCGAAATTGCTGGCGCGTGCCTTGGGGTCGCTGGATCGCATCAGTCGAGCATTGCCCGATGTGCTGGTCTATCTGCCGGATATCGGCCTGGAGGTGGCACACGAAATCCACAGTTTCTTCAACGATGACCATAACCAGTCCGTCATCGCGCAGTTACGCACGCGCGGTGTGCAGCTGCAGGAGGAGGGCGACGTGCATCCTGAGTTCGCCGCTTGTGCGACGCTCGCCGGATTGCTCGACAAGCTGAATATCCCCTTTATTGCCGCCACCGGCGCCCAACGTCTCGCCGATCGTTTCGGCAGTCTGCAGAACATTATCGAAGCCGACTGGCTGGACCTGCGTCAGGTTGAACGGCTCAACGAAAAGGCGGCCCGCGCACTGCGCGACTATTTCGACGACCCGGTAAATGCTGCGCGTGCTCGTGCCATCGAAGCCCAGCTGAAGGAATTCGGCATGCATTGGGAGAGCGAAAGAAAGGCCGCGGAAGGCTTGCCGCTGGCCGGCCAGACTTGGGTGCTGACGGGCACGCTGGAAAGCATGAGCCGGGACGACGCCAAGGCAAGGCTGGAAGCCTTGGGCGCAAAAGTTTCAGGCTCAGTCTCGGCGAAGACAAGTGTCGTGGTGGCTGGGCCGGGCGCCGGCTCCAAGTTGGCTAAAGCCAACGAACTGGGGCTGGAAGTGGACGACGAAGCGTCCTTTCTAAAGCGCCTTGCCACCCTCGAAAGCTAGCCGTCAATCGGTGCGCGGCTGGGGCCTGCATGGCAGGTCCCGCTACGTGGCCATGTAAGCGAAGGTCGCCCTGGTTGCTAACGGGGCGCCATTTGTCCACTGATTTACGCGTCCGGTGAAGCGGGCAAAACAGCGCTAACTTGGCCTTGCGCTATCACTGGCCGCGGTATTCGCAGCCACTGGTGCAGGTTTCATGGATGCGTATCCGCGAGAGCTCCGGTAACAACGGCTTCAGCTCGTTCCAGATCCATATCGCGAGATTTTCGCTGGTCGGGTTGTCGAGGCCCGGCAGATCGTTCAGATAGTGATGGTCGAGCCGTTCGTAGATGGGGTTGAAGATCTGCTTGATCTCGCTGAAATCGCGAATCCAGCCTGTCTGGGCATTCACCTCGCCCTCGAGATAAATCGCGACTCGGAACGAGTGCCCGTGCAAACGGCCACACTTGTGCCCATCGGGTACGTGGGGCAAGCGGTGCGCGGACTCGAAGGTGAACTCTTTGAATATTTCCACTGATGCATCCGGATAAGGGCGAAAGGCGGCATTCTACTGGTTTATACTCAGCTGTCGTTGCTGGACAGCAGCCTGCAAGGTGCAACTTCACCACTGCTTGCGCGGTGCTTTTGACACTCCCTCGAGCTTGGGGCAAAGTGCCCGGCTTTTTATCGGCGTTCGCCGCTTTCGGGGAGTTGAAATGAATGCAGTGGTAGCGGCAGTCGGCATCATGCTGATTCTCAGCCTGTGCAGGGTCCATGTGGTGGTGGCGCTGATTGCGGGCGCTCTAGCTGGCGGCGTTTTAGGTGGGTTGGGGCTGGAAGGGACCCTCGCCGCGTTCAACAAGGGGCTAGGTGGTGGCGCGACGGTAGCGCTTTCTTACGCTTTGCTGGGTGCGTTCGCTGTTGCGATCGGCAAGAGCGGGTTGGCCCACGCGCTGGCTGATCGTGCACTGGCCATGGTAGGCAAACGCGAATCGGAGTCGGCTGGAGCCGTGAAGTGGTTGATGATCGGGCTGCTGCTGGCGGTCGCTGTGTCGTCGCAGAACATCCTGCCGATCCATATCGCCTTCATCCCGCTGCTGGTGCCGCCGTTGCTCTACGTGCTGAGCAAATTGCAGATCGACAGACGTCTGATTGCTTGCGTGCTGGCGTTCGGTCTGGTCACACCCTACATGTTCCTGCCGGTGGGCTTCGGCAGCATCTTTCTGCACGAGATTCTGCTGGCGAACGTAGCCAAGAGCGGTGCCGACATCACCGGGATCAAAGTAAGCCAGGCCATGTTGATTCCGGCTATCGGCATGCTGACCGGACTGCTGATCGCCATGTTCAGCTACCGCAAGTCGCGAACGTACGACCTGACCAAAGTCGACCAGTCAAAGGCGATCAGTGTCAGCTACAGCCCGCTGACCTTGTTGGTTGCAGGGCTAGCGGTCGCAGCCGCTTTTGTTGTTCAGCTGTGGTTGGACTCGATGATCATCGGTGCGCTGGTCGGTTTCGTGACGTTTTCCGTATCCGGCGTGGTGCGCTGGAAGGAGGCCGATGACCTGTTTACCGAGGGCATGAAGATGATGGCCATGATTGGCTTCATCATGATTGCTGCAGCGGGATTTGCCGAAGTGATGCGCGAGACCGGCGAGGTGAAAATCCTTGTCGATGCGTCTGCTGCCTGGATTGGTAACAGTAAGGCTGTCGGCGCGCTGCTGATGCTACTGGTGGGGTTGCTGGTCACCATCGGCATCGGTTCCTCTTTCTCGACAGTGCCAATCATCGCAGCGATCTTCGTACCGCTCGGGTTGGAGCTCGGCTTCAGTCCGCTGGCAATCGTCAGCCTGGTGGGCACGGCTGGTGCGCTCGGAGATGCCGGTTCGCCAGCATCGGACTCGACACTTGGCCCAACCGCCGGGTTGAATGCTGATGGCCAGCACAACCATATCTGGGACACCGTGGTGCCGACCTTCCTGCACTACAACCTGCCGCTACTCGCATTCGGCTGGATTGCTGCAATGACGCTCTAACGCTTCCCAGGTGCCATACGCGTCGTTGCAACGGCGCGTTCACTCCATCTCTATCAGCACTCCTGACGACAATCGCTGACTAACGGATACAACCGCAGCGATAGGATGCATTCGTGAAATCAACCCTTGAGCAGAAAGTCTTTCTTGCTCTGTTGCTCGTCGTGAGCATTGCCTTCGGCTGGATACTTTATCCGTTCTACGGGGCGGTATTTTGGGCCGTCATTCTGGCAATCATCTTTTCGCCGCTGCAACGCCGCTTGCAACGCCATATGGGGTACCGGCGAAACCTGACAGCGATCATTACCTTATTGGTTTGCCTGATCGTTGCGGTGCTCCCAGTGATTCTGATTACCGGTCTTCTGGTCCAGGAAGGTTCGTCACTCTACCAACAGATGGAAAGTGGTGAGCTTGACGTCGGCCAGTTCGTGGGTGGGATGAAGAACCTGCTGCCGGACTCGCTGCAGCAGCAGCTGCAACGCTTCGGTTTTGGCAATCTGGATCAGATGCGTGAACGCCTTGCCAGTGGCGCGTTGCAGGGCAGCCAGTACCTTGCGACCAAGGCGTTCAGTTTCGGACAGGGCACCTTTCAGTTCCTCGTCAGCTTTTTTGTGATGCTGTATTTGCTGTTCTTCTTCATCCGGGACGGGCGCGAGCTGGTTCTGAAAATCCGCCGCGCGCTGCCGCTAAGCGATAACCAGAAACGCAGGCTGTTCAGCAAGTTCACCCGGGTGGTTCGCGCCACTGTCAAAGGCAACATCGTGGTGGCAGCTACTCAGGGATTTCTCGGCGGGGTGATCTTTGCGATTCTTGGGATACCGGCATCGTTGCTCTGGGGCGTGCTGATGGCGTTTCTATCCTTGCTGCCAGCAATCGGTGCCGGCCTGATCTGGACGCCGGTTGCGATCTACTTTCTGGTGCAGGGTATGGTCATCCAGAGCGTGATCCTGACGCTCTACGGGATTCTGGTGATTGGCCTGGTAGACAATTTCCTCAGGCCGGTCCTGGTGGGTAAGGACACCAAGATGCCTGACTATCTGGTGCTGATCTCGACGTTGGGCGGTCTCGCCCTGTTTGGCCTGAATGGCTTCGTCATAGGGCCGCTGATTGCTGCCTTGTTCATGTCGTCGTGGGCCTTGTTCATCACCCCTGACGCTAAACCTACACCCGAGTAGGCGTCCGGCGGAGCCGGACGCCGCTCTTGGGCTAGAGAATACGCCCGCCATCGTCACGCGTGATGATCACCGTCGCCGAACGCGGTCTGCGGCCAGGGCCGTCGGGCCAGGTGCTGGTGTATTCCGTTGGCGTTGATCCTTCCCCTGGGTGCTGGATGTTCACAAACAGCGTGCGGAAGTCCGGAGTAGCGGTGATACCGGTCACTTCGGCTCCCAGGGGTCCGACCAGGAAGCGTTTGGTCTCGCCGCTCTTCGGGTCCGATATCAGCATCTGGTTGTTGCCGAAGGGGCCGCTTCTGAGCTGACTTCCGCTCATGTCGGTCTGGATCCAGAGTCGTCCTTCCTCGTCGAACCAAAGCCCGTCCGGGCTCGCCATGATGTTTTCGTCAGTCAGTGGCCGACCGCGCGGATCTCGGCTGTCACTCTCTGGCCCAGCGAGCAAATACAGATCCCACTGGAACTGCGTGCCAATCTGATTCTTGCCCAGCTCACGCCAACGGATGATGTGTCCGGTGGGGTTCGGCGCGCGAGGGTTGGCTGCGTCGGCTTCCTCCCGCGAGCTGTTGTTGGTGAGCGTGAAATACACCTCACCGGTGTCCGGATGAACGGCGCCCCACTCAGGGCGGTCCATTTTAGTCGCGCCAACGACGTCCGCTGCCAGACGAGTATTGATCAGTACTTCGCCCTGATCGGCAAAGCTGACGTTTGCTGCAGCGCATGCCTGCTGGAAGGCCGCGTCTTCGATATCCAACGCTAGCCAGTCGCCGCTGCCGTCCGGGTTGAAGCGCGCGACGTATAGAGTGCCATCGTCGAGTAGCCGGCCGTCGCTGCGCTGCGGGCGGTACTTGTCGCGACTGATGTACTTGTAGATGTATTCGTTCTGCGAATCGTCGCCGGAGTAGCAGACGAGCGGCCAGCCCGGTTTGGTAGGTGCAAACACCAAGCCCTCGTGGCCAAAGCGGCCCAGCGCAGTGTGCTTGACCGGAGTTGAATCCGGGTCGAAGGGGTCGATTTCGACAATCCAGCCAAACGTATTCGGTTCGTTACGATAGTCGGCTCGCGCGTCTGCGGCTGTCGTGGTCGCATCGAAACGCTCGAATTCGTCGCCGCGGACCGTCTCCCAGCCGTAACGCCCGCTCGAACGAAGGCCGTAGCGCTCCAGGTGGCGAGGCAATTCAGTGTCGCGCACTGCGAAATAGCCCGCCCAGTTTTCTTCGCACGTCAGGTAGGTGCCCCATGGCGTGTAGCCATTCGAGCAGTTGTTCAGCGTACCGCGGGTCGACGTACCGCTCGGGCTGTAGCGGGTTTGCATCAGCTCATGGCCACGAGCCGGGCCTTCGATATGCATCGGCGTCGCGCCGGTTATGCGGCGGTTGCGTGCGGATGGCAGTACCGACCAGTCTCCCTGAGGCCCACGGCGTACCTCGACGACCGAAACACCGTGCGCGTTGATCTCCTTGCGCACTTCATCGGCATCCACGCGTTTGCCATTGACCACCGTTGGGCCGTTGGGATGCAGCAGCGGGGCATCAATGTACTCATGATTCAGTACGAGCAGACCGTGATCACTTTTACGGCCCTTGAAGCGTGCGTCCATCGGGAAGAAATGCATGCCGTCGTGATGCATGCCGGTCTGCTGAGCCTGGTCTTCTGCACTGTTGCTGGCGTCTTCCAGAAAAGCGGGGTAGCTACCGCAGATTGGCGTGCCCCACGGAATGAACGTCTTGGCGGAAAAACCGGCGGGCACGGTGATGGTGTCGGCGCGGGTTACCGGCACTGCACCAAAGGGGAGGCGATTACGAAGCTGGAAGGGCTGGCCACTGCCGATCTTAGCCGGCTCGGCTGCTCCTGCTATCGAAGGCAGGCCGCCCAGAAAGGCGAGCACACCGAACGCTGCTCCGCTCGCCACGACCTTGCGACGGCCTTGGTTAATGACATCCTGGATGTGAGGGTTGGCGGAATGGTTACTCGGCAGTTCATCGCCGTTGCCGAACAGTAAGTTTTGACTATCGTCAGTCACGGTGCAGCTCCATAGGTAATCGACGGAACTGTGACGTTATGTGCGGCTTGCGACAGCTTTATGACACAGGTTTTCGCGGTCGACGAGCGGTACGTGTTTCAGGTCTGCGGTACCATTGCAGCCGTGTTTCGGAACGGCCGCCTAAATGAACACCAGCGCTCCGCTTGCCATGTATCGGCAAGCCATCGCCCGTGAGGGCTACGTCAGTGACGCAGCTCAGCTGCGCACGGTGGAACAGCTGCAGCATTGCTACGAGACGCTGCATGGCAACGTGGCCCGTGAATTGCGCTGCGGTGTCTATCTGTGGGGACCGGTCGGGCGCGGCAAGACATGGCTGATGGACATGTTCCATCGCAGCCTTAAGGTGCCGGCGAGGCGTCAGCATTTTCACCACTTCATGCGCTGGGTACACATTCGTCTGTTTCAGCTCAACGGCACGTCAGATCCGCTACAGGCGTTAGCGACGGAGCTGAGCGAAGACGTGCGGGTGCTGTGTTTCGACGAGCTGTTCGTGGCGGATATCGGCGATGCGATCATCCTGGGCCGCCTGTTCCAAGTGATGTTCGAGCAGGGCGTGGTCATCGTTGCGACGTCCAACCAGCCACCTCATCAGCTCTATGCTGACGGTTTCAACCGCGAGCGCTTCCTGCCTGCCATCGATGCAATCGAGCGCCACATGCATGTAGTGAACGTGGACGGCGGTGCTGATCATCGCTTGCGTCCAGGCGTGGGCGAGCAGCGTTACTGGGTCCGTGATCCCCACGAAGACGGGGTGCTACGTTCGGTCTTCGACAGGTTGAACGGCGGGGCGACCGCTACGACCGAGCCGGTCCTCATCGGACGCCGGCCGCTTCAAGTTGTGTGCAGCAGCGACTCCGTACTCTGGTGTCGCTTTGCAGACCTGTGCGCACAGCCATTCTCGGCGCTGGATTTCATTGAGCTATGCGATCGCTATCAGGCGATCCTGATTGGCGACGTGCCGCGGTTGGGCAGCGAACAGCGTGAAGGACGCATCGCTCGTGGAACCGAGGATGGTGCGGCGCGGGTGGAAGCGGGGGATCGTGAGCTACCCAAGCTGGCTGCTCACGATGATAGTGTCAGGCGATTCATCGCTCTGGTGGATGAATGCTATGACCGGGGGGTGCCGCTGTATCTTGAAGCCAGGGTTGCCATGGACGAGCTTTACACCGAGGGCTATCTGTCTTTTGCCTTTCGCCGCACGCTGAGCCGATTGCGCGAGATGCAGTTGCAGCGTTTCGGTAGGGCCGATTAAGCCTCAGTCGCGGTAGAACACCTGCACGAGGTGGTAGCCGAACTGGCTTTTGATTGGACCATGCACGTCACGCAGCGGCTTTTTGAAAATCACCTGATCGATGCTGCGCACCATTTGCCCAGGGCGAACTTCGCCTAGATCACCACCTTTCTTGCCCGACGGACAGGTCGAAAACTTCCTCGCCAACACATCGAAGGCTTCGCCATTGGCGATGCGCTTTTTCAGCTGCGCGGCTTCAGCTTCGGTCTTGACCAAGATGTGGCGGGCCATGGCTTTCGGCATTGTGAATCTCCTCGGATGCGGCGGCGATTGTAGTCATCCAGCCCGGGAAACCGAAGCGGGAATCGAATGGGATCGACCGTTGGTCTGCAGACAAACCCGACGAACGGTGTTTCTGGTTGCTATATGTTAGCGCTACCATCCGGTCCACAAACATAATGTGGCACAACGATGCCGCCGGAGACCGACAGTGGATTACCACTCCCACAGCGAATTTCCCGCAAATCGCCGCGCATTGGTGGTCATGGGCGTCAGTGGTTCGGGCAAGACCGAAACCAGCCATGCCGTGGCCGATGCCTTGGGCTTTCGACACATCGAAGCCGATCATTTCCATCCCGAAGAAAACGTTGCGCACATGCGTGCCGGCACGCCTTTGTCGGATGCCGACCGGGTCGAGTGGCTGCAAAGGCTCGTCATCGAAATGCAGCGTGCCATCGACGACGACGTTGGCTTCGTTCTCGCCTGTTCTGCCCTGAAGCGCCGTTACCGCGACCTGTTGCGCGACGCCGTGCCTGGCCTGTGCTTTGCGCACCTTTCCATCGATTACGACACGGCTATCCAGCGCGTTGGTGGGCGGGCCGGTCATTTCATGCCGATTTCGCTGGTGGACAGCCAGTTCGCGACGCTCGAGTCGCCGGCAGGCGAGCCCCACGTGCTTGTGGTCGATGCCAGTCAGCCGCGAGAGCAGGTTCTGAACGAGATCACCCGCTGGATGAAACAGGACGGCGGTTTGGCTATTAATGCCAAGGAAGACCTTTCCGCGGCTCCGCTTGATAGCGCTAACAAGCGCGGCGGCGCGCACGGCGGTCAGCGCAGTAGCGAGCCTGCCAACATGGTGGATAGTCAGGATGTCGAGCCCAAGGGCGCCGAGCTGACTACTCAGCCGATCTACGGCGGCAAGTTTGCTCAGGGCTTCGACCGGATCACTGACTGGCTGATGGCAGCGTTGCTGGCCTTCATGGTCATCGTGGTGTTCAGCAGTGTTGTCTTGCGCTATGCCTTCGGTACTGGTTGGACGGGCGCAGAAGAGCTTTCGAGGCTGGCCTTCGTCTGGCTGGTGTTCGTCGGTGTGGCTTCGAGCATGCGCCGAGGCGAGCTGATGGCCTTCAGCATGATTCGTGACCGGTTTCCCCATCTGCTCCGCCGGTTGGTGGACTCGGTCAGCTGGATCATGGTCGCAGTGGCCAGTGCATTGGCCGCAATGGGCGGATGGAACCAGATGCAGTTCGGCTGGACCATCAACAGCCCGGTGGTGGGGTATCCGCTGGCCGTGGCCATGGTTCCGGTCGCGGCCAGCATGGTTGCTCTCGCCGTCCTGGCGCTGATTCAGCTGGTGAATGTCTGGCGTCGACAGCCGCCGTTACCCATCGCCGAAGCCAACGTAACGGCCGATTGATCCCCGATAACAACAAGGGCATGCGCCCACCCGAGGTCCGTACATGACTGTCGTCGTCTTCTTATCGTCATTGTTTGGCTTCATGGCCTTCGGTATGCCGATTGCCTTCGCGCTGATTCTTACCGGCGCGGTGCTGATGTGGTACCTGGATTTCTGGGATGTGCAGCTGCTGGCACAGAATCTTCAGGCCGGTGCCGACAGCTTTCCGCTGTTGGCTGTGCCGTTCTTCATCCTGGCTGGCGAGCTAATGAATGCGGGCGGCATCTCGCGCCGCATCATCAACATGGCGCAGGCCTACTTCGGCCATAAGCGCGGTGGCCTTGGCTACGTGGCCATTGCGGCGTCGGTCCTGCTGGCAAGCATGTCCGGCTCGGCCCTGGCCGATACCGCCGCCCTGGCGACACTGTTGCTCCCAATGATGCGTGAGCGCGGTTACCCGCTGAGCTCGTCTTCGGGCTTGGTGGCCGCCGGCGGCATCATCGCGCCGATTATCCCGCCGTCGATGCCGTTCGTGATCTACGGCGTTGTCACCAATACCTCCATCAGCCAGCTGTTCCTTGCCGGTATGGTGCCGGGCCTGATCATGGGCGTAGGACTGGTGGTGGCCTGGACGATGATCGCCCGCCGGATCGATGAACCCCCACAGGAAAAAGCCAGCGGAGCTGAACGCCGTAAGGCGCTGGTCGATGGCGCGGCTGCGCTGATGCTGCCGGTGATCATCGTGGGCGGCTTGCGTTTCGGCCTGTTCACGCCGACCGAGGCTGCTGTGGTAGCGGCAGTCTATGCGCTGCTGGTGTCGACGCTGCTGTACCGCGAACTGAGCTGGAACGGTGTGATTGAGGTGTTGACCCGCGCCAGCCGCACCACGGCGTCGGTCATGTTCCTTTGCGCAGCGGCAATCGTCTCCGCCTACATGATTACGCTGGCCCAGTTGCCGGACGAAATCGCCTCGATGCTTGGTCCGTTGGCAGAAGATCCCAAGCTGCTGATGGTCGCCATCATGGTGTTGATGATCGCGATTGGCATGGTGCTCGACCTGACCCCGACCATCCTGATTCTCGGGCCGGTGTTGGCGCCGATTGCAGTGAAGGCCGGGATCAATCCGGTGTACTTCGGCGTGATGTTCGTGCTGATCGGCTCGATTGGTCTGATCACGCCGCCCGTTGGCACGGTACTCAACGTTGTCGGCGGAATAGGGCGGCTGCGAATGGAAACGCTTGTTCGCGGTGTCATCCCGTTCTTCCTCATCTATCTGGCCATCGTTGTTCTGCTGATAGCAGTGCCGTCGATCATCACCGTGCCGTTGGAATGGCTGCGGTGACGGACACGAGGCTTGAGCATCAACCCTTTATCCACAACAACAAAAGGTAAGTGAATATGAAACGATTTCTCATCGCGGCCCTGGCCGCCACTACGCTTAGCAGCGCTATCACCGCAGTGACCGCTCAGGCAGCCGACGATATCCGGCCACGGATGATTCGCTTTGGCTACGGGCTCAACGAAGACAGCAATCAGGGGCGCGCCGCGAAGCTCCTGGCTGAGGAGATCGCCAAGGCGTCCGATGGCAAGCTCAAGGTTCGTACCTTCGGTTCTGCCAGCCTGGGTTCTGATGATCAGATGCAGAACGCGCTGATGGGCGGCGCTCAGGAAATGATGGTCGGTTCGACGGCTACCCTGGTCGGTGTTGCCGAAGAAATGGCAGTCTGGGACACGCCGTTCCTGTTCGAGAGCGAGAAGCAGGCCGACCACGTGCTGGATGGCCCGGTCGGTCAGAAGGTCATGGATGCGCTGGAAGAAAAGGGCCTCGTTGGCTTGGCGTACTGGGAAAACGGCTTCCGTAACCTGACCAACAACGTGCGTCCTGTCGAGAAGCTGGAAGACTTCGACGGCATCAAGTTGCGCGTGATGCCAAACCCCGTGTTCATCGATACCTTCAAGCTGATGGGCGCCAACGCTGTCCCGCTGCCGTTCTCCGAGCTGTTCACGGCACTGGAAACCAAGGCAGTCGACGGTCAGGAAAACCCCTATAACACCATCCTCTCGTCCAAGTTCTACGAGGTACAGAAGTACCTGAGCGTGACCAATCACGTGTACAGCCCATGGATCGTCACGGCATCCAAACGCTGGTGGGATGGCCTGTCGAAAACTGAGCAGGACATCATCATGAAGGCGGCGCAGACGGCTCGTGATTTCGAACGTGAGGACACTCGCGCAGAAGCCCGCGAGGCCCTGGCCAAGATCAAGGAGCAGGGTATGGAGGTGAACAAGGTCAGCCCGGAAGAGATCCAGCGCATGCGGGAACAGGCTAAACCGGCCATCCAGACCGTCATCGATACGGTTGGCGAGCCTCTGTTCAATGAAGTACAGGCTGCGGTCGAGAAAGCCCCGAAGTAATCGGACGCGCCCCATGCAGGCCATGTAAAACCCAGCGAGCAATAGCGTTCGCATGACCTGCTTCGGGGCGCCTTCCCGTATAGAATCTCCGCCCCCTCGCTGCTGGATCCCGCTATGAGCTCTCGCCGTCGCCGTTCGCTGGAGCGCGCCACATTATCCGATGTGGCTCGCACTGCCGGTTGTTCGCTGATGTCCGCCTCGCGTGCGCTATCGCAACCCGAACGGGTGTCGGACGCCTTGCGCGAGCGGGTGATGGCTGCGGTCAAAACCTTGGGTTACGTCCCGCACACGGCGGCGCGAAACCTGGCGAGCGCACGTTCGAATCTTGTCGCTGTGATCATTCCTTCATTGTCGAACGCAGTATTTGTCGACACCGTCGAAGCTATTCAGCGCGTGCTAATGCCGGCGGGTTACGAGCTGATGATCGGCGTCAGCCATTACCATCCCGAAGAAGACGAACGCCTGTTGCGTGCCTACCTCGCGCATCAACCGGCAGGGCTGCTGGTTACCGGCTTCGAGCGCAGCGATGCCGCGCGCGAAGTGCTTGGCAGCTACACCAGTCCGATCGTGACCTTGATGGAGCTGAGCGATGGCGAGGAAGAGTACTGCGTCGGTTTTTCGCAGTTGGAAGCCGGAGCGGCCATGACCCGCAAGCTGCTCGACCGCGGCTACCGCAACATCGCGTTTGCGGCCGCGCAACTTGACCCCCGAACCCTGCAACGTGCCGAAGGCTATCGCCAGGTCATGCGCGAGGCCTCGCGTTACGATGCCGCACTTGAGGTGCTCACACCGCAGGTTTCATCCATCGGGCTGGGCGCCGAGTTGCTCGATCGGTTACTGGCGCAGCATCCAGAAATCGATGCGATCTTCTTTAATAACGACGATCTGGCGTTGGGCGCACTGTTTCGTGCTCGCCAGCTGAACTTGGCCGTGCCGGAGCGGCTGGCGGTTGCCGGGTTCAACGACTTGCCGGCCGCGGCCTGGATGCACCCGGCGCTGACCACGGTCCGCACCATTCGCGGCGAGATTGGCAAGCTGGCTGGGCAAATGTTGCTGAGCCTGATGCGCGGCGAGTCGCCACCGCAGCGGCGTATCGATGTAGGTTTTGAAGTGGTGATGCGCGAAAGCGCATGAGTCAAACCGGCACGCATTGCACGTGCCGGCCGATCTGGCATTTAAGCGGGCAAATCAGTCGGCCTGCTGCGCCGCCGTAACCTGCTGAGCGATCTCGATCATTTGTTCGCGCATCCAGCGGTTGGCCGGATCCTGATCGGTGCTCTCGTGCCAGTAGATGTGTGTCTCCAACGGCGGGATATCCACCGGCAGTGGCACCTGATACAGGTCATGACGCCGGGCGAAACGCTCAGGGACGGTCACTGCCATATCGGTCTGCTGAATCACCTGGGTGGCCATCATGTAGTGCTGCGAGCGCAAGGCAATTTTGCGCTGTTGCCCCATCTTGCCGAGTGCCAGGTCAACCATGCCGAGCCCGCTGCGCCGGCTGGAAATATGAATGTGCGACAGCGACAGGTATTCCTCGACGCTGAGCTTGTCCTTCGCCAGCGGGTGGCCGCGGCGCATGGCACAGACGTAGCGGTCCTCCAGCAGCTTGACGTGGCGCACCTGCGGATCGGTGTTCAGCGGTGCGTCCATGGCGAAATCCAGGCGTCCGGCCGCCAATTCCTTCGTGGTTTCGCGGCGCTTGGCGAGCATGCTTTCGATTTTCACGTTTGGCGCCAGTCGACGCAGGCGCTGGAACAGCGGCGGCAGCACCACGGCCTCGGTTAGGTCGGTCATGCTGATTCGAAAGGTCTTGTTTGCCTGCAACGGGTTGAAGGTGCGGCTTTCCTGCACCGAGACGCGCAGCAACTGCAGCGCGTTGCGCACAGGGCCGATGATGTTCTGCGCCATCGGCGTCGGCACCATGCCTTGCGCGGTGCGCACAAATAGCGGGTCGTTGAAGGTTTCCCGCAGGCGGGCCAGGGCGTTGGAAACGGCTGGCTGGGTGATGCCGACGATCTGCCCGGCACGGGTCAGGTTCGCTTCGGTGTAAATGGCATCGAAGACGATGAAAAGATTCAGATCGACCTTGTTCAGGTTCATTGTTGTGCTCTCCGGCGTGTATCGGAATTCGCCGATCATATATCGGTGATGAATGTTTATACACGAGGAAAATAGCTTAGATAAATCACCAGGCCTCCTCTAGCATTCAAAACTACAAAACATTACCTGCCAGAAGGTTGTCGCCCATGGATTTCGCCTACTCCCCGAAGGTTCAAGAGCTGAGAGAGCGCGTGCAAGCGTTCATGGATGCTCACGTCTATCCCGCCGAAAAGGTCTTCTATCAGCAGGTCGCCGAAGGTGATCGCTGGCAACCGACCGCCATCGTCGAGGAGCTTAAGGCCAAGGCAAAAGCCGAGGGCCTATGGAACCTGTTTCTGCCAGATTCCGAGCTGGGCGCCGGGCTGACCAACACCGAATATGCGCCGCTGGCAGAAATCATGGGCAGCTCGGGCCTTGGCCCGGAGGCATTCAACTGCTCGGCGCCGGACACCGGCAACATGGAGGTGCTGGTTCGCTACGGCAGCGAAGCGCACAAGAAGCAGTGGCTGGAGCCGTTGCTGCGTGGCGAGATCCGTTCGGCCTTCGGCATGACCGAGCCAGGCGTAGCTTCGTCCGACGCCACGAACATGGAAGCCCGCGCTGTTCGCGAGGGTGACGAATGGGTCATCAATGGTCGCAAGTGGTGGACCTCCGGTGCCTGCGATCCGCGCTGCAAGGTCATGATCTTCATGGGCCTTACCAACCCTGATGCGCCGCGTCACCAGCAGCATTCGATGATCCTCGTGCCGATGGACGCACCGGGGCTGAAAGTCCTGCGTCCGCTGCCGGTGTTCGGCTACGACGATGCCCCGCACGGCCACGCTGAAGTGCTGCTGGAAAACGTTCGGGTGCCATACGAGAACGTGCTGCTGGGTGAGGGCCGTGGATTCGAGATTGCTCAGGGCCGCCTCGGCCCGGGCCGTATTCACCACTGCATGCGCTCCGTCGGTGTAGCCGAGCGCGCATTGAAGCTGATGTGCGAGCGCTCGGTGAACCGCACGGCGTTCGGCAAGCCGCTGGCGCGACTGGGTGCCAACCTTGACCACATCGCTGAGTGCCGCATCGAGATCAACATGGCGCGCCTGCTGACGCTCAATGCCGCGTACATGATGGACACGGTGGGCAACAAGATCGCGGCGAGCGAAATTGCGCAGATCAAGGTTGTGGCGCCAAACGTTGCGCTGAAGGTGATCGACCGCGCTATTCAGATTCATGGTGGTGCCGGTGTGTCCGAAGACTTCCCGCTGGCCCACTGGTGGGCCATGCAGCGCACCCTGCGTCTGGCGGACGGCCCGGACGAGGTACACCGCGCTTCGATCGCCAAGCATGAACTGGGCAAGTACTTCCCGCGGGAAATGTTGCGTAGCCGCTGACAGTTAGCTGGCGTTACCAAGAAGGCAGAGCCGTAGAACATGGCTCTGCCTTTTTTATGTTTGTTTTTTGCCTGCAAGCGGGATATGGAGAGTTAGCTTGCGTCTGCCGGCACCTGCGGTGTGGTGGCGTTGGTTCGCGAGCACGCTCGGCCCAGCAGCAGCAGCAGCAGACGGCTCGGATCGCCAGCAAGCTGGCTCCTACAGGTGAACAACTGAGTCGCTTTTGTAGGAGCGAGCTTGCTCGCGATCAGGGGGCGAGAGTTGGCAGAGATCACCAACGCACCAGTAGCCCGGACCTACGAGCTTCGCTTCTCAATGTAAGGACCATGCTCAATTCATCACGGCGCAACCGTCGTCAGATCCGGCGGTGTGTTCTGACCGTAGGTGCTGCTAACCAGTCGTCGATACCGCCGGTAGGCCCGTTCATAGCTCTGAACTGCGCTGGGTTCAGGCTCGACCGCGGTTGCCTCGTCAAAACTGACGCAGCGCTCGCAAAGGGCTGCGAGGCTGGCATGCGAATCGCTCTGTCTCGCATGGCACCATGCAGCCTGAATTGCACCGCCGAGCGCAGCGGCCTCGCTATGGGCGGTACAGACCACCGGTGTCGCCATCATGTCGGCAACCATCTGCCGCCACTGCGGACTCTTCGCGCCGCCGCCGATAAGTTGGATACGTTCGCTGCGAATCCCGCTTTCCCGCAACAGATCCAACCCATAGCGCAGGCCAAAGGTTACGCCCTCGACCACGGCACGACAGAGATTGGCCCGAGTCAGGTTGTCTGCAGTCAGGCCGTGCAGGCTGGCTGTGGCCTGGGGCAGGGCAGGTACGCGCTCGCCATTCAGGAATGGCAGCAGGGTGACGCCGTCGGCTCCAATCGGCGCCTGCGCCACCAGGACATTGAATTGATCGAGGTCGAGCTGCAGCAGATCGCGAATGGCGCCGTTCGCGTTGGTCAGGTTCATGGTGCAGATCAGTGGCAACCAGCCGCCGCTGGACGAGCAGAAGGTGGCGACTGAGGACTGCGGGCTGATCCGGGGTTCTTCTGCGAATGCGTACAAGGTGCCGGAGGTGCCGAGGCTCATGGTGATCGCGCCTGGGCTGATATTGCCGGTGCCGATAGCGCCCATCATGTTGTCGCCGCCGCCGCTGGCCACGAGCGCCTGAGGATTCAGGCCCAGCTGGGCGGCCAGTTCAGGGTGTATTCGCCCGGCCGGCTGGTAGGGCTCGATCAGCTCGGGCAGTGCGGCTTCGAGCCGGCCCGTGGGATCGATCTGGCGCAGAATGGTGTAATCCCATTGCCGGGAGCGGACATTGAAATAACCCGTCCCTGACGCGTCGCCGTATTCGCTGGTACAGCGTCCGGTCAGCCAGTAGTTGAGGTAGTCGTGGGGCAGCAGGATATGGGCGATGCGTTCGAACAGTTCGGCATGCTGCTCCTTCATCCACAAGAGTTTGGACACCGTGTAGCCAGGGGCGATGACGACCTGACTCAAAGCAGACGTCGGTGACCGGCTTGTCGTTGTCCAGCAGCAGCTCGCAGGACTTGCTGATGCGAAGGCTGTTGACGAACTCGACATAACAGCGGCCAGTGGCGCGTTTGAAAAAGCGTGAAAAATAGGTGGGCTTCATGCCCAGGTGACTCGCGACTTCTTCGAGCGGCAGTTCGCGCATGTAATGGTCGAAGATGTAGTTGACCGCCATGTTGGTGCGGTCGGCGTGTTGCTCATCTCCCAGCTGCGACGAGGTGGCGCCGGAGAGCAGCTGATAGTCGTCGCAGCTGGCCAGCAGCTCTAGCATGATCAGGAAATAACCGAGGCGGGTGGCCCCGCCGCTGCCGGCGACCCGATGCATCAGCCTGCTGGCCTCGGCAATGGTCTGCGGACAGCGGTACTCGATCCCATAGCGTGAACGCTCGAGCATCGGCGTCAAACTGCGTAGTTCGGAAAACACGTTGTGGCCCGCTTCGAACAGTTCGTCGGTGAAATTGACGAGCATGTCGCGCTTGGAGACCACTTCACCCTCATCGACCTGGCTGATCCAGTTGTGTGGCAGATTCGGGCCGGTCAGGAACAGGCTGTTGGGACCGAAATTGCCGACATAATCCCCAACGAAGACCTTGCCCGAACTGGCGACGATCAAATGCAGTTCGTATTCCTTGTGGTTGTGCCAGCGCACCAGCGGGCACGGAAAACCATGCTCACGGTAGATCAGCGAGTTGCCGTGGTGATCGTCCATCAGTTCGTAGGATGGGTCGGAGATCTTTAACGCTTTCATGCCCGGTTCCGTCCTTATTGTTGTCCCCTTGGGGTTATAGACGTTCGCGCTGTTGTGGCCAACCGTCAGACAATTTCGTATCGGTAGGGCAGGTCCGGGCCGCGACGGGAACAGGTGATTGCCGCTGCCTGAACGGCAAACGCCAGCATGGCCTGCAACTGGTCGCGCTGAATCTGAGCGAGGGCTGCGGCTGTATCCAGCTTGTGTTCGTGCAGGTAGCTGAGCAGCGCGGCCTGGAAAGTATCGCCGGCACCCACCGTATCGCGCACGTTCACAGGTTTTGCCTCCACATAAAACTCGCCCTGGCGGCGGCTGAACAACTGTGCGCCTTCTCTGCCTCGGGTCAACACCACCAGTTCGCAGCCTCCTTGCAACCAGCGCCGGGCGATGGATTCGGGGGTTTCGCCGGGATAAAGCAGAGCCAGATCCTCATCGCTGACCTTAATGAGATGCGCAAGCGCAGCGATCGCCTCGACACGCTCGCGCCAGCGGGCCAGGTCCGGTTCGACGTTTAGGCGAATGTTGGGATCGAAGGAAATAAGCCGGCGCTCGCTTTCGCGGCGGACCAGCGACAGCAGGGTGTCGGCGATCGGGGCGGTAACGATGGAGTAGGAGCCGACGTGAATGCCGCGGATCTCATCGCTGAGCGAGGCGAGATGCTCGTCGCGTGGGAGTCGATCGGCACAGCCTTCGCCGCGAAAGCTGTAGACGGGTGAACCGTTGGCACCCAGGGCGACCATCGCCAGTGTGGTGGGTGCATCGAAGTCGATCAGATAGCGCGTATCGACTCCTTCGTCCTCAAGCACTTGCCGCAGTTGCTGCCCCAAGTGGTCTCGGGACATGCCCGTGAGCAAAGCCGACGGCGTCGCGAGGCGGGAGAGGCCGACCGCTACGTTAAAGGGCGAGCCGCCAGCCACCGCGTCGAGACTTAAGCGGTTGCGCAGGGTGCCCCCGGGCGCTACAAAAACGTCGAACAGGGCTTCGCCACAAACCAGATACATGATCATTTCCGCTGCTGGAAATCGTTTGAGCTTAATCGTGCCCGTCACGACGTAACAGTACGCCGCAGGCTATCGATCGATACGATTTTGCACAGGTGCGCCGTCCTTAATACACCCATACTTCGACACGGCGGTTCTTTACGCGACCGCTATGCGTGTTCGAGGCTACTGGAAGTTCGTCGCCTAAACCGTTGATTTCTCTGACGAGTATTCCGCCCCGGGCGAGCTCTCTACGAACCGCCATGGCGCGAAGTTTGGAGAGCAAAGCGGTACGCGCCGGGTCGCCCCGAGCGTCCCCGAATCCAACCAGGACCGCCGCGCTCATCGTTTTGTTGGTGCTCTGCAGGTACTCGATCAGCCGCTCGACGTCACGTTGCGCCTTGTTGTCCAAGCGCGCGCTACCTTCCTCGAAGCGGAAGTTAACCGTCAGACGCTGCGCCTGGCTGGCGAGGTCTTGGTACGGCTGCGGCATGCCAGGCGATGGAGATAGGGTGATCGCGTTGATGGCTTGCCCGATGTAGCCCGACTTGGCGACGATGGCTTGGCCAGCAGCACTGTGCACGAAGCCTAGAAAGGTTCGGGTCCACTCCGACTGCTGAGCCGGGTTCGCATAGAAAAACAACCGCCGCGACAATGGATAGTCCTCGGTCGCCACCAGTGCTGTGCTGGGTAGCATGGGCTGCGAATCACCGTCTGCTATTGCCAGTGCGCGGGCTTTACCCACCGATGCGAGGCCGACGAAACCGATCGCGCCGGGGCGACCACTGACCATCTGTGAGAGTTGGTCATTGGATTCATAGCGGGCGGCATCGGCGGCCAATGTCTTCCCCTGCGCTCCGAGCACCAGCTCCTTGAAGGTGTCGAAGGTGCCGGACTGGTCATCCCGCGCGTGCAGCTCCACAGGTATATCTTTGCCGCCGAGCGCTTTCCAGTTGCGGATTTCACCGGCAAACAGGTTGGCGACCTGCTCAACGCTCAGTGAGGAGACTGGGTTGTCGGGGTTGACGATGATTGCCAGCCCGTCGATCGCAATCACCTGCTCGGCTGCTGCGCTGCGCAAGTCGCCGATGGCAGAGAGACTTGCATACTCGCTGTCCTTGATGGGGCGCGAAGCAGCCGCGAGATCGGAGGAGCCGTCTTTAAGCCCGGCGAAACCGGTGCCGGTGCCGTGTGCTGCAACAAGGGCATGAACCGCTCGGCCGGAGCTGTCGATGGCACTGATGCGCTGTTCGTTCTCCTTGCCGGCCGGGCTGATTCGCACCGAACTCAGGCCCTGCGCTTCGAAGAGGCCGGCCAGCAGCATCGGTGCGAGCTTCGCACCGACCGTGTTTGATCCCTGAATACGCAGGACCGGACTGTTGTTGACGGGGGTAGCCAATGGCTCGCCTAGCGCGAGCGGGCTGGCGCAAAGTAGGCCGAAGGCCCACAGGCGCAGCGCCCGTTTTCCCTTGCCGCTTACGGACGCTGAACCTGTCATGCGATGACTCTCCCTTTTAAAGAAGCGGGGAGATTAAGACGCTTTGCTTACCGTTATGTGACAGTCGACGGCGGCGGGTCGAGGTTGTCGATCAGATCGCAAAACTATGTGCAGGCTCGCCCAACCTGCGGCATCAGCAGCATGATCATCACCGCAGTGCGATCCACACGGGGCAGTGGTCCGAGGGTTTTTCCATGCTGCGGATGTCATAGTCGACACCGCAATCTGTCACGCGCTCATGCAAGCCTGCAGTGGTCAGGATCAGGTCGATGCGCAGCCCTCGGCGTGGGTCATCTTCAAATCCGCGGCTGCGGTAATCGAACCAGCTGAAACGATCGACGACTTCAGGGTTGAGCGTACGGAAGCTGTCTTGCAATCCCCAGTTCTTCAGGCGAGCTAACCACTCGCGTTCTTCCGGCAGAAAGCTGCATTTGCCGGTGCGCAGCCAGCGCTTGGCGTTCACCTCCCCAATGCCGATGTCACTGTCGTCGGGCGAGATGTTGAAGTCGCCCATCACGGCTACGGATTGCTCCGGGGTAAAGCGCTCTTCGAGCAGCGCCTGAAGATCTGCGTAGAACTTGGTTTTGGCGGGAAACTTGGTGGGATGAATGCGGCTTTCGCCTTGTGGGAAATAACCGTTCATGACGGTAACCGGCTCGCCGTTGGCATCGGCAAAGCGGCCCCAGATGAAACGCTTCTGCGATTCTTCGCCGTCGCCGGGAAAGCCTTTGTGGATCTCAAGTGGAGCCTGTCGAGATAACAGCGCGACACCGTAGTGCCCTTTTTGGCCGTGAAAATGAACGTGATAGCCAAGGGCTTCGATTTCGGCTTGAGGAAACTGCTCGTCCGCAACTTTGGTTTCCTGCAGACCGATCACGTCGGGCTGATGCTTCTCAATAATGGCAGAAAGCTGATGAGGTCTAGCTCTTAAGCCATTGATATTGAAAGAAACAAGCTTCATCGGCAGCGACTCCGGCAAAACCGCGATTCTACTGGTATGGCGGCGCTACGGCGAGCCGTAATCATCAATTCGGTTCTCGTCCGGCAGGACTCCGATACGGGTGCTAACGTGAAACAAGCTCCGAGGACATAACAAGAGAACTGCCATGCCGATGACTGCAGAAGTACGAATGCTCGACAGTGGTTACGCCAGGGAAATACGCTCGCTTCTGTACAACGCTTACCGACACGAACCGACCTTCGCCTATCTGTTCGAAGCTGATCGCCCCGGCTACGAGCAGCGTGTCCGCGCAACCGTCCGCGAGCTGGTCAATCAGCACCTGCTGCAGGATCAGCCCGCGCTTGGGCTGTTGCTCGATGATCGGCTGATCGCTGCCGCGCTGATTGCGCCACCGCAGCGTCGGCTGGACATTACCGAAAGCTGGGCCTGGCGAATGCGCATGCTGCTCACAGCGGGCTTTCGCTGTACGCGGCGTTACCTTGATTACCACGCCGCGGTGCTGGGTTGTCTGCCGCCGGGCTCCTATCATGTATTGCCGCTGATGGCGGTTCATCCCAAGTGCCAGGGGCAACACTACGGCGAACAGCTGCTTGAAGCGCTGCATAACTGGTGTGCTGCGGACTCGGCATCGGAAGGCCTCGTGATCGACACTGGCAACCCGCGCTACCTGCACTTTTATGAACGTCAGGGTTACCAGGACATTGGCCAGGTGGCGATCGGCCCGGTCGTTGAGCATGTGTTCTTCCATCCGGCGCCGCGACAGGTCGAATCATCTACTGCATAGAGCGAATTTTGCGCCGGGGCGACAGTCCTACTGATGTTGTTCCAAGAAGTGCTCCCATGCTCTCGTCTGACGCTGTATATGCCGAGCTACACGCATCGACACTTCGCCAAAGCCCAGTGCGCAGCGTGCTAGCATCCTTGGCCATGCCTATTTGTCTCCTTCGCCGTGTCGTTCCGACAGGCCTCATGTTGTGCTGTGCATCAGCGGTGTACGCAGCTGAACTCGACGTCAAGCTCACGCCATCAAACGATGCGCTGCGGGAAAACGTCGAGAACTACATCGGCGAGCTAGGCGATCGCAACGAAGAAGAACTGCTGCGCTACAGCCGTATCGCCCAGGAGCAGGCGAACAAAGCCCTCCAGGCGTTGGGCTATTACCATGCTGAAATCGAAACCAGGGTCACCGATGGGGAAAATCCGCAGTTGGCGCTGCGAATCAAGCCCGGCGAGCCGGTTCGTCTGCGAGATATCAAGGTGCAGGTCAACGGACCGGCCGCCGAACTGCAGACGTTTCGGGTGCCGCGCAACACCTTGAAACCAGGCGCTGTGCTCAATCACGGGCAGTACGAAGCAGTCAAACAACGGATTCTCAACCAGGCCTCGCGTTATGGGTTTTTCGACGGACATTTCGAGCGCCAACGTCTGGAGATCAACCCCGACACGAATACCGCTGACGTCGAGTTGGTCTTCAACAGCGGGCCGCGCTATCTGCTCGGCGATGTTGGGTTCGAAGGTGACTCGCCGTTTGACCCGGATCTGCTGGCGCGGATGGTGCCTTTCGAACCCGGCACGCCGTATGACTCGGAGCTGATTGCCGAGCTCAACCAGGCGATGCAGTCCAGCGGCTATTTTGAAGGTGTGCGGGTCGATGCCAATCCGGCCAACGCCAACCAACAGCGCATTCCCGTCGCGGTGCAGTTGACCACGCGAGAGCCGCGCACGCTCGGACTTGGCTTGGGCTATTCGACCGACGTCGGTCCGCGTATACGCTTCGATTTCACCCGTCATTGGGTCAACCCGCAGGGCCACAGCTACGGCATCGAGTCCGAACTGTCCGCGCCGCGGCAGAACGTCGGCTTCTTCTATGACGTGCCGCTGGACCCACCGTTGACCGACAAACTGCGCTATGCGGCTGGCTATCAATACGAAGAGCTGAGCGACAAAGACAGCCTGAGTCGACTACTGACGGTTGGCCCCGAGTGGCACCGCAGGTTGCCCAGCGGTTGGCAGCGCGTTTGGGCATTGAAGTGGCGCCATGAGCAGTACGAGCTGGGCGATGATTCGGGGGTCAGCACCTTGCTGATGCCTGGTGTGGCCTACAGCTTTCTGCGCAGCGACAACCGCCTCGATCCCAGTCATGGCTATCGCTTGAGGTTCGAGCTGGGCGCGGCGAAGGAAGGCGTGTTCTCGGACGCTGATCTGGTGCATGCCAACGCGACGGTCAAGGGCCTGACCACGCTGGGCGCTCGGCATCGCTTTCTCGGGCGGGTGGAAGTGGGCGGCAACTGGACGGACGAATACACCAACGTGCCGCCATCGCTGCGCTATTTCGCCGGTGGTGACCAAAGCGTGCGGGGCTACGACTACCAGAGCCTGTCACCGACCAACTCCGATGGCGACCGAATCGGCGGGCGTTACCAGCTCGCGGTCAGCGCCGAGTACCAGTATTCACTGACCGAGAAATGGCGCCTGGCGACCTTTGTCGATCAGGGGAATTCGTTCAACTCGTTAGAGCTGCCGAGCCTCAAAAGCAGCGTAGGTGTCGGCGTGCGCTGGGTCTCGCCGGTTGGGCCGATTCGCGTGGATCTGGCTCATCCGCTGGATGGGGAAGGCGGTGTTCGGTTGCATTTTTCCATGGGGCCGGAGCTTTGAGGCGTAGTGCGAAGATAGTCAGCTGGGTACTGCTGTTTCCGTTGGCCCTGCTCATGGCCATCGTTCTGGCGGTTGGCCTGCTGGTTGGTACCGAAGCCGGTAGTCGTTGGGTGTTGGGCAAATTCCCTGGGCTGCAGGTCGAAGCATTCAGCGGGCGTCTCGGCGGCCGTTGGCAGGCGGACGGTCTGGTCTGGGAACAAGATCGTCGTCGGGTCGAGGTGGCGTCGCCGCAGATGAGCTGGTCGCCCAGTTGCTTGCTGCGTAAGACCCTTTGCATTGAAGAGCTGGTCACTGGCGATATCGATCTGCGGTTTCCTCCTGCTGACGAAGAAGAGACAGCAAGCGAGCCCTTTAAATTGCCTGAGCTTGATCTGCCGCTCGAGCTGCGCATCGAGCGCGTCGACATCGGTGCGGTCAATCTCAACGGCGTTCAACAATTGCAGGGGGCCGAACTGCAGGCAGACTGGGACGAGCAGGGGCTCGCCATCAGGTCTTTGACGGTTCGCCGTGATGACGTTGTGCTCGAACTTGCGGGCCGCCTGCTGACCAAAGCCGACTGGCCGCTGGCGCTGGAGGGGACCGCGGCGATCCGCTCGCCAAACGCGCAGCCCTGGGCGTTGAAGTTCGAGGTTGATGGCGAGCTGCGCGAACGCCTGGTGGTCGACTTGCAAAGCCAGGGCTACCTGGACGCCAAACTCAGCGGCTGGGTGCGCCCGCTTGAACCGGACGTGCCAGCAAATCTGCTGTTGGCGTTGGAGAATTTCAAGGCCGCACCGGAGCTGCCAGATGCCTTGCGTCTGGAGGCGCTGGAGCTGACCGTCAAAGGCGATATGGAACGGGGCTATCGCCTGGACGGTAACGGGGCCCTGCAAGGCGAGGGCGGTGCGGTGGCTGTTGCGCTGAACGGCCTGGTGGATAAGGTGCACGCAGAGATCGAGGCCTTTACCCTGGATGCGGGCGAGCAGCAGGGCGTCGACTTGAGCGGTGCCGTTAGCTGGCAGGACGGTCTGGATGCAGAAGCCCAGTTGGCTTGGCGTAATTTCCCATGGCGCCGCCTCTATCCCGATATTGAGGAACCACCTGTTGCGCTGCGAACCCTCGATGCGCAGATCCAGTATGACGACGGTAACTACCTCGGGAATTTCAATGCTGCGCTGACAGGCCCTTCCGGTGATTTCACCCTGCAGAGCCCTGTCAGCGGCAACCTCGAAGTGGTGCACCTGCCGCAGCTGGAACTGCGAGCCGGACAGGGCAGGGCCGAAGGAAACCTCAGCGTCGGGTTCGCAGACGGCGTCGACTGGACGACTCGGCTTAAGCTGAGCGAATTCGATCCGTCTTATTGGGTCGCGGAGCTGCCAGGGCAGATCGGCGGCACGTTGAGCAGTAGCGGAGCCTTGCGAAACGAAAATCTGCAGGCTGAGGCCGCTCTCGACTTGAACGGCACGTTGCGCAAACAGCCGCTCAAGCTTCAGCTACAGGCGAGCGGCGAAAACGCCACCTGGAACCTGCCGACGGTCGATCTGCGTCTTGGCGACAACCGCATCCAGGGCAGTGGCCGCTGGGCTGAGAAGCTTGAGGCGAACCTGGCGCTCGATCTCTCGCGTCTGGGCCAGCTTTGGCCTGACCTGAGCGGCAAACTGACGGGTAACCTCGACCTGGCAGGCACGCCAGACGCACCTCAGGGAAAGCTGGCGCTGAGCGGCGCTGATGTTGCGTTCCAGAACAATCGAATCCAGCGCTTGCAATTTGCTGCCAGTCTCTTGGAGGGCGAGCGCGGCCAGCTCAGCCTGGACGCAACAGGCTTACAGGCCGGAGCGACCGAAGTGGGTCAGTTGCAACTGAGCGCCGAAGGCACGCAAACCGACCACCAGGCGAGCCTGCTGCTGCAAGGGCCATTGCTCGACTTGTCGTTGGCGTTGACCGGTGGGCTCGAAGGTGGCGATTGGCGGGGCCGGTTGGTAGAAGCCGAACTGGATGCCCAGGGGCAGCAGTGGGCCTTGCGGGACCCAGCGACCCTGCAGCGCCTGGAGAACGGCCGGATTACGTTCGGCGCGCACTGCTGGCTCTCAGGGCAAGCCACGCTGTGTGCCGACGATCAGCGGCTGCAACCTGACCCACAGTTGCGCTACCGCCTGCGCGACTTTCCGCTCGAGTCGCTTGCTGAATACCTGCCGGACAATCTGATCTGGCAGGGCGAAGTCAATGCTGATCTAACGCTGGATCTGCCGAGCGCGGGTCCAAGCGGGTCTATCCGTGTCGACGCCGGCCCAGGCATGTTGCGCATGCGCGACGGTGAGCAGTGGCTCGATTTCCCGTACCAGACCTTGTCGTTGACTAGCCAACTAGCCCCGAAACAGGTGGATAGCAGGCTGCGATTCGAGGGAGGTGATCTTGGCGATCTGGATGTCCGACTGCAGGTAGACCCCAGTGGTGAGGTCAAGCCAATCTCTGGCAATTTCCAGCTAAGCAACTTCGATCTGTCTGTTATCAAGCCTTTTGTTGCGCAGGTCGAGCGACTCGACGGACAACTGAACGGCAATGGCCAGATCTCTGGCACGCTGCAACAGCCGCAGATCAACGGAGAGCTGAGGCTTACTGAAGGCGAGATCGCGGGCGCTGAGCTGCCGGTCAGCTTCGAGCAGCTGCAGGTCACGGCCATCATCGACGGCGAGCGGGTTCGTGTCGACGGTGACTGGCGCAGCGGCGAGCAGGGCCAGGGGCAGATTGCGGGAACGATCGATTGGGCACAGGCGCTGGACCTCGATCTGCGAATCAGCGGCAGTCAGTTGCCTGTGATAGTCGAGCCCTATGCTGAGCTCGAAATCGCGCCCGATCTACGCATTCAGTTGGCTGACGAGCAGCTGGCCGTAAGCGGGAAGCTTCGTGTGCCACGCGGCGAAATTACTGTCCGCGAGCTGCCGCCTTCGACAGTGAAGGTGTCTGAGGATGCGGTCATCGTCGGCGCCGAAGCGGAAGAGAACAAGCCACCCATGGCCATTCGCATGGATGTCGACGTTGAAGTCGGGCAGGACAGGCTGCGCTTTTCCGGCTTCGGTCTAACAGCGGATCTTGCCGGCTACCTGCACATAGGCGACGACTTCGATGCACGTGGTGAGCTCAGCCTCAACAAGGGTCGTTACCGCGCTTACGGTCAGCGTCTGACGATCCGTCGCGCCCGGTTATTGTTCACGGGTGTGCTGTCGCAACCCTACCTGGATATCGAAGCCATTCGGCGTATCGAAGACGAGAATGTCATTGCGGGCCTGCGTATTACCGGCAGCGCAGAGCAGCCACGCGTCGATGTATTTGCCGAGCCCGCCATGAGCCAGGAACAGGCATTGTCCTACCTGGTGCTTGGCCGGCCCCTTGGCGCCGAGACTGGTGACAGCAATCTGCTGGCGCAAGCGGCCCTTGGACTCGGCTTGGCCGGCAGCGCCTCGATCACCGGCAACGTCGCGCAACGCCTGGGTATCGAGGATTTTCAGCTGGACACTGAAGGCAGCGGTACAGACACCAGCATAGTCGCGAGCGGGAAGCTAACGGATCGGCTGACCTTACGTTATGGCGTTGGGGTGTTCGAGCCCGCCAATACGGTTGCGTTGCGCTATCAGCTGACCAAGCGGATTTTCCTCGAAGCGGCCAGCGGGCTAGCCAGTTCATTGGACGTCTTTTACAGGCGCGATTTCTGATCATTCCCCCAAAATAATGCCGCGGATCGACTGGCATTGGCGCCGCGCTAGGCTACGCTCACAGGCTTCCGTATGCGGCAACCTGGCGCGGGTTCGCAGGCTGACTAACCGGTCGCTTGCTCGTCCCGCTCATACGCTGCAGATCCCACACAAAGGGTGTGGCGCCAAGGGCTAAAGGTGGTGGTAGGATCGCTCGGTCGCTCCTTGCATGGCGGCTGATGCGAGGCTCTAGCATGAGTCTTGCAGGTTGTCGGTAACGCTCCGGACATTGAAGTCGGAGTATTACCGGGTCGTTCGGGCAGCAGTTGAAGTCGCGTACTCCACGCGCCGTTCATTGTTCGTACCGACTCGGCCCGCTCGGGCAAGGATGTCTAACATAATCAATAAGGGTGCCTTGAATGGAATTCCTGCAAAACCTGGTTAATAGCGTCAACGGTCTCGTCTGGGGACCGCCCATGCTGGTGCTGATTCTCGGTACCGGTCTTTTCCTTATGGTCCTGCTCAAGTTCATGCCGCTGGTGCGCATAGGTACTGGTTTCGCACTGATTTGGCGCGGACGTACAAAAGGCGACGACGACACAGGGGAAATCAGCCCGTTTCAAGCGCTGATGACGTGTCTGGCCGCAACCGTGGGCACCGGCAACATTGCCGGTGTCGCCACCGCAATTTTTCTCGGCGGGCCTGGCGCGCTGTTCTGGATGTGGTGCACGGCGCTGGTGGGAATGGCGACCAAGTACTGCGAAGTCGTGCTGGCGGTGCATTACCGGGAAAAGGATGACCGCGGCGAGCATGTCGGCGGACCGATGTACGCCATCAAGAACGGCTTGCACAAGCGTTGGTTATGGCTGGGCGGCGCCTTTGCCATCTTTGGCGGCTTGGCTGGGTTCGGTATCGGCAACATGGTGCAGGTCAACAGCATGGCGCTGGCGCTGGACGCCACGTTCTCAGTACCGCTGTGGGTCACCGGTCTGGTCACCATGCTGTTCGTTGGGCTGGTCATTCTTGGCGGCATCAAGCGCATCGGTGCGGTAGCCGCCGCGTTGGTGCCGTTCATGTGCGTGGCCTATGTCATCGCCGGCATCGTGGTGCTGGTGGTGCATGCTGCTGAGCTGCCGGCTGCGTTCGCCTTGATCTTCACGCACGCCTTCTCGCCAATCGCTGCGACCGGCGGCTTTGCCGGTGCGGCTGTGATGGCTGCGATTCGCTTCGGCGTGGCGCGTGGCATCTTCTCCAACGAAGCGGGGCTGGGCACTGCAGGTATCGCCCAGGCCGCCGGCACCACTAAAAGCTCGGTACGCTCAGGTCTTATCGGCATGATGGGTACCTTTATCGACACCATCATCATCTGCTCGATCACCGGCCTGGCGATCATCTGTTCCGGTGTCTGGACCGGTGGCGAAAGCGGTGCGGCGCTGTCTGCAGCAGCCTTCGAGTCGGCAATGCCCGGTGTTGGTGCGGCGCTGTTAACCATTGCACTGGTGGTGTTCGCGTTCACCACGATCCTGGGCTGGAGCTATTTCGGCGAGAAGTGCTGGGAGTTCTTGGTCGGTACCAAGGCGATCTGGCCGTTCCGGGTCATTTGGGTCCTCGCTGTTCCGTTCGGTGCGATCGCTCAGCTCGATTTCGCCTGGCTGTTGGCGGACACCCTGAATGGGCTGATGGCGATTCCTAACCTCGTCGCGCTGCTGCTGCTGAGCCCGGTGGTGGTCAAATTGACCAAGGAATACTTTGCCCGTACACACGCCGCTTAAAAACCCGCGCCGCGGGTACGCCCGCGGCCCATGACTGAGAGGAGTTCGCATGACTGAAGTAACCCTGAAAGGCAACCCGATCCAGGTTGCCGGCAACTTTCCGCAGGCTGGCCAGAAGGCGGCGCCGTTCAGCCTGGTAGGCGGAGATCTGTCGGACGTGACGCTTGCGAGCTTCGCGGCTAAGCGAAAGATCTTGAACATCTTCCCAAGCATCGATACGCCGACCTGTGCCACCTCGGTGCGCAAGTTCAATGCACAGGCCAACGAACTGGCTAATACAGTGGTGCTGTGTATTTCTGCCGATTTGCCTTTCGCGCAGAAGCGCTTCTGCGGCTCTGAAGGCCTGGATAATGTCATCAACCTATCCACCATGCGCGGGCGCGAGTTCCTAGAGAACTACGGTGTACTGATCGCGAGCGGCCCGCTTGCCGGTGTGTCGGCTCGTGCTGTCGTCGTGCTGGATGAACAGGATCAGGTGCTTCACAGCGAGCTGGTTGCCGAGATCGGTTCCGAGCCGGACTACGACGCTGCGATTGCGGCGCTTAAATAAGCGCTGCCAATAGGAAGCGGTGCAACGCCGCTTCCTTTGCTTCTGAAATCTGACGACAAAAATACACCCGAGCCGCGCCTCTTCTCTGCCATTAATCAATTGGCTGAATAGCCCTGCTGACGCTTAGCTTCAGTACGTGGTTTTCCAAACGCAGCCGTGCCAGGCAACGGCGACAGGCGCTGATTTGCAGCACCGTAAAATCTTTTTCTGTCGCTGCGGTCAGAGCATTCGTTGCCTATTGAATGGATTCGCTTATGTCTAGCTCGCACATCAAGAAGAAGATCGGTGTATCCGGCACAGGGATGATCGCGCACTGCTTCATCCGGCTGATCAAGCAGCACTATCACGATCTGGAAATCTCGCGAGTTCTGACTCGCCGTCCATTGAATTCCTTCACTGATTTTCCGCTGTCTGAACGCCTTACCAATTCGATTGATCATCTGATCGCTGATTCTGACCTTATCGTCGAGTGCAGCGGTGATGTCTTTCATGGCACCGAGGTCATCGAACGTGCGTTCGAGGCTGGCTTGCCGGTGGTGACAATCAATGCTGAGCTTCAGGTCACTACGGGTTCGTACTTGGCTGGCAAGGGCTTCATTACCGAGGCCGAGGGCGACCAGCCGGGGTCATTAGCGGCACTTCATGAAGAAGCCTTGATGATGGGCTTCAAACCGTTGGTCTACGGCAACATGAAAGGCTACCTGAACCACGATCCCTCGGTTGAGGACATGCGGTACTGGGCAAAGCGCCAAGGCATAAGCGTAGACCAGACCACTTCGTTCACCGACGGCACCAAAGTGCAGATCGAACAGGCAATAGTCGGCAACGGCCTAGGCGCAACGATCACCAAGCAGGGGCTGGAAGGCCTGGCTTCGACCAACCTAACTGAGTCGGGCAACCTGCTAGGCATGATGGCCGAGCGGCTGGGGCAACCCTTTGTGGATTATCTGATTCCTTCCGGTTATCCCGCGGGCGGTGTTTTCCTGGTCTGTCGCCATGATGACGATCAGCGGGCTGCCATCGAGTATTTCAAGCTCGGCCCCGGCCCTTACTACACGCTGGTGCGCCCGTTCCATCTCTGTTCGCTGGAAGTTGGTAAAACCGTGCGCCGAGTGCTCAGTGGTGGTGATGTGCTGCTGAACAACTCAGTCACACCGACTCTGGGTGTGGGCGCCATCGCAAAGCGAGCCATGCGCCCAGGTGAGCTGATCGAGCGAGGCATCGGCGGCTTCCAGTTTCGCGGCGAGGCCCTAAAGCTCGATCGGCACCCCGATCATGTCCCGATCGGACTGCTGCGCAAGACTGCATTGAGGAGGGCGGTCGAGCCGGGGCAGCTCATCACCTTCGATGACATCGACATCCTGCCCAGCCGTGCTCTGGACATCGTCATGCAACAGCGCGCTGCATCTGCGGCTGGCGTCCTGCAGAAACCGCCGGCCGACCATGGGCGCGCCGCTTTGGCGGTGATGGGCAGCTGACCAGTACTGAGCGAAAGCCAGCCGACTTTTTTCTGTTCGTTCAAGCGTTCGGAGCACCACCCTATTTTCACGCGTCGAGAACAGCCGATCTCGGTGACCGGGATCGGCTGTTGTTGCAGCCGTTCCGACGACTGACTCGTGCGCTCGGGTAGGAGATCCAGCTCAACTAGACCGCATAGCCAAGCATTCTAGGCAGCCACAGGGCGATTTCCGGAAAAACCGCCACTAGGATCAGTGCACTGCCCATCACCAGAACGAACAGCAAGGCCCAACCAACCGTTTGCTCCAGGCGGATCTTGGCAACTTCCGCGGTCACCATAAGATTAATTGCGACCGGTGGGGTGAATTGGCCGATGGCAATGTTCATCGCGAGCAAAATACCGAACCACACCGGGTTCCAGCCGAAGTGCTGCATCACGGGAATCAGGATCGGCATCAGAATCAGGTAGATGGAAATTGCATCTAGCAGCATGCCGGCCAGCAACACTGCGACCATCACCAGGATGAGCAGTACCGCTCCGCTATCTGACAGCGAAATCAGCCATTCGGCGAGGTGGCGGAAGGTGCCGAGCATCGTGCCAGCCCAGGCGAAGATGCCCGCCAACGCGATAATCAGCATCACTACGCCAGAGATCACCGCTGCCTCGCCACAGAGCCGCCAGAGGTTGCGCCAGTCCAATTCGCGTGTAACGAACAAGCCGATGACCACGCCATAGGTCACGCCGGCAACCGCTGCCTCGGTCGGCGTGAACAGGCCGCTGCGAAGGCCGCCCAGAATCAGTACAGGGGCAAAGAGCGCTGGCAATGCCTGGCGGAAACTGTCAGCCAGCGGTGGACGTTCAGCACCTTCTGGATTCTCCCAACCGTAGCGGCGCGCCAACAGCCAGGCAGGTAGCAGCAACACAAGACCTGCAAGTATTCCCGGGAAAAGTCCGGCTGCAAACAAGGCTCTCAGGTCGACGCTGGGAACCACGATGGAATACAGGATCAGCGCAATGGAAGGCGGAATCAGAATGGCCGTCGAGGCGGATGCAGCTATCAGCGTGGCTGAGAATGGCTTGGGGTAGCCGGCGCGGGTCATGCTCGGCAACATCACCATGGCCACCGCGGCAGCATCGGCGGGACCGGAGCCGCTCATGCCACCCATGATCAGGCAGACCAGGATGGCGACCATCGCCAGGCCGCCGTGGCGCGGGCCGATCAGGGCCTGGGCGAAGCGCACCAGACGTAGCGCCACGCCGGATTTCTCGAACACCAGGCCGGTGAGGATGAACAGCGGAATAGCAATCAGGGGGTATTTGGCTACGCCGTTGTAGGTGTTAGTGCCGAGCGTGGCGAGCATGTCCGGTGATAGACCAGCAAGAATGCCAATGGCGCCAGAGAGCGCCAGGGAAAACGCAACCGGTACGCCAATCAGCAACAACACTAGAAAGCTAGCGAGCATCCAGAGATCAGGGCTCATCGGTGAGCCTCCCACGCAGCCTGTCGATCGTCATCTGGGTCAGGCGTATAAGCATCATCAGCGCCAGCAGTGGCAGCCAGACCACATACCACCAGTTCGGCAGCCCCAGGCCGGGAGACTCGGATTCCCACTGGTATTCCTCCAGCGCGAACTGCCCGCCGTACCAGAGGACCATGCCGAGCACCAATACGCTGGCCAGCCACTGCAACAGGATCAGCGGCGTACGCAGGCGCGGAAACATCCGCTCGGCAAAGCCGATGCGGATGTGGCGGTTACTGCGCATGGCCACCGAGGCGCCGGCGAAGGTGAGAATCACAAGGAGAAAAACGGAAATTTCTTCGGTAAAGGCGAAGGAGGCATCGGTGAAATAGCGCACCACCACATTGGCCAGACTGATCACGCTGATGATCACCAGCGCTAGGGTAGCCAGCACGCGCTCAAGGCGCGCGTCCTGTCGATTGTTCATGGGTTTCCTCGAATCCCGACGGCATCTCGCCGCCGGGTAGAACGGTTTTACTTTGCTACGGCCGTGCGAGCTGCTTCGACCAGGTCGGCGCCGATTTTAGAAGTCCACTTTTCTTGCACGCTGCGAGTCGCCTCGACGAACGCTTGATGCTCGGCCTCGCTCAGTTCGGTGACTTCGACGCCGCGAGCGCGGATGTCTTCCAATCGCTTGGCTTCGGCGTTGCGCGATAGCTCGATTTCCCACTTGCCAGCGTCGATGGCGGCCTGGCGCAGCAGCTCGCGGTCGGCCTCCGGCAGTTCCTTCCAGACACGCTGGTTGACCGCGAAGATCAACGGGTCGGCCATGTAATGCCAGAGCGTCAGGTACTTCTGCCCAACCTGATCGACCCGCGCCACATCGAACACCGACAGCGGGTTTTCCTGGCCATCAACTGCGCCGGTGGTCAGCGCCGGTTTGGCATCGGCCCAGCTCATCTGCGTCGGGTTGGCGCCCAGGGCGGTGAAGGTGTCCTGAAAAAGCGGCGAACCAACTACGCGAATCTTCAACCCCTTTAGGTCGGCGGGCGTCTTCACAGGCTTGACCGAGTTGGAAATCTCACGAAATCCGTTCTCACCCCACGCGAGCGGGACAATGCCTCGTTTCTCGATAGCAGCGAACGTCTGCTTGCCAGCCTCACCTTGAGTAATGGCGTCTAGATCGGCGCTGTCGGCCATTAAAAACGGCAGGGAAAAAAGATTCAGCTCTGGTACTTGTGGTGACCAGTTGATGGTCGAGCCGACAGCCATGTCGATCAAGCCGGAGCGCATGGCGGAAAATTCCTTGGTCTGGTCGCCGGCAACCAATTGCGCGTTGGGGTATACGCGCAGGGTTATCTCGCCATTCGAGCGCTCCTCGACCAGGTCAGCCCACTTCTGGGCGGCTTGCCCCCAGGGGAAGGCGTCGGAAAGCACAGTGGAAACGGAATACTCACGAGCCGAAGCGGCAAAAGTGACAGAAAGCGCAGCAGCGGCAGCCAGCGCGGTTAGGCAGCGGGTCAGTTTCATGGGGCGTCCTTGTTCGGATCGGAATTTTTATTGGCGAACGGCCGGCACTGAGCATAGTGCTCGGCTCAACGATGGCTGGTAAACCATCGAAACGCGCGGGTTGCGCGAAGGACGCGGTAGGCTGCGTGCGGATAGGAAGCAGCGAGACTCGCAAGGCGTCACAGGTGCCGCCGGCCTTGTGGGCAGGTGGCATACCGGCCGGATTCGACTGGTCGGACAACTATCGCAGATGGCAACAGTGAGTGCCATTGCGGATAGCTCATCTTTCGTCGGAGTGCGATCGCTAGTCAGGCATCGCGCAAAAGGTCGTGCGCGTTGAGCAGGCTGAAGGCGATTTCCGGGCGCTTTTCCAAACCGCGACGGATCGCAGCCGGAATAGATTGCCGGGTTTTACGACACAAGCCAGGCAGCTCGGACATATCGATGCGAATGCCGCGCATGCTGCGCACTTCGTTGATGCCCGGCGCAATATGCAGGCGAATCCCCAGTTGTTCGTAGATTCGTTGCTGCATGCGCTCAAGGTCAGCCAGATTTTCAATGTTCTCCAGGCGCGCTAGCAGGCGATTTTCCTCTTGGCGGGTCAGCCGCAGGATGCGCAGGTCGGCTTTGCTTGGGTCTTTCAGCAACTGCTCGCGCCCGCAGATGCAGGCGGCAGGCGGGCAGGGTTGACGGATCGGCACGGAGGCGGTCATGGGTTGATAATAGCTACGATCATGTGTTTGCTGCGCCGACGAAGCGATCGGAGACCATGTGAGTTTTGATAAGGGCGAAGCGCGTCAGTGTTTGCAAGAAGGCTTATGCGCTATGGCGATCGACGTCCGATTCTTGTTGCCGAAGCGGGCTATCGATACACGTTCATTAGTTGTAGCGCCCCGCAATGCCCCCAACGCTGAATCTGCCGGCGCCAAGCAGGGCTATCGCAATCGCGCCAAGCAAAAACATGCCTTGTAGCTCGAGTGCCCAGCCACCCATTTTGCCGAGCGAAAAAAGCTCCTGCATGTGGGCGAGTAGAAACGCGACGAGCATGTTGCCCGCTATGAGTAATGCGCCAATCCGGGTAAACACACCCAGAATGACCAGGGCTGGTCCGACTACTTCGCCTATATAAACGCCATAAGCCAAAAACGCGGGTAGGCCATTATTACCGAGCATGCCGGCAATGCCGTCGACTCCGTTTTGCAACTTGAAGATGCCATGCAAGAGAATCAGAACACCCACCGAAACCCTTAATACCAGTTTGCCCAGATCATCGGTCATGGTTCGTTTCATCCTTCGCGCTCAGGATCGGTCGTAACGCTACTCAAAAGATAGACCACTGAGAGGGTGGATGCTCTGGCAAGTTCCTAAGAGCTAGGCGTCATAGGCAGGCCCCGTTGCTCGTTCCAGCTACGAGGTACGTCGGTGAATGCTGCGTGCATGGCTAATCGTCATCGACCGCAGCCCCGTGTGCGTTTCAGATCAGATCAATCTCCTATCAGCTACAGCAATTTTGTGTACAGCTGCCAGCGCTCAGGTTGCGTTCCGGCAGTTGCAACTCAACCACTCGCTGCTGTGTTTGGTTGCGGCCTGATAGGCAGGGTGACTTCTCTGGTACGAGCCACTAGAATGCTTGCCCATTCTGGGGCCGGAACGCCGGCTTATGTCTGTGCAACGAGGAAAATCCATGCAAGTTTCTGTTGAAAGCACCTCCGCTCTTGAGCGCCGCATGACCATTGGCGTGCCGGTCGAGCGCATCGAGACCGAAGTCAACAAGCGTCTGCAACAGACCGCCAGTCGTGCAAAGATTCCAGGCTTCCGTCCCGGCAAGGTGCCGATGAGCGTCATTCGCCAGCGTTACGAAGCGGCTGCCCGCCAGGAAGCATTAGGCGACCTGATTCAAGCGACCTTCTATGAAGCTGTCGTTGCGGAAAAGCTGAACCCTGCCGGCGCGCCAGCGGTCGAGCCTAAGGTGTTCGAAAAGGGTAAGGATCTCGAGTACGTAGCCACATTCGAAGTGTTCCCAGAGTTCAAGGTGGCTGGTCTGGACGCCATCGAAGTCGAGCGTCTGCAGGCCGAAGTGGCGGATTCCGATGTCGACAACATGCTTGAGATTCTGCGCAAGCAGAACACACGTTTCGAAAAGGTTGACCGTGCTGCCGAAGACGGCGATCAGCTGAACATCGATTTCGTTGGCAAAATCGATGGCGAGGCCTTCGCTGGCGGGTCCGCTCAGGGCACGCAGCTGGTCTTGGGTTCCGGTCGCATGATTCCCGGCTTCGAATCCGCACTCGTTGGCGCCAAGGCTGGTGAAGAGCGGGTTATCAACCCAACGTTCCCTGAGGACTACCAAAACCTCGACCTGGCAGGCAAAACAGCTGAGTTCACTGTTACCGTGAACGGCGTAGAAGCTCCGCAACTGCCAGAGCTGAATGATGAGTTCTTCGCCCAGTTCGGCGTTCAGGAAGGTGGTGTGGAAGGCTTCCGTGCCGAAGTTAAAAAGAACATGGAGCGCGAGCTGCGCCAGGCCATCAAGACCAAGGTCAAGAACCAGGTTATGGACGGTCTGGTTAGCGCCAACCCGATCGAAGTGCCAAAGGCCCTGATCGATAACGAAGTGAACCGTCTGCGCGTTCAGGCTGTTCAACAGTTCGGCGGTAATATCAAGCCTGATCAGCTGCCTGCTGAGTTGTTCGAGGAGCAGGCCAAGCGTCGTGTTGTGCTGGGTCTGATCGTTGCCGAAGTGGTCAAGCAGTACGAGCTAAAGCCTGATGATGCGCGCGTTCGCGAGCTGATCGAGGAAATGGCCTCTGCCTATCAAGAGCCGGAACAGGTCGTGTCCTGGTACTACAAGAACGACGAGCAGTTGAACGAAGTCCGGTCTGTTGTGCTCGAAGAGCAAGTTGTAGATACTGTCCTGCAGCAGGCTAAAGTGACCGACAAATCGGTTTCCTACGAAGAAGCAGTGAAGCCTGCGGAAGCCCCGCAAGCTGCCTGAGTTTCTTTAATCGTTTAATGCACATTCATAAGCCAGCCTCGAGCTGGCTTATGTCTTTGCGGCGTAACATAGGGAGTATCGTTGGACATGTCCGGCAATCCGTTTATGCAAGCACCAGACATTCAGGCCGCTGGCGGCCTCGTGCCGATGGTCGTCGAGCAGTCCGCTCGTGGCGAGCGGGCGTATGACATTTATTCCCGCCTGCTTAAGGAGCGGGTGATTTTCATGGTTGGCCAGGTTGAAGACTATATGGCCAACCTGATTGTCGCGCAGATGCTATTCCTTGAGGCGGAAAACCCTGAGAAGGACATTCACCTGTACATCAACTCCCCTGGTGGGTCGGTGACTGCTGGTATGGCTATCTACGACACCATGCAGTTTATCAAGGCTGACGTTTCTACTACCTGTATCGGTCAAGCGTGCAGCATGGGTGCGTTCCTTCTCGCTGGCGGGGCCAAAGGTAAGCGTTTCTGTCTGCCAAACGCCCGAGTGATGATCCACCAGCCATTGGGTGGTTTTCAGGGGCAGGCGTCGGATATCGATATTCATGCCCGCGAAATCCTCTACATTCGCGAGAGGCTGAACCAGTTGCTGGCTCACCATACCGGCCAGGATTTGGAAACGATCGAGCGCGATACCAATCGTGACTACTTCATGAGTGCTACACGAGCGCTGGAATATGGCGTTGTCGATGCAGTTCATGAGAAGCGGCAGCTGCCGGTCTAACGCTGGTCTAGGAGGGCGTAGTTAGCGGGCATCCGTCATGTGCGCTTTGCGCGCCCTTGAAAATGCCTGCATTTGCCTTCATCTTGTATTACAAGCCTTCCCCGATTGGATCGATCGAATGACTGACACCCGCAACGGCGAGGATTCCGGCAAGCTGCTCTATTGCTCTTTCTGCGGCAAAAGCCAGCATGAAGTACGCAAATTGATTGCCGGGCCCTCGGTTTTTATCTGCGACGAGTGCGTCGACCTGTGCAATGACATCATCCGTGAGGAGGTGCAAGAGGCACAGGCTGAGAGTACATCGCAAAAGCTGCCCGCACCCAAGGAAATCAGCGGCATCCTTGACCAGTACGTAATTGGTCAGGAGCGAGCCAAGAAGATCCTGGCTGTGGCTGTGTACAACCATTACAAGCGACTCAACCAGCGCGATAAGAAGGAAGAAGTCGAGTTGGGCAAGAGCAACATACTGCTCATCGGACCGACCGGTTCTGGTAAGACGTTGCTTGCGGAAACGCTGGCCCGTTTGTTGAATGTTCCCTTCACTATCGCTGACGCTACTACGCTGACCGAAGCCGGTTACGTGGGCGAAGACGTTGAAAACATCATTCAAAAACTGCTGCAAAAGTGTGATTACGATGTGGAGAAGGCCCAGATGGGCATTGTCTATATCGACGAGATCGATAAGATTTCGCGTAAGTCTGACAATCCCTCGATCACCCGTGACGTCTCTGGCGAAGGTGTGCAGCAGGCGTTGCTGAAGCTGATCGAAGGCACGGTTGCCTCCGTACCACCGCAAGGTGGACGTAAGCATCCGCAGCAGGAATTCCTGCAGGTGGACACGCGAAATATTCTGTTTATTTGCGGCGGTGCGTTTGCCGGACTTGAGAAGGTTATTCAGGGTCGTGCAACCAAAGGCGGCATCGGCTTCAATGCAGAGGTCCGTAGTACGGAGCCGGGCAAGAAAATTGGCGAGTCGCTACGTTCGGTTGAGCCGGACGATCTGGTGAAGTTTGGTTTGATTCCCGAGTTCGTCGGTCGTCTGCCGGTAATCGCTACGCTCGACGAACTCGATGAGGCGGCGCTGATTCAGATCCTTACCGAGCCGAAGAACGCGCTCACCAAGCAATACGGCAAGCTTTTCGAGCTTGAAGGTGTCGATCTGGAGTTCCGTGCCGACGCACTGAAAGCAGTCGCGGCTCGCGCGCTGGAGCGCAAAACGGGTGCTCGCGGACTACGTTCAATCCTCGAAGGCGTATTGCTGGATACCATGTATGAGATTCCTTCTCAGAAGGATGTCAGCAAGGTAGTCATCGACGAGAGCGTCATTGAAGGGACTTCTCAGCCGCTGCTCATATACGAGAACAGCGAGCCGCCTGCCAAGGCCGCGCCGGACGCGTGATAGAACAAGGGGCCTCCGGGCCCCTTTGCTTTTCTACAGTCTCCTTGTTTTTTGAGTTGCGCGCCCTCATCTTGATTGCCAAGGGTATGAATTTCCCGTTTACCGCCGTATGGCCGTCGTAGAGCTGAATTTATGAAGACAACCATCGAATTGCCCCTTTTGCCGCTGCGCGACGTAGTGGTCTACCCGCATATGGTGATTCCGCTGTTCGTTGGGCGGGAAAAATCCATTGAGGCCCTTGAAGCAGCAATGGCTGGCGACAAGCAGATTTTGCTCTTGGCCCAGAAGAACCCAGCCGATGACGACCCGAGCGAAGAGGGGCTCTATCGTGTGGGTACGGTCGCAACTGTGCTGCAGCTGCTGAAGCTGCCGGATGGCACAGTAAAAGTGCTTGTCGAAGGCGAACAGCGTGGCGTCATAGACCGGTTTTTCGACGTTGAAGACCATTGCCGGGCCGAGGTCTCACTGATCGACGAATCGGAGATCGAAGAGCGTGAAGCCGAAGTCTTCACCCGCAGCCTTTTGAGCCAGTTCGAGCAATATGTTCAGTTGGGCAAAAAGGTGCCCTCCGAGGTGCTGTCCTCGCTTGCCAGCATCGACGAGCCGGCGCGTCTGGTCGATACCATGGCTGCGCACATGGCGCTAAAAATCGAACAGAAGCAGGCAATTCTCGAAATCACCGATTTGCCGGCGCGAGTCGAACATGTGTTGGCCTTACTTGATGCTGAAATCGATCTGCTACAGGTGGAAAAACGCATTCGTGGCCGAGTCAAGAAGCAGATGGAGCGCAGCCAGCGTGAGTACTATTTGAATGAGCAGATGAAGGCCATTCAAAAAGAGCTGGGCGATATCGACGAAGGCCACAATGAAATCGATGATCTCAAGAAGCGCATCGAGAATGCCGGCCTGAGCAAGGACGCCTATGCCAAGGCGACCACCGAGCTGAACAAACTCAAGCAGATGTCACCGATGTCGGCCGAGGCTACCGTGGTCAGGACCTACATCGATTGGCTGGTCAACGTACCGTGGAAAGCGGCCAGCAAGGTTCGCCTTGATCTCGCCAAGGCTGAGGAAGTGCTTGATGCCGATCACTACGGCCTCGAAGAGGTCAAGGATCGGATTCTTGAGTACCTCGCAGTGCAGAAACGTGTGAAGAAACTAAAAGGTCCGGTTTTGTGCCTGGTCGGTCCACCAGGCGTGGGTAAGACCTCGCTGGCCGAGTCCATTGCGCGTTCGACGAATCGCAAGTTCGTGCGCATGGCGCTGGGTGGGGTGCGGGACGAAGCCGAGATCCGTGGACACCGTCGTACCTATATCGGCTCCATGCCGGGTCGGTTGATCCAGAAGATGAGCAAGGTCGGTGTGCGCAATCCCCTGTTCCTGCTCGACGAGATCGACAAGATGGGTAACGACATGCGCGGAGACCCTGCGTCTGCTCTGCTTGAGGTGCTAGACCCTGAGCAGAACCACAACTTCAACGATCACTATCTCGAGGTCGACTACGACCTGTCAGACGTGATGTTCCTTTGCACAGCCAACTCCATGAACATCCCGGCGCCACTGCTTGATCGTATGGAGATCATTCGTCTGCCCGGCTATACGGAAGACGAGAAGATCAATATTGCCACCCGCTATCTGGTCCCGAAGCAGGTTCAGGCCAATGGGCTTAAAAAGACAGAGTTGTTGTTCGATGATGAAGCTATTCGCGACATCATTCGTTACTACACTCGCGAGGCCGGCGTTCGCGGACTGGAGCGTCAGATAGCCAAGGTATGCCGCAAGGTGGTGAAGGAGCATGCCGCAGAGAAGCGCTTTGAAGTCAGTGTTACAGCCGAATCGCTGGAGCACTTCCTGGGGGTTCGCAAATTCCGCTACGGGCTTGCCGAGCTGCAAGATCAGGTCGGTCAGGTCACCGGCTTGGCATGGACTCAGGTTGGTGGCGAGTTGCTCACCATCGAAGCAGCCGTCGTTCCAGGGAAGGGGCGGCTGACCAAAACTGGGTCGCTGGGCGATGTGATGGGTGAGTCCATCACAGCAGCGTTAACCGTGGTGCGTAGCCGCGCGAAGAGTCTCGGTATCCCTGTCGATTTCCACGAAAAACAGGATATTCATATCCATGTCCCGGAAGGCGCTACGCCGAAGGATGGTCCTAGCGCAGGCATCGGCATGTGCACGGCGCTGGTTTCGGCAATGACCCAGATTCCTGTTAGGGCCGAAGTTGCCATGACCGGCGAGATTACCCTGCGCGGGCAGGTGCTGGCGATTGGCGGTTTGAAAGAGAAACTGCTCGCGGCACACCGCGGCGGTATCAAGACAGTGATCATTCCTGAAGAAAACCAGCGTGATCTGAAAGAGATTCCTGAGAATATTAAGCAGGACCTGCAGATTAAACCGGTCAAGTGGATTGACGAAGTCCTCCAAATTGCGCTGCAATACGCGCCGGAGCCCTTGCCCGATGCGGCTCCAGATATCGTTGCAAAGGATGACAAGCGCGAGTCTGATTCCAAGGAGCGAATCAGCACGCATTAGTCCGAGAGGCTTGGTTGACACATTTTCGGTGGCCTTGATATAAGCCGGCCTTTTGTGTAGTTGCTATTTCGGCACCGCTTTGCTTACACCTAAAAATTATAGATACGACTCAACAGAAATAAGGGGACTTAGAGTGAACAAGTCGGAACTGATCGATGCTATCGCCGCATCTGCTGATATCCCGAAAGCTGTTGCTGGCCGCGCGCTGGATGCAGTAATTGAATCCGTTACAGGCGCTCTGAAGGCTGGTGATTCCGTGGTGCTGGTTGGTTTCGGTACTTTCGCTGTCAAGGAGCGCGCTGCTCGCACTGGCCGCAATCCCCAGACTGGCAAGCCGATCGACATCGCCGCGGCCAAGATCCCGGGATTCAAGGCAGGTAAGGCTCTGAAAGACGCTGTCAACTAAGCGTTTTCGATCCGGCCAGTTGCCAGTTAGCGCTGGCCCTGGCTTGGGGCGGTTATTCGAACAGGCACTGCTTGTTGCGTTCGGGCTTGGGGATTAAGCCCAGCTGCTCCAAAAGCTCCGAGAAGGCGCATCCCTGGATGCGCCTTTCTTTTTATCCGGATTCCCGCGCTGCAGCGACGACTGCGCAGCTGACTCCTGGGGGACGCATGCTTCAGAATATCAGGGACAATTCACAAGGCTGGATTGCCAAAACCATCATAGGCATCATCGTGATGCTGCTGGCTTTGACCGGCTTTGACGCCATTTTCAATGCCGCCAGCAATAGCCGAAATGCCGCTGAGGTCAACGGTGAGGAGATCTCACTGGACGAGCTCAACCAGGCCATGAACATGCAGCGTCGCCAACTGGCTCAGCAGCTAGGAGGCAACTTCGACCCGTCGATGCTGGACGACAAGCTGGTACGCGAGTCATCACTACGCGCGCTCATTGACCGTGCGCTTTTGCTGCAAGGTGCCCGCGATGCGGATTTCGCCTTCTCCGAAACGGCGCTTGATCAGCTGATCCTGCAAACTCCTGAGTTTGCCGTGGACGGCGCATTTAATGCTGCGCGTTTCGATCAGGTAATTCAGCAAATGGGTTATACCCGGCTGCAGTTCCGCGAGCTGTTGAAACAGGAAATGTTGATTGGCCAACTTCGCGCCGGCATTTCCGGTTCCGGTTTCGTCACAGATGACCAGATCGAAGCCTTCGCTCGGCTTGAGCAGCAGACACGTGATTTCGCAACCATCACCGTGCCGGCTGATACCGATGCCGTTGAAGTGGGCAGTGACGAGGCGCGCGAGTATTACGAACAAAATACCGACCGCTTTCGCTCGCCCGAGCAGGTCATCGTCGAGTATGTCGAGCTGAATAAGGAGTCCTTCTTTGACCAGGTCGAGGTGTCGGAGGAGGAGGTGCAGGATCTGTATCAGCAGCGTATCGCTAACCTGGCAGAACAACGCCGTGCGGCGCATATTTTGATCGAGACCGATGAGGCTGGCGATGCAAGCGCCAGGGAGAAGATCGAAGAGGTCGCTAAGCGTTTGGCCTCAGGCGAGGACTTCTCAGCGTTGGCTAAGGAGGTTTCCGAAGATCCGGGATCTGCGAGCGAAGGGGGCGACCTCGGCTTTGCTGGTCCAGGCGTTTACGACCCTGCTTTCGAGGAGGCGCTCTACGCTTTGGAGGAGGGTCAGGTCTCTGCGCCGGTTCGCTCCGATTTCGGCTGGCACTTGATCAAGCTTCTGGATGTTCAGTCGCCAGAGATCCCAACACTGGAAAGCCTAAAACCTGAACTGGTGCGAGAACTCAAAGCTCAACAGGTTGAGCAGCGCTTCGTTGAGGCCAGCAAGCAGCTGGAGGATACGGCATTCGAATCTGCCGATCTTGTCCAGCCGGCACAGGAATTGGGTCTTTCGGTACAAACGACTGAGGCGTTCGGCCGTGAAGGTGGGGCTGACGTCGCATCAAATCGGCAGGTCATCCAGGCAGCGTTCAGTGATGAGGTTCTGATCGACGGTGCTAATAGCGGTGTGATCGAACTGGATCCGGACACCGTCGTTGCTGTGCGAGTGAAGGAGCACCTGAAACCCGAAGTGTTGCCTTTCGATACGGTGAAGGACGACATCATCGCTCAACTCAAGCGCAGTAAGGCGGCAGAACAAGCAATTGAAACCGGTGAGCAGCTGATCGCTACCCTACGTGGTGGCGGACAGGTTCAGCAGCAGTGGCAGCCTGTCGAAGCCGCCTCGCGCAACCAGGAAGGGGTTGAGCCGGCAGTACTCCAACAAGTGTTTCGGATGCCGAAACCGGTGGAAGGCGACAAGCCGAGCTACAGCAGTGTTCGCATGCCCGACGGAGATCTCGTCGTGGTTCGTCTGAGCGGTGTAAGCGAGCCCAAAGCGGAGCTCTCGCAGGAAGACAAGCAGAACTATCGTCGTTTCCTGGCGTCGCGGAGTGGCCAGCAAGATTTCGCTGCCTACCGTCAGATGCTCCATGCGGACGCTGAGATCGAGACCTTCTGAGCAAGTCCTAGCGCAAAAAAACCCGCATCCATATGCGGGTTTTTTATAGCGCCGGGTGGATCAGTCTTCCATTGCGCCCATCGCAGTGGTGTTGAAACCACCGTCGACATAGAGAATTTCGCCACTAATACCGGAAGCCAGATCTGAACAGAGGAAGGCACCCGCATTGCCGACCTCGTCAATGGTGACATTGCGGCGTAGCGGCGTCTGCTTTTCGTTGGCCGCCAGCATCTTGCGGAAGCTCTTGATCCCAGAGGCTGCCAGCGTACGGATTGGGCCAGCGGACACAGCGTTGACGCGAGTGCCCTCTGGGCCCAGGCTGCCGGCGAGGTAGCGAACACCTGCCTCGAGACTGGCCTTGGCCATGCCCATTACGTTGTAGTTGGGCATGGTGCGTTCAGCACCGAGGTAGGAGAGCGTGAGGATGCTGCCATTGCGCCCCTTCATCATCGGACGTCCAGCCTTGGCCAGCGCGACGAGACTGTAGGCGCTGATGTCATGGGCGATGCGGAAGCCGTCACGTGTAGTGACCTCGGTGAAGTCGCCGTCGAGCTGATCGCCCGGAGCAAAGCCGACTGAGTGAACGATACCGTCCAGACCGTCCCACTTTTTGCCGAGCTCTTCGAATACCTTGACGATCTCGTCGTCGCTGGCGACATCACAAGGAAAGCACAACTCCGGCCCCGAGCCCCAGCCAGCAGCGAACTCCTCGACGCGGCCCTTGAGCTTTTCATTTTGATAGGTGAAAGCCAGCTCGGCGCCCTCACGATGCATGGCCGCGGCGATTCCGGAGGCAATCGACAGCTTGCTGGCGACGCCGACGATCAATACGCGCTTACCGGTTAGAAAACCCATGTGCTTGTCCCTCTTCTGGTTGTTCATCAGTAGCTGGGACCATGAACGCTGATTCCAGTAACTGTTGTGTATATGGATGTTGGGGAGCGGCGAAGATTGCTTCTGCCATTCCCTGCTCAACGACCTTACCTTGCTTGACCACCATCATCTGATGGCTCAGCGCCCGAACCACTGCCAAGTCGTGGCTTATGAACAGGTAGGTCAGGTTGTACTTGGCCTGAAGTGAGCGCAGTAGCTCGACTACTTGCCGCTGTACGGTTCGATCCAATGCCGAGGTTGGTTCATCAAGCAGGATCAGATCAGGCTTGAGGACCAAGGCCCTGGCAATGGCGATTCGCTGCCGTTGGCCTCCCGAAAACTCATGGGGGTAACGGTGCCGACTTTCTGGGTCGAGTCCAACCTCGACCAGTGCATCGATGATTGCTTGCGCTTGCTCCTCGGCCGAACCCAAGCCATGGATACTGAGCCCCTCTCCGACGATCTGCCCCACCGACATGCGAGGGCTCAGACTGCCGAAAGGATCCTGAAACACGACCTGCATTTGCCGGCGCAATGGACGTACCGCCCGTTGTGACATCGCCTCAAGCGCATGGCCCTGGAAGCGGATTTCGCCGCTGCTCGAAAGCAGACGCAGAATAGCCAAACCCAGCGTGGATTTCCCCGAGCCGCTTTCGCCGACAATGCCCAGCGTCTGACCTTTCGGCAGGTTGAACGTGACGCCATCTACTGCCTTGATATGGTCGACGGTGTGCCTGAAAAGCCCCTTTTTGATTGGGAACCAGACACGCAGATCATTCACTTCCAGCAGTGTTGGCGACGAGGGCTCAACCGGCACCGGTCCGCCGCTAGGCTCTGCCCCGAGCAGTTCCCGTGTATAGGGATGCTGCGGTGATCGGAACAATTCCTCGCAAGGTGCCTGTTCGACGACACAACCGCTCTTCATGACACATACATGGTGAGCGATTCGGCGAACCAGATTCAGGTCGTGACTGATCAGCAGCAGAGCCATGCCTAGTCGGGCCTGCAGCTCCTTGAGCAGCTCGAGTATTTTCAGTTGCACTGTGACGTCCAGTGCAGTGGTGGGTTCGTCGGCGATCAGTAACTCGGGTTCGTTTGCCAGAGCCATGGCGATTACGACGCGCTGGCGCTGGCCGCCCGAAAGTTCGTGAGGGTAGGCTCGGATTCGCTTGGTAGGCTCGGGTATTCCAACCAGCTCAAGCAGCTCAAGGGTACGGGCTGTAGCTGCCTTGCCGTTGAGCCCCTTGTGAATCTGCAGCACCTCATTGATCTGCTTGCCAATGGTGTGCAGCGGGTTCAGCGAGGTCATCGGCTCCTGGAACACCATCGCGATGCGGTCGCCGCGTATACCGCGCATGCGTTTTTCGCTCGCTTTGAGCAAGTCCTCACCACCATAGCGAATTTCACCTACCGGATGCTGTGCGAGTGGGTAGGGCAGCAGCCGCAGGATCGAGTGCGCCGTGACGGATTTGCCGGATCCGCTTTCGCCAACCAGCGCCAGCGTCTCGCCTTTGCGGATATCGAAGCTCACACCCGTCACCACGCGCTGGGCCTGACCATTCGTGACGAACTCGACGGCCAGATCGCGGACCTCGATAAGGTTCTCGGTCATGCTATTTCCTTGGGTCGAAAGCATCGCGAGCAGCCTCTCCGATAAACACCAGGAGGGTCAGCATGACGGCTAGCACCATGAATGCGCTAATGCCCAGCCACGGCGCCTGCAGATTCGCCTTGCCTTGTGCGACTAGCTCACCCAGCGAAGGCGCGCCAGGCGGCAAGCCGAAGCCAAGGAAATCCAAGGCGGTCAGGGTGCCGATCGCTCCTGTAAGGATGAATGGCATGAAGGTCATGGTCGACACCATCGCGTTGGGCAGAATGTGGCGGAACATGATTGCGCCGTTGCGCATGCCCAGGGCGCGTGCTGCCCGTACGTATTCGAGATTACGGCCGCGTAGGAACTCAGCCCGAACTACATCGACCAGGCTCATCCAGGAGAACAACAGCATGATGCCGAGCAGCCACCAGAAGTTCGGCTGCACAAAGCTTGCAAGGATGATCAGCAGATAGAGCACCGGCAGGCCGGACCATATTTCTAGGACTCGCTGACCAACGAGGTCGACCCAGCCGCCGTAGAAACCCTGCAGCGCGCCGGCAATTACGCCGATCACCGAGCTGATAAGTGTCAGGGTCAGCGCAAACAAAACCGAGATCCGAAAGCCGTAGATGACTCTTGCGAGCACGTCGCGCCCCTGGTCATCGGTGCCTAGCCAGTTCTCCCAGGATGGCGGGGCGGGAGCGGGTACCTGCAGATCGTAGTTGATACTGGAATGATGAAAGGGAATCGGCGGCCAGACCATCCAGCCACCTTTCTTCTCGATCAGTTCCTGAATGTAAGGTCCTTTGTAGTTGGCCTGCAGTGGAAACTCGCCCCCGAAGACGGTCTCTGGATAGCGCTTGAACACGGGTACATACCAGTCGCCATCGAAACGAACCACGATCGGCTTGTCGTTGGCAATCAGCTCGGCGCCTAGGCTGAGTACGAACAGGGTCAGAAAGATCCACAGTGACCACCAGCCGCGCTTGTGGGCCTTGAACAGGGCGAACCGGCGCTGGTTCAGCGGCGACAGCTTCATCTCAAGCCTCCCTGCTTTCGAAGTCGATTCGGGGATCGACGAGCGTGTAGGTCAGGTCGCCGATGAGCTTGACCACCAGACCGAGCAAGGTGAAGAGGAACAGCGTGCCGAACACGACGGGATAATCACGATTGATGGCTGCCTCGAAACTAAGCAGGCCAAGGCCGTCTAGCGAGAAAATGACCTCGATCAGCAGTGAGCCGGTGAAAAACATGCCGATAAATGCTGAGGGGAAGCCAGCAATAATGATCAGCATTGCGTTACGGAACACGTGGCCATACAGCACGCGATTTTTGCTCAAGCCTTTGGCGCGTGCTGTGATGACGTACTGCTTGTTTATTTCATCGAGGAAGCTGTTTTTGGTCAGCAAGGTGAGCGTCGCGAAATTTCCGATCACCAACGCCGTAACGGGAAGCGCAAGATGCCAGAAGTAGTCGATGATCTTGCCGGTGAGCGAAAGCTCTTCGAAGTTTCCGGAGGTCAGCCCCCTCAGTGGGAACCAGTTCCAATAACTGCCTCCGGCGAACAGCACGATCAGCAGGATGGCGAACAGGAACGCGGGTATTGCGTAGCCAATGATGATGGCCGAACTGGTCCAGACGTCGAATGCACTGCCATGTCGAGTTGCCTTGGCGATCCCTAGTGGGATCGATGCCAAGTACATGATGAGCGTGCTCCATAGCCCTAGCGAGATCGACACCGGCATTTTTTCGATAATCAGATCGGTCACGCTGGCATCGCGGAAAAAGCTTTCACCGAAATCCAGCCGCAGGTAGTTGCTGAGCATGATCCAGAAACGTTCTGGTGCCGGCTTGTCGAAGCCGTACAGGCGTTCGATTTCGGCTATCAGGTCAGGGTCCAGGCCTTGCCCGCCTCGATAGCTGTTGCTCCCAGTCGCGACTTCGGATCCTCCGCCAGCGATCCGGCTGGTTGCGCCTTCGAAGCCCTCCAGCTTGGCAATCGCCTGTTCGACGGGGCCGCCGGGTGCTGCCTGAATGATGATGAAATTGATCAGCAAGATGCCGAACAGAGTTGGGATGATCAGCAGTAGGCGCCGGAAAATGTACGCAAGCATGCCTATTGTTCCGTCGTACGGGTGACGCTGGTATCGGTTTCGGTCGCTGGCTTGTCTTCAAGCGGTTCCGGCTCGGGCTTGTCTACGTCTGGCTTGTTCCACCAGGTCATCAGGGCGACATCGTAACGTGGCGTTATTTCTGGGTGTGCGAGATGGTTCCAGTACGCGACACGCCAGGTTTTGATGTGCCAGTTCGGAATTACGTAGTGACCTGCGAGCAATACACGGTCCAGCGCACGAGTACGTGTAATCAACTCGTCCCGCGAGTCAGCGGCAATCAGCTTTTCGACTAGCACATCGATGGCGGGGTCTTTCAGCCCGATGTAATTGCGGCTTCCTGGATTATCGGCACTCGCCGAATGCCAGTATTCACGTTGCTCATTGCCTGGCGAGCTCGACTGGCCGAAGCCGCTGACAATCATGTCGTAGTCACGAGAACGCAGCCGGTTGATGTATTGCGATACGTCGACGCGGCGGAGTTCAAGGTCGATGCCCAGACTGGCGAGGTTACGCTTGTAGGGCAGCAGCACGCGCTCGAAGTCTGCTTGCACTAACAGAAACTCGAGTTTGACCGGCTTGCCCTTGGCGTCCACCATCTGGTCGTTTTCAATCTTCCAGCCGGCTGCCGTAAGCAGCTCGTAGGCCCGGCGCTGCTGTGCTCGGATGATGCCATCGGCGTTGGTTTGTGGCAGTTCGAAAGGTTTATCGAATACCTGATCCGGAATTTTGCCGCGTAGTGGTTCGAGGATGCTCAACTCCTGCTCACTGGGCAGGCCCGAGGACGCCAGCTCGGAGTTATCGAAATAGCTGGTGGTGCGTGTGTAGGCACCATTGAATAATTGGCGATTTGTCCATTCGAAATCGAAGAGCAGCGCCAGGGCTTCTCGAACCCTCGGATCCTGCAATCGGTCTCTGCGGGTGTTGAATATGAATCCCTGCATGCCTTGGGGATTGTGATTGGCGATCTCCTCCTTGAGGATCCGCCCGTCTTTGACGGCCTCGATATCATAGGCAGTGGCCCAGTTCTTTGCGCTCGTCTCCAGCCAGTAATCGAAGTGACCAGCCTTGAAAGCCTGGAGCGCTACGGTGTTATCGCGGTAGTAATCGATGTTGACGTGATTAAAGTTATAGAAACCTCGGTTCACCGCGAGGTTTTTGCCCCAGTAATCTTCGACGCGGGCATAACGGACTGAGCGACCCGCTTCTGCTCGCTCGATGCGATAGGGCCCGCTGCCCAACGGGGCTTCCATGCTGCCAGAGGCGAAATCTTTGTCTGCCCACCAATGCTTCGGCAGGACGGGCAGCTGGCCGAGGATCAGCGGCAGCTCTCGATTTCCTGCATGCTTGAAATCGAACCGGACGCGACGCGGGCCTTCTATCACGGCTTTTTCGACGTCAGCGTAGTAGCCACGGTAATGCGGCGCGCCCTTACTGATCAGCGTTTCGAAAGTGAACACGACGTCCTCAGCTCCAACCGGCTCGCCGTCATGAAACTTCGCCTCGGGCCGCAGGTAGAAACGCACCCACTCATTGTTTGGCCCTTTCTCGATCTTTTCTGCGAGCAGGCCATAAACCGTGAAGGGCTCGTCAAGGCTGTTAGTCGTCAGCGTGTCATAGACGAGGCCTATATCATCCGCAGCTACGCCTTTGTTGATGAACGGGTTGAGGGAATCAAAACTGCCGAAACCTGCCTGGCGCAGCGTTCCGCCTTTGGGGGCGTCCGGATTGACATACTCGAAATGAGAAAAGTCAGACGGATATTTGGGCTGCTCACCATACAAGGTGAGCGCATGCTGCGGTGCCGCTTCGGCCAGGCCCGTGAGGGAGAGTAGGGCGAAGGTGCCCGCTTGTAGAAACACCCGTCGTATCTTGCTTGTCATTGAGCCTTCTCCTCCAGGTCCTTCAACCACCACGCGCGCAATCCCAGCGTGTAGGGCGGTGTGGTGACGTGGGCAAACCGATTACGGTATGCCAGACGGTGGTAACTGATGTACCAATTGGGGATGGTGTAGTGATTCCAGAGCAGAACGCGGTCGATAGCGCGTGTGGCGGCTATCTGCTCGTCCCGGGTCTTCGCCGCAAGCAGTTTCTCGATCATTGTGTCGACGATGGGGTTGGCGACGCCGGCGTAGTTGCGACCGCCTTTTACGTTCACCTGGCTTGAATGGAAATACAGCCACTGTTCCAGCCCAGGGCTGAGACTCTGCCCCAGCGTGGTCAAGATCATGTCGTAGTCGTACTGATCAAGCCGCTGCTTGTACTGCGCGCCATCGACAGTTCGCAGGCGGGCTGATATGCCAATCCGCGACAGGTTTTCCACATAGGGCTGAAGTATCCGCTCGAGCCCCGGATTGACCAGCAGAATCTCGAACCTGAATGGGCGCCCCGCCTTGTCGCGAAGGCCGTCGGGGGTCAACTTCCAGCCGGCATCCCCGAGCAAAGCCACCGCCTTGCGCAAAGTGTCGCGTGGAATTCCGCGCCCGTCCGTTTTCGGTAATTTGAATGGCTCGGTGAAGAGCTGCACCGGAAGTTGCTCCCTGAATGGCGAGAGCAGGAGCCATTCCCCACCTTCTGGTGTGCCGGTCGCGGAGAACACGCTGTTCGGATAGTAGCTTTCGCTGCGCTGGTAGGCCCCATAGAACAGGGCGCGGTTAGTCCACTCGAAGTCGAACATCATGCCCAAAGCCTGCCGCACCCTGATGTCGGCAAAGGTCGAACGACGCGCGTTCATGAACATTGCCTGGGTCTGGGTAGGGATTTCGTGCGGAATCTCTGCACGAATCACGTCACCGCGCAGAACCGCCGGGAATTGATAGCCATTGGCCCAGTTTTTTGCTTGGTGCTCGATGTAGTAGTCGAACTCGCCGACCTTGAAGGCTTCGAAGGCGACAGTCGTGTCGCGATAGAACTCCACGTCGACCCGGTTGAAGTTGTACTTACCGCGATTGGCGGGGAGATCGCTACCCCACCAGTTCTTCACTTTCTCGAAGGTGACGCGTCGTCCTGGCTGAACATCGCTGATTCTGTAAGGGCCACTGCCCAATGGTGGCTCGAATGTGGTTGCGCGGAAATCCCGGTCCTTCCAATAGTGTTGCGGCAGCACCGGCAATTCACCGAGGCGCATAATCAGCAATGGCTGGCCCGGTTTGTCGAACACGAAACGAATGCGATGGCGATTGAGTATGTCGACGCGATCAACGCCCTGCAGATCGGTGCGGTAGCGCGGGTGACCATCTTTGATCAACAGCCGATAAGAAAATGCAACGTCGTAAGCCGTGATCGGGCGACCGTCGTGAAAGCGCGCCGAGTCACGCAGGTTGAAAACCACCCAACTATGGTTGTCGCTGTACTCGATGGTCTCGGCGATCAGGCCGTACGCGGAAGCGGGTTCGTCGCCTGATGGATCATAGACGCCTGTCCCAACCATCAGCGGCTCGTTCAGTTCAGAGACGCCATACTGGAAGAAGCCAGGTGTTGCGGTTGGGCTGGTTCCCTTGAATGTGTAAGGATTCAGCGTGTCAAATGTGCCGGAAGCCATCAGCCGCACGTTGCCACCCTTAGGCGCATCGGGGTTCACCCAATCGAAGTGAGTAAAGTCTTCCGCATATTTAAGGGTGCCGAACTGCGCATAACCGTGGCTTTCGCTGATGGTGGCGAACGACGGAAAGCTCAGTCCCAGACAGCTCAACAGTAATAGGATGGGTCGCATCAAACGGTGAATCCGATCCATGGCGCTTTCGGTCTTTTCGGCCGGCTACAGTAACAGCTTGTATCCGCTGGAAAAAGGCCGGCCATCTGGGCAAACTGCCTTTCCCTTCAGCCGCCCGATCCTTGGGTGAGGTCTCAAATTTTGAGTGAAACCAGTTACGGTCTGCAGGCGTGGATAGACCGCCTGAACCAATCCGAACTGCCGGCGTTGGCGGCGGTCGTGCAGGATCTTCAGCGGATTACCGAGCAAGAGCATGCGTCTGTTCAGCAGCTGGCGGACGTGCTCCTGCGCGATGCAGCCCTGACGTCGAAGGTGCTTCGGGTTGGCAATAGCAGTTACTACAACCCGTCCCAGGAAACGATCAAGACCATCTCTCGAGCCATCGTCATGATCGGCTTCGATAACGTTCGGTTGATCAGTCTTTCGGTCAGCCTGATCGACGGTTTACTGGATCGTACGCCGCGACAACAGCTGCAGGAATTGCTCGCCCGGTCCTTTCATGCGGCGGTGCAGGCACGCAACATTGCCGGCTACGTTCTGACCAAGCATGAGGAAGAGGTTTTCATCGCCGCGTTGCTGCACGAAGTGGGTGAGCTCGCGTTCTGGGGCTGCGGTGGCCAGCAGGCCGATGAGTTGGGTGATGCCTTGGCGGCCGGCACGGATCACGATCAAGCTGTCGAGCAGGTGCTTGGTACCAATTTTCGCCAGCTTAACCTCGGTCTGATCAAAAGCTGGAGTATCGGTGAGTTGGCCAGCTTCGCTCATGGGGCGGGCAATCTCCGGGATCCAGCAGTGCACTCCGTAAGCCTGGGGGTTCGCATTGGCGCAGCGGCCTTGAATGGGTGGGGCTGCCCGGAAATGGAAGGGTTGGTCAAGGAGTTGGCCGATTTCAGCGGCATCTCTGAAGCGGATGCGATGCAGCAAGTCCTTGCTAGCGCGGACGAGGCGGTGAACGTAGCGACTACTTTTGGTGCCAGTCGACTGGGCAAGCTGATACCGTCCACTGACCCGGAACAGGTTCAATTGCAGCAGGCACAGCGCGCCGCGAGCCTCTTGCAGCCTGACCTGCTACTGATGCAGCAGGCCATGCAGGACCTCGGCATGATGGCCACCAATCGGGGTGATGTCGGTTTGATACTCGATACGCTGCTCAAGGGGCTGCACCAAGGCGCAGGTCTGGAGCGCGTTATGCTCACCGTTCTTGCCGATCAGCAGCGGTCGTTCCGTGCTAAGTGTGCAGTGGGTGATCAAACTCAGTCCTGGCTTGAGCAATTCGTGTTGCCCGTTGATCCGTCAGGCCAGTCGCACATCTTCAGTTATGTACTGCGCCAGCGTCAGCCACTGTGGATGGGCATTCCGGCAAGCTATAACCTCGACGAGCTGGTGAGCTTGCCGCTTCGCCAACAGTTGGGAAAAGGCATGTTTTTTATTGCGCCATTAATGGCGGGCACGCGTGAGATCGGCGTGCTCTATGCCGACAATCGCGTATCCGGTAGAGCGCTGAAACACGAGCAGTTTGTCGCCTTTCAGCGATTTACCCAGCTGGCCGGGCGCTGTCTCGATGCACTGAGCAAGCGCAATTGAGCAGGGCCGCCTAAACCTTTGCGCGCCGAAGCTCAGCGTGGAATGTACAGCGTAAGGGTCTGGCCCGGTTTGAGCATCGCGCTGTCTCTGGGGTTCCAGGTCTTCAAGTTGTTGACTTGAACATTGAAGCGTTTGGCGATCACATAAAGCGAATCACCTTTCTTGACCTTGTAGTAGGTCGGCGCGGGTTTGGTCTGCTGGTTATTGCCGGCAGCCTGGAGAAAGAGTGCCTGTCCAACTTTGAGATTGCTGCCTGACAGGTTGTTCCAGCGCTGCAGATCACGGACCGAAACCTTCTGTGCTTTGGCGATATCCCAGAGGTTGTCACCTTGGCGCACCCGGTAGCTACGCGGTGCCGGCTGGCTTCTCGCAACCGCGTGGAGCAATTCCTGAGACTGTGCCGCGCCGGCTGATTGCGGAATGCTCAGCACTTGCCCGATCTGCAGGTGATCGCTGCGCAGGCGATTGATATCACGAATGATGTTGACTGATAGGCGATGCCGGTTGGCGATTGCGCCCAGCGTGTCACCAGGACGTACCTTGTATTGCTGCCAGTCAACCATATCCTGCGGTTTCATCAGCGCAAGGTTGGCCGCAAACATCTCGGCCTTGTCGCTTGGGACCAGCAGGTGCTGCGGGCCGTCCAGCGTAATACGCCGAGTAAACGCGGGGTTCAGCTGGTAGATCTCGTCTTCGTCCAGATCCACCATGTCGGCGACCCTGGCGAGCTCCATGCGCTGTTTTAACGCGACTACTTCAAAATAGGGCTCGTTAGCGATGGGGTTCAGATTCAGTCCATATGCATCAGGGCTTTGCACCATCTGCGAAAGCGCCAGCAGTTTTGGTACGTAATCGCGCGTTTCTCGAGGAAGGGGCAGATTCCAGTAGTCCGTCGGCAGGCCGAGCTTCTGGTTTCGCTCGATGGCGCGGCTGACGGTTCCCTCGCCGGCGTTATAGGCAGCCAGCGCAAGCAACCAGTCGTCGCTGAACAGCCCATGCAGATAGGTCAGATAGCGCAGCGCTGCGGTGGTGGACGCGGTGATGTCGCGTCTGCCGTCATACCAGCTGGTCTGTTGCAGATTAAAGTGGCGGCCTGTCGAAGGAATGAACTGCCAAAGGCCGACTGCCTGAGCTGGAGAATAAGCAAACGGGTTGTACGCGCTCTCGATAATGGGCAGCAGTGCCAGCTCGAGGGGCATGTCGCGTTCTTCGAGCTGTTCGACGATGTAATGGATGTAAGGGCTGCCTCGCTCGCTTGCCATCTCGATGGAATTCGGTCGGCTGGAAAAAAGGAGGCGCTGTTGCTCGATGCGCGGATTGCTTTCCAGATGGTCCTGTAGCTTGAATCCATGCCTGATGCGATCCCATATGTCCGCATGGGTCGGCTCGGCGGGCGCTTTCTCCGTGAGCCACAGGGTGTCCTGCACCATCGGCACTGGCCTGGTACGGACATCGCTGTCCGTCGGGGCTCGGGGGGAGGTGCTCTGGCAGCCGGTTATAGCGAGACAGATTGCTAGCGCCAGGGCCCGGCCGGAGGCTGCCAAGGCGTCCGGCTGTGGGCTGTTCGTAGAGTCAGACGGCATTGGCTGATGGGCTCCCTAGGCGCAAATTCGAGGGAGTGTAGGAATGCCGCTCCGGTGGGTCAACCCGACGCCTCGGTTTTTGGCGACTGGTCGATCTTCATTAAAAGCTGTCTTTCCACCCTCGAAGTACTGTGAACACGGCTTCCGCTGTCTCCAGTGGCCGATCGGCATGCCGACTTGCTGCGGTTACCACTCCGGGCTCCCTGCAGCGCAGGAAGGGGTTGGTGGTTTGTTCGGTACCCAAGTCGGAGGGCAGCGTGATGCGCTTTGCCTCACGCAGGCGGACGACCTGTTCGAGGCGTTCAGCGATATCAGGGTTTTCCGGTTCGACTGCCTGAGCAAACCGCAGATTGCTCAGCGTGTATTCATGGGTGCAATAGATCTTGGTAGTTGCAGGCAGTGCGGCAAGCCGTTGCAGTGATGTGAACATTTGGATGGCGGTGCCCTCGAACAGGCGGCCACAACCTGCGGCAAACAGCGTATCGCCGCTCAATAACCAGGGCGCTTGGGCGTCATCATGAAAATAGGCAATGTGACCGCTGGTATGCCCCGGAACCTCAAAAACTTCTAATTCCTGGCCGAGAATGCGGATGCGCTGCCCGTCGACCAGCGCATGATCTCTGGCCGGTATATTTTCGCTCGCTGGGCCATAGACCGTCGCGCCATATTGGGCCTTGAGCTGCTCGACGCCGCCTACATGGTCGTGGTGATGATGAGTGATCAGAATGTCAGTCAATTGCCAGCCGGGGCGAGCGTCCAGCCATTGCTGAACAGGGCTAGCCTCACCCGGGTCTACCGCTGCGCAGAGACGCCTTTGAGGATCCTGAAGCAACCAGATGTAGTTGTCGGTGAAGGCGGGCAGAGCGTCTATCTTCAACATATGCACGGGTCGCCAAGTCATTAGCAAAAGCGCATCCTAACAGCCGAACTGGAGAGTTGAACCGATAGGGCGTATTGATCGGGTCCGCCAAACCGACGAATGGAGGCTAGCCATGAGTGAGTCTTGTGCAAAGTCGGACGAACGCTGGCTGTCGCTGATGGACAATGCCAGCGCTTGGTTCGCTGGTCCGTCAGGGCGACAACTGCTTGAACACGAGCAGTTGGTGATCAATCAGCAGCTGTCGCGGTGTTTTGGCAGCTACCTGGTGCATTACGGGCCATTTGCCAATACGGCGATCGAGCCGCAGAAGATCAAACGCAGCGTTCGCCTAGGGCCGCCACTTGCAGGTGTTGAAATCATCTGCGAGGAGCAATCCTGGCCGATCGGCGAACATGCTGCTGACGTTGTTGTGCTTCAGCATGGTCTGGATTTCAGCTTGTCGCCGCATGCCCTGCTGCGTGAAGCCGCCCGCAGCGTCCGGCCGGGAGGGCATTTGCTGATCGTTGGGATCAATCCTTGGAGTGCCTGGGGTGCGACACGCTTGCTGTCACGCAAGGCGTTTCGCCACGCTCGTTGCATCCGTCCGACGCGAGTAGGTGACTGGTTGAACCTGCTTGGATTCTCGCTGGAGAAACGGCAGTTCGGATGCTATTGTCCGCCGCTTTCGTCGAGCCAATGGCGGGCGCGGTTATCCGGCCTGGAGACCGCAGCACAAAGGTCGCAGTTGCCTACGGGCGGTTTCTACCTGCTAGTGGCACGAAAGCTTATGGTAGGCCTGCGACCAGTGCGGCAAAGCCGTCGTGAGCGCATGGGGCAGCTGCTACCGATGCCCGTAGCGAAAGTCAGTCGCCGGGATGCCGAACAGTAATAGGCAAAGAATTTCTCATGAGTGACGAAACGGTCGAGATCTATACGGACGGTGCCTGCAAGGGCAATCCTGGCCCTGGTGGCTGGGGTGCGCTGCTGCTCTATAAGGGCGTGGAGCGTGAGCTCTGGGGTGGCGAGGCGGAAACCACCAACAACCGCATGGAGTTGACGGCTGCCATCCGTGCACTGGAAGAGCTGAAGCGGCCTTGCCAGGTAAAGTTGGTAACCGACTCCCAGTACGTTATGCAGGGCATCAATGACTGGATGCCCAACTGGAAGAAGCGCGGCTGGAAGACCGCCGCCAAACAACCTGTCAAAAATGCTGATCTTTGGCGGCTGTTGGATGAGCAGGTCAATCGCCATCAGGTGAGTTGGCAGTGGGTCCGTGGACATACGGGGCACCCGGGGAACGAGCACGCCGATCTCCTGGCCAATCGCGGCGTAGTACAAGCCAAACGACAACCTGCCTGAGTAATGTGAAATATGCGTAGCGTAGTACTCGATACCGAAACCACTGGTATGCCAGTAACCGATGGTCACCGGATCATCGAGATAGGCTGTGTTGAGGTCATCGGCCGGCGCCTTACCGGCCGGCATTATCACGTCTATCTGCAGCCGGATCGTGAGGTGGACGAGGGCGCCATCGCTGTTCACGGGATAACTAATGAGTTTCTGACCGATAAGCCTCGGTTCAGGGAGGTTGCCGATGAGTTCTTCGAATTCATAAAGGGCGCCCAGCTAATCATCCATAACGCAGCGTTCGACGTTGGATTCATCAATAACGAGTTTGCCCTGCTTGGTCAGCAGGATCGTACCGAGCTAAGCGATCACTGCAGCATCCTCGATACCCTGCTGATGGCCCGTGAACGGCATCCTGGACAGCGCAACAGCCTTGATGCGTTGTGTAAACGCTATGGGGTCGATAACTCGGGTCGCGATCTTCACGGCGCGCTGCTCGATGCGGAGATCCTCGCCGACGTTTACCTGACAATGACGGGTGGGCAAACCAACCTGTCCCTGGCGGGTGACGGTGCCGGCTCCGAAAGTGGCGGCCGTCAGCAGCCTACGCCTATCCGCCGGTTGCCAGCTGACCGCCCCGGTACCTTGGTGATCCGCGCCAATGCGGAAGAAGTCGCTGCGCATGCGGCACGCATGCAGGCGATCGAGAAGGCAGCGGGTGCCGCGCCACTCTGGGTTCAGTTGGAGCAACCCGTCCACAACGAGGCGGAAGCATTGCCGGTCTGAGGCGTCGACGCGCTCACGGACGCTTTGGCGCGCGGCGCAATAAATTCTAGCTTGGTGCTTGCGGGTAGAGCCTCTACGCTGGAGAGGACTCCCTCCAGGACGCCCTCATGTACAAAGACCTCAAATTCCCCATCCTCATTGTTCACCGTGACATCAAGGCCGATACGGTCGCCGGCGAGCGAGTACGAGAAATAGCAGCCGAGCTTGAGCGGGACGGCTTTCATATTCTCCCGACGGGAAGTGCTGCAGAGGGTCGAATTGTCGCGTCAACCCATCACGGGCTGGCCTGCATCCTGGTTGCTGCAGAAGGCGCTGGCGAAAACCAACGGTTATTACAGGATGTCGTGGGGCTGATACGAGTCGCACGCCGGCGTGCGCCCCAGCTGCCAATCTTTGCGCTTGGTGAGCAGATCACCATCGAGAATGCGCCAGCTGAGGCGATGGCGGACTTGAACGAGCTGCGCGGGTTGCTCTATCTATTCGAGGACACCGTCCCGTTCCTCGCCCGGCAAGTCGCTCGCGCCGCGCGGAGCTACTTGGATGGGTTGTTGCCGCCGTTTTTCCGCGCACTGGTGCAGCATACGGGGGACTCGAACTACTCGTGGCACACGCCTGGCCATGGCGGTGGTGTCGCTTTTCGCAAGAGCCCGGTCGGGCAGGCATTTCATCAGTTCTTTGGCGAAAACACGCTGCGCTCCGACCTGTCGGTGTCGGTGCCTGAGCTTGGCTCGCTGCTCGATCACACTGGTCCGTTGGCAGCGGCCGAGGCCCGGGCGGCCCGAAACTTCGGTGCAGACCACACGTTTTTCGTAATCAACGGAACCTCTACAGCAAACAAGATCGTTTGGCACTCGATGGTGGCCCGGGACGACCTGGTGCTGGTGGATCGTAACTGCCACAAGTCGATACTGCATTCGATCATCATGACCGGCGCAATTCCTCTTTATCTAACGCCCTCACGCAACGAACTCGGAATCATTGGTCCGATTCCGCTCGAGGAGTTTTCGCCGGAATCGATTCAGGCCAAGATCGATGCCAACCCACTCACCCGTGGGCGCTCGCCAAGAGTGAAGTTGGCGGTCGTGACCAACTCCACCTACGACGGCCTTTGCTACAACGCTAACCTGATCAAGCGGACCCTCAGCAATAGCGTAGATGTCTTGCATTTTGACGAGGCCTGGTACGCCTACGCCGCGTTTCACGAGTTCTACGACGGGCGCTACGGGATGGACACTCGCGAGCAGGGGCCGCTGGTATTCACCACCCATTCGACGCACAAGGTGCTCGCGGCTTTCAGTCAGGCATCCATGATTCATGTCCTCGACAGTGAGCAGCGACAGCTAGATCGTGATCGCTTCAACGAAGCCTTCATGATGCATATCTCCACTTCCCCGCAGTACGGCATCCTTGCCTCGCTCGATGTCGCCTCGGCGATGATGGAGGGTCCCGCCGGTCGCTCACTAATTCAGGAGACCTTCGATGAGGCGCTGAGCTTTCGCCGCGCATTGGCTAACCTCCGGCAGCATCTGGCGCCAGATGACTGGTGGTTCAGCATCTGGCAGCCTGCTTCGGCAGATGGGGCGGACGAACTGGTCACCAGCGACTGGCTGCTGCAGCCGGAAGCGGATTGGCACGGTTTCGGGGACGTCGCCCATGATTACGTGCTGCTCGATCCGATCAAGGTCACGCTGGTAACGCCCGGTCTGACCGCCGGTGGCAAGTTGAGCGAGCGGGGCATTCCAGCGGCAGTGGTCAGCAAGTTTCTCTGGGAACGGGGGCTGGTCGTCGAGAAAACCGGTCTCTATTCGATCCTGGTGCTGTTTTCCATGGGTATCACCAAGGGTAAATGGAGCACGTTGCTGACCGAGTTACTGGAATTCAAACGACACTACGACGACAACGTACCGTTATGCGATGCGTTGCCGACTGTGGTGCAGGCAGGCGGCAGCCAATACTTGGGGATGGGGCTGAGGGATCTATGCGACTCGCTCCATGATTGTTACCGCAAGAACGCCACCGCAAGAGCCATGAGGCGGATGTATACCGCGCTGCCTGCGTTGGCAATGAAGCCGGCCGAGGCTTACGACAAGCTGGTACGCGGCGAGGTTGAGGCGGTCTCCGTCGAGGCCTTGGAAGGGCGCATCGCCGCAGTCATGCTGGTGCCGTACCCGCCAGGGATTCCGCTGATCATGCCGGGTGAGCGCTTCACCTCCGAAACGCGCTCGATTCTCGACTATCTAGCCTTCGCTCAGCGGTTCGCCGCGCAATTTCCTGGATTCGATGCTGATGTACATGGACTGCAGCACGAGGAGCATCCTGACGGGATAGGTTATACAGTCGACTGCATCCTTGAGGAGTAGCGCATGACTCGGCCCATCCAGCCGCTATCGCAGCTTGTCAAAGAAGATCATGTGCGAGGGCGTGGGCTGCTTCACATCGTCCCGCATCGACTTTCACTCGGCTGTTGTTATAGTTGCTCGGCTGAGAGCAGTCCTCCCTGTGTGGGGCTGTCGAACCCGTTCAGGCACTGAGTGCCTCGGCTGTCGAGGATGATAGCGTGACCGACTACCAAGCCTTCCGTGTGGAGTTGAAGAACAAGATCGCCCATGTAGCGATTAACCGACCTGACAAGGTCAACGCCATGAATGCTGCATTCTGGAGCGAAATTGTCGATATCTTCCAATGGATCGATGATACGGACGACATTCGGGTCGTGGTGCTCTCGGGCGAGGGAAAGCATTTTTCAGCGGGTATTGATCTTCAACTATTGGCGCAAGCCGCGACCCAGATGGGTAGCGATGTGGGCCGCAACGCCGAACGCCTGCGTCGCCAGATTCTCAAGCTTCAGAGCTCGTTCAACGCGGTGGATAATTGCCGCAAGCCGGTCATAGCGGCCATCCAAGGCTACTGCATCGGCGGTGCGATCGATCTGATCGCTGCCTGCGATATGCGTTACAGCACGCTTGATGCGCAGTTTTCGATCAAGGAAATCGATATGGGGATGGCGGCGGATGTCGGTACGCTGCAGCGACTACCGCGAATCATCGGCGACGGCATGATGCGCGAGCTCGCATACACCGGGCGTAACGTTGACGGGCAGGAAGCGAAGGCCATCGGCCTGGTCAATCAAACTTACACCGACCAACCATCCCTTATGGGTGGGGTTTTCGCTCTGGCGGCCGATATCGCCGCGAAGTCACCAGTCGCCATTCGCGCGACCAAGGAGATGATTCGCTATATGCGCGACCACCGTGTCGATGACGGGCTCGAGTACATCGCCACCTGGAACGCAGCGATGCTTCAGTCGGCTGACCTGAAGGTGGCCATGGCGGCCCATATGAGCAAGCAGAAGCCGGATTTCGCTGACTGATGCATCATTCAAACGTTGCGCGGGAGGCGCGCTAGGCATGGTTACCGGAGCTACTTCACTCAGCCTGGTTCGCGATGAGTTGTTCGCTACCATGGAAGAAGCCGAGCAGAGCCTCGAGCATTTCATCATCGACAGAAACAATAGCGGTCTGTTGCAGCAGGCTGTCGAGAATCTCAAGCAGGTTCGCGGCACGCTGCGGCTCATCGAGTTGACCGGCGCCGAACTGCTCGCGCAGGAAATACTCCAGCTGGCGACAGACATCCCCGTAGGGGCGGGGGAAGATCGAGACAGTCAGTTGGCAGCGCTGAGTAACGCGCTGTATGTGCTTGGACGTTATCTCGAAAGCGTCGACGCCAGCCGGCAGGAAACGCCCGAACTACTGCTGCCGCCGATCAATGCTTTGCGGTTGGTTAGTGGCCAGTCGCCGTTACCCGAAAGTTTCTTCTTCAGCGTCCGCCTCGATCATGCGCGTCCGCCAATCGAGGCTGCGGTGCGCGAGCCCGCTGCGCGTGCGGCCGAGGCGCGCCGGTTGCGTCAAATGTACCAGGTGGGCTTGCTCGGCTTCATTCGTGAAGACAATGCCTCGGCCAGCCTTAAGCTTATGGCGCGTGCGCTGGGCCGGTTGGATCTGCTGTTCGCAAACTCGGCGGGTGGTCGCCTGTGTTGGCTGGGGAGCGCAGCTTTGGAGGCCCAGCTGGATGGCCAACTGTTGCCGCGCCAATCACGCAAGCAATTGTTTTCCAGGCTTGACCGAGAACTTCGGCAGCTCAGCGGTCATGATGCCTATGAACCACCGCGGGTTCTGCTCAAGGAGCTGCTGTATCTCGTTGCATTAGCCGAAAGCAATGGGCCGTTAGCAAGTCAGGTGCGGGAGACATTTTCGCTTGGTTCGTTACCCTTCACCGACCATCTTCTTGAGGATGAATCCCAGCGGTTGGCGGGCCCCGGGCAGGCTGTGATGCGCTCCCTGTCGTCGGCGATCCGTGAAGAGCTGGCGAGTCTCAAAGACTTGCTGGATCTCATCGAGCGCCAGACCGCACCGGCTGAGTCGTATCCAAACCTGCATAGTCTGCTAGGCAAACTGGCGAAGACGTTGGGGATGGTGGGCTTGTCTTCGGCATCGAGTACCTTGCATGCCCAGCTCTCGGTGGTGTCCGGCTGGAGCGTCGAACAACTGCCCGAGCCCCAGGCGCTGTTGAAATTGGCCGATGCGGTGCTCTATGTCGAGAGCATGGTGGCCAGCCTGGAGCGCGGCGAGCGCTTTGATGCGCGTCCACAGATTGCACAGCCAGGCCAAGAGGCTGAGGCATTCGCCAACCATCAGCTCACTGAAGCTTGCATCGTGGTGATCGGCGAGGCGACCGCAGGTTTGGCCTTGGCCAAGCGCGCCATCACAGCCTATCTGGAATCAAACGGGGAAAAGTTACACTTGGCCAATGTCCCTTTCAGTTTGATGGCTGTTCGTGGTGGGCTGCGTTTTCTAGAACAGGATCGCGCCGCTGAGTTGATCGGTGCCTGTGCCGACTTTATTCAGAAGCAGATGCTCGAGGGTGTGCAAATGCCACCAGAGCAAATGCTTGAGACTCTGGCCGACGCATTGACCAGCCTCGAATATTACCTCGACGGCGGAGCGATACTACGGCGCGACGAATCACGAGTCAGCGTGTTGGATCTCGCGACCGAAAGTGTGCGGGCACTGGGTCTGCCGGTGGCTGCCTGATGAGTTTACGGTGGCAGCCAGCATTGCTTGATCCGGCTATGGGCGGTGGATGGGCCGTCGTGCATTGCCAGCAGGGGTTTCTTTGTGATGCAAATGGCGTGCTGTTTCCCAGAGATTGGTTGAAACGCCTCGACCTACCGTTGCTCAGCGAGCAAGGCTTGGGTTATTTCGATGGCGACCAAGTGTTTCTAATGGAGTTGGCGCACCCGGTCGAAGTGCCCGGCGCTGGCTGGCAGGGGCTGCGTCAATTCATGATGCATGATGACGATACCGAAAGGTTTCGTATGCTCGGCTTCGCTGCGCAGATTGGCACCTGGGCGAGCCATCATCGCTTCTGCGGCAGCTGCGGCAACCCGATGCGCCAGCATGCTACGGAGCGTGCGATGCAGTGCGAGAGTTGTGGCATTCACCACTACCCTCGCATCTCGCCGAGCATGATTGTTTTGGTAACGCGAGGCGACGAGCTGCTACTGGCTCGTTCACCGCGCTTTGCCCCTGGGGTATACAGCACGCTTGCAGGGTTCGTTGAGCCCGGCGAGTCAGTCGAACAGTGCGTCAGGCGGGAAGTCCACGAGGAGGTTGGGGTGTCTATCCATGAGCCCCAGTACATCTGCAGTCAGGGATGGCCGTTTCCACACTCTTTGATGCTTGGCTTTCACGCCGAGTATGCATCGGGAGAGATCGTGATGCAGCCTGAAGAGATTGAGGATGCAAGCTGGTTTTCTATCCACGATCTGCCTGCGCTGCCTGCTCACAAATCCATCGCCCGTTACTTGATTGATCTGTATTTGGCTCGGCGCTTAGGCCGCACCGAACCAGTGCTGCCAGGCTAGCCGCAGACTCAGTACCAGCACCACCGATATAAAGATCGGTCGGATAAATTTCGATCCGCCCTGGATTGCCGTGCGCGCGCCAAGGTATGCGCCGACCATCAAGGCAAGCCCCATGCCGATGCCTAGCCCCCAGGCAACCTGCCCGCCAGCAATGAATACGGCAAGTGCAACACCGTTGCTGACGAAGTTCATGCTGCGAGCCACGCCGCTGGCTTTTAGCAAGTCGAGCGGGTAGAGCAACATGTTGCTGACGGTCCAGAACGCTCCCGTGCCGGGCCCCGCTAGGCCGTCATAAAAGCCCAGGGTAAGGCCTTGCGGCCATTGTCTATGTTGGGCTATTGGCTCATCGCCCGTTCGAGGTGTGGTTGGCACCCGCCCGAAAAGCAGATACAGCCCGCAGGCAAATACCACCAAAGGTAGGGCCTGATTGAGCCAGCGTGCCGGGATCATATGTGCCAAACCCGCGCCCAGCGCTGCCCCTATAGCAGTGGCTAAGAGCGCGGATCGCCATTGCTGTGGATGAAATAGTTTTCTGCGATAAAAAGTGAAGCTTGCCGTAGCTGAGCCAAAGGTTGCGCACAGTTTGTTGGTGCCTAGAACCAGATGCGGCGGTAAGCCGGCGGTCAGCAGAGCGGGAAGCGTCAATAGGCCACCTCCGCCGGCTATGGCATCAATAAAGCCGGCAAGAAAGGCGACGGCCATGAGGGCGACCAATACCAGTGGGTCGGTCGCAAGCTCAAAGGTCAGCATGTGAAACACTCATAGCAAAATCGGTAACGGAGATGGCGCATCATGCCGGTTGCGCTTTTGCAAAGCCAACGACAAGCGGCTCCTAATGCTGCGGCACGGGTTGGTTGAGCGAATGGCAAACAACAGAATGTCGACTCGTCTCCAGTGTTCCTTTCTGGTACTGGCTGCTCTGATTGACCGTATCGATAATGCTCCGTCGGATTTCGGTGGATTTGTGGGCAATGCAATATATAGGGCTTGCGGTGGTTGTCGCGTTACTTGCACTGCTCAGTGGCTTGGTCGCGGTGCGGCTACTTGTGGGTGGGCACTGGCTGCTGGGCTGGTTGCGTGGCACCCTCGGAATGCTGGTACTTTCGCTGGCTGGCCTAGTTGGCCTAGTCGCCTGGGACGTCACGACTTATCAGCCGTTGAATGATGGCACGCCGCTGGCTTCGCTGACCTTTCAGGCCGATGGTCATCAGCGTTATCGGGTACAAGTGCAAGAGGGGCAGAGCACTCGCTTTGTCACGCTTGAAGGCGATCTCTGGCAGCTCGACTTACGAGCACTTCATTGGAAGGGGCTGGCGGCGCTCATTGGGTTGGAGCCTGGCTATCGGCTGGAGCGCCTTTCAGGTCGCTACCTGGCCGTCGAGCAACAGGATCAGGCGCGTCGTCCCTATGTGCAGCTGGGAAACAGCCGGGCGGGGGTGGATTTCTGGGCGTGGTTGCATCGGTGCGAGTGCACTCCGCTAATGCTCGATGCGCAACTGCGCCGAGTTAGCTATCTACCGATCGCTGACAACGCCGTTTATACAGTCGAGATGACCCCTGCTGGGCTGTTGGCGAAACCGGCAAGCGTCGCAGCAGAACAGGCGATGAAGGGCTGGTAGCCAGAAAGCTCCGCAAAAAAAGGGAACCTAATGGTTCCCTTTTTTGTATAAGTCGCTTGATCAGGCGAGGTAGCCGCCGTCTACATTGAGCGACAGACCGGTGGTGTAGCTCGATGCATCGCTGGCGAGATAGAGCACAGCACCCGCCATTTCGCTGGGATCCGCAACACGGTGTAGTGGGATGTGACGTAGCGCTTCTTCGCGGATCGAGTCGTTCTTGACCAGGGCTGAGGCAAACTTGGTGTCCGTGAGGCCTGGAAGCAGCGCATTGCAGCGAATGCCTTGGGGGGCGCACTCCTTGGCGAAAGCCTTGGTCATGTTGATCACCGCTGCTTTGGTGACCGAGTAAATACCCTGGAAGTTGCCCGGCGTGACGCCATTGATCGAGGCTACGTTGATAATGCTGCCGCCCCCATGCTCACGCATCAATTTGCCGGCCTCAACGGACATGAAGAAATAGCCTCGGATATTCACATCAACCGTTTTCTGAAAGGCTGACACGTCGGTATCCAGAATATGGCAGAACTGCGGATTGGTAGCCGCGTTGTTGACCAAGATGTCCAGCCGACCGAACTGTTCGCGAATTTGAGCGAATACGGCCTGGATCTGTTCGAGTTCACCGATATGGCACGCGACGGCTGTGGCCTTGCCACCGTCGGCGTTGATCGCATCAGCAACCGCCTGGCAGCCATCAATTTTGCGGCTTGAAACAATAACGTGGGCGCCTTGCTGAGCCAGCAATTTGGCGATGGCTTCGCCAATGCCACGGCTGGCGCCGGATACGAAGGCAATCTTGCCGTCCAGGTCAAATAGGTTGGTCTTACTCATGGAGTCGGTTCCTCTTGGTGAGCTGTGTTACAGCTTCGAGTTGTTAATAACCTGCAGGCTCACTTGCTCGAGCAGGGCGTTCATTTGTACGAACTTGGCGAACCGCTTGTCCTGGGTCTGACCGTGGAAGTAGCGGTAGTAGATTTGTTGAACAATCGCCGCCAGGCGGAACAGCCCATAGGTGTAGTAATAGTCAAAGTTGTCGATGCGGATACCCGCGCGCTCGGCGTAGTAGTCGACAAATTGCTGACGAGTCAGCATGCCGGGCGCGTTGCTGGGCTGTTTGCGAATCAGCTGCATCGGCGCCGGGTCCGTCGCTTCAATCCAATAGGCAAGCGTATTGCCCAAATCCATCAGAGGATCACCCAGCGTAGTCATCTCCCAATCCAGAACGCCGATGATCTCCATGGGGTTATCCGGATTAAGGATTACATTATCGAAGCGGTAGTCGTTGTGGATGATGCCCGGTTTGTGGTGATCGGCTGGCATCTTGTCGCGCAGCCAAGCCTTAACCGGCTCCCATCCAGGCGCGTCAGCCGTGATCGCTCGCTCGTACCGATCGATCCAGCCATTTATTTGCCGCTGGACGTAACCTTCGGGCTTGCCCAGATCACCTAGGCCACAGGCGTTGTAGTCAACATTGTGCAAGTCGACGAACTTGTCGATGAAGCTCTTGCACAGCGCGGTGGTCTGCTCCGGCGTGAAACCAAGTTCGGCGGGCATGTCCTCACGGAGAATGATGCCCTTGACCCGCTCCATCACGTAAAACTCGGCCCCGATAAGCGTCTCGTCGGTGCAATAGGCGTAGGCCTTCGGGCAGTACGGAAAGCCAGCGTTGAGCTGGTTGAGGATTCGGTATTCGCGTCCCATGTCATGTGCGGACTTGGCCTTATGACCAAAGGGAGGACGGCGGAGCACGAATTCCTGCTTCGGGTATTCCAGCAGATAGGTCAGGTTGGACGCCCCCCCCGGAAACTGAGAAATACTCGGCATACCTTCCAGTCCCGGAATGTGGGATTTCAGGTACTGGTCGATGGCCTCGGTGGGCAGTTCTTCGCCGTCACGTATACGGCTGGTCTGATCAGTAAGCGCCATGCTTGTCCCTTTTCTATTATCGATGCCTTAATGGCCAGCTATGGCAGGCTTCGAGCCGCTGCGCCATTGACCATCCGACGACCCTAATCTAATGCCCGCATTGAGCATCACCAAGGGAAGTCGGCCGTTATTGGCCGGGGTGTTGCCGCGTAATCAAGGCGCCTGATGCTTGGAAAATCCTAAAAAAAGCGCATAAAAAAGCCGAAGTCGTGGGACTTCGGCTTTTTACGTTAGGGTAGATCAGGCCGGAAACAGCTCGCTCAACTTCAGCGCTAGCATCATGTCGCCTTCGGCGCGCAGCTTGCCTGCCATGAAGGCCTGCATGCCGTCGGTTTCACCACTGATGACGCCCTGCATGGTTTCGCTATCCATGATCAGCGTAACGTTGGCATCAGCCGATTCGCCCTTATGAAAGTCACAGGTGCCGTCTTTTACGACCAGGTAGTAGTTTTCGGCATCGGTGATATTGAACTGAAAAACCAGATCCAAGCCGGCCGCAGCGCTGGGGTTGAATTTGGCCTTCATGCCCTGGATGGTTTCGTCGACATTGCTCATCGGATATGACCCTTTATTGTCGTGGGGAAAAACGTGCGGCTATGGGGCCGCGGTCGGCTGGAGCTTATCGATAGGTGACGAGCTCCGGATTCTTCAGCAATTCTAGGTGTGCGTGGCTATTGAATGATGCCAAGGCGACGTCCTGATCACGAAACTTCAGGCGGCTAATTGACGTATTGACGATCTGCCAGTTCAGTTCGAACGCCTTGATAGGGGGTACGCCGACGATCAATTGCAGCAACGCTGTGATCGTACCGCCAGACGTGAACACGGCGATGTGATCTTTTTTGTTTGCCTGTTCGAGCAACCGACTCAATCCAGCCTGAACGCGGTTTACAAAACTCTGCCAGCTTTCAAGCCCCTGCTTTTCGTGATCGCCAGAAACCCATCGCTGAATGACATATTTGAACAGTCGCTGAAACTCCGCACGATGATTGGCTGCATTGCCAAAGACCTGAATGGCCCCTGGCTCAACGGCCAAGAGATCATCCATATGTGCGCGAATCACTTCGTCGGCGCGAAACTCATTGAAGGCAGCGTCAATCTGTATAGCCGGCAGTGGGCTTTCGAGAGGAGGAGTCATTCGCTGGAGCGTTGCGCGGGCGGTGTCCTGTTGTCGATTCAACTCCCCACTTACGCAGCGATCAAAGCGAATACCCATTTGATCCAGATAATCCCCTAGGGCTGCCGATTGCTGGAAGCCGACTGGAGACAGCACGTCATAGTTTTCTGCGCCAAACGACGCCTGGCCATGTCTGATCAGGTAGATACTGCCCATGCGTTGCTCCGGCACCCAGTTTTCGCGAGCGTAGGGGCATCGTAGTGGAGTGTCAACGATAAATCATACGTTCGTTTGAATCTGGTTCCGCTGGCTCAGCCGGTAATGTAATCGGTATGCTTGAGCGATTTTCGCCAACTTGGGTTCCTGCTGGCGACCGTGGTTAATTGAGGAGGGTCTGTGGAATTTCTTGCTGACTATGCAAGCTTTCTGGCGAAGACGGTGACGCTGGTAGCCGCTGTCTTGGTAGTGCTGATGGCGCTTGCTTCGCTACGTCGTGGGCGGTCCAAGCAAACGGGTGGCCATCTGGAAGTACACAAGCTCAACGATTTCTACAAATCGATGCGCGAGCGTCTCGAGCAATCAATGATTGAAAAGGATCAGCTGAAACTCCTGCGCAAACAAGAAACGAAGGCAGCCAAGCTGGCCAAGAAAAACCCAGAAGACCGTTCCCGAGTGTTTGTGCTCGATTTCGACGGTGACATCAAGGCATCGGCCGTCGAGAGCCTCCGTCACGAGATCACTGCTCTGTTGACCATGGCCACACCGAAGGATGAAGTCGTTCTACGGCTCGAAAGCGGTGGTGGTATGGTCCACGGTTATGGGCTTGCTGCTTCACAGCTGGTGCGCATCCGCGATGCCGGCGTGCCGCTAACGGTATGTGTCGACAAGGTTGCTGCGAGTGGCGGTTACATGATGGCCTGCATCGGTCAGAAGATCCTCAGCGCGCCATTTGCGATTCTCGGTTCCATCGGTGTGGTTGCGCAACTGCCTAATCTGCATCGCCTGCTCAAAAAGCATGACGTCGATGTCGAGGTGCTGACCGCCGGTGAGTACAAGCGCACCCTGACCATCTTCGGTGAAAACACTGAGAAGGGCCGGGAGAAATTTCAAGACGATCTGGAAACCACCCACGAACTGTTCAAGAACTTTGTCGCGCGGTATCGCCAGCAGCTGAGCATTGATGAGGTCTCTACGGGCGAGGTGTGGCTCGGGATCGCGGCGCTCGGCAAGCAGCTGGTTGATGAATTGCAGACTAGCGATGAATACCTGGCCTCCCGGGCCCGTGAGGCTGATCTGTTCCAGCTGCATTACGCAGAGAAGAAAAGTCTGCCCGAGCGATTCGGCATGGCTGCAAGCACGGTCCTTGAGCACGGTGTGTTGAAGGGCTGGACGCGTCTTAATGAGCAACGTTTCTGGCAATAAGGGGTTTACTAATGGCTCGCTTCAAAGCACTGCAAACCAATGAAAACGGTGGTCGTTTCGAAACAAGCCTGATCGAACGGGACACTGACGAGTTGCCAGCAGGCGAAGTACTGATTCGAGTCAGCTACTCGTCGCTCAACTACAAGGATGCCTTATCGGCGAGTGGCAATCGCGGCGTCACTCGCAACTTTCCACACACACCCGGTATCGATGCAGCAGGGAAAGTTGCCGAGTCAAGTGTGGCCGACTTTTCCGTAGGTGATGAAGTGATCGTCACCGGTTATGACCTTGGAATGAATACCGCTGGTGGTTTCGGCCAGTTCATCCGGGTTCCGGCAGCGTGGGTCATTAAGCGCCCGGTAGGGCTTTCGCTGCGTGAGGCCATGGCGCTCGGCACGGCTGGCCTGACCGCTGCACTGTGCATAGACAAACTTGAGCAAGCAGGTCTCGAGCCAACGGACGCGCCGATTCTGGTAACAGGCGCGACCGGGGGCGTCGGCAGCATTGCGATAGCCCTGTTGTCCCGCCTGGGATACAAGGTGGCTGCAGTGACGGGCAAGGCCGAACAAGGCGACTTCCTTCGCAAGCTTGGCGCGACCCAAGTCGTTGAGCGTAGCGCGTTACAGGCTGGCACCGAGAAGCCCCTGCTCAAAGAGCAATGGGCGGGGGCGGTCGATACTGTCGGTGGCGATATTCTGTTCAACGTGGTGAAGTCGCTGCAGCGCGGTGCGAGCGTGGCATGTTGCGGCTTGACCGCGGGAACGAGTTTTCAGGCTAACGTACTGCCGTTCATCTTGCGTGGGGTGAATCTACTGGGCGTCGATTCGGTTGAGATCCCTCTGGTCGTCAAAGCTTCGATGTGGGACAAGCTTTCAGTGCAGTGGAAGCTGCCTAACCTAGACGACCTGGTGCAGGAGATTTCGCTGGAACAGTTGCCTGAGGCGATCGAGCGTACCTTGGCTGGCCAGCAAACCGGAAGGATGTTGGTTCGACTCGACTGAGCGGGCAGACGCGACGCTATTAGCGTTTTGCTTGTTGAGCATAGTAAAAACCGATTTCTCCGCTGTTATCGATTGAGAGAAGCTAACGCTACTTCAACGCAGCAGGAGCCGCTCATGAAAACACTGGCAGAGAAAATAAAGGCAGCCTTCGGTAAGAACGCTACGATCGCAATTGAGCGGGTAGAGCACCCGAACTTTTGGATGTACCAGTAACGAAAAAACCCGCCAAATAGGCGGGTTTTTTACAGCGTATCGTTGGGTCTGCCTTATCTGCGGCGAAACAGCGGAAGAGGTTCGTCTGCGGCGGCCTGGTAAGTGACTGAGAAATCATTCAGACCTTCCAGCGCATCATAAGGGTCGCGATCAGGGCGCACGGCAAAGGCATCGAAGCCGCAACGGCGCATGTAGAACAGCTGATCACGCAGCACATCTCCGATGGCGCGGATTTCGCCTTTGTAACCGTAGCGATCTCGTAGCAGTCGCGCAGTCGAGTAATGACGGCCGTCGGTGAACGCGGGGAAGTTCAGTGCGATGACCTGAAAATGTTCCAGATCATCGGCAATCTCTTCCACGGCCTCGTCGGAGTCCAGCCAGATGCCGAGACCGCCGTCACGAACCTTCAGGGCGTGGGCGTGATCGAGCCATAGCTGGAACGGCACGATCAGATCGTCGCAATTGGACAAGCCATCAAGGGTCACATCCTTGGGCAGCAGGTGCCAGGTCTCGTCGATGACCTGGCCGTCCTTAATGATTCGCTGCATAGACGCGCTCCTTGAAGGGGTCGATACCGATTCGGCGGTAAGTATCGAGAAACTGTTCATCTTCTGTACGCTGCTCCACGTAGACGCCGATGACCTTTTCGATCACGTCGGGCATGACATCCTGGGCAAAGGATGGACCGAGGATCTGGCCGAGGCTCGCATTTCGCCCTGAGCTGCCGCCGAGCGAAACCTGATAAAACTCCGCGCCTTTCTTATCTACGCCGAGGATGCCGATGTGTCCCACATGGTGGTGACCGCAGGCATTCATGCAACCCGAAATGTTCAGGTCGATATCGCCGATGTCGAACAAGTAATCCATGTCATCGAAGCGGCGTTGAATGGCTTCGGCGATCGGGATCGATTTGGCATTCGCCAGGGAGCAGAAGTCGCCACCTGGGCAGCAGATGATGTCGGTCAGCAAGCCGATGTTTGGCGTGGCGACTCCTAGTTCGCGTAACTCATGCCACAGCTCGAACAGACGTGACTGCTCGACATCGGCCAGGATCATGTTCTGCTCGTGGGAGTTGCGTACTTCGCCAAAGCTGTATCTGTCCGCCAGATCGGCAATGGTATCGAGCTGCTTGTCTGTCACGTCACCTGGCGCTACGCCGGTGCTTTTCAGTGACAACGTGACCGCTGCGTAACCGGGTTTCTTGTGAGCGATAACGTTGCGCTCACGCCAGCGAGCGAAGCCTGGGTGCTCGGCATCAAGCTGGGCGAGCACAGCGCTCTGGTCTTCTAGAGATTTGTACTCCGGGTCGATGAAGAATTTGCTGACCCGCTCGACCTCGGCTTCGGTCAAAGTATTCGCGCCGTCTTTCAAATACGACCACTCGGCCTCTACACGCTCGGCAAACACATCCGGAGTTAGGGCCTTGACCAGAATCTTGATCCGCGCCTTGAACTTGTTATCACGACGACCATAGCGGTTATACACGCGCAGAATCGCATCGAGATAGGTCAACAGGTGCTGCCATGGCAGGAACTCATTGATAAAGCTGCCCACGATCGGCGTACGGCCAAGACCGCCACCCACGGATACGCGGAAGCCCAGCTCGCCTGCCTCGTTGTTGACCGCTTCGAGCCCGATGTCATGGACCTCGATGGCTGCACGGTCACTCGCAGCGCCGTTCACCGCAATCTTGAACTTGCGTGGCAGGAATGCGAACTCTGGATGGAAGGTCGACCACTGACGAATGATCTCGCACCAGGGGCGGGGGTCGACTAGCTCGTCTTTGGCCACGCCGGCGAACTGGTCGGTGGTGGTATTGCGGATGCAGTTGCCGCTGGTCTGGATGGCGTGCATCTGCACGGTTGCCAGTTCGGCGAGAATGTCAGGGACATCCTCCAGCTCTGGCCAGTTCAGCTGCACGTTGGTACGGGTACTGATGTGGGCATAGCCCTTATCGTACCGACGGGTGATGTCGGCCAGCTTGCGGATCTGAGTAGACGACAACAGCCCATAAGGCACAGCAATGCGCAGCATCGGCGCATAGCGCTGGATGTACAGACCGTTCTGCAGGCGAAGAGGCAACAATTCTGCGTCAGTCAGTTCACCGGCAAGATAGCGGCGAATCTGGTCACGGAACTGACGCACGCGATCCTCGATGATGTGTTGGTCATACTGGTCGTATACGTACATAAATGTCCTGTTTTTTCAGGCTGTCTACAGCTTCTGCGCGCACGGCCGCGCACCCGTTGATGGGAGGCCGGCACGATACCAGCTAGCGTTTATGCGCAAAAGTGATGTTTGGGAATATGTTTAGAACGAAACGCTGCTTTTCAGGCATTTCAATCGCTGGCCTTGAGCGCTCCGTATGCATGGTCTTAACTGCAATCAATGCGATCCTCAACGACAAGGTATACCGCTGTGTCAGAGCATTTGAAACGCCATGATAATGACAGCCGCGCAGATGCCGCCGCGATCTTCTTTCTGATCCTGCTCGCAGTGGCGACAGCAGTGTTCTGGGTTAGCCACCAATAACCTGGCGGCCTCTACGTAACCGGGTTAAACGCCGACTAGATAGAGCACCAGCTTGACGATCCCCAGAATTACCAGGACGAACGCTACGGTGAAGCCGACGCCGAGCAGAATGAAATGGCTGGGTTTACCGTGGCTGAAATCCCGCACTCGATTCTTTCCACTCTGCACGCCCAAAGCGCCGGCCAGCATGCTTTGAAGCATCTGCCGTAGCGTGAGCGACTTGGGTTGCATATCGTCGTCCATAAGTGTCTCCGTGAGGCTGAATGCCTGAAGTCTAGTCAGCAATCCTGCTTCTGGAGAGATCAATCCGATGGTTAGCGACATCAACGGGTCGTCACGCTTGTCGTTGCTTGATCTTGCCTAAGTCGGCGCGTAAGGTTCGCGCCTCGGCCGCCTAGCGGTTGAACAATTGAAGTGCGTGGTGCCCGGATCATGGTCCGGGTTAAATGGGAAATCAGTGCAAGCTGATGCTGCCCCCGCAACGGTAGAGTCGATCCGACTGAGCCCGATACCAGCCCGTACTTCCCAGGAACTGTCGCGGTGGGCGACGTCCTCAGTTTTGTCGCTGTGCCGGTTTGGCTAGGCGCCTTATCTGTTGCCCACTGCACCCGGATGGAGTGGGCATGTCTTTCGCCTTTCGCTGCGTGGCACTAGCGCTTCTGTTACTGACGCAAGTGGCACCGGTCAGTGCCAGTCAGATCAACGCGATCATTTCCCAATACAGCGCTGCCGAGTTCGCTTCAGCTGCCGCTTTGCTAAAGCAGCGATTCCCTGAGCGTACCGTTAGTGCCCGAACTCCGGAGCAGCTGGCAGAGCTGGACGACGCTGCGATCGCCCAATGGCTTGCCAGTGGAAGGCGCTTGCTCGTGGTGGGTGTATTCGGGGCGGAAGTCGAGCGTTTGCGACCGTTGATCGAGCGACACAGCATGGGCGAGCGTTTCATCATGCACAGCGATCAGGCGTTGGTGGCGATGAGTCGCACCAATGACCGCATGGTGTTTGCCAACCGTGATCAGGCGGTAAGCCTGGGGGCCGAAAAACCCGCTGGTGATCTGAATGCGTGGGTGCAGTCGCTAGCGGCCGCCAACCCGGTTCAAGCCCAATGGATCGAAGCGCGCAGTTATTGGCTGGCCGGTGGTAGCGATAATATTGCGCGGTTGCTGGTGTGGCTGACGGACCGCGACAACCCAGGCGGCACTGCCGAGCCTGCACAGGCGCGGCCGGCGATGCGTTTCTATCAGGACGGCGCGGTAAGGGAAGCTCAGGATCTCGCCTGGCGCGGCGAGCGAATGGTTGCGGTGATTGACCATGGCCGTGCTGATCGACGCGGAGATGCCGACCTCAACGATGCGTTGTGTCAGACCCTGCAGCAACGCGACATCGCATGCGTCAGCCTCATTGCCAGCTGGGGTGAGGGCACGTTGCAGGCGTTACATTGGCTAAACGATGCTGCGCACCCACCGCTGGCGGCGGTAGTTGTGCTGCAGGATTTCGTCCTCGGCGGCGGTGAGGGGCGCGAGGAGGCAACCGAACTCCTCAAACAGCTCGATGTGCCTGTATTCAAGGCGCTGCGTCTGGACGACCGCGACGAGAACGCGTGGCAGCTTTCCAGCGATGGGCTCGGTCGTGACAAGGTGCATTACCAGCTGGCGATGCCCGAATTGCAGGGCACCGGTCAGCCGATGGTGCTCGCGGCTTGGGAGTCGTCCCAGATCGACCCAAATTCAGGGATTCGCTTTGGCTTCAGTCAACCGTTACCTTCTCGTGTCGAGGCCATGGCGGCTCGCCTGGCCCGTTGGCAGCAGCTGCAGGCGAAGGCGAATGGGGACAAACGCTTGGCAATCGTCTACTACAACCACCCACCAGGGCGGCACAACATCGGCGCGGATAACCTCGATGTACCGCAATCGCTGTTCGCCATCCTTCAGCGCTTGAAAACTGAAGGCTACGACACTGGGACCCTGCCAGGCTCGCCCGGGCAGCTACTTGAGCTGCTGCAAGAGCAGGGCGTCAACCTGCCGGAACAGGGCGATGCGCTGGCTGCGATGGCACGCAAGGCCGTTACGGTCGATACCGATGATTACCGTCGCTGGTTTCATTCGCTGCCGTCGGTATTGCAGGCGGAGATGGTCCAAGGCCCGCTGGGATATTGGAATGCGCAAATGCGCCGCGCGTTACAAGCCTCACAGCTGGACATCGCCAGATTGACTCTGAAAAACGGTTCCAGCGAGCTGCACCATGTGCTCGACGGTGTCGACCATCCGGCACGCGAGCGCGCGTTGGATCTGTTAGCCCAGCTCGAAACCTTTTATGAGCAGGCGCTGAGCCAGCCCGGGCTGGCTGATTGGGGCCAGGCTGACAGCCTCATTCAGGCGCTGGCAGAGACGGGCATTGAGGGGTTGCGCGGGTGGGGAGAGGCGCCGGGTCAGGTCATGGTGCATGACGGCCAGATGGTGCTGCCGGGGGTGCAGTTTGGCAACATCTTCATCGGGCCGCAGCCCCCCAGGGGCTGGGAAGTCGACGAGGAACTGCTCCATGCCAACCTGGTGTTCCCGCCACCCCATCAGTACCTGGCCCTGTATCACTGGTTGCGTGACGAGTTCAGGGCTGATGCGCTGATCCACCTGGGTCGTCACTCCACCTATGAGTTTCTGCCGCGTCGTCGAGCAGGGCTCAGTGCCGAAGACTACCCGACGCAGATCGTCGGTGACCTGCCGAGCATCTATCCCTACATCGTCGATGGGGTTGGCGAAGGGATTCAGGCCAAGCGTCGTGGGCTGGCCGTCATGATCGATCACCTGACTCCGCCGCTGGTGGCTACGCCGCTTTATGACGATCTGCTCAAGTTGCGCCAATTGATCGAGAGCTTCGAGACGGGCACTGGCAGCAGCGAAGGGCCGGCGCGGCGCGCCACCATTGCCGAGATCAAGCGGTTGGTGACTCGTTCCGGGCTGGAACCCGAGCTTCGTGAGTCCATGGCCGAGCCGCTGGCAGCGCGCGGTATCGATTTCGAACAGGTGGATGATGACCTGCTGGTGCACGAGGTCGGGCATTACCTGACGAATATTCAGGAGCGCTTCATGCCGCTTGGCCTGCATGTGTTCGGCAAGCCCTGGGCGCCGGAAGCCGTGGACACCTTGCTGGCGTCCATGAATACCGAGGAGTCGCGTTACCGGCAGGCACTGATTGATTCACCGGATGCGGAAATGCAGGCGCTGGTCGACGCGCTCAACGGCCGATTCGTCGAGCCAGGCAAAGGCAACGATCCGATCCGTACGCCGGAGGCGTTACCGACCGGGCGCAATTTCCATGCGCTCGACAGTAGCCTGATCCCGAGTCGCATCGGCTGGAGTATCGGCAGCGAGCTGGCCGACCGTGCGCGACAGCGGCCAATGGAGCAGGGCGGACGCGAGGCCGTCATTCTCTGGGCATCCGATACCGTCCGTGATGAAGGCGCCATGATCGCCTTCGGACTGGATCTGCTTGGCGTAGAACCTGTGTGGAACAGCCGGGGCATCGTCGAAGGAATCAAGCGAATACCTGCTTCAACCGGGCGCGAGCGACGCGACCTGATGTTCACTACCTCCGGTTTGTTTCGCGATCTTTATGCCGATCAGCTTGCACTGCTCGAACGCGGAGTACTGCTAGCGCTGGACGGCGCCAGCGAAACCATTCGCCGTGATTACCCTGCGCTGCGTACGTCGCTGGATGCCGCACTGCAACCGCTCGGTGCGCTCGCAAGTGGCGGCGATGAAAGTCTGACGTTGAATCTGGTGGCGGCTAATTGGGTGCGGGACGCCGCGCAGCGACTCGACTCAGGCGCTGAGCCTGAGCAAGCCGGTAGCCTCGCCGCGTTGCGGCTCTTCGGTGTTGCACCGGGCGCCTACGGTGCTGGGGTCAATACGCTTGTCGAGCGATCCGGAAGCTGGCAGGACCGCGGTGAGCTTGCACGTAGCTACGTCAATCGCATGGGGCATGCGTATGGCATGAACCACCAGGGCGAGCCCGTGCAGGCGGTGTTCGAAGACAGCCTGAAACACGTCACCCGCACCTATCTCGGCCGTTCGAGCAATCTGTATGGATTGATGGACAACAACGATGCCTTTGACTACCTCGGCGGCTTGAGCATGGCCGTGGAGCACCTGAGCGGAAAAGCGCCGGAGAACTTCGTCAGCTGGCACAACGATCCGCGGAAGGTTCGTCTTGAGCCACTGCAGCAGGCGCTGTTGGCTGAGTTGCGCGGGCGATTCCTGAATCCGGTCTGGATCAAGGCGTTGATGCAGCATGACTACGCCGGAGCGCGGACCATGGGCAGCGAGTTCCTGGAGTACCTCTGGGGCTGGCAGGTCACCAATCCAGACATCATCAAGGACAGCGCCTGGGAAGAGGTGAAGGCGGTGTATCTGGATGACAAGCACGCGCTTGGAGTCGATGCCTTTCTCGAGAAAGGCGCCAACGTCCATGTCAAAAGCAACATGCTCGCAATCATGCTGGTGGCGATTCAGAAGGGCTTCTGGAAAGCCGACGAGGCGACCCAGCACGCGCTGGCCGAGCAGTTCGCAGCTCTGGTTGCTGAGCACGGCTTGCCGGGAAGTGGGCACACCCGGCCGGATCATCCGATGTTCGAGTGGCTGATGCCGAAGCTATCCGACCCATTGCGCGACGCACTGCAGGCTCGGCTCGATTCGGCACTGCGCGCGGTGCCGCAAACGAACGCACCGAGCAGTATCAGCGAGATTCAGCCGGAGGCGGCGGACACGCCACAAGCCGAGCCAGATCAAACTGAAACACAAGGTGATCAAAGCGCCAGCCGATACCTTTGGCTGGCTGCGCTGATCGTTCTGCTGCTATTAGGGCTTGGCATCTGGCGTGGTCGTGGGCCTCGGCTGAGGGGAGTTGCGTAGCGTGTTCGACAATCAATTGTTCAGTTGGCTGCATCTGCTGGTGGGCTGGCTGTTGCAGCCTGTGACCTGGGGCCTGTTCGGGCTTTTGGCGTTGGCCATTTGCGATGCCGGTGTCGCAATGGGTGAGCGCCTGGGTGGGCTGAGGCGCTGGCGCCAGCTGCCGGCGGCGGAAATCGAGCGGCGCGCACGGCGAAGGCTCGATCGAGCCGATCTAGTGGCGCGGATTGGCCCCATGCTCGGACTGATGGGAACGCTGATCCCGCTGGGCCCCGGCCTGGCGGCCCTGGGAGATGGCAACGTGCAGATCCTCAGCGTGGCTATGCGCGTAGCCTTCGACACGACGGTGCTTGGTTTGCTGATCGGCGTGCTCGGTTTCGCACTGGGCCGCTTGCGCCGGCGTTGGTACGACGAATTACTGGACGAACTCGAAGCCCAGACGATTAAGGAGCGCGACGATGAGTCGGCGCTGGCGCTCTAGTCGGTTCGCCTCTGGCGACGACGATCCGCTGGGGCCACTGGCAAATATGGTCGATGTCGTGCTGGTATTCGCCTGTGGGCTGATCGCTGCGCTTGTCGCACAGACGGACCTGCTCCAACAGTTGAATGCTGCGAAACAGCCGGTTGCCGTCGAACGCGGGCGGGAGCTTCCAAAGCTACCTGACAGCGTTGAAGGTGACAGCGGGCAAGGGCTCGAGAGCGTTGGCCAGGTTTACCGTGATCCGGCCACCGGCAAGCTGATCCTGATCGGCGATTGATGCAGGTTGCAGACTCTTCATCTGCAGGCCTGCTGTCGGTCATCCCTTGAACCAGTCCCACAGCCCCAGCGAATAGTTCGGCAGCAGATTGATTCCGAGCGCCGACTTGACCAGATAGAGCGCGACCAGGCCGACCAGTACCGAGAAGAACAGAAACGCAGTGATTGCTCCGGCTTTGGCCGCCAGCGACAAGCTCCGTTGAGCTCGGCTCAGGCTGCGTTTGTTTCGCCCGCCAACCAACACGAAATAGTACTGGTTGCTCCACAGGCTGAAGGTACCGCGCAGATCGAGCTTGTGCCTGGCCCACGAGCGGGTGGCGAAGGCATTGCGTAAAGCATCCAGCTGCTGCGGTGTGAACGTCTCGCGCAGCTCTTCAGGAAGCCGTTGCTTGAGTCCGACCACGAACGGGTCCTGGTCGAGCGTGACGGTTTCCTGGGTGCTGGCGTAGCGTTCAGATGCTTCATCGGGTTTTGATTCTGGAGCGAGCATAGCGTCAGGTTGCCGTCGGGAAGCGAGAGGGACGATGGCTTATGCAACTACCCGGCCGAAACGCTCTGTTGCGCTGTTATTTGCTGCAACTGCTCGACCATCTGGTCGAAATCGGGGCGGTGGCTGGGGTTTTCCTGCATGCACTGACGCTGCAGGGTGGCAAGGGTTGTCAGGCGCTCGTCCTGACCGTATGCATCGCAGCGGTCCAGTAATTCCTCGAGCAAACAGCCGAACGCACGCGCTTCAATACGCCGTAGCGCCTGACCCGCAGTGGTCTCCGGATCGAAGAACGAGGCTGCACCGAAATCGCTGAGCAGTGTTTGGCCGCGCGAATCGACCAGCAGGTTATGTGCGTAGAGGTCGCCATGCAGGATGCCGCGCGTGTGGAGGTGGCTGGTTGCAGAAGCTGCACCAGTCGCGATCCGCAGCAGCTGTTCGGCGGAGAAATGCTGCCCGGGTGCGTAACAGTCACGGGTGCAACTGGCTAATGATGGCGGATCGGCGAGTACCCGGTAAGAAGGATCGATGAGCTCCATCAGCAAGCCCGGTAGCGCATCGGTGTGCTCGGCCAGTGGTCCAGCAATGCCGATCAGGTTGGGATGTTCGCCAGCGGCGATACAGGCCGCCATCTCGCTGTGAGGCAGCCCATCGCTGGTCAGGCTGCCTTTGAACAGTTTGGCTGCCATGGCACGGCTCGGCTGGCCGGGCGCTTGCCAGTCAGCACGATGAACGACGCCGGATGCGCCCTGGCCGAGCACGTCGCCGAACATGATCTGCCGGCGGTCGACCGGTGGCAGCGGATGCTGCGCCAAGGTCTGTGATTCCAGCGCATCGCTGAACGGGTTGCCGGCGAACGCCAGCCAGCTGAGACGCGGCATAGACAACAGCCACTGCGGCAATGCTGGCAACTGATTGGCGGCGATGCGCAGCAATTCCAACTGGCGGCAGCGAGCAAGCGATTCGGGCAATGCGGCTAGCTGGTTGCCGGCGAGCATCAGCTTCTGCAGGCGCTCGCAGCGTCCAATTTCGTCAGGCACCGCTGCGAGCTGGTTGTCGGTCAGGATCAGCCAGCGCAGCCTGGGCGGCAGCGCTTCAGCGGGCACGTGGCGGATGCGATTGGCTTTAAACCCAACCATCTCCAGACTGGCGCAGTGGCCGATAGAGGCGGGCAGCTCGGTGAACGGGTTGTCCGAGCAGAATAGGATGCGCAGCTTGTGCAGGCGCGACAAATCGTCAGGCAAACTGCTGAGCTGGTTCCCTGAAAGGTTGAGAATTTCCAGGCTATCAGCCAGGTCGAATATGGCTCGAGGGAAAGTCTCGAGCTGTTCTGACAGGTCCAGGCGGGTTGTTCCGGCGAGGTCGCCGCGTTCAAGTTGTGCCAAGGTGTGCATGCGTGCTCTCGCATCCGGTCGGAGCCGGGAATTGGGTCAATGCGCTAGGACACTGCACGCTGTAACCCGTTCAATTAGCGTCTAGCACGGGCGATTCAGCCGGACGCTGGCGTGCACGGATCACACGCTCCGCACGGGCGCGCAGTTGTCCGCAGCCGCCATCGATGTCTTGTCCCGCCGAGTTGCGCACCTTCGTCAGCACCCCGTTTTCATGCAGATAGCGCATGATCTGATGGATGCGATCGGCCTCTGGCCGCTGAAACTCGTCGTCATCGAGGCTGTTGTAGGGGATGACGTTCATGATCGCGAACTTGCCGCGCAGCAAGCGGATGATCCCGTCCATCTCATCCTGGCTGTCATTGATGCCTTTGAGCAGCGTCCACTGATACTGGATCGGATAGTCGACGAGGCGGGCATAGGCTTCGCCCAGCTCGACAAGCTCGGCGGGATCGAACTGAGGCGCCCGCGGCAGCAACTCGCGGCGCAATGCGGCGTCGGTGCTGTGTAAAGACAGGGCCAGAGCGGGTTTCACTTTCTGCAGCGGCAAGCGCTCGAATACGCGCCGGTCGCCAACCGTGGAGAACACCAGGTTCTTGTGCCCGATGCCTCCATCGGTGCCCAGCAAGTCGATGGCGTCGAGCACGTTGTCCAGGTTGTGAGCAGGCTCGCCCATGCCCATGAAGACGACTTTCTTGACCGGGCGGAAACGTCGCGCGAGGGCGACCTGGGCGACGATCTCGGCGCTGCCCAATTGGCGCAACAAGCCACTCTTGCCAGTCATGCAAAAGACGCAGCCCACGGCGCACCCGACCTGACTCGATACGCAGAGACCGGCTCTGGGCAGCAGTACGCTCTCGACCATCTGACCGTCAGCCAGCGCCACCAGCAACCGTGCGGAACCATCCGAGCCCGGATGCTCAGAACTCAGGCGGGCCAGCCCTTCGATTGACTGGCTGACCTCATGCAGGCCGTTGCGTACGGACAACGGGAGGAAGTCTTCCGTCCGCTGGTGGCGCGTGCCGGTGTCCAGCGGTGTGCCATTCAGCCAGGCACGGGTCACCCGGCCAATGTGGATGGGCTTGGCGCCGATCGAGGCGAGCTGCTGGTGAATGTCTTGGATACGCATAGGTCGCGCATTCTAGCCAAACGTCATTGTCCGGTCTGTAGCCCTTTACGCGGTGCTGATGCCAGACCTCATGTATCGCAGAGCGGTTAGTCTCTGAACCGATGGCTCCCAAGCGCTAGCATGATCAATAGCGCCGCGAGCAGGGCGAAGGCCAGCGTCAGCGATGCGTAGTGAGCAATCACACCGATCAGCGCCGGGCCTGCGAGCACCCCTGCAAACCCGATGGTGGTCGCTGCGGTAATGGCTTGATGGACAGGCATGGCGTTCTGTCGGCTCAACGACGAAATCAATACCGGCGAGACGTTGGCGCAGCCAAGCCCGCAGAGCCCATAACCGAGCAGGGCAAGCCCCCAATGCTCGGTGAGAATGGTCAAGCCAATGCCGAAAGCAGCCAGCAATCCACCCAGGCCGATCACTCTGGCGGTGCCCAGGCTGTTGACCACCGGCGCGCCGGCGAAACGTCCAACTGTCACCATCAGGGCGAAGCTGGCGTATCCCAGTCCTCCTTTGGCGGTTTCCAGTGCCTTCTGCTCAGTCAGATAAAGCGCGCTCCAATCCAGCACTGCGCCTTCGGCCAGATAGACGACGAAGGTCATGGCGCCGACCAGCAGCACCGCGCCTGTCGGTCGGATGAAGGCGACTCCGCCGGCTGGCGCCTTGTCCCGCAGATAACCAGGGCTCACTGCGAGATTGGCGAGGGCGATGACTACGATCATCAGCAGGGTGCCGGTGGCAGGGGCGAGGCCAAGCGTCAACGCGCCGGTAAGTGAAAGCGCGCCGCTGATCGAACCTAAGCTGAACATGCCGTGAAAGTTCGACATGTGACGCTTGCCCGTGTCTCGCTCGATCACTACGCCCTGGATGTTGAGCACTACGTCGATCACGCCAAGGCTGCCGCCGAAACAGAAAAGCGCGAGGGCCAGCACCGCGAGCGATTGGCTGAAGGCCATGCCCAACAGGGCGAACAGTAGCAGGACGACACTGCATAGCACCACCGGACGGATGCCGCGTCGTGTTACGAGCAGTCCGGACAGTGGCATCCAGGTCAGCGAACCGACACCGATACACAGCAGCAACGTACCGAACACTGCGTCGCTCATCTCGATGCGTTCGCGCACGTACGGCACCAGCGGTGCCCAGATCGACAGACCGAATCCGGCCATGAAAAAGCCGATGCGTGTCGCGCGGCGCGCGATAGGTGAGGTTGCATTAACGGGCATAGTAGCCGCAGGCATCTCAGGTGTCCTTGCTCTAACGGGGGGCCGCGTTCATGCGTCGCGTGATCGGCTGCGGCGCGCATTGTGTCAAAGAACTGCGACGGCAGCCGAACCTTCCGCAGTGCAGCTAGTGCTAGTTGGATCTGCCCGTTCAAACCATCGAGCGGGCCGGACGCTCATGGTAATCTTCGCCTTTGCCAACATGCGGCCCCGGAGCGGTACATGAAGTTCATTCACCAGCGCGAACACCTCAATGAAGACGATTTCGTGATTATTGAATGCTCGCAGCCTTGCAACATCCGCCTGATGAACGACAAGAATTTTCGTAGTTTCAAGAATGGCGGGCGACACATCTATCACGGCGGTGCGTTCGACAATTTCCCGGCACGGATAAAAGTGCCCAACACCGGCTTCTGGAACATCACCATCGATACGGTGACGCGCAGGGCCGTCAGCGTCACGCGCAAGCCGGCCTTGACCCACTCGATCAAGATCGTTCGCAACTCACCCTCCGAGCTCCGCTGAAAGCCTCCTAGTCTCCCTTTAGTGCGCTGAGCGCTCCGTTGCGGCTCGATTGATGGCCATCCATCGATCGGGCCCGTGCCCGGTGTTCCGGAAGCTTGCTTCTTTCGATACGCCAGATTATCTTCACGTGAAGATTCTTGTTCTGGAGCTATCTATGTCAGAGAGGCAACGCAGCGACCATGTGGATCGCGTGCTCGCGCAATGGCGCGCCGTGCAACCCGGCGCAGATGTATCGCCCATGGCGATATTCACCCGCCTGTACCGCCTTTCCAAATACCTCAATCGCAGCGTGGCCTCGGTGTTCCGCCGACATGGGTTGCACGATGGCGAGTTCGACCTGCTCGCCACGCTCTACCGCAGCGGCCAGCCGCAGGGGCTTACGCCCAACGCGTTGCGTCACGCTGCGGTACTCAGCTCAGGGGCAATGACCAATCGGCTAGACCGCCTGGAAGCTGCCGGGTTAATTCAGCGAGTACCGAATCCGGAAGACCGCCGCAGCTTGTTGATTCGTCTGAGCGATGAAGGGCAGAAGGTACTGCTCGGGTGCCTTGATGAATATCTCGCCACCCTGCACGAGATGCAGGCGCCGCTGGATGCCCAGCAAAAACAGGCACTGGCGGCCGGGTTGCGCACGCTGCTGTTAGCGCTGGAGGAGGGCCGCGATGACTGAGACCAAGCGGAGAGTCACGCTCGCGCATCTTGGGATGTTGCTCTGGGCGCTTTTTGTCGGGTTGTCCTTTCCGGCAGTGGGGCTCATGACCGAAGGTTTGCCGCCTCTGTTACTAACGGCGATTCGCTTCATGATTGCCGCCTTGGCGCTGTTCCCATTGTTATGGCGACAGCCCGAGCGATGGCCGAGTCTGCGTGGGCTGCTGCTCTACGCGTTAATGGGGCTGAGCTTGGCTGGGTTCTTCGGCACCATGTTCTGGGCGGCTCATCGAATCAGTGCTTTGTCGATGGCGACGTTATTTGTCAGCGTGCCGCTGCTTGCCTATTGCATCGGGCGCGGGCTCGGCGTGGAGCGACCAGCCGGACGATTGCTGGCGATCCTTGCGTTGGGCGCCGTTGGCGCATTGGGTCTGGCCTGGGCCGAGAACGGCGGTCACTTTTCGGGGTTGCAGCTGGGTTTCGGCGAGCTGGCGTTTTTCTTCGGCTGTGTGGCGTCCGCACTGTATCCAGTGCTGAGCAAATGGGGATTGCACCGCGGCTGGCTGGCGCCGCAGGCCGTGCTGCGGACCTTTTGGAGCCTGCTGATGGGCGCATTGCTGATCGGCGCCTTGGGCTTGATCTGGGAGCGGCCCAGCGCGCTCGCGTATATGACGACCGAAGACGTCGCGCTGGTGGCATACCTTGGGGTCTTTTCCAGTGGCATGACGTTCTTTCTGCAGCAGCGCGCGACCGCTGTCCTGACGCCGGGTGCGGTAACCGCCTATAGCTATCTGGTGCCCTTCGTATCGATGATGCTGCTGTTTGTAGAGCAGCCGCAACGAATGGGTTGGCAGTGGCTACCGGGCAGCTTGTTGGTCATTCTCGCTATCGGACTACTGCTCAGGCGAGGTACGACATCTGACTGACGAGCATCACTTTCGACTCATTCCTTGGCTATTCACGAGGAAGTAGACGGTTCGGGGTTCACTCGTCGTCAGCGCTTGCGCTTACCGCGCCAAGACAGCGAAGGCGGCTCTGCGGTGCGCTCCCGACGGTCCAATACTGCTCATCCTCGCAGTACACTGCTTCCATCACACTGTTATAGCTGAACGACCATTGGCGCCGCTCACGGCCGTCGATCGACTCTATTTGAACAACGATTTCATCACTGGCGAAGGGCTCACTTGCGACTGCGGCCGCGTCGGCACGGTCCAGTAGCGCATCGTTAAGGGTGAATTGCCAGGCGTGCAGACCGTCGACTTCGAGCATGTCGGCGGTTTCCAATTCATCGAGCAGGTAACGGGGTTCGGTAGACATTGCGCGCTTCGCATGGGTTTGTTGATTTCAGTCGCAAGGCCGCCTCAAAGAGATGCTGCGGCCAGCGGTAGTCTAGTTGTCGTAGCCGAGGTTCGGCATCAGCCAGCGTTCGGTGACGGCGATGTCTTGACCTTTGCGAGTGCTGTAGCGCTCAGCCTGGTCCTTGTCGATTTTGCCGACCGCGAAATATTGCGCCTGGGGATGCGCGAAATACCAACCACTGACTGCAGCTGTCGGAAACATGGCGTAGTGCTCGGTCAGGGTGACCTGGCTGATGCCGTCGGCATCGAGCAGCTGGAACAGCGTGCCTTTCTCCGTATGGTCGGGGCAGGCGGGGTAGCCTGGCGCTGGACGGATACCTTTGTACTGTTCCTTGATCAGCTCTTCGTTGCTCAGCTGTTCTTCAGGGTCATAGCCCCACCATTGCTTACGGACCTGCTGATGCAGCCACTCGGCACAGGCCTCGGCGAGGCGGTCGGCCAGGGCCTTGACCATGATCGAGTTGTAATCGTCGCAGGCGTCCTGATAAGCCTTGGCCACTTCCTCGGCACCGATGCCCGCAGTGGTAATGAAACCGCCCACGTAATCGGTCACGCCGCTGCTTTTCGGTGCGACGAAGTCGGCGAGCGAGAAGTTCGGCTTGCCGTCGGTCTTCACCGTTTGTTGCCGCAGGTGGTGCAGGGTGGCGAGGGCTTCGCCGTCGTCGTCATAGACTTGGATATCGTCTTCGTCGACCTGATTGGCCGGCCAGAAGCCGAAGACAGCGCGGGCCCTGATCAGCTTTTCGTCGACCAGCTTGGTGAGCATCGCCTGGGCATCGTTGAACAGCGACGTAGCTGCTTCGCCAACGATTTCGTCTTCAAGAATGCGTGGATACTTGCCGGCGAGATCCCAAGAGATGAAGAAGGGCGTCCAGTCGATATAGTCCACCAGCGTGCGTAGATCGATGTCCTCTAATACCTTGCGGCCGGTGAAGGTTGGTTTGACTGGCGAGTAATCGGCCCAATCGAACTTCGGCTTGACCGCAATCGCTTCGGGGTAAGTCAGACGCTCGGTGCGTGCGCTGCGGTTGGCAGTACGCTCGCGAATCATCGCGTACTCTTCGCGAGTCTTCTGGGCGAAAACCGGCTTTAGCTCCTTCGACAGCAATGTTGTCGCGACCCCGACGGCGCGCGACGCGTCGGTCACATAGACCACCGCGTCGTTCTTGTAATGCGGATCGATCTTAACCGCCGTGTGAGCCTTGGAGGTGGTCGCGCCGCCAATCATCAGCGGCAGGTGGAAGTCCTGGCGCTGCATTTCACGCGCAACGTGCACCATTTCGTCTAGCGACGGCGTGATCAGGCCGGACAGGCCGATGATGTCGCACTTCTCGGCGATGGCGGTCTGCAGGATTTTTTCCGCGGGCACCATGACGCCCATGTCCACCACGTCGTAGCCGTTACAGCCGAGCACCACGCCGACGATGTTCTTGCCGATGTCGTGCACGTCGCCCTTGACGGTCGCCATCAGAATCTTGCCCTTGGCTTCCGGCTTGTCGCCTTTCTCGGCTTCGATAAAGGGGATCAGGTGCGCAACGGCCTGCTTCATAACGCGGGCTGACTTAACCACCTGCGGCAGGAACATCTTTCCCGAGCCGAACAAATCACCCACCACGTTCATGCCCGACATCAGAGGGCCTTCGATGACCTCAATGGGCCGCGCGCACTGCTGGCGGAACTCTTCGGTGTCCTGAACGATGTGAGTGGTGATGCCCTTGACCAGCGCGTGCTCCAGGCGCTTCTGGACGGTATAGCTGCGCCATTCTTCGGTTTCCGCTTCCTTGACGCTGCCGTCGCCCTTGAACTCGTCGGCGATGGCCAGAAGCGCTTCGGTGCCGTTAGGGGTGCGGTTGAGCACCACGTCCTCAACAGCGTCGCGCAGCTTCTTCGGGATCTCATCGTAGATCTCCAGCTGGCCGGCGTTGACGATGCCCATCGTCAGGCCGTTCTGGATGGCGTAATAGAGGAAGACCGAGTGGATCGCCTCGCGCACCGGGTTATTGCCGCGGAACGAGAAGGACACATTCGATACGCCGCCCGAGGTCAGGGCGTAGGGAAGATTGTCGCGGATATACGCGCAGGCCTCGATGAAGTCCACGGCGTAGTTGTTGTGCTCCTCGATACCGGTGGCGACGGCGAATATGTTCGGGTCGAAAATAATGTCTTCCGGTGGGAAGCCCACTTCGTCTACCAGAATGTCGTAGGAGCGCTGGCAGATTTCACGCTTACGCGCGGCTGTATCGGCCTGGCCGGCTTCGTCGAACGCCATCACTACCACGGCGGCGCCGTAGCGCTTGCACAAGCGCGCGTGATGCTTGAACGCCTCGACGCCTTCTTTCATGGAAATCGAGTTGACGATGCCCTTGCCCTGGATGCACTTGAGCCCGGCCTCGATCACCTCCCACTTTGAGGAGTCGATCATGATCGGGACGCGGGAGATGTCGGGCTCGCCGGCGATCAGATTGAGGAAGGTCACCATGGCCTTCTTCGAATCCAACATGCCCTCGTCCATGTTGATGTCGATCACCTGAGCGCCGGCTTCTACCTGCTGCAGGGCGACTTCCAGGGCCTCAGTGTAATTGTCTTCGCGGATCAGGCGAGCAAAACGGGCGGAACCGGTGATGTTGGTCCGTTCGCCCACGTTGACGAACAGCGAGCTGCGATCAATGGTGAAAGGCTCAAGGCCCGACAGGCGACAGGCCTTGGGAATGTCAGGGATGACGCGTGGCGGATATTTGGCAACCGCATTAGCAATCGCCTCGATGTGTGCGGGCGTCGTGCCGCAACAACCACCAACGACGTTGAGGAAGCCACTGGCGGCGAACTCCTCGACGACCGATGCCATTTCCGCCGGGCTTTCATCGTACTCACCAAAAGCGTTGGGCAAGCCGGCGTTAGGGTGCGCCGACACGTGGGTTTCGGCCTTGTTCGAGAGCTCTTCCAGATAAGGGCGCAGCTCTTTCGCACCCAACGCACAGTTAAGGCCTACCGAGATCGGGTTGGCGTGACGTACCGAGTTCCAGAAGGCTTCGGTGGTCTGGCCGGACAGGGTGCGGCCGGAGGCGTCGGTAATCGTGCCGGAAATCATGATCGGCAGCTCGAAACCGATCTCTTCGAAGACTTCCTGCACGGCGAAGATCGCGGCTTTGGCATTGAGCGTATCGAAGATGGTCTCGATCAGGATGAGGTCCGAGCCGCCTTCGATCAGGCCGCGGGTGGCTTCGGTGTAGTTCTCCACCAGTTCGTCGAAGGTGACGTTGCGGTAGCCTGGATTATTCACGTCGGGCGAGAGCGAGCAGGTCCGGCTGGTCGGCCCTAGCACGCCTGCTACGAATCGCGGACGGTCCGGCGTTTGTGCCGTCTTTGCATCGGCGGCCTGGCGGGCGAGGCGGGCGCCTTCGACGTTGAGCTCATAGACCAACTCTTCCATGCCGTAGTCGGCCTGAGAAACGCGGGTGGCGTTGAAGGTGTTGGTCTCGACGATATCCGCACCGGCATCGAAGTAGGCTTTTTCAATGGCGCTAATGGCGTCCGGCCGGGTGAGGATCAAGAGGTCGTTGTTGCCCTTGAGATCTTGTGGCCAGTCAGCGAAGCGCTCGCCGCGATAGTCCGACTCTTCCAGTTTATAGCTCTGGATCATCGTGCCCATGCCGCCGTCGAGAATCAGGATGCGCTCCTTGAGGGCCTGCTGGAGTGCCTGGAGACGGGCGTTGCGGTCGAGCATGGGGACTACCTGAAGCTGGTTGCGAGGACCGCGAATAATAGCAAAGCTGCACGCTTTTTGATCATCCGGCGATTTACATGAGCAATGCTCATGTTGGTGCGGCGTCGTGTATAACTGGCAGGACCCTGTGGTCGGCGTGACTGATCAGGTTACGCAGTGGTATCAGATGTCGCGTCCCTGTTCGGATACGAGTACCGCTATCAACCTGCCTTAGATGCCTCGAGGGTCCGATCGGGTGTACCGATTAACTTCTATCAGGCAATTCCTACTAAAACGCTAGGACTTTATCCGGCGCAGTGGTTGGCGTACACTGCCGGGCATGTATGAGAGGAGTTCCCATGAGCGCCATTACCATTACCGAAGCTGCACATGATTACCTGGCCGACCTGCTTGAAAAGCAGAACACTACCGGGATTGGCATCCGGGTCTTCATCACTCAGCCCGGCACGCCCTACGCTGAGACCTGCATTGCCTATTGCAAGCCAGGAGAGGAAAAGCCGGATGACATCGCGATTTCCCTGAAAAGCTTCACCGCTTGGATCGACGGTATCAGCGAGCCCTTCCTGGAAGACGCGCTGGTTGACTACGCCACCGACCGCATGGGCGGCCAGCTGACGATCAAGGCACCCAACGCCAAGGTGCCGATGGTCAACGAAGACAGCCCGCTCAACGAGCGCATCAATTACTACCTGCAGACCGAAATCAATCCTGGTCTTGCGAGTCATGGCGGGCAGGTGACATTGATCGATGTCGTGGATGAGGGCGTGGCGGTACTCCAGTTCGGGGGCGGGTGCCAAGGCTGTGGACAGGCTGATGTAACGCTCAAGGAAGGTATCGAAAAGACCTTGCTGGAGCGGATTCCGGAGCTGAAGGGCGTTCGTGACGTGACCGACCACACCAATCGGGACAATGCTTACTATTAAGTGGTAACAGCCTAAACGGTGGTCGTATCGGTCACGTTGCTGTCAAAATGCCACTATCTTCATGTGTCCCCACCACGGCGCTCGTTAGCTGAGATAAGCTGTCCAGGTTCTAGGGGCCTGGCCAAGTGAGCGAGCGCTGCATGTCTGCCGTTACCGTATTGATTTGCGATGATTCAAGCCTGGCGCGCAAGCAACTGCTGCGCGCGCTGCCGGCTGCGTGGCCGCTGGACATTCTTCAGGCTGCCAGCGGTCGCGAGGCGCTGGAACGAATTCGTGAAGGCGGCGTGGACGTCTTGCTGCTTGATCTGACCATGCCGGACATGGACGGCTACCAGGTTCTGGCTGCTCTTCGCCAAGAGCAACTGGGATGCAAGGTCATCGTGATATCGGCGGACGTTCAGAAAGAGGCGGTGCGCCGGGTGCTCGGGCTGGGGGCGCTGGCATTCATCCGCAAGCCTGCCGATCCGCTGCATTTGCAACAGACCCTGGCGGGCCTCGGGGTCGTGGGTAGCGAGCTCCCAGCGCTCGGGGAGCGGAACGTGGGGCAGGTCTCGTTCCGCGACGCATTCCGCGAGGTGGTCAACGTTGCGATGGGACGCGCGGCGGCGTTGCTCGCCAAGGTGTTGGGGGTGTTCGTACAGCTGCCGATTCCCAATGTGAATATCCTCGAAGTCGGCGAATTGCACATGGCGCTGGCCGATGCGGCTCAGGGCGACAAGTTGTCAGCGGTCTGCCAGGGCTATATCGGCGGGGGCATCGCCGGCGAGGCGCTGTTGATCTTCCATGATTCGGAGATTGCCGATATGGCGCGTCTGATGCGCGCCGACGAATATCTCGAACTCGAGATGCTGCTCGATCTTTCCAGTCTGCTGATCAGTGCGTGCCTCAGTGGCATCGCAGACCAAATCGATGTGGTGTTTTCTCAAGGTCACCCACAGGTGCTGGGCCAGCATGCTTCGATCGACGAGCTCATTCGCGTCAACCGGCAACGTTGGAAAAACACCCTGGCGGTGGAGATCAGCTACAGCCTGGAAGGTCACGACATTCATTTCGACCTGCTCTTGCTGTTCACCGAAGACTCGGTTGAGCTGCTGTCGCGCAAACTCGCCCTTGAGATGAACTGACCATGCCTGACTCGAACGATCTGAGTGAACTCCACTGGTTGCTGGCTATCGTCCAGAGCATTGATGTCGGTGTCGTGGTGCTTGATCGCGAGTACCGCATCGATGTGTGGAATACCTTCATGGAGAACCGCTCCGGACGGCTGCCAGAAGAGGCGCGCAAGAAGACTTTCTTCGAGCTCTTTCCAGAAGTCGACGAGCAGTGGTTTCGGCGCAAGGTGGAAAACGTTGCGACACTCGGGACGCCATCGTTCACCATCTGGGAACAGCGGCCTTACCTGCTGCGATTCAAGAATTACCAGCCGATCACCGGGCTGGAAGACTTCATGTACCAGAACACCACCTTGATGCCGTTGAAGGCGCTCAATGGCAGCATCGAGCAGGTCTGCCTGATCATCTACGACGTCACCGACGTGGCGACCAACCGCCGCCAGTTGCAAGCGGCGAATCAAGAACTGCAGCGCCTCTCCAGCACCGACCGCCTGACCGGCCTGTTCAACCGGGGCCATTGGGAGGAGATGTTGCGTCAAGACTACGCCCGACATCGGCGCTACGAGCGCAATGCGGCACTGGTGATGTTCGATATCGACCACTTCAAGAAGATCAACGACAGCTACGGTCATCAGGCGGGTGATGCGGTCATCCAGCAGACTGCCGAACTGGTTCGACAGAGCACGCGCGATGCGGACATTGCCGGACGCTACGGCGGTGAAGAGTTCGTGGTGCTGCTGCCGGATACCGATAGCGAGGGGGCGCTGACGTTCGCCGAGCGGCTACGGCAATCCATCGAAGCGCATGAGGTCGTCCACGAAGGGCGCAGCATTCGCTTTACCGTCAGTCTCGGGATCGCGGATCTCAGCGAGCCCACCAATGGCTATGCGCAACTGATCGAACGTGCGGATATTGCCCTGTATTCTTCGAAAGCCTCAGGGCGCAATCAGGTCACTCTGTACCGCTAGGATGCTGCGGTGGGCGCAGTGCGGCTGCTCAGGAATTTCAGCAAGGTGACTTCCTCGCTGCTCATCCATTTGCGCTTTCTGGCCTTGCCCAGCTGCGCCAGTTCGCCAGTAGCAAAGGCTTCAAGCACGTCGGGATGAATGTAGCACTGGCGACACACGGCGGGAGTATTGCCGAGCTGGTGAGACACCAGCTTGACCACTTCGACCAGATTGCGCCGCGCCACCGTCTCTGGTCGCCACTCACGTTTGCGCAGATAGTCCAACGCCAGCGCACTGCCTGCCCAAGTTCGATAATCCTTGGCTGTGAAGTCGCCCCCGGTCATCTCGTGGATGAACGCGTTGACGTCGCTTGAATTCACTGGGTGCCGCATCCCGTTTTCGTCCAGGTATTGAAACAGGTGCTGGCCGGGTAGCTCCATGCAGCGGCGCACGATGCGCGCCAGCCGCTGGTTCCTTAGCGTTACGCGATGCTCTACACCGCTTTTGCCACGGAACTGAAAGCGGATCGCAGAGCCTCGTACATCGACATGACGGGTTCGTAGAGTGGTGAGCCCGTAGGAACGGTTTTCCTTTGCATAACGTGGGTTGCCAACTCGGATCAGCGTCGACTCAAGCAATTGCACCAGCAAGGCCATCACTTTTTGTCGCGGCATGCCGCGCAAAGCCAAGTGCTCCTCCAGGCGCTCGCGCATTCGCGGAAGGGCAGTACCGAACGACAGAACCCGCTCGTACTTGTTGTCGTCCCGGATTTCTCGCCAGCGGGGGTGATAACGATATTGCTTGCGTCCGCGAGCATCTCGTCCAGTTGCTTGCATATGGCCTTGCGGATCCGGGCAGATCCAGACGTCAGAGTAGGCCGGGGGAATGGCCAGCTTGTTGATGCGCGTTATCTCATGCGTATCCCGAATACGTTCTCCGGTCGGCAGGAAGTAAGCGAATTTGCCGCCGAGCTTTCGTCGACTGATACCTGGAACGTGGTCGTCTACATAATGCAGATCGGCTGGTAGCTCAGGGCAGAGGGCGGTGCCGGTATCCAATTGCTCGTCCGCCGGAAGCGGACGCACACCTTCCGCTAAGTGCAAAGCCGTCTCGCTGTCCTGATCGATCAGCATGCATGCTCCTGAAGGGCCGCGGCCCGGCCTGGTAAAGCCTGGCCGCATTAACGAATCTTAGATGAGTGCAGCCAGGCTATCCCTGGGTGGCCGGTGGCGATGCGCAGGACTGAAGACAGTGTCAGTCTTCGCTTTCCTGGCTGTTACGCATCAACAGCCTTATCGCGGCAACCAGTTCGTCAATTGCCTCTCGGTAGATAGCTGGGTCTGCCTTGGTTTCTGCGCTGTCAGCCAGCCGTCGCGCACTTTCCAGATGGTCATTTATCGAGGAATAGTCTCCGATCATGTAAGCGCTCCTGGGTTGCGGATGAGAAAAGGCAGCTGCGCTGAAGGGGGCACAGTGCTTGTCTCAATAAGAGACCGACGCAACTGAAAGGGGTTCGGACCGCGTGCAAGCGTCGGTATGAACGGTTTGGCGCGACCGCGCAAAGCTTCTTGTTGACGCGTAACGATCGACCGCCCCGCTCGATAATGCTGACGCTATTGGTGGCAGTAAAAAGACCAGTCGGTTGTACACGGTTGGTGCTAACGAGCTCGACGTCATCCCGTCACGCAGGGCTGCGCAGGTGTAAACCTCGCGCTTAACTAGTCGTCATCCTTGCTCAGCTGGACCCATGTGCCCTTCAGCAAGCCAGCAAGGTGAATAGGTGTCGCGTACTTGGACTGCGTGATGTGCGAAATCGATAGGGCTTCGCCACCCGCTGCGTTGGTGACTCGTAGCGAGAAGCTGCTGCCCTCATGGTCGGCTGAGTGGTCGCACGGCAGGGTGAGAAGGGCACCTCGCTGATGCGCCTGGCTTCATCAATTGCAGGTGTTTTGGTCATCAGCATGCACCGCCGAGGCGATTATCTATTTCGCCGGTGCGACGTCGAAGACGAGGTTTATCCCATCGCCGCTGCCGTCTCCGACGACCGAGCCTTGTACCGGTCTGTGCATCACCTGACGGCCTTTGTAAAACTCGCTCAGACGTTTCTGCGCCACATCACGGATATGCGTGATCAGCCCTGTGGACTGTGTGTCGCGAGGGATGATGAACTTCAGGGAAACGCAATGGCTCTGGGCACCCTCCGGCAAATCGGCCAGTCCGCTGCTGTGCCATTGATCGTTGACGTAGGCTTCTGCACCTTTCATGGATCACTCCTTCGTTTATTCGCTTATTGCTGGGACCGTTGAACAATCGAATGGGTCCGTTTTTTCCTAGCGGCGCCATCATTGGTGGCCAAGCGAAATGCAACGAAAAAGGCCCGGCGCTTGCGCAACCGGGCCTTATCAAGAAGGAGTGGCTTACTCAGGCATCTGCCAAGGCGCGAGGTGCATACCCTGACGACTCAGATCGGCGCGTGCCTGCTCCAGCGACTGACCGAGCTTGATCGGGTCGGAGTAGACGTTGCTCGCCAGTTTGCAATGGCCTACGGTGCGCGATTCGCTGCCATCCAGGACCGTGATGCTGAGTTCGCCATTGCCTTCGAGCAGCGTCCAGGCGACGCACTGGAACGGCTTGAACGCACGGTCAGTGATAAGGAGGGCGTCGTTGAAGCGAAGCGGGCTGTTCATCAGGCATGTCTCTCTGTGTGGTAACCAAAAATCGGATATTGAGCCTGCCGCCAGGCTGCCGGCGTTGGCCTTACATATCCATTGATGTACACAGAGGACTGATAAGTCACAGGGTCGTTTCGTGTTTTGTGATTTTTTTTGCAATTAGCCAAAGGTCTAGCATTAGGCGCAACTTGGATGGTCGGCTTAACTCGGTCTAACTATTTGTTTTCGTTGGCTTTGCTGGTTGGGCTAAGAGCGAGGCTTCCTAGAGCCCATCAGTCTGCTGCCTTTTGAGCTGTGGCGAAAAGCCGCAACCGGCATGGCAAAAGAAAACGGCCAGCTCCGGTTCGGGAGCTGGCCGTTGTATACAAAGTCTGCTTGTAGGGCTTCGCTAGACTTTGAACTGCTTGAGCAGACGATTCAATTGCTCGGCCAGCTCGCCTAGTCGCTCACCCGCCGCACTCGATTGTTCCGCTGCGTGTGTGCTTTGCTGAGCCAATCCGGCAGCCTGGGTAACGTTCTGATTAATGTCTTCAACGACGTGGGTCTGTTGCAGTGTTGCGCTGGCTATCGATGCGTTCAACCCCGACAGGTTGCGCAGCGCCTGGGCAATCTGAACGAGGCTGGCTCCGGCTTGGCTGGCTTGTTCAACGGTGGCTTGGGATGCTCGGCTGCTTTCCATGATCACCTTAACTGCAGCGCCCGAATTCTTCTGCAAGCCCTCAATCATCGTGTGAATCTCAGCCGTTGAGGTCTGGGTGCGTTGGGCGAGCAGGCGAACCTCGTCGGCCACTACAGCAAAACCGCGGCCTTGTTCGCCGGCACGGGCAGCCTCAATCGCTGCGTTCAGCGCGAGGAGGTTGGTCTGATCGGCGATCGATCCAATGACCTCAAGCACTGACCCGATCTTCGTGGTTTCGTCCGCTAAGGATTGTATGACCCCTACAGCTTCGTTAATGGTGATCGAAAGCTGATCTATTTGCTGCAGGCTGGCTTCGATATTCCGCTGCCCCAACCCGGCCTGCTTCTCCGCGTCACCCACTTCGTTCGATGCTTGCTCGGCATTCTTTGCCACTTCCTGAACGGCGTAGGTCACCTCGTTGACTGCAGTAGCGACCAGCTCCATCTGTTGTGACTGCTGCTGACTTTGCTTGTGCGCCTGCCCGGCCAGCCCCCCCAAGGCGTTGGAGGAGGATTCCAGTGAGTCGGAGGTTTCGAACAACTGCCCGATCACCGTGCGCAGTTTTTGGGTGAAAGTATTGAAGTCGCGGCTAAGGGTGGTCAGCTCGTCGTTACCCGATACGTCAAGATTCCGCGTCAGGTCGGCTTCACCGCTGGCGATGTTGGCCATGGCCTGCATAGAGTGACGCAGCGGCTGTGTGATGCTGCGGATAAGAATCGCAACCAGTACCGCCATCAGCGCAGCGATTGCCATACCGATGAGCGAAAAACGCACCAGATAGTTCTGGAACTCCGCTTCGACATCGTCGACATAGATTCCCGAGCCGATAATCCAGCCCCATGGCTTGAATAGTTCGACGTAGGAGATCTTCGGCACAGGGTCTTTTTCGCCGGGCTTCGCCCATTGATAGTCAACCAGGCCAGCTCCTTTGAGTTGAGCTACCTTGACCATTTCGTTGAACAGCTCTTTGCCGTTCGGATCTTTGACCTTGGAAAGATCCTGTCCCTCTAGCTCCGGCTTTATCGGATGCATGACCATGACCGGCTGCATGTCGTTGATCCAGAAGTAGTCATTCTGGCCATAGCGAATCATGCGAACCTGGTCCATTGCGGCTTTCTGCGCCTCGGCGGTCGTCATGCTTCCGCTGGCTTCGAGCTGCTGATAGTAGGTCAGCACGCCGCGCGCAGTCTCGACGATGTTTTGCGTCATGACCTGCTTGCCCCTGTACAGGTCGGTACGAACCTGCTGAATCATCAGCAGGCCAAGAATGAAGAGCATGGCAACCGCCACTAGCGGAATCAGCCAGAGACGCTTGCTGATTGGAAGATTTCGTAGCAGATTCATAGGGTTGTATGCTCCTGTTAATGCTTGCGTTCTTTATTATTCGAATAGAGGGGTGGAGCGCGGCGACACGGCCTGCCTTGAAAATCAGCTATGGCAGTGGTTGTTTGTCATGGCCCATGCATAGGGTTTCGGCCGTTGCTGAAAAAAGATGAGGGCGGCCGTGTCTGCTCAATGAATTTACTCGCCTCAAGCGAGTCAGAACAGCGCTTAGATGGCTATCTGACATATACCTTTGTTGTATTCAGCCGCGGTGAGTTGCACCGTTATTGGGGAATAGATGGACCTTTGGATTGCCTTTCAGGCGTTGCTTCTTGGGGTGGTGGAAGGCATTACAGAATTTCTGCCGATATCCAGCACCGGGCATCAGATCATCGTGGCCGATCTGATTGGGTTTGGCGGCGAGAGGGCGCTCGCGTTCAACATCATCATCCAGTTGGGTGCGATCTTGGCGGTGGTGTGGGAGTACCGTCGTAAGATTTTCGATGTGGTCGTTGGTTTGCCAAGGGAGAAACAGGCGCAGAAGTTCACCGGGAATCTGTTGGTCGCGTTCTTCCCTGCGGTAGTGCTGGGAATTACCTTCGCTGATCTCATTCACGAATACTTGTTTAATCCGATCACGGTAGCGACAGCGTTGGTCATTGGCGGGGTCGTGATGCTCTGGGCCGAAAAGCGCCAGCATGAAGTACATGCCGAAACCGTCGACGATATGCACTGGTCCCATGCCTTGAAGGTTGGCTTCGCGCAATGTCTGGCGCTCATCCCCGGCACTTCACGGTCCGGCGCGACAATCATCGGTGGGCTGTTGTTTGGGCTGTCCCGCAAGGCTGCCACCGAGTTTTCGTTCTTTCTGGCCATGCCGACTATGGTCGGTGCCGCAGTGTATTCGGGTTACAAGTACCGCGACCTGTTTCAGCCTGGCGACTTGCCGATCTTTGCGATTGGGTTCATCACCTCGTTCATTTTCGCCATGCTGGCGGTGCGCGCCCTGTTGAAATTTATAGGCAACCATAGCTATGCCGCATTTGCCTGGTACCGGATCATCTTCGGCATCATCATCTTGGCTACTTGGCAGTTCAGCTTGATCGACTGGAGTACCGCGGCGGGCTGACGCGCAACACACACAGCAGAGGAGTGCCCTGTGCACGCATTCGAACACCGACTGTTGCCCATCAATGGCATCACCCTCAGCCTTTACTGCGCCGGGCCTGAGCAAGGTCCGGTGATCTGGTTGCTCCACGGGTTTCCCGAAAGCTGGTACTCGTGGCGTCATCAGATCCAGGCGTTGGCGGATGCAGGCTATCGTGTAGTGATTCCGGAGATGCGCGGATATGGCCAAAGCAGCGCGCCGGATGATATCGCCAGCTATGACCTGATAACCGTCTGCGCGGACATCCAGGCGGCAATGGACCTGCTTGGTCACCGCTCGGTAGCGGTGGTGGGCCATGATTGGGGCGCACCGGTGGCTTGGCATCTGGCCTTGCTCGAGCCGCAGCGAGTCAACGTTGTCGCGGCTATGGCGGTGCCTTATGGCGGCCGTCCGAAGAGACCCGCGATCGACATCATCCGCAGCCAGTTCGCCGATCGCTTCAACTATATTCTGTATTTCCAGCAGTCCGGCGTTGCCGAGGCCGAGCTTGATCAGGACATTCCGCGTACTTTGCGGATGATGATGCATAACACCTCGGCAGCGGTCCCCAAGGATTTGTTCCTGCAGGACAAGCCGGTCGGCAGCTCGCTTTATCAAGGCATGCGAGACCCGGGCACGCCGCCGGTTTGGTGCGGCTCGGACGCGTTCGCCGTCTACGTCGCTACGTTCGAGGGACGCGGCTTTCATGGTGCACTGAACTGGTACCGCAATTTCGAGCGGAACTGGGAGCGCACTGCACCGTTAGCCGAGCGCAAGGTGGAGCAGCCGGCGCTTTTCCTACTAGGTGACAAGGACCCGGTCGGCACTCTGGAAGCTCATACGCTGCAGAAAATGCCCAGCTGGGTACCGGACCTCGAGCAGCACCTCATCGAAGACTGTGGCCATTGGATACAGAGCGAGCAGCCCGAGCAGGTCAATAGGCTGCTTCTCAGTTTTCTTGAGCGCCGCTACACCCCTGCCCGATAACTGCTTGCGGCTCGTAGCTCCAAAGGTAAGCGGCTAGAATCCCCGGTTTTCCCGCCGGGTCACTTGCCATGGAATTACGCGGTCAGCTGAAAAGCTGGAACGATCAGAAGGGGTTCGGTTTCATTCGGCCGGAACAGGGTAGCGAGGAAATCTTCGCCCATATTTCGGCTATGCGCGGCGCTCGCCGCCCGACGCAGGGCGACCGGGTGCTCTACATCAGCGAACGGGACGAGAATGGGCGCCTGGGTGCCACGCATATCCGTCTGGATTCGGGGCTGTCTCTAGACGAGCCGGCGATTCGACGAAAACCACCTGCGGTAGCGATCCAGTCCGCACAAAATAGAAGCTTCAAGGCACGCGCTAAGCCCAAAGCGCGGCCACGGCACAAAGGGTCGATAAGGTGGCTGCTACCGAAGCTCCTAGGGCTCGTCCTGCTCTGTCTGTTACCGGCGCTCGGGCTTGCTCGTCTGGCGGGGCAGGGTAGTTACTGGCCGCTCTATGCCTATCTCTCGGGTAGCCTGTTGGCTTTTGGCTTCTACCTGCACGACAAGCGCAGCGCACTGCGTAGCGGCTGGCGTACGCCCGAGGCTCGCCTGCATCTTGTTGAGTTGCTTGGTGGCTGGCCGGGGGCATTGATCGCTCAGCAAGCGTTTCGCCACAAGACCCGCAAGTTGTCGTTCCAGCTGGTGTTCTGGCTGATCGTCGTCGTGCATCAGCTCGCATGGCTCGACTACCTATATGTCCAGCGGCTGTATGGGTTATTGCTAGAAATTTGAGCACTGACCGAGCCGTACGCGATGATGATTCGTCGATGCAAAAACGCCCCGCGTTGGCGGGGCGTTTCGTTACCTCAACGACGTTTAGAACACGCCAAGACTGCGCAGGTAGTCGTCATAGGTGCCGCTGAAGTCGGTCACGCCCGAGTCGGATAGCTCGATGATACGGGTCGCCAGAGAGCCAACGAATTCCCGATCATGGCTGACAAAAATCAGCGTGCCCGGATAGTTCTCCAATGCTAGGTTCAGCGCCTCGATCGATTCCATATCCAGGTGGTTGGTCGGTTCGTCCATCAGCAGCACGTTGGGCTTCTTCAGGATCAGCTTGCCGAACAGCATGCGGCCCTGTTCGCCACCGGAAATCACCCGAACCGACTTCAGGATCTCGTCGTTGGAGAACAGCATGCGGCCGAGGGTGCCGCGCACGACCTGTTCGCCGCCTTGCGTCCACTGACTCATCCAGTCGAACAGGGTTACGTCGTCCTCAAAATCATCTGCGTGGTCCTGGGCGTAATAGCCAAGCTCGGCGCTCTCGGTCCACTTCACCGCACCGGCATCGGGTTGCAGCTCGCCGACCAACGTGCGCAACAGGGTCGTCTTGCCAATGCCGTTGGGGCCGATGATAGCGACGCGCTCACCGGCCTCGACGGTGAAACTGAAGTTCTTGAACAATGTTTTGCCGTCGAAGCCTTTGGCAACGTTTTCCACGGTTACCGCCTGGCGATGCAGTTTCTTGGTCTGCTCGAAGCGGATGAAGGGGCTGACGCGGCTGGATGGTTTAACTTCAGCTAGCTGGATTTTGTCGATCTGCTTGGCGCGTGAGGTGGCCTGCTTGGCTTTCGAAGCGTTCGCCGAGAAGCGGCTGACGAAAGTCTGCAGCTCGGCAATCTGCGCCTTCTTTTTGGCGTTATCCGATAGCAGCTGTTCGCGAGATTGAGTGGCCGCGGTCATGTACTCATCGTAGTTACCGGGGAACAGGCGCAGCTCGCAGTAATCCAGGTCAGCCATGTGCGTGCACACACTGTTCAGGAAGTGCCGGTCGTGGGAAATGATGATCATGGTGCTGTTGCGCGCCGTGAGTATGTTTTCCAACCAGCGGATCGTGTGAATGTCCAGGTGGTTGGTCGGCTCGTCGAGCAGCAGCACTTCCGGATCGGAAAACAGCGCCTGCGCCAATAGCACGCGCAGCTTCCAGCCGGGTGCAACCTCGCTCATCGGGCCGAAATGCTGATCCAGCGGAATACCCAGGCCCAGCAGCAGCTCACCAGCTCGGGACTCGGCGGTGTAGCCATCCATCTCGGCGAACTCGGTTTCCAGTTCTGCCACCGCCATGCCGTCGTCTTCGCTCATCTCTGGCAGCGAGTAGATGCGTTCGCGTTCGGCCTTGACCTTCCACAGTTCCTCGTGACCCATGATCACCGTGTCGATGACATTGAAGTCTTCGTAGGCAAACTGATCCTGCCGCAGCTTACCCAGGCGCACGTTAGGTTCGAGCATGACCTGGCCGGCCGATGGCTCCAAATCGCCACCGAGAATTTTCATGAAGGTCGACTTGCCGGACCCGTTGGCACCGATCAGGCCGTAGCGATTGCCGTTGCCGAACTTGACTGACACGTTTTCGAACAGCGGCTTGGCGCCGAACTGCATGGTGATGTTAGCGGTGGAAATCAAAGGGGGTTACCTATCAATAACTTGGAGCTTGCAGATGGTGCTGAATGGTGCGCGATACTGCGGCTAGAGCGGAGTCTAAGGTGACCCGGCGGACAGGCAGTAGCGGCAGCCGCGGCGCATTATGGCGAGCTGTTAGGAAAAATGCGGGAGTTGATGCCAGACATTGGGCGCTATTGTCGCATAGGTCTGTCGGCAGTTGCATGACACTCCGTAAATGCAAACGCCCCGAACCAGTCGGGGCGTTTGTTTTGCCTGCGTGACGCGTTAGAGCATCAAACAGCGACCACGTCGATCTTTGCTTTGGCCGCAGACTCGCGGAACTCGGCAATCTGATCGAAGCTCAGGTAGCGGTAGACATCAGCCGCCATGGTGTCGATCTGAGCAGCGTAGACCATGTACTCCTCAACGGTCGGCAGGCGACCCAGGATCGAGGCGACTGCTGCCAGTTCGGCAGAAGCCAGGTACACGTTGGTCGCGTCGCCCAGACGGTTAGGGAAGTTACGAGTCGACGTGGAGACCACTGTCGAGCCGGTCTCAACCCGTGCCTGGTTGCCCATGCACAGCGAGCAACCGGGCATTTCCAGGCGTGCGCCAGCGCGGCCGTAGATGCCGTAGTAGCCTTCTTCGGTCAGCTGGTGCTGGTCCATCTTGGTCGGCGGAGACAGCCACAGGCGAGTTGGCAGAGCGCCTTCAACTTTATCCAGCAGCTTGCCAGCGGCGCGGAAGTGACCAATGTTGGTCATGCACGAGCCGATGAATACTTCATCGATCTTCTCGCCCTGAACGGTCGAGAGCAGACGCGCATCGTCCGGGTCGTTGGGTGCACAGAGCACAGGCTCGGTCACTTCGGATAGGTCGATCTCGATGATCTCGGCGTATTCTGCATCCGCATCGGCAGCCAGCAGTTCCGGCTTGGCCAACCAAGCTTCCATGGCCTGAGCACGACGCTCCAGCGTACGAGCATCACCGTAACCTTCACTGATCATCCAGCGCAGCAGGGTAATGTTCGACTGCAGGTACTCAGCGATCGCAGCTTCCGGCAGTTTGATGGTGCAACCCGCAGCGGAACGCTCGGCAGAAGCGTCAGACAGCTCGAACGCTTGCTCGACGGTCAGGTCGTTCAGGCCTTCGATTTCGAGGATACGGCCGGAGAAGATGTTCTTCTTGCCTTTCTTCTCGACGGTCAGCAGACCTTTCTGAATTGCGTAGTAGGGAATCGCATGAACCAGGTCACGCAGCGTGATGCCAGGCTGCATCTTGCCCTTGAAACGAACCAGTACCGACTCCGGCATGTCCAGCGGCATGACGCCAGTGGCTGCGGCGAAGGCGACCAGGCCGGAACCGGCCGGGAAGGAGATGCCCATCGGGAAGCGAGTGTGCGAATCACCGCCGGTACCGACAGTGTCCGGCAGCAGCATGCGGTTCAACCAGCTGTGGATGATGCCGTCGCCCGGACGCAGGGAAACGCCGCCGCGGGTCATGATGAAGTCCGGCAGGGTGTGATGCGTGGTGACGTCGATCGGCTTCGGATAAGCGGCTGTGTGGCAGAACGACTGCATGACCAGATCGGCGGAGAAGCCCAGGCAAGCCAGGTCTTTCAGCTCGTCGCGGGTCATTGGGCCAGTGGTGTCCTGGGAGCCAACGGTGGTCATCTTTGGTTCGCAGTAGGTGCCCGGGCGGACGCCTTTGCCTTCCGGCAGACCGCAGGCGCGACCGACCATCTTCTGTGCCAGGGTAAAGCCCTTGTCGCTCTCGGCGGGGGCTTCTGGCTTCTTGAACAGGTCCGACGGGCCCATGTCCAGCTCGGCACGTGCCTTTTCGGTCAGGCCGCGACCAATGATCAGCGGAATACGACCGCCAGCGCGAACTTCGTCGAGCAGGACATCGGTCTTCAACTGGAAGGTGGTGACCAGCTCATCGCTGCCGTGGCGGCGGACTTCGCCTTTGTAGGGGTAGACATCGATGATGTCGCCCATTGCCAAATCGGAGCAGTCGAACTCGATCGGCAGTGCGCCGGCGTCTTCCATGGTGTTGTAGAAGATTGGCGCAATCTTGGTGCCGAAGCAGAAACCGCCGGCACGCTTGTTCGGCACGTTCGAAATGTCGTCGCCGAAGAACCACAGCACCGAGTTAGTAGCGGACTTACGCGAAGAGCCGGTACCGACCACGTCACCCACATAGGCGACCGGGAAGCCTTTGGTGGCCAGTTCTTCCATCTGCTTGAGCGGACCAACCGAGCCAGGAACGTCGGGGTTGATGCCGTCGCGAGCCATCTTCAGCATGGCCAGTGCGTGCAGCGGGATGTCGGGGCGCGACCAGGCGTCAGGCGCCGGCGACAGATCGTCGGTGTTGGTTTCGCCGGTGACCTTGAATACGGTCAAGGTAACTTTTTCGGCAACCGGGGCGCGGTTCTTGAACCACTCGCCTTCAGCCCAGGACTGCAGGACGGCTTTGGCGTTCGCGTTGCCAGCCTTGGCTTTCTCAGCAACGTCGTGGAACGCGTCGAACATCAGCAGGGTGTGCTTCAGCTCTTTTGCGGTAGTGTCGGAGAGTTCTGCGTCATCAAGCAGGTCGACCAGCGTGACGATGTTGTAACCACCTTGCATGGTGCCCAGCAGTTCAACAGCGTGCTGCTTGCTGATCAGCGGAGAGGTGGCTTCGCCCTTGGCGATAGCGGCGAGGAATCCAGCCTTGACATAGGCGGCTTCGTCCACGCCCGCGGGAACGCGGTTGGTGATCAGGTCGAGGAGGAATTGTTCTTCGCCAGCTGGCGGGTTTTTCAGGAGTTCGACCAGGCCTGCGGTCTGCTCGGCGTTCAGCGGCTGGGGCACGACGCCCTGAGCGGCACGCTCTTCTACGTGTTTGCGATAGGCTTCAAGCACAGTTTTATACCCTCATCATTGGTCCCATGGGTGTCTCGGGACGCGCATCCGGAAGCTGTTTTCAAAGTTTTACGCCGGGTTTGGTGCCGGGTACGCAGGTTAGAGGGATCTGCGCACCCGGAAAGTAGCCGGTCAACTGTGCTCGTGACGCTTTGAAAACAGCTTCTTGCGGATTATGGCGCCTAAAACGGCGGGCCGATTCTACTGGAACGTGCCCGCAAAGTTAAGTGAAACGCCAGGGCACAGCGATGGCGAGGCCGCCAACGGACATGTCGCAGTTTCGGCTTAGGCCCGCAATCTGTGGGCTGCAGACTCTCTTTTTGAGGCATGGTCCGGATTGGTCAGTGACCCGGCTTGGACAAAAGTCTAAGATGCGGCGCTGTTCTTCGATTCATCGTCCGTCATGTCCAATCAGCGAATCAAAACCCCTTGCGTAGGCCTTTGCTCCACCGTTTACGGCGATCTCGTCTGCCGCGGATGCAAACGGTTTCATCATGAAGTGGTGAGCTGGAACGGCTATAGCGAAGAGGTCAAGCGCTCGGTCTGGCAGCGCCTGGAGGTATTGCTAGCGCAAGTGATGGCGGCAAAGCTGGAGGTTTTCGATGCGCCGCTGTTGCGTTCTCAGCTGGAAAGCCGACAGATCCGCTTCGTTGCCGACCAGTCACCCTACTGTTGGGCCTATCAACTGATCGCACGCGGCGCGCGCGTGATTCAGCAACTCGAAGCCTATGGCGTCGTGCTGCTGCCGGAGTTTCGTGATTGGTCCTTGCCTGAGCTTCGTGATGCAATCGATCGGGAGTTCTTTCTCCTTTCCGAAGCGCATTACCAGCGTTATATCGCCCCTCGATTTATTCAGTACATGGCTCGCTAGGCATTCAATACAGCCGAGGAAGGCGATATCCAGCCTCGGCTGAGCTGATGACCCTAGCGCTGCGCTACGAGCTCCTCAAGGTGGTCGATGATGTCCTCTGGCTTCAGCACCAGCACATCGCTTTCCAATGTATCGAGCACGACCTCGGCGGTATTGCCCATCAAGGCCCCGGACAATCCGGTGCGGGCGACAGTGCCGATGACCGTTACGGCAGCCTGAAGCTGGTGGCAGACGCGAGGGATCAAGGCGTCTGCGGGCCCTTCCTCGATATGCAGCTGGCCGTCAGGGATGTCGAACTCAGTCTGAAACTGCCGGCAGGCGTTGCGGTAACGCGCTTCGATCGTTTCCTTGAGCTGGAACGCGGGATCAGCGGAGGACAGCATGGCAGAAGGGTGCGCGCTGATCACATGCAGTGTGCCCTCGGCAAGCGAGGCAATCTGGTAGCCGTAACTGATGATGCTGGAATGAAGCGTGCGGTGTTCGATGTCAGCATTGCCGACGTCCACTGCGGCCAGAATGTTGCCGCCCGTCCAGGGCGCTTCGGTTTTGACCATCAGCACCGGGCAGGGGCAATAACGCAATAGCTTCCAGTCATCGGGCGTCAGCAGGGCGCGTTTCAGCGGGTTGTCGGCAATGTGCTGTTTGATCACCAGGCCGCAGCCTTCGGCTTGCTGAGCGCTGATGATGGTCTGGTGCAGGTTTTCATGCCAGGCCTGCCGAGCCGTAACGACGTGGCCCTGATCTTCGAGTTCTTGGCGCAAGCGCTCTAGGTAGCTGCTGTGGTCCTGTTTGGCGTCGCAGATCAGCAAGTGCAGCCGGGACTGGCTGACGCTGGAAATCAATCGCGCCCTTTTCAGTGCCAGGTTTTCGGAAAGCTTCGGGTCAATTACCACGAGGATACAGCGTATGGCTTGCATGATCGGCTCCGTTTGGGTGATCAGATGGTTTCACTATAGACAAGGACTTCAGGGCAGCCACTGACCTATATCAAGCAGTGCTGGCCGTTACTTGCTGGGCTCGTATAATGCGCGGCGGCCCGGCGACTTCGTGCTGTTCGTCGCTTTCATTTCCTTCATGAATACCAAGACCTCATGCTCCCCGAACTGAACGAATTTCTTGGCTGTGCGACACCTTCGGTGTGGGTCGACGTGGCGCTGCAGAACCAGGATGTGATGTTGATCGATCATGGCAACTGCGAGAAGAAGGCTGCGGGCGCTGCCTTTCAGTTGATGTTTCGCTATGTCGATAAGCCGGATCTGCAGAACAAGATGTCGCGCCTGGCCAGGGAGGAGTTGCGACATTTCGAGCAGGTGCTCTCGATCATCCGCAAGCGTGAAATCAGTCTGCGCAATATCGGCTCGTCCCGTTATGCGGCCGGTTTGCGCGAGTTGGTGCGCAACCACGAACCCTACCGGCTCACCGATACGTTGGTGATTGGTGCGTTTATCGAGGCGCGCTCATGTGAGCGTTTTGCGATGCTGGTGCCGCACCTGGACGAAGAACTTGGGCGGTTCTATCACGGGCTTTTGAAGTCCGAAGCGAGGCATTTTCAGGATTACCTGAAGCTGGCTTTTCTCTATGGAGAGGCGGCGGACATCGAGGCAACCATTGTCCGCGTGCGTGAACGTGAGCGTGAGCTGATCGAAAGCCCAGACAGTGAGTTTCGCTTTCACAGCGGCGTACCGAGCGCCGCCTGACTGATCAGTTCAGGTCGAAAGGAGCCTGGTGAAAACCTGAATCGTCGACCTGTAACGCCCAACCCTGGCGATCCCAGTCACCCAGGACGATCCGGATGGCCGCTTGACCATCGATCTGCAACGAATGGGTTGCTGGCCGGTGGGTGTGGCCGTGAATTAAGGTTCGGACTTTGTTGCGTTGCATGATGCTCGCCACTTCGTCGGGTGTTACGTCGACGATATCGCTGGCCTTCATTCGCGTCTCTTCCTTACTGCTGGAACGCAGTTTTTGCGCCAGCTTCTGACGCTTGGCAAGCGAAAGGTTATGCAGGATGAAGAGACTTACCGGGTTGCGCAGCCAGCGGCGTAGCCGCATGTAGCCTTCGTCACGCGTGCATAGGCTGTCGCCATGCATCAACAACACGCGCTCGCCAGCGAGCTGCGCGATATGCGGGTCGGCCAGCAGCGTGCATCCGGCCTCGCGGCAAAACGCTTTTCCGATCATGAAGTCGCGATTGCCGTGCATCAGATAGATGCGCGTCCCATGCAGGCTCAGCGCTTTCAGCGCTCGGGCTATCTCATGCTGAAAAGGCGTCATGCCGTCATCGCCGACCCAGACTTCGAAAAAGTCACCGAGGATATAGAGTGCCTCGGCTTCGATTGCGCGAGTCTCGAGGAAACGAAGAAACGCCCGGGTAAGCTCCGGGCGTTTTTCTTCGAGATGCAGATCTGAGATCAACAGGATCAATGCGATTTACTCGACGATTTCGGCTTTCTCGATCACGACGTCTTCTACCGGAACGTCCTGATGGCCCGACTTCATCGTGGTGGGCACGCCTTTGATCTTTTCAACCACGTCCATGCCTTCGACCACTTCGCCAAATACTGTGTAGCCCCAGCCTTGAACGGTCGGCGCCGTGTGGTCGAGGAAATCATTGTCTTTGACGTTGATGAAGAACTGCGCAGAGGCCGAGTGCGGCTCCATGGTGCGTGCCATGGCCAGGGTGCCGGTCTTGTTGGAAAGGCCGTTGTTAGCTTCGTTCTTGATCTGGCCGCGGGTAGCTTTCTGCTTCATGCCGGTCTCGAAGCCGCCGCCCTGGATCATGAAATTGCTAATCACACGGTGGAAAATAGTGCCGTCGTAGTGACCACTCTTTACGTATTCCTTGAAGTTGGCGGTGGTCTCGGGTGCCTTGTCTTCGAACAGTTTGACGGATATGACGCCGTGATTGGTATGCAGCTTGATCATTGAATGCCTTCCTAAATGAGGGAGAAAAATGTGTCGCGGCAACGCGACCGGCGTGACGGCCCCGAAGACTCGCGGCTACGGCGCATAGCGCGGCAGGGCGCTTTGCTCTGTCAGGGGGTTGACGGGTCCGCTATGATAAGCGCTTTGATTTGGCGGGCCTACCCTGAGGCACGCACTCGCAGATCGTTAAGGACACCATGAGCAAGCCTGAGACTACCGCAGCCACAAATTTTCTCCGCCCGATCGTTCAGGCCGACCTGCAATCAGGCAAGCACGCGAAGATCGTGACGCGCTTTCCACCGGAGCCCAATGGCTACCTGCACATCGGTCATGCCAAGTCGATCTGCCTGAATTTCGGCCTGGCGAAAGAATTTGGTGGCGAGTGCAATCTTCGTTTCGACGACACCAACCCGGCGAAAGAAGATCAGGAATACATCGATGCAATCAAAAGCGATGTTCAGTGGCTCGGCTTCGAGTGGGCTGGGGAGGAGCGTTACGCCTCCAACTATTTTTCGCAGCTGCATGACTGGGCCATCGAGCTGATCAAAGCGGGCAAGGCTTACGTCTGCGACCTGACATCCGAGCAGGCCCGAGAGTACCGCGGCAGCCTGACCGAACCGGGCAAGAACAGTCCGTTCCGCGACCGTTCCATGGAAGAAAACCTGGACCTGTTCGCGCGGATGAAAGCTGGCGAGTTTCCGGACGGCGCAAAGGCACTCCGGGCCAAAATCGATATGGCCTCGCCAAACATGAATCTTCGCGACCCGATCCTCTATCGGATTCGCCATGCGCATCACCACCAGACCGGGAACGACTGGTGCATCTATCCAAGCTATGACTTCACCCATGGCCAGTCGGATGCCATAGAAGGCGTCACGCACTCGATCTGCACCCTTGAGTTCGAAGACCACCGCCCTCTCTACGAGTGGTTCCTGGAAAACCTCCCGGTTCCGGCACGTCCGCGTCAGTACGAATTCGCGCGCCTTAACCTCAACTACACCATCACCAGCAAGCGCAAGCTCAAGCAGCTCGTGGACGAAAAGCACGTCAGTGGCTGGGATGATCCTCGCATGTCGACGCTCAGTGGCTACCGTCGTCGTGGCTACACGCCGGCGTCGATTCGTACGTTCTGCGACATGATCGGGGTCAATCGCGCCGGCGGTGTAGTGGATGTAGGCATGCTCGAGTTCGCCATTCGCGAAGACCTGGACGCCAATGCCCCGCGCGCCATGTGCGTCCTCAAGCCGTTGAAAGTGGTCATCACCAACTATCCTGAGGACAAGACCGAGACGCTCGAACTGCCTCGTCATCCGAAGCAGGACATCGGCGTGCGCCAGCTGCCGTTCTCGCGGGAGATTTATATCGATGCCACCGATTTCGAAGAAGTACCTCCGGCCGGGTTCAAACGCCTGATTCCGGGTGGGGAAGTGCGCCTACGTGGCAGCTACGTGATTCGTGCGGATGAAGCGGTCAAGGACGAGCAAGGCAACATTGTTGAGCTGCGCTGCTCCTACGACGAGAACACGCTGGGCAAGAACCCGGAGGGTCGCAAGGTCAAAGGCGTCATTCATTGGGTGCCGGCTGCTGAGAGCGTCGAATGCGAAGTGCGCTTGTACGATCGTCTGTTCCGCTCGGCCAATCCCGAGAAGGATGAAGATGGCGGTAGCTTCCTGGACAACATCAACCCGGAGTCGCTGGTGGTGTTGAAGGGTTGCCGCGCCGAGCCGTCGTTGGCCTCGGCCGAAGCTGAGGATCGCTTCCAGTTCGAGCGCGAAGGCTATTTCTGCGTTGATCGCAAAGACCGCCGGCCCGACGCAATGGTGTTCAACCGTACCGTGACGCTGCGTGATTCCTGGGGAGGCCAGTAATGGCGCTGGCGATTTACAACACGCTGACCAAAACCAAGGAGCCGCTCAAGCCTCTGATCGCAAATCAGGTGCGCATGTACGTCTGCGGCATGACCGTTTATGACTTCTGTCATATTGGTCATGCACGCGTCATGGTGGCATTCGATGTCGTTTCGCGCTGGTTGCGCCAGCGTGGCTACGAATTGACCTATGTGCGCAACATCACTGACATCGACGACAAGATCATCCGGCGAGCCCAGGAAAATGGCGAGACGTTCGAGGCGCTCACCGGGCGCATGATCGCTGCGATGCATGAGGACGAGGCACGGCTCAACGTGCTACGTCCAGACATCGAGCCTCGCGCAACCGACCACATTGCTGGCATGCACAGCATGATCCAGACCCTGATCGACAAGGGCTTTGCCTATGCACCGGGCAATGGCGACGTGTACTACCGGGTTGGCAAGTTCGTCGGCTACGGCAAGCTTTCGCGGCGCAAGATAGAAGACCTCAAGATTGGCGCGCGAATCGAGGTCGACGAGGCCAAAGAGGATCCGTTGGATTTCGTGCTATGGAAGGCCGCCAAACCGGGAGAGCCGAGTTGGGGGTCGCCTTGGGGCGCAGGGCGTCCGGGCTGGCACATCGAGTGCTCGGTCATGTCAACCTGCTGCCTGGGTGAGACCTTCGACATTCATGGCGGCGGCCCTGACCTGGTATTTCCGCATCATGAGAATGAGATCGCACAGAGTGAAGCGGCAACCGGCAAGCTGTACGCCAATGCCTGGATGCACGCCGGCGCCGTCCGGGTTGATGGTGAGAAGATGTCCAAGTCGCTGGGCAACTTCTTCACCATTCGCGAAGTGTTGGAGAAATACCAGCCGGAAGTGGTGCGCTACCTGCTGGTCTCAAGCCACTACCGCAGCCCGATCAACTATTCCGAAGATAGTTTGAAAGAAGCCAAGGGCGCCCTTGAGCGCTTCTATACCGCACTCAGAGGTCTGCCTGAGGCCAGCGCTGAGGGTGGCGATACGTTCGTGGCTCGCTTCGGCGAGGCAATGGATGATGACTTCAATTCGCCCGAAGCGTGCGCGGTGCTGTTCGAAATGGTTCGCGAGATCAACCGTCTACGCGATACGGATATGCAGGCTGCGTCCGGCCTTGCTGCGCAGCTCAAAGCGCTGGCCAGCGTGCTCGGCATATTGCAGATAGATCCCGACACCTTCTTGCAGGCCGGGGTTGAGGGCAAGGTGGATGCCACCCAGGTGGAAGCACTGATTGCTGCACGCCTTCAGGCTCGCGCCGAGAAAAACTGGGCTGAATCCGATCGGATTCGCGATCAACTGACGGCTATGGGTGTGGTTCTTGAAGACGGGAAGGGCGGCACGACCTGGCGTCTTGGCGAGTAACTCGTATTGGCTGCTAAGGCCGCACGTCAGCGTTTATCCCTGAAGTGCGGCTTTTTTTCGTCTGTGGTCTGCAGGGGCCGAGTCCGCCGCGACAACCATCTGCACAGCCTGCTGGCCAGTAGCCGCGGATCCACGGCCTATCAGCTCGTTAACCTTCCTGGGAAGCCTGGCTGACCAACGCGCTTATGTCGGATACAACCCTTCGGCGCGCAAACGCTTGTACAAGGTGTTGCGGCTCACACCGAGATGGCGGGCCAAGTGCGAAACGTTGCCGCGACAGGCTTCGAACTGAGCACGCAGAGGCTCATTCGCAAGCATTGGGAACGGCACTGTTTCGCTTGTCGAGGCGGAGGCCCCGGTTCTACCTTGAGCCGTCAGCCTTACGTCCGCATCGGCAAGGAAATCATCTGGTAAATGTTCCACTCGGATCGGTTGGTCCTGGGCCAGCGCTAGCGCGACCTGCACAACGCTGCTCAGCTGACGTATGTTTCCCGGCCAAGGGTGGCTGTCGAACAGGCGCAGCACGTCGGGACTGAGACCGGCCCACTGATGTGGTTCACGGTGCTGTTCCCATACCCGTTGGAAAAGGGCGTGCTTGTCATAACGCGCGCGGAGGGGGGGCAATTCAACGCCGAGGCCGCTGACCCGGTAGAACAAATCCTGACGAAAGCGACCCTTTTCCACTTCCTGGCGTAGCGAACGGTTAGTTGCGCAGATCAATCGAAAGTCGACTGAGTAGGGCTCACCGCCGCCCAGCGGCTGGACGCTGCGTTCCTGCAGGACACGCAATAGACGCGCCTGCAAGCTCAGCGGCATATCGCCGATTTCATCAAGGAACAGCACACCACCATCTGCTTTGCGGATCAGGCCCAGGCTGCCTTTCTGGTGAGCGCCGGTGAATGCACCTTTTTCGTAGCCGAAGAGTTCGGACTCGATCAGCTCGCTGGGAATCGCTGCGCAATTCACGGCTATTAGCGGGGCGTTCGCCCGTGAACTGGCCGCATGCAATGCTTTGACCAGCACTTCCTTTCCTACACCCGTTTCGCCGTTCACCAGAATCGGAATGTCCTTTTCGAGCATGAGCTGAGCCTGGCGAATCACCTTATGAACCTGCGGGTCTCCCTGATCGATGCTTGCCAGGTCGATGGTGTGTTCCGGTCGGTCATCCGGTGTCCGAAAATCACGGGCCTGAATACGCGGCTTCTGCGGGCGTCGAACAAGGCCGTGAAAGCGATGATTGCCCGCTGTCCGCAGCAGCATCGGCTGGTCCTCGGGCTGGCTGAGCAGCTGCCGCAGCGGGACGTCGAACAGCCTGTCGATGCGGCTACGCGTAAGCGCCACGCCCAGCAAATTGTCTGCACGTCGATTGGCTGAAACGATCAGCCCCGACTCGTCGAAGACCAACAGAGCGGCCCACTGACTATCAAGATTGTCCTGGCCGGTGTTGAACGTCAGCTGGAAATAATCATCGCGGAACAGATTCAAGATCAGCCTGTTCTCAACCGACTGGCTCATCATCTTGACCATGCCAAGCGTGTGCGATGGCGGGAGGTAGCTGTCGCTGGACACGTCGAGCACCGCGATCAGCTGTCGTTGGGCGTCGTAAATGGGCGACGCCGCGCCGGACAGATATCGGTTGGCCTGGAGGAAGTGCTCGTCACGTTGGATATGCACGGCTTGCCCGCTGGCCAGTGCTGTGCCGATCGCATTGGTTCCGGTATCTCGCTCCATCCAGCTGGCGCCCGGCTTGAATCCGCGTTGCTGCGCGGGTTCGACGAAGCGCCTGTCACCCCAGGACTCAAGCAACTGTCCACCGCTGTCGGCAAGCAGAATCAGGCAGCTCGAATTCGAAAGGATGTTCTCGTAATAAGGCAGCACTTCACGCTGCGTGGTCTGGACCAGGTTTCGCTGACGTTCCAGCAGCGCATTGACGTCTCTCTCCGCTGGGTCGCCAAAGCTGGGGATGCTGAGCGGATGTAGTCCGTAGCGTTCGCAACGGCTCCACGAGCCTTCTACCAAAGCCTGGTGTGAGATGGGCTGGGCTGGGTTGGCCATGTCGCCTCTCTATCGCGGTACGTTCTTGTTGTTTTTGGTGTTTGTCACCGTCGGTGCCATGAACAGTCTTGTTCATATCTGTTCACTGTCAATGTTCACAACTGTTCATTTTGAACACTTAACAACAGCGGCCTGCACAAAGCGCCACGGGCTAGAGCGGTTTAGCTTAGCTGGCATGGATATCGCTCTGAATCCTTTCATAACAACTAGAAGGATGCGGCATGTCCCTCACCCTGGAACACGTCACTAAAACTGTCGATGGCCAGCTGCATATCGACGACGCCAGCCTCATTTTCGAACCTGGCTCGTTCAATGTGCTGATCGGTCGAACCCTGTCGGGCAAGACCTCGCTGATGCGACTCATGGCGGGGCTCGACAAGCCGACTCGGGGGCGAATCTTAATGAACGGCGCCGACGTAACCGGGGTTCCGGTGCGCAAGCGCAACGTGTCGATGGTGTACCAGCAGTTCATCAACTATCCGACGTTGACCGTGTACGAGAACATCGCTTCGCCGTTGCGACAGGCCGGATTCAGTAAAGCCGAGATCGAGCGCAAGGTGCGCGTAACCGCCGAGATGCTGCACATCGAAGCCTTCCTGAAGAAACACCCGCTGGAACTCTCCGGGGGGCAGCAGCAACGTACTGCAATGGCCAGGGCGTTGGTCAAGGACGCTGATCTGGTCCTGTTTGACGAGCCGCTGGTGAACCTTGATTACAAATTGCGCGAAGAGCTCCGCCAGGAAATGCGTGAGCTGTTTAAAACCCGCCGCAGCATCGCTGTGTATGCGACCACGGAGCCGAACGAGGCTTTGGCGCTAGGCGGAACAGCAACCGTCTTGCATGAAGGTCGGGTGATTCAGAGCGGGCCGACGTCGGAGGTGTATCACCGTCCCAGCCAGGTGCTCAGTGCCGAACTGTTCTCCGAGCCGCCGATCAACCTGCTGTCAGGGCGAATCGCGGCGAACGAGGTCAGTTTTCAAGACTGCATGCATTTCCCGCTTAACACCGATCTGAGCGGGCTGGACAAAGGTGAGTATCGCTTCGGGATACGGCCCAGTCATATCGGGCTGGTGCCTTCCAACGATGATGATTTAGAAGTGTCTGGCACTGTCGAGCTGGCAGAAATCAGCGGTTCTGAAACCTTTCTCCATGTGCGGAACGAGCACCTCAGCTTGGTGCTGCACCTGCAAGGGGTTCACGACTACCACGTCGACTCGCCCATCCGCGTCTACATCCCGACTCACAAGTTATTCGTTTTCGATGCTTCGGGCCGTCTGGCCCAGGCACCGGCTCGACGTGCCTGAGGAAATCGTTATGGCAGAAATCCGTTTGCAGAATCTTGCTCACAGCTATAACAGCCAACCGCAGGGCGCTGCTGACTATGCGATCCGTGAGATGGACCATGTGTGGGAGCAGGGCGGCGCTTACGCGCTGTTGGGGCCCTCTGGGTGTGGCAAGTCCACCTTGCTCAACATTATCTCGGGGTTGCTCAGCCCGTCAGAAGGAGAGGTGCTGTTCGATACACGCAAGGTGAACACGCTAACGCCGGAGCAGCGCAACATCGCGCAGGTTTTTCAGTTTCCGGTCGTCTACGACACCATGACCGTCTTTGACAATCTGGCCTTCCCGCTGCGCAACCAAGGCATCGCCGAGGCGCGAATCACAAGCAAGGTTCACGAAATTGCCGAGGTGCTCGACCTCCATCCGCTGCTCAAGCGAAAGGCTCACAACCTGACTGCCGATGAAAAGCAGAAGGTCTCAATGGGGCGCGGGCTGGTCCGAGACGACGTGTCGGCGATCCTTTTCGACGAGCCGCTCACAGTCATCGACCCGCATTTGAAGTGGAAGCTGCGGCGCAAGCTCAAGCAGATCCATGAGCAGTTCAACATCACCATGATCTACGTCACCCACGACCAGCTCGAGGCGTCGACCTTCGCTGACAAGATTGCGGTGATGTACGGCGGGCAGATCGTCCAGTTCGGCACGCCGCGAGAACTGTTCGAGCGGCCACAACACACCTTTGTTGGTTATTTCGTGGGCAGTCCGGGGATGAATCTGATCGAGGTCGATGCCCTGGAAGGCGGGGTCGGTTTCGGCGATCTGCAGCTGCCGCTGCCGGGTGCGCTGGCTGCACGACTGCCGGAATTAGCCTCGAGTCGCCTGCAGATTGGCATCCGACCTGAGTTCGTTCAGGTCAGCGAGGAGCCGGGTGCCGGTGGGATGCAGGCCGAGGCTGTGCGAGTCGAGGACCTGGGTACATACAAGATTCTCACGCTTCGTCTGCAAGGGCATCTGATCAAGGCGCGTTTGCCTGAGGATCAAACGGTGCCGAAAGGCCAGGCTTGGGTGGGCTTCCCGGCACAGTGGCTGATGCTCTATGCCGATGATCGGCTGGTTGAGGTGCTGCCATGACCAAGACGCATGACAACCGCGCGTGGTGGCTGGTCTTGCCGGTTTTCCTGCTGGTGGCTTTCAGTGCCATCCTGCCGATGATGACCGTGGTGAATTACTCGGTGCAGGACATCTTCGATTCGTCAACGCGGTTCTTCGTTGGTGCGGATTGGTATCGGCAGATACTCAACGATCCTCGGCTGCACGATTCACTGCTGCGGCAGTTCATCTTCTCGGGCTGCGTACTGTTGATCGAGATCCCGCTGGGAATCGCGGTCGCGCTGGCGATGCCGACCCGTGGCCGCTGGGCGTCGCTGTGCCTGATCGTGATGGCGATTCCCCTGCTGATCCCATGGAACGTAGTCGGGACCATCTGGCAGATCTTCGGGCGTGCCGATATCGGCCTGCTGGGTTACGGCCTCCGCGAGCTGGGCATCAGCTACAACTACGCCTCCAACACTCGGGACGCCTGGCTGACGGTGCTGGTGATGGACGTCTGGCATTGGACGTCCTTGGTCGCGCTGCTCTGCTACTCGGGCCTAAGGGCCATTCCGGACGCCTACTACCAGGCCGCTCGTATCGACAGGGCGTCCGCTTGGGCGGTGTTCCGCTACATCCAGTTGCCGAAGCTGAAAAGCGTGCTGCTGATCGCTGTAATGCTGCGCTTCATGGACAGCTTCATGATCTATACCGAGCCCTTCGTGCTCACCGGCGGTGGACCGGGCAACGCAACGACGTTCCTCAGCCAGACGCTCACCAAGATGGCGGTCGGACAGTTCGATCTCGGCCCGGCAGCGGCGTTCTCGCTGATCTACTTCCTGATCATCCTGCTGGTGTCCTGGCTGTTCTATACCGCCATGACTCACGGCGACCAGAAATGAAAGGGGGCCGCTGATGAACCTGCGCAAGCGAGTGGTATTGATCCTCTACATCGCGTTTCTGATGGTGCCGATCTACTGGCTCATAAACATGTCATTCAAGAGCAATACCGAGATCCTCGGCGGGCTGACGCTCTGGCCTCGCGACCTTACGCTGGCTAACTACAAGGTCATCTTCACCGATCGAAGCTGGTACAGCGGTTACATCAATTCACTGTACTACGTGTGCCTGAACACGATCATCTCGCTAACCGTGGCGTTGCCGGCGGCCTATGCCTTCTCCCGATTTCGTTTTCTCGGGGACAAGCACCTGTTCTTCTGGTTGCTGACCAATCGGATGGCGCCACCCGCCGTCTTTCTGCTGCCGTTCTTTCAGCTTTACTCATCAATTGGGTTGTTCGACACGCACATCGCTGTGGCGCTCGCTCACTGCCTGTTCAATGTGCCTTTGGCTGTCTGGATCCTTGAGGGATTCATGTCCGGTGTGCCCAAGGAGATCGATGAAACGGCGTACATCGACGGTTACACCTTTCCGAAGTTCTTCGTGAAGCTTTTCATCCCGCTGATCGGTTCGGGCATCGGCGTTACTGCGTTCTTCTGCTTCATGTTTTCCTGGGTCGAACTGCTGCTGGCGCGCACGCTGACTTCGGTTGACGCCAAGCCGATCGTTTCGGTGATGACACGAACCGTCTCGGCATCGGGAATCGACTGGGGCGTTCTGGCCGCCGCCGGTGTGCTGACTATTCTGCCCGGCATGCTGGTGATCTGGTTCGTCCGCAATCATGTCGCCAAGGGCTTCGCCCTTGGGCGCGTATAGGAGTCGCTCATGAGCTGGATGGCATGGACCGGGCCGACCGCGGCTTTCTTCGCCGTCATCGGTGTGCTGCTGGCGCTGATGAGCGCCTGGGAACTGAGGCGACCCTGCGTGCCGCGCAAGGGCTTCCTGCCTATCGTTACCACCCGTGGCGATCGGCTGTTCATTGGACTTCTGGGCAGCGCCTATTGGCATCTGTTGCTGATAGGGCTGACCGACTGGAGCATCTGGATAGCGTCCGCGCTGTCTCTCGTCTGGTTGTTTGCAGTGATGCGCTGGGGTTGAGCCTTTCGGCTCACCCCTCCGAAAAACCCAAAGGAGGTGTTTATGTTCGAGAATAAAAACAACACCCGACATGGCATGGCGCTCGCGGCCTTGCTGACGTTGTCCGGCATTTCGGGATCGGCATGGGCCGACGCCTATGAAGACGCGGCGAAGAAATGGATCGAATCAGAATTCAACCCGTCGACCCTTACGCCTGAGCAGCAGATGGAAGAGCTGCGCTGGTTCATCAAAGCCGCCGAGCCGTTTCGTGGCATGGAAATCAACGTTGCTTCGGAAACCATCACCACGCACGAATATGAGTCCAAGACCTTGGCGCGTGCGTTTAGCGAGATCACCGGCATCAAGCTGCGTCACGACTTGATGCAGGAAGGGGATGTTGTAGAGAAGCTGCAGACGCAGATGCAGTCGGGCAAGAACATCTACGATGGGTATATCAACGACTCTGATCTGATCGGCACGCACTTCCGTTACGGCAAAGCAGTTGCGATCAGCGATATGATCGAAGGTGAAGCCAAGGACTACACGCTGCCAACACTTGATCTGGATGATTTCATCGGAATTTCTTTCACCACGGGCCCGGACGGCAAGCTCTATCAGTTGCCAGTGCAGCAGTTCGCCAACCTCTATTGGTTTCGCGCCGACTGGTTCGAGCGGCCTGAACTGAAAAAGCAGTTCAAAGAGCGCTACGGGTATGAGCTTGGTGTGCCAGTGAATTGGTCTGCTTATGAAGACATTGCCGAGTTCTTCAGCAAGCACGTCAAGGAGATCGACGGGCAGCGTGTTTATGGCCACATGGACTACGGCAAAAAGGACCCGTCGCTTGGCTGGCGCTTCACCGATGCCTGGTTCTCCATGGCCGGCGCCGGCGACAAAGGGCTTCCAAACGGTTTGCCGGTAGATGAGTGGGGAATTCGTGTTGAGGACTGCCACCCGGTTGGCTCGAGCGTTTCACGCGGCGGTGCCACAAACGGCCCGGCTGCGGTCTATGCGACACAGAAATATGTCGACTGGATGCGCGAATACGCGCCGCGCGAAGCCCAAGGTATGACCTTTTCCGAGGCGGGCCCGGTGCCGGCGCAAGGCAACATTGCTCAACAGATTTTCTGGTACACCGCATTCACGGCCGACATGACCAAGCCGGGTCTGCCGGTGGTGAATGAGGACGGCACACCGAAGTGGCGGATGGCGCCGTCGCCGAAGGGGCCATATTGGGAGGAGGGCATGAAGCTCGGCTATCAGGATGCAGGGTCCTGGACCTTCCTCAACTCGACTCCGGAGCAGCGCCGTCTGGCTGCATGGCTCTACGCGCAGTTCACCGTGGCGAAAACCGTGTCGCTGAAAAAGACCCTGGTGGGGCTTACCCCGATCCGTGAGTCGGATATCAACTCAGATGCCATGACCGAGGCTGCGCCAAAACTGGGTGGTCTGGTGGAGTTTTACCGCAGCCCGGCGCGAGTGCAATGGACGCCGACCGGGACCAATGTGCCGGATTATCCGCGTCTCGCACAGCTCTGGTGGCAGTACATCGCCGAAGCAGCCAGTGGTGACAAGACCCCTCAGGAGGCTCTGGACGGTCTTGCCGAAGCGCAAGACACCATGATGGCGCGGCTGGAACGAGCTAACGTGCAGCCTAAGTGCGGACCGAAGCTGAACGAGCCGCGGGATCCTGAGTATTGGCTGAGCCAACCTGGTGCGCCGAAGCCCAAACTGCAAGATGAAAAGCCCCAGGGGCAGACCGTCAACTATGACGAACTGATCAAGTCTTGGGAGCAGAAGAGGTAGTGGGCTGTACCAGGTAAACAAAACGGCACCCGAGGGTGCCGTTTTTGCATGTTGTTTGCCTGAGTCGCAGTCGCTGCGTAGCTTAACCGTGCAGATGTTCAGCGGCATGCAACGTGTTTTCCAGCAGACAAGCCCGGGTCATCGGACCCACACCGCCTGGCACTGGCGTAATCCAGCTAGCGCGTTGCACGGCGACATCGAACTCGACATCACCGACGAGCTTGCCGTCGGCTTGGCGATTGATGCCCACGTCTATCACGATGGCGCCTTCCTTTATCCAGTCACCTTTGACCAGACCGGTTATACCTGTCGCGACCACGATAAGATCGGCACGTTTGACGTGGTCGGCCAGATCATGAGTAAAGCGATGGGTGACAGTGGTCGTGCAGCCTGCCAGCAATAACTCAAGCGCCATAGGCCTGCCGACGATGTTGGAGGCGCCCACCACAACCGCGTTTAGGCCATGTAGATCGACGCCAGTGCTATCGAGCAATGCCATGATGCCTTTCGGCGTACAGGGGCGGAGCAGCGGCATGCGCTGAGCGAGACGGCCAATGTTGTAGGGATGGAAACCATCCACATCCTTGTCGGGGCGAATACGTTCGAGCAGTTGCGATGCATCCAGATGCTTAGGCAAGGGTAGCTGCACGAGAATGCCGTCAATCGACGGGTCGTCATTAAGCTGATCGATCAATCCCAGCAGTTCCTCCTGGCTGGTTGAAGCAGGCAGGTCATGAGCGGTGGACTTGAACCCCACCTCCTCGCAATCCTTGCGCTTGTGCGCCACATAGACCTGAGAGGCCGGGTCCATGCCCACGAGAATCACTGCCAGGCCAGGTACTCGTAAACCTTGCTTGGATCGCTCGGCAACACGGCCCGCGATTTGCTGGCGGACATTGGCAGCGATCTGTTTACCGTCGATCAGTTTTGCGGTCATGACGCGTGGTTCACCATCGAGAAGGACTGAAAAAGGATGCGCATTCTCGCACGACGGCACCGTTCGGCAAAGGCGACACGGGGGAGGATTCCCGTAACTCCTTTACCAGGCTGAAATTTTTTTGGTTTGGCTGTTGACGATGTGAAGGCAGGCCATTAAGATTCGCCCCGCTTGTCGAGCACAGCTTGCTGCTGGGTAAGACGGCTTTTGAGGGCAACCCCTTCACTGGCCGGAGCTTGAAGTCTGCGCTCTGATCGAATGCAGATAAAAGCGCCCGTAGCTCAGTTGGATAGAGCATCCGCCTTCTAAGCGGATGGTCGCAGGTTCGAGTCCTGCCGGGTGCGCCATTCCGGTTGGTACAAGTAAATGCAATATGGTGGGCGTAGCTCAGTTGGTAGAGCACAGGATTGTGGCTCCTGCGGTCGTGGGTTCGAACCCCATCGTCCACCCCATATTCCGAAACGCCAGGCGCAGCCTGGCGTTTTCGTTTAGAAGTTTGCGGACGTGGTGAAATTGGTAGACACACCAGATTTAGGTTCTGGCGCCGCAAGGTGTGAGAGTTCGAGTCTCTCCGTCCGCACCATCACATGATTTCCTGACCTCATACGAGGTTTGGAAAATCCCTGAAAGCCCCTTAGATGGGGCTTTTTTGTGCCTATCGTTTCTCATGGTCCCTCATAAAAGTTTGTACCAACGCGATCCTCTGGGTACAAAAATGCGTACATCACGAGCTCGAGAGATGTACCCGTGGCTCTCACCGATACAGCGGTACGTCCAAGCTAAGCCCAAGGAGAAGGCGTACACAGTCGCCGACGGAGATGGGCTGGCCTTTCTCTGCCTGTCGCGTCTCTACCGTCGACGCGTCGAGGAAAACTGAACTCCGTGGTCAAAGCCAATGTAAAACGGTCTATGAGCACGATTGGGTTACCCATGGAAACGACCGATCCATATCGCATGAAAACGGCTTCCTCGCATGACAACCAGCCGGAGTTTAGATGGAAGTGTGAGTGGGAATGGAGGCAGTCCATAGCGCTTGCCAATTGGGCGGCAAAAACCCTGGGCGGATCAGGCGGCGTCATCGACCTGCGCGACCCGGCACGACGAGACAAGCTGCTTATAATCACTGAAGTGGATAAGGTACGGGGTGTGTCGGCAGGCGGTTGACGGCTCAGTTGGAGCCCTTGGGTATCAAGACGACTTGGGACCTCGCGCAGTATGACCCGGCGTCGCTGCGTAGACAGTTCTCGGTGGTGCTAGAAACGCAAAGAGAGGTAGCTGTTATGGCCAAACTTACCGTCGAACAGAAGTGCGAAGCGTTCTGGACGCTGCATGAGTCCGGGTGCTTTGTGCTTCCGAATCCGTGGGATGCAGGCAGCGCGCAACTGCTCGCCGGCATGGGGTTCAAGGCGCTGGCGACAACCAGCTCCGGCCATGCCTGGTCCTGTGCCAAGCCAGACGGCTCTATGCAGCGCGACGCTGTGCTGGGCTATATACGGAGCATCGTCGAGGCCACTGATCTGCCTATCAATGCAGATTTTGAAGACGGGTTCGGCGAATCAGCCCGTGAGGTGTTCGAAAGCGCACAGCTTGCGGTGGCGACCGGCGTTGCAGGCTTTTCTATCGAGGATTCGACAGGGGATCCGTACGCACCTGTCAGGGATATACAGGAGGCCGCCGAACGTGTCTGTGCCGCACGGGATGCCATTGATGCTAGCGGCTCCAACACGCTCCTGGTCGCTCGTGCGGAAAACTTCTTTGTTGGCCGTCCTGATCTGCCTGACACCATCAAGCGGCTGCAGGCCTACGCCGAAGCCGGTGCCGACTGCCTTTACGCACCCGGGATCAAGACGCGTGACGACATCGCTGCGGTCGTCTTGGCCGTGGCGCCCAAGCCGGTCAACGTACTAATTGGCTGGAACAGTGACCTGACGGTTAAAGAACTTTCAGCCATGGGCGTCAGACGAGTCAGTGTAGGCGGTGCGTTGGCGCGCGCCGCATGGAGCGGCTTTTACAACGCGGCCCAAGCGCTGAAACATGGCCGGTTCGATGCGTTTCCAAGTTCACCTACCGGTAGTGAGCTCGACGAAGTGTTCCGGGGCGCTGCTCCAGCAAAGAGATGTGATGAACGACACCGCTGACGGGAGCGACCAGTCGATGACGCAGGAAGGGTAACGAGGGCCTGATATCAGTGTCCTTGGTCGGCAATGACAATGAGCTGTTTCATGAGCGCCCCCTGGCTAGGGCCTTCTGGCCTCCAACGGTCCCATAAGTCGTCGCGAATGTGCCTTGTCGTCCACCTGCCTGCCGTGGCGCTTAGGAAGAAACAGCTTGAACACTAAATACGTAACCAAGAAGCGCCTGCGACGCCACGCACTTTCGCTGGCTTTGGGAGCCGCTGTTCTCGTGAGCTCTAACCAGGCGATTTCGGCATCCTCGTTCGGATTTGGCTCTGTCCTTACCGAGACCGTGGCCTCGATTGAAGCGCGCACCGGTGGCCAAATCGGAGTCAGCGTCACTGCATTGGAGAGCGGACAGTCTTGGAGCCATCGAGGCGACGAGCGTTTTCCAATTGCCAGCACCTTCAAGGCGTTTTCGTGCGGCCACCTACTTGCTCTGGCTGACAGAGATAAGATCGAGCTCGATACGCGCGTTCGTTTCGATGAAACGGATCTTCAGAGCTATTCGCCTATTACGAAGGATCGTGTCGGCGGAAGCGGCATGTCTCTTTTTGAGCTGTGTAGCGCAACAACTTCGATGAGCGATAACACTGCTGCAAACCTCATTCTTCGCCACACTGGTGGACCGCTGGGGTTCACGACCTTCATGCGGTCCATCGGCGATGCGGTAACCCGTCTAGACCGCTATGAGCCAGAGCTTAACGATGTCGGTCCCGGCGAGGAGCGTGACACTACGACTCCGATGGCTGCCGCAAGAAGCTTGGAGACACTGCTGTTGGGTGACAGTCTCTCCACTCACTCCCGTGAGCAACTGAAAGCTTGGTTAATTAACAACAAAGTTGGCGGCCCCTTACTGCGCGCGAGCCTCCCAGAGAGCTGGAAAATTGCCGATCGCACTGGGTCGGGTGGCTATGGTTCACGCGGTGTCATTGCCGTGATCTGGCCTCAGGGGAGCAACGCCCCGACCTCTGAACCGGTAATAGTGGCTGTCTATCTGACCGGAACGACTCTGACGCTGGAGGAGCGCGACGCTACCATCGCTGAAGTCGGCGCCGCGCTCGTTACAGACCTTAAAGCCTTAAAACAGCATTCATCAACGCAGCGACACTGACCGTCCCTATGAGCATCGCGCATGCATGAACCGGCCTATGCGTGCCTGTATGGTTTCGCGGCGGTCTGCATGCGCGCAGATTCACCGGGACATTACCAAGCCCCGCGCCAGCCGATGCAGATTGAGGTCGATGTGGAACGGTTTCGCGTGTTGCAGCAAGGAGAGAGCTCGCAGTCATGTCATGGAGTTCCCGATACGGCAGGTCCTGGCGTAGCAAAATGCGCGCGGTCTCCCATGCGGGCCGCTGCGCTGTTGCACTTGGTATGCGCGGGTATGGTGAAACATGACGAGTCTGATCGACGCCTCGCACCGATCCGCTAGAGACTGCCGGCACGTTCGGCTTTGCGGCACGATGGCCGCAAGGTATTGCGGGCGTGCGCGGCTAGCTACGGGTTGCCGAGGTTCGCCGAGCGTTCTTCTTCTGCAGAATCAAGGAAGCTTCGTTGTAGGCCGTCTGGAAGGCGTCGCCTCCAACCCAGTTCAATGCTGTGTCTTCGTCTTCACCGTGAAATATCCCGCGATAGACAATCAGCAAGCCCATCATGAAGTCGACGGCAGCGTCTTCCGCTTCCTCGGCGACCACCAGCTCCAGCACCGGGTATTGCAGGAACACGAGGCACATTGCTAGGAGGCTGATACCTTCGGCGGCTTTCATGGCCTGGAACAGATCGTCAAATTGGCCCGGGTCAAAACCGTTCTCTTCAATGTCCTTGAAGTCGAATGTGCTCAGGTCGATCTCGACATCATCGAACGGCTCATTGATAAACGGATTGGCCAGCAACGGATGCGGGACATTAACCTTCGCCATCCCCGAACGGTTCTGCTGGGCCTTGACCTTAGCCCGCTGGGCGCGCTTTTGCTGCTTGTTAGGAGACGCCATCGTGGTGAGTTCCTTGTTCGATACAGCCATCTTCATGGCCCAGCGTAATTGGACGCAAATTGTACCGAGTCTGGACTAGGTTCGTCGGCGAAGGAGACAAGCTTTCGCAATCCAAGCGTCCGCTATTGGTCATGAGCGGACGCGGCATACGCAACGGTTTCCACCCCGTAGAGGTACCACATCTAACCGCATTGCCAACACCAGGCGGACGCTATAAGTCGCTGCTGACCAACAGCCAACCCAGGCATCGTGTCGGGCATGATTTATATCAATCTTATTACAGCAGTTAGGAGTACGTTGCAGATGACGGTAATCGGCATTAAGCGATGTACCAGCTCCTGTGGGGTGCCGGCGATGGTCGCTCATCGTGCGAAACCTTGTATTTGTCGTTGGATTGGGGAGCGTGATCGATGGACCGTGAACTTATACTTGCGATGGCGGTGCTCGGCTTAGGTTCGGTCACGCCAGCCAACGCGGCGCCAGAGCCGGCACCCAGTGCGGCTCCTACCAGCGCTACGCTGCAGAAGGCCGACACGCGCGAATTTCCTGGCCTGCCTATCGGCACTTTCGTCGCACTTCCTCAGGTCGTGCTTTCAGCGACCCGCGACGACAATATCTACGCCCAGCGTACCGATGAAGCCGAAGACACCATCTTCACTCTCTCACCCTCGCTTGTGCTGCAATCGGATTGGGAACGGCACGAACTGAGCGTCGATCTCGGCGCCGACCTCGATCGCTATCAGGACGCGGACTCCGAAGACGTGGAGGACTTCTGGCTGGGCCTCGACGGCACCCGCGAGTTGACCGAGCAAACGAAAGTATTCGGCGGCGTACGCCACACCCGCGATCATGAAGATCGCTATGTCCCCGGCTCTGCCGGGCCGGAGCTGCAACGCGAGCCCACCCGCTATGAGCACGATGAAGCATACCTGGGGGGAGCCAGCGAGATCGGCCGCCTGCGTCTACGCGCTGGCGGCACCTACGACAGCTACGACTACTACAACGCTCGCACCCTCGCCGGCGATCGCATCGACAATGCCGATCGCAAGCACAACCTGAGTTCGCTAGGGCTGCGGGCCGGCTATGTGCTGACGCCGAACCACGAGCCGTTTATCCAGTACGCCACCGATCGTCGGCGCTACGACAATGACATCAACGGAACGACGTTTAACCGTGACTCGGATGGCAATCGGGCGGCGGTCGGTTTGCGCGTAACCTATCCGCAGCAGCGCTTCGCCGGGGAAGTATTCGCCGGCATGCTGAGACAGCGCTTCGACTACTCGACCTTCTCGGACATCCACAAACCCTACTTCGGCGCATTAGCAAGTTGGAGGCCGACACCCACCACCCTCGTCACCGGGTTCATCGACCGCTCGCTGAAGGAAACCACCGTCAGTGATGACGGTGCGTACGCCGCGGCAGCGCTGGATACCGCGTATGGTTTCGAAGTCGAACGGGCACTGACCAGTCGCTTGTCGGCCCTGGGCCACGCGACCTACACCGACAGCGAGTATCAGAGCTACGAGCGACAGGACAAGATTATCGATGCTGGCGCCGGGCTGCGCTACTACGTCTCGTCTACCGTCTACGTCGGCGGCGACGTGCGCGTCATCGACCGCAACTCAGACGACTTGGAAGGCGAGTACAGCCGCAGCCAGGTGACATTCAGCGTCGGCTACACGCCGGGACGCTCAAAGACCTATCAGTTGCCCGCGCAGGCGCTGCAACGCTCCGCTGGTGATCTGCTGCTAGCCGCTTTGCCGCTCGACCAGCTCTTCAATGGCCCCTACGCTGGAGCCGCACTGAGCCACGGCCCACTGGCCAGCACGACTTCCGGTCCTCGCGGAGATGGCGGCAGCGATGTCAGCCAATTCGGTGCCTCCGGGCTCGGCGAGGCGCTGTTTATCGGCTATGGCTGGCAGCTCGACCGCTGGTATGCGGGTATCGAAGCCGATGTCGAGCAGAGCCGCGCGGACTGGTCGTTCAGCAAGGACAAGACGGACGCTCGTACCACCTCCCTCGACAAGGACGACGGCTACGGCCTGAGCCTGCGTGGCGGTTACGTGGTGGACAACGGCTCGCTGCTGTATCTGCGCGTCGGACGGGTGCGCACGCGCTTCGACTCCTACTACACGATCAACGATCAGGCGGCATTGTCAGGCGCACAGGACGATAGGCAGGACGGCTCGCGTCTGGGCATCGGCGCCGATCTCCCCGCCGGCGACCGTCTATTTCTGCGCATGGAATACGCCTACACCGATTACGACGCCTACGACGTGGATTATGTCGACGACGACGGCCGCGCCTCGGAACGCTTCGCCAACGAGGAAGGCCAGTTCCGACTCGGCGTCGGCTGGCGCTTTGCCGCGGCACCATCGCCAGTCCCGCTACAGCCGGCCGTGCAGGGCTTCTATGTCGGCGCCCACGCCGGTCACGGCGGTCTTGACTCGCATCTCGATGGGTATCACTCCGAGGATGGAGCACCACCGCTGTCGCAGGCCTACACCGGCGACTTCAGCGGCATGGGCGGAATCTACGGTGCCTTCGTCGGCTACGGCCGCAGTTTCGCCCGCTGGTACGTTGGCCTCGAAGCTGAAGTCGATACAGGCAGGACCGATTGGTCGCACAACCGCGAAACCAACGGCGAGGGCGGGCGCGACTTTTCCGTTGAGAAGAAAAGCGATTACGGCCTTGCGCTGCGCCTGGGCTACAGCCTACCCAACGGCACCCTGCTCTATGGGCGTGCCGGCCCGGTACGCGCTCGCTTCAACACCACCTGGGCCAAGGGCGGCAATGCGGACGCCAATATCGACCGCAGCTACAACGCCAACGGCATGCGTTACGGCATCGGCGCGGAGATCCCGCTGACCCAGCAGGCCTTCGCCCGCCTGGATTACACCCGTACCAACTACGACAGCTATGGATTCAGGACCGGGCATGGCAACCCGGACGAGATGGAGTTCGACAACCGCGAGAGCCTGTTCCGCATGGGACTCGGCTTCCGCTTTTGAGTACATCAGCCACGGCGGATGACCCGCCGTCAGGGTGAAATCGCAGTACCGGTGATTTCCTGGCGCAACTGCCCTAAAGCACCGGCCCCCGCAAGCAAAGGAGCAATGTAATGTCAAACACTCAGTTCAAACGCAACAAGTTCGGACTTGCCAGCGGGGCGTTCCTGGTCGCACTCGCGGCTCCGCTCGTGGTTGGAAGCACGCTGTCGTTGAGTTTCGTCTCATCGAGCGTTGCCGCAGAGCACAGCGGTTCCGGCAAGGGTGGCAGCGATAGCCACGGCAGCCGCGGCGGTCAGGGCGGCAAGGGTGGCGGCGGCGAAAAAGGCCAGGGCGGCTCAAGCAAGGGCGGCGGTAAGGGCACGGTGGACAAGATTTTTCGCGCCGATGCCTCGGAGGAAGAAGACAGCGACCGTCCGGAGTGGGCCGGTGTGAAAGGCGGCAAGTCTGGCGGTGGCGGCAAACCGTTCGGCGCCGGTACGAAGAAGGGCGATTTGTTCGGTGACATGTACATCCTGCTGCGCGACGTGAATGGCGTCCCGCTGGAGGATACGAATGGTGATGAGCTTGTCGTGGCGTTTCACTACGACAGCACCGGCGCGCTGGTTCCCGTGACGGATGCCGACGGCAAGCTGGTCGCCATACCCCGCAACGAAGAAGGCGATCTGCTAACTTCGGTAACGGTCGGCGATACCACATTGGATGTGGTTCCTGGTGAAATCGAACTAGGCCGTCTGAACCTCGGTCGTTCGCCGGCGAAGGTGCTCGACCAGGCACTGAACGAAGCGCTGAGCAAGCTGACTGCCGATGGCGCGGTGATCGCCATTGATTCAAGCGGTCGGCTGACGGTCGATGGCACCACCATCGACTCGCCGCGGGAGAACCTAGCGCTATACGACCAGTACATGGCAAGCGGCACGATACCGGGCGTGACCCTGCCTGCAGGTTTCGACCCCGCTGCATTGCTCGCCGCCGCGGGGGATAAGACCGGTACCATCGGCGTCGATACGCTGGTCTACATGAACTCGATCCTCGGCATCAATTCCGGTACGACCTATTACGATTTCTCTGACTACCAGTACGACCGTACCGCAACCTGGGCCGATGCCACCGCCACTGTGCTAGTGCTAGATGCAGGCAATCCGGACGACGCAGCCGACGATGTCTACAGACCAACTCTGGTGAACTTGTACGACGCTGTGTTTGGCGGCACCAGCTGGACCGACCCGACCACCGAAGGCGGCGCCGATGATTTCGCCGCGGCGGCCAACGACTACCTGCAGGTCATCGAGTTCGTCCACGATAACGAAGTCAGGTAAGGCATGGACCGGCTGGCCCTCGGGCCAGCCGGCTCAGCGCTGGGAGAACAATATGTGCGTTCGTTACAGATCCGTTGCGCTGACTGCAATCATGGCCTTGGCCCTGACCGGTATAAGCGGCCCGCTGGTCGCAGCCGACGACCACTCCAGTCACGACAGCAGCCACAGCTCCGGCGGCAAGGGCAAGGGACCGAAATACGGCGGTGGCCGCGACCACGGTAGCAGCCAAAGCGATCAGACCCACGAGGAAAGCAGCCACTCCGGACACACCGGCGGGCCAGGGGGCAGCAAGGCCCTGGAGGGCAAGGTGTTCGACAGTGGCCGCGGCAAGGGACCGAAGTACATGGGCGGTCAGCCCAGGGATGAAGAATCATCCCAACACTCCGACGACGAGGAGCGCGAGCATTGACGCGTCGCCGGTAATATTCAGACGAGGAGATACTCATGAAAAGCATCAAATTCGCCATCGGCCTTTCAATGGCCCTGCTATCCGGTGCAGCGTTGGCGCAGTCCGCCGGCGGCCAGGGCGCGGCCGGTAACGGCGAGCAGGTCTTCGGCTCGCAGATCATGACCCAGCAAGAACGCCTGGAATACCGCAACCGCATGCGCCAAGCCACCACTCAACAAGAGCGCGAGCAGATTCGTGTCCAGCACCATGAACAGATGCGCGAGCGAGCCAAAGAACGAGGTGTGACGTTGCCGGAAGATCCACCCGCGCGCGGCATGGGCGGCGGTATGGGCAGCGGGGCAGGCGGTGGTATGGGCGGCGGTATGGGCAAAGGGGTACGCTGAATCGACCCACCGAAGTCGGCGCGCTGAGCCGCGTACGGGCTTTACTACGGACGGGGCACGGGTTGTAGTTTCACCGCGCTACCGCCCGTGCTCGCAAAGCGACGCCCAATCGCAGCTTAAAGTAAAGTCAGCACTGATCTAAAACAGCTCTTTTAGCGTCTGCTCTTGGCCGATTCCTGGCGGTAATGGCCAAGAACCATTGGGTCAGTGGCGAAGGCAGCTATGACGCAATGGTCACTAACCCTTACGCCGCATCCGTAGGCGGAGATGCCCGATCATCTCTAAGAAGCTGGCGAGGCCCAGCTACAGGGCTACGCATGATCGCTGCACGGGGACAAGGGAGTCGACGTTTTGGTGAAGTTATGGCCTATAAGTATCTCAACATTGTTTGTGACTCACGGGCTACCAAACGGGTGAGTCAGTGCTTTTCTGTAGCTCGAGGGTTACTTGATTTTCGCCCGCGTCGCGGAAATGATGAGTTTCACGCGTGCGGCTGAAAGCGCTTGCCCGATCAGCATTCGATCAAATGGATCTTTGTGTATGGGCGGAAGGGCGGCCGCTGCGATGCAATGTTGCCCTGTCATTGGCAACTCCCGGTAGTCGGCGTCCAGCAGTGCTCTGACGCGGCTCGGCACGAGCCCACAGGAGATATCTTTAGAAGCTTTATCTAGCTGACGCCAATTCCACGAAGCACTGGCGAAAAGACGCACCTTGAAATCCGATATCAGCGGATCGGTTTTTAAAGCCAACAGAACTTAAGCTTTCTTTAGAGGTGGTTGGTCATTCGTATCGGATGGTACTCGTGAATCCAAGGAACGACACAGTTAGCTGATCCCGTTCGCCAGCACCTAGGAGTAGCTTGACGATGATGCTCACTTGGAACCTTGCTTGCGGCACGTTTGAATAGCCGGATCCGAGCGGCGGCCTCAGCCAAAAAAATCCGATTAGTAAAAGATGACCATGTAGAATCCCGCGCCCCAAAAAGCAGGAGACAACACATTGGCCATTCATCACTCCGGGTCCGAAGGAACTGTGGCATGCGGACGCATCGGATCGAACCTAACCAGTACTCACGATTCAACCAAGGTTTCATGCAAACTTTGTCTTCGCACCCTTGAAAGAAGCGCCAGTGAACCTGTGCGCAAAAGCCCAAGCCTCGCCGAACTCAGGGCCGCTGCAAAGAGCGCGAAGCATGCTAAAGCGATCGCCGAGCACGTAACGCCAACGCCATCGATATCGCCCCGTGCCGAATGGCACCAACGACTGGCGCAGTTACCGGGTCGAAATCGTCTTCCCCGCGGCGCCGCTCGCCAAGTCTATATCTAACTGAACAAGACGGCGGCTTCGGTCGCCGCTCACCTATAACTGAAGGCATCGCTAGGACAGCGCAACGCATTGTCCTGATGCGGGGTTTGCAAACGGTCGGGCACCTTGTCTAAAGCTGTAGCCAAGATGAATTGCGGTTTGCTCGCAAACCCGCCAGGCCCCACGCAATGGCCAAAAAAAAACCGCGCCAGGAAGCGCGGGGAAGCAATGGTCGGTTCTGGAGAGAGGCTGAACATTGCAAGAGCCATGATAGGCCAGCGCAACGCCAAGCGACCAAATAACAAGGGTGAGCGAGTTCTCAATTGGGAGCCGCGATGCCTCCTGTGCAAGCGAAAATTGTTGCCGATCGGTTTCTGCCCTCATCTTGGGGGGAAGTTTTCACGGCTACATCTTGCAAATCATAGGACTATTACAAGCCGTCGCATATAGAACGGCAAATTTGATTTGTCTAGTGAATTGGCGACGAATCTGTCTTAAAAAATGGTTGACAAGAAATTGTTATGCACATTGAGGCCTCGCTGTAGCATTTGTCATATCAAGCCGTTTCGTTTGTTTCGGGTAAATATCTTAAGTCTTTGAATCTAAAGAACTAAAAAGTTCTGAGCAAAAACTCGTCGATCTGTTCGTAGCCCGCATCAGGCGGGCATTTGGCCGAGTAATTCAGACTATGTTCACAGTGTTATCCACAGCTTTTGTGGATAACACTCCGAACCCAAACGCGGTGGGGCTTGCAGCATTAATTTGCGCGTTTAAAGCGCTTCGCGCGTTTTGCCTCGGTAGACGCGCAGCACGTCGGCCATCACTGAAAGGGCGATCTCAGCCGGCGTCTTGCTGCCGAGGTCCAGTCCGATGGGCATGTGGATGCGCTCGATTTGTTTTTCGTCGAGCCCACCGACGCGCTGCAATCGCTCGGCCCGCTTGGCGGAGGTTTGGCGCGAACCCATGGCGCCGATATAAAACGCGGGGGTTCGTACCGCTTCCATCAGTGCGAGGTCATCAATGCGTGGATCATGGGTCAGTGCGACCACGGCGGTGGCTTCGTGACACGCTCCGGACGCAATGAATACAGATGGCAACACTGGCTGCACTTCGATGCCTTCAATCAGCGTGCCCTGCATTTCCTCGCGCGGGTCACAGGCAATCACTTCGCAGCCAAGCGCTCGGGCAAAGCTGGCGCACGCCTGTGCGACGGGGGATACCCCTGCAAGTAGAAGCCGAAGCGCGGGGCCGATGCGAATATCCACTTGTTCACCCTTAAGGCAGGTCTGCTCACCGCCGTGGTCCGGCAGTAGGTCGGCAGCGCCGGACGTCAGATCTACTCGCCGCAGCAAGCGCTGTTGGCCTAGCAGGGTCGCCTGTAGCGTGCGTAGATGGGAGTGCCATGTGGGGGTCGGTCTGTGGTGCTCCACCAGCACCTGCAGGATGCCGCCGCAGGGCAACCGTAGGCGACGCCGGTCGTCATCGGTTTCGCCGTAGCGAACGATCTGCGCGGGTGCTTGCAGTTCGCCCTGCGCCAGGCTGGCGAGGAATTCCTCCTCGACGCATCCGCCGGACAGCGAGCCCACATGAGCGCCATCGGCCCGGGCTACGAGCAGCGCACCGGGCGCTCGCGGCGCCGATCCATAAGTCGACAATACGGTGCAAAACCATACCTCATGTTCGTCCGCTACCCATTGAAGCGCCTGATCGATTACCTGCAGATCAAGGTGTTGCATATCCGTCCCTCTGGCGATTCGGCGAGACTCAGCCGCCGTTATGGATCGGACCAGCCCGAAAGGCGTTCTGCTGCAAGGAGTTTGGGGGAGCGGATTGTCGCTGAGTCTGGGGGGAGGGCGTTACGGGCAAGCGAGTGGCTTTGCTCTTTTGCTCCAGGAGCGTGAAATTACCCTGAGAGCAACTGCTTGGCCTTCACTTTTTGAGCGATGGCTAGCTGGCGATGTTCAGATAGCGCCGATTGAGCTGACACTCGAAATGCCACCGTTCCAGACCATCTCGTAATGCTCGCTTTGGATGATCGAAATCACGGGCTTTGGGGTCATCAGTGCCCAGCAGTGTTGGCCCGCCTTGCGTACGGAGTGGTAGCGCAAACCGGGTGTCCGGTTTTTTCTCAGCAGGCGCCCAAAGCGATGGCTACTCGTATAGTCCTCCGGGTCGTAGAGCGGATCGGTCATCGAAATTGACGTTGCATCGAGCATTCCGGCCTCGTTGAAGCGGCACGACAAGCCTCGAAAAACAAAGCGCTCATAGCTCAGCCCAGGCACGTTTGACCAATAGCGGTTCTGGTGATGGCGAACTTCGGCAAGCGCGGTGTCCATCGTGCTGGCCAGATAAAGTACCCCATAGCTACCGTCACTGAACCGCGATCCAGCTGGGTTCACGTGGGTAAACGGCGCAGTAGCGTATGAGCAGCCTGGTATGCCGAAGGGTATTTCAGACCGCGAGATCAGCTCCAAACGTCCAGTTTCGTTTCGGAGCCGCGGATTGGTCAGCGCTTGTAGTTGGTAGAGCGTTTCAAACTCGTCGGCATCGGCGACGTCATCGAACAAGGCGATGGGCGGAAACTTGGAGTTGACTAGCCGATAGGCCTGTCGTTGGGCATCAACCAGGTCCGGTAGCTGGCTCGGGTTCACCACTGCGCGCCTCGCAGGCTATCGATGCGACGGAACGATTCATATAAGGAAATCATGTCGCCTTGGGCCATGATTTCCAATGGGGAACGCCCGTTAAAGAATTCGTTGTGGTTGGCCATTGCCGCGAACCCGTAAACGTTTTCCGGATTGTCGAAGATCAGCCGGAGCGCGGCATGAATATTAAGAACGAAACTGATGCGTTGCATCTGGTCCGAGTCGAGGCTGACCGACCAAGAGGCGTCACCCGACTTCGCTCGGGCATGCGTGCTGCGTGAAATGCGCAGAATGTTGCAGGCTTGATCGGTGGTTGCCTGCCATCTTTCTAAGATATTTACCGCAGCCTTGAGACCGGTTGCGCATTGATCTTTCGTAAACGCCTGTGCTTGAAGAACTGCTGCCATGGCTAACATGCTCACGTTGAATCTGTAGATACAAAATTAGCATATTTTGCATCTATAGAAACAAAAGTTGGTGGCTAACTAGTCGTTCAACGGTTCTGCAGAAATAGCCGTCACGCCTTTTTCATAGACCAATAGGCTGGTTTAAATAGATCCCTCTCGCCGAGCAGCAGTACACCTATTGCGAAAGCACAGAGCACCAGCCCGATATACAGACACAACTGCAACAGCCCTTGCGGTGAGGGTAACCAGTGCAGCGCCGTCGCAACAGTAACGGCTGTGGCGATCCAGCGCCCGAGGACACCTGGAGCCAGGCCGGCCGGCGACGCGCGATAAACGTATAGCCCCATGAAAAGCGCCTGCAAGGTCACGCCGGCGGAGAACGATACTGCCAGGCCTTCGGCGCCATATGGACCGTAGAGCAGCGCATCGAGGCCGATCGTAAATGCGGAACTGACCAGCATGATCACCAGAAATAACCGTGATTGATGCTGCGCTAGGAGCGCGCGTCCCCATAGCAGCGCCAAGCCCATCGCAGGGAGACCGAGGGCATACAGAACCATCAACGAGGCCGTGGCGTCGGTTTGCGTTGCGCCGAACTGACCCCGTTCCAGTAGCACCGAGACCACCGGTTGCGGGAATGAACAGAGCACGACGGACGCCGGAACCAGGAACAGCAGCGTCGCCAGCAATCCCTTGCGGATAACAGCAGCATGGCCGCTGAGGTCGCCATCATTCCAGCTCGAGACGAAGCGGGGGAACAGCACCGAGAGCACGGACAAGGCGTAAAGCGTGAGCGGAATGGTGACGATGCGAAACGCAAACGACAGCATCGTGATGCTGCCTTCCTCCAGGTAGGAGGCGAACATCCGCTCGGCAAGAATGCAGGCTTGTTGCGCCCCAGCCGCCAGCAGCACTGGCGCGAACGCGAGACCGAAGCCACCTGCATGCCCCTTCGTCTCGACTTTGTTGCCTCCGCGCAGGTACGCGATACGCCGGTGCTGGACCAGGATCAACGCCAGCTGGGGCAGCAGCATGCCAATGAAAATCACCATGCCGGTGGGTTGGAACAGCAGGATGCCGACGATCGCGCCAGCGTTGAGCAGCACCGTCCGTGTCATCGGCAGGATGAATACCTCATCCATGTTCAGTAGTGCACCCTGGCAATACAAAACCGCCTGAACGGCGACCAGTACCGCGCCTACGCAGAATACGATCTGGCCGGCGGCAACCTGAGCGTCCGTCCAGCCGGGCGCCAGCATGTTCAGAAGCCAATAGCTTGCAATGATGGCGAGGGCACTCACGGCTGCGCCCATGAGCATGACCCGCCAATAAAGCCAGCGGCTGACGGCTTCAAACAAGGCTTCGGATTGGCTGCGCAGCTTTTGCAGGTACGGAATCATTGCGTCGCGCAGGGCGAGGCCGAGGAAATTCTCGAAAAATATCGGCAGGATCAATGCGACGAATATCAGGTCCGCTTCCCAGCTCAGTCCGAAGGACTTGGCGATGAACAGGTCGCGTAGAAAACCCAATAGAAAACTGGCGACGGTTAACGCCAGGATGACCAGTGATGCGTTCATTCCTTGATCCTGTGCAGGCCATTATCGGACGGCCTGATAAATAGCGGCATATCCCATCGTGTGCAGGTGGTCCGGTACGCCACCCTTGTCAGGCACCGAGCGAACGGTACATAGACTGAATGGCTCAAGCATGGTTCCTGGGCCGGTGCTGCGCTTTATGCGATCGGTTTTGGTTGCGACAACGCCGGATACGTAAAAATGCCGTAAATCCCCTTTGCGAGCGGAGCGCGACTGCTTATGGTTCACGCTCATTTTCAGGCGAACCCAGTTCATGTCCGAGGCAACTACTTCTTCCGCCGGCTCCGTGCGGCGTTGGCTAATCATCGGCAGCGTGGTTGTTGCGATTGCGCTGCTGCTCTGGTGGCTATGGCCAACCACGGCCGAGGCGCCGTCACAGCGAGCGGGTGGTCGGCCAGCGTTCGGTGCCTTCGGCGGCCCGACGCCGGTGCGGGTTGCCCCGGTGGAGCAAGGTCCATTCGAGGTTTATGCCAAGGCGCTCGGCACCGTCACGCCGTTGAATACAGTCAACGTGCGCAGCCGCGTGGCAGGAGAGTTGGTCGAGATTCGATTCGACGAGGGCCAGCGAGTCAAGGCCGGCGACCTGCTTGCCGTCATCGACCCTCGCGCTTATGAGGTGGCGCTGCAGCAGGCCGAAGGCACTCTCCAGCAGAACCGCGCCTTGTTGCAGAACGCGCAGGTCGATCTTGATCGCTATCGAGGCCTGTTCGCCGACGACAGCATTGCCAAGCAGACGCTCGATACGCAGCAGGCATTGGTGAATCAATACAAAGGAACACTCGCCGCCAACCAGGCCGCCGTCAACGAGGCCAAGCTGAACCTGCAGTTCACCCAAATTCGCGCGCCAATCGACGGTCGCGTCGGCCTGCGGCAGCTGGATCAAGGCAACCTTGTGGCGGCCAACGACACCACGCCATTGGTCGTCATTACCCAGACCCAACCCATGGCGATCAGTTTTACCCTGCCTGAAAGCGAGTTGCCGCCAGTCATTGCCCGGTTCCGCCGCGGTGAAGAGCTGTCCGTACAGGCCTGGGACCGTGGCGAACGCATCCTGCTCGGTGAGGGCGTACTGGAAAGCGTCGATAACCTGATTGATACGACCACTGGCACGCTGAAGATGAAGGCGCGCTTCGATAACGAGGACGAACTGCTGATACCCAACCAGTTCGTAAACGTTCGCCTGCGTGTGGAAACTTTGCCTGATGCGGTCCTGATTCCCTCGGCCGCGCTGCAATTCGGCTCGCGGGGCAATTACGCATACGTCGTCGGCGAGGACTCCAAGGTGGAGCTGCGAGTCCTTGAAGTAGGCCCAAGCAACGGCGACCAAACGGTCGTCACCAGCGGATTGAGCGTCGGCGAACGAATCGTCATGGAGGGCACCGACCGCCTGCGCGACGGCAGCGAAGTCGAAGTGGTGGATCGTCAGAAGCTCGCCGAAGAGGCGGCTGAGAATCCGAAGGTTGAGCCTCAGAGCGCCAAGGAGCGTCCAGCGCGATGAACATCTCGCGGCTGTTCATTCTTCGGCCCGTGGCAACCACCCTGACGATGATCGCGATCCTGCTGGCCGGCCTGATTGCCTACCGCATGCTGCCGGTTTCGGCGCTGCCGCAGGTGGATTATCCGACCATTCGGGTGATGACGCTGTATCCCGGCGCCAGCCCGGAAGTCATGACCAGCGCCGTGACGGCTCCGCTGGAGCGGCAGTTCGGGCAGATGCCGGGCCTGACGCAGATGTCGTCCACCAGTTCCGGGGGCGCTTCGGTGATCACCTTGCGTTTCTCGCTCGACGTTGAGCTGGATGTGGCTGAGCAGGAAGTCCAGGCCGCTATCAACGCCGGAAGCAATCTGCTGCCCAATGATCTGCCGGCACCGCCGGTGTACAACAAGGTCAACCCGGCGGACACCCCGGTCATGACGCTGGCCATCACCTCTGAAAGCCTGGCGCTGCCGGAGCTGCACGACCTGGTCGACACGCGCATGGCGCAGAAGCTTGCGCAGATCAGTGGCGTGGGCATGGTCAGCATCGCCGGAGGCCAGCGCCCTGCGGTGCGTATTCGAGTCAATCCGGAGGCGCTTGCGTCCTACGGTCTGTCGCTCGCTGACGTTCGCTCATTGGTAACCAGCTCCAACGTCAATCAACCCAAGGGTAATTTCGACGGCCCGACGCGCGTCTCGATGCTCGATGCCAACGATCAGCTGAAAACCCCGGAGGAATACGCCGAACTCATTTTGGCCTACGAGGACGGCGCGACACTCCGCTTGAAAGATGTCGCCGACATCATCGACGGCGCCGAGAACGAGCGCCTTGCGGCCTGGGCCAATCAAAGCCAGGCGGTCCTTTTGAACATCCAGCGCCAGCCCGGCGCTAACGTGATTGAAGTGGTCGAGCGCATTCAGGCGCTGCTGCCAGAGGTCACGGCGAGCATGCCGACCGGCCTGGACGTGGTGGTGCTCACTGATCGTACGCAGACGATCCGGGCTGCCATCACTGACGTCCAGCATGAATTGCTGATGGCCACGTTTCTGGTGGTAATGGTCACCTTCGTTTTCCTCAAGCGTTTGTCGGCGACCATCATTCCGTCCATTGCGGTGCCGCTGTCGCTGATCGGTACCTTTGCCGTGATGCACCTCGCCGGTTTTTCGCTGAACAACCTGACGTTGATGGCGCTGACCATTGCGACCGGGTTCGTGGTGGACGACGCTATTGTCATGCTCGAAAACATCGCTCGCCATGTGGAAGAGGGTGAGACGCCGCTGCAAGCCGCGCTCAAGGGTGCCAAGCAGATCAGCTTCACGTTGATATCGCTGACGCTCTCGCTGATTGCCGTACTGATTCCGCTGTTGTTCATGCAAGACGTGGTGGGGCGTCTGTTCCGCGAGTTCGCCATCACCCTGGCCGTCGCGATCATGATCTCGCTGGTGGTCTCGCTGACGTTGACGCCGATGATGTGTGCCAAATTGCTCAAGCCCGCCGCGGCTGAAAAATCGGCACCGGACTGGGTCGAGCGGCTGATTGGCGGTTATGCACGTTGGCTGACCTGGGTGTTGGGCCATCAGACGCTGACCTTGCTGGTCGCCGTGGCCACGCTTGGGCTTACGGTGGTGCTGTATCTGGCGGTGCCGAAGGGCTTCTTTCCGGTGCAGGACACCGGGGTGATACAGGGCATCAGTGAGGCCCCTCAATCCATCTCGTTCCGGGCCATGAGCGAGCGCCAGCAATCGCTGTCCCGCGTGATTCTCGCGGACCCCGCTGTGGCCAGCCTGTCGTCCTACATTGGCGTTGATGGCGATAACGTAACGCTTAACAGCGGGCGGATGCTGATCAACCTCAAGCCTCACGATGAACGCGATGTCACCGCCAGCCAGGTCATCGACCGGTTGCGGCCGGAGCTGGCCAAACTGCCGGGCATCGAGCTGTACATGCAGCCGGTGCAGGACCTGTCCATCGAAGATCGGGTCAGTCGCACGCAGTTCCAGTTCAGTCTGGAGTCGCCCGACGGAGACTTGCTCGAAGAATGGACCCCGCGCCTGGTTGCAGCTTTGCGCGAGCGACCGGAACTGACCGATGTCGCGAGCGACCTGCAAAGCGATGGCCTGCAAATCTTCCTGGATATCGACCGAGATGCGGCGGCGCGCCTGGGCATTCAGATCTCGGCCATCACCGATGCGTTATATGACGCATTCGGTCAGCGGCAGATTTCCACAATTTTCACTCAAGCCAGTCAGTACCGCGTGGTGCTCGAAGCGGAGGCAGGCGACCGTCTCGGCGCACAGGCGCTGGACCAGTTGTTCGTGCAGAGCGAAGGCGGCACGCCGGTCAGGTTGTCGAGCTTGGCAACGCTTGAGCAACGCAACGCGCCCCTGCTGATCAACCACATCGGCCAGTTTCCGGCGGTGACGCTGTCATTCAACCTGGCCGATGGCGTTTCGCTGGGTAAAGCGGTGGAAGTCATCGAGAGCGTCGAGGCGGAAATCGGCTTACCTGCTGGAATCCAGAGCCGTTTCCAAGGCGCTGCCGAAGCGTTCCGCGCATCGCTGTCGAGCACGCTGCTGTTGATCCTCGCGGCGGTGGTCACCATGTACATCGTGCTGGGTGTGCTCTACGAGAGCTACATCCACCCGATCACCATCCTGTCGACGCTACCCTCGGCAGCGGTCGGCGCCTTGCTGGCGTTGCTGTTGACCGGCAACGATCTGGGGTTGATCGCCATCATCGGCATCATCCTGCTGATTGGCATCGTCAAGAAGAACGCCATTATGATGATCGACTTCGCCCTTGAGGCCGAGCGCAATCAGGGGATGAGTCCGCAGGACGCGATCTATCGCGCCGCCTTGCTGCGCTTCCGACCGATCCTGATGACGACGCTGGCGGCGCTGTTCGGCGCGGTACCGCTGATGCTCGCCTCGGGCTCAGGGGCCGAATTGCGTCAGCCGCTGGGGCTGGTGCTGGTCGGCGGTCTGCTGCTCAGCCAGTTGCTGACGCTGTTTACCACGCCAGTGATTTATCTGTTTTTCGATCGGTTGGGCAGCCGGTTCGGGCGCAAATCCGCTTCAGCTCAAGAGGCGGCGCTATGAGTCTCGAGCTTTCCCTGGCCTTTAAGCCATGAACCTGTCCGCCCCTTTCATCGCGCGCCCGGTCGCCACCATGCTGCTGAGCCTGGCGATTCTATTGCTGGGTGGGGTCAGCTTCGGTCTGTTGCCGGTGTCGCCGCTGCCGAATATGGATTTTCCGGTGATTACGGTACAGGCCAGCCTGCCCGGCGCCAGCCCTGAAATCATGGCATCCAGCGTGGCGACGCCGTTGGAGCGCTCCCTTGGGAGCATCGCAGGCGTCAGCCAGATGAGCAGCCGCAGCAGTCAGGGCTCGACGCGCATCATCATCCAGTTCGATCTTGAGCGGGATATCAATGGTGCCGCCCGCGATGTTCAGGCGGCAATCAACGCTTCGCGCAATCTGCTGCCCAGCGGGATGCGCAGCATGCCGACCTACCGCAAGATCAACCCTGCACAAGCACCGATCATGGTGATGTCGCTAACCTCCGACGTGCTCAGCAAGGGGCAGCTCTACGACATCGGCTCGACAATCTTGGCGCAGAAGTTGTCGCAGGTTCCAGGCGTGGGCGAGGTGCAGGTGGGCGGGAGTTCGTTGCCTGCGGTGCGGGTCGAGCTGCAGCCTCAGCAGCTCGAGCAGTACGGCGTCTCGCTCGACGAGGTGCGCAATACCATCGCCAATGCGAATGTTCGGCGACCCAAGGGGGTGGTCGAAGACGACCATCGCCACTGGCAGGTGCAGGCCAGCGACCAACTGCATGAAGCCGCTGACTATTTGCCGCTGATCATCCGTTACCAGGACGGCGCGGCGCTGCGTCTGAGCGATGTGGCTAAGGTTAAAGACGGGGTTGAAGATCGCTACAACGACGGTTTTTTCAACAACGACCGTGCCGTACTGCTGGTGATTAATCGCCAGGCCGGCGCCAATATCATCGAAACCATCGAGGGCATTCGCAACGAGCTGCCGGCACTGCAGGCGATCGTGCCCGGCAGCGTCAACATGGCAGTGGCGATGGATCGTTCGCCGGTCATCCGTGCCACCCTCCACGAGGCCGAACGGACCTTGCTGATCGCGGTGGGCCTGGTGATCGTGCTGGTATTTCTCTTCCTTGGCCGGTTGCGTACCGCGCTGATCCCGGCGCTGGCAGTTCCGGTTTCGCTAGTTGGCACCTTTGCCGTTATGTACCTGTTCGGCTTCTCGCTCAATGTGCTGTCGCTGATGGCCTTGATCCTCGCCGCCGGGCTGGTAGTGGATGACGCTATCGTGGTTCTGGAAAACATCGCTCGGCACATCGACGAGGGGGTTCCGCCGTTGCGTGCCGCCTATATCGGTACGCGCGAGGTGGGCTTCACCCTGTTGTCGATGAACCTCTCGCTGGTGGTCGTATTCGTCTCGATCCTGTTCATGGGCGGCATTGTCGAGCGGTTGTTCCGCGAGTTCTCCATCACCTTGGCAGCGGCGATTCTGGTCTCGCTGCTGGTCTCGCTGACGTTGACGCCGATGCTCTGTGCGCGCTGGTTGAAGCCTCATCAGCCCGAGCATGACGGCCGTCTGTATCGCTGGAGCCACAAGGCCCACCAGTGGTTGTTAGGCCATTACGACAGGTCCCTAGGCTGGGCGCTGCGGCATCATCGGATCACGCTGTTTACCTTGCTGGCGACCATCGGTCTCAACGTCTTTTTGTATGTCCAGGTTCCGAAAACCTTCCTCCCGCAACAGGACACCGGCCAGCTGACCGGCTTCATTCGCGGCGACGACGGCCTGTCGTTCCAGGTCATGCAGCCGAAGATGGAGACCTACCGCAAGGCGGTGCTGGCCGATCCGGCCGTGGAAAGCGTGGCAGGCTTCATTGGCGGGCAGGGCGGCATCAACAATGCCTTCATGATTGTCCGGCTCAAGCCGCTGGATGAACGCAAGATTTCCGCGCAAAAAGTGATCGAGCGTATCCGCAAGAACCAGCCGAAGGTACCGGGTGGTCGGATGTTTCTGATGGCCGATCAGGATTTGCAATTCGGCGGCGGCCGGCAGAGCAGTTCGGCCTATTCCTACAATCTGCTGGCCAGCGATCTGGCCGATCTCCGAACCTGGGTGCCGCAAGTGACCCGAGCGTTGATGGCCTTGCCAGAGCTGACCAGCATCGACGCCAATGAAGGCGAGGGCGCACAGCAGATCAGCCTGAAGATCGACCGCGATGCCGCCAAGCGGCTCGGCATCGACATGAGCACTGTGACGACGATGCTCAACAATGCCTTCAGCCAGCGGCAGATATCTACCATCTACGAATCGCTGAACCAGTACCGAGTAGTGATGGAGATCGATCCAAGCTACGCCCAACATCCCGAGGTGCTGGAGCAGATTCAGGTGATCACCAGCGATGGACGGCGTGTTCCGCTAGCTGCATTCGCACGTTACGAGCGGAGCCTGGAAGAGGACAGCGTCAGTCACGACGGGCAGTTCGCCGCCGAGAACATCGATTTCGACCTGGCGCCCGGCGTCAGCCTGGACCAGGCGACGCGGGCGATCGAGCGTGCCGTCGCAGCGATCGGTCTACCGAGCGAGGTTCAGGGGCGCCTCGGCGGTACGGGTGACGTCTTCCAGTCTACGCAGGACAGCCAGCCATTGATGATTCTGGGCGCGTTGCTGCTCGTCTATATCGTGCTGGGTGTCCTGTACGAGAGTTACATCCACCCGCTGACGATCCTGTCCACACTGCCTTCAGCCGGTGTCGGCGCGTTGCTGGCCATTATTCTGACGGGCGAAGAGTTCAGCCTGATCTCGCTGCTCGGGCTGTTTCTGCTCATCGGAGTGGTGAAAAAGAACGCGATTTTGATGATCGACTTGGCGCTGCAATTCGAGCGTAACGATCATCTGGCGCCGGACGAGTCGATTCGCCGGGCTTGCCTGTTGCGTTTTCGGCCGATCCTGATGACCACTATGGCGGCGATCCTTGGCGCATTGCCGTTGCTGCTCGGGGGGGCGGAGGGGGCAGAAATGCGCCAGCCGTTGGGCCTGACCATCATTGGTGGCCTGATCCTCAGCCAGATCCTAACGCTCTACACCACGCCGGTGGTCTACCTCTATCTGGACCGCGCGCGCCACCGTTTCAACCGCTGGCGCGGTGTACGCACCGATGCCGCCCTGGAAAGTCCGCTATGAGTTCGTTGTCCCTGAAAAACGCCCTACGCCCGCTGGCCATCGTCGTCATGACTTTTTCTCTAGGTGCCTGCACCTTGGGTCCTGACTACCAGCGCCCCGAGCTGCCAATGGCCGCGGAATTCAAGCGGGCCGAAGGTTGGAAGGTCGCCAACCCGGCCGACGTGCTGGAGCGCGGCAGTTGGTGGCGGCTATACGGTGATGCGAAGTTGGATGCATTGGTCGAACGGCTGAACGTGTCCAACCAGAACCTGGCGGCGGCCGAAGCGCAGTACCGCCAGGCGCGCGCGCTGGTGCGGGGGGCTCGCTCTCAGTTGTTCCCGACAGTGGGGGGCAGCGCCGGCGCGACGCGTGCCGGGCAGGGCAGTTCGACCAGCTCAGCCGCACAGAGCGCAAGCGGCTTCAGCGGCATCAGCGAGAGTTACAGCGTGGGGCTCGACGCGGCCTGGGAGCTGGACATCTGGGGCCGTCTGCGGCGCAACCTTGAAGCCAATCGAGCCAATATGCAGGCCACAGCAGCCGATCTCGCTGCTGTGCGGCTGAGCCTGCAATCCGAACTGGTCCAGACCTATTTGCAGTTGCGCGTGATGGACGAACAGCAGCGGCTACTGAACCAGACGGTCGAAGCCTTTGCGCGATCATTGCGCCTCACTGAAAACCAGTATCGTGCGGGCATCGTGCCGAAGTCGGATGTGACCCAGGCGCTGACTCAGCTCAGAAGCACGGAGGCTCAGGCCATCGACCTGCAATGGCAACGGGCCCAGATGGAGCACGCTATTGCGGTGCTGATTGGGGTACCCCCTTCGGAGCTGGACATCGAGGAACGTGATGAAATCCCCGATTTGCCAGCAGTGCCGCTGGCCCTGCCTTCGCAATTGCTCGAACGCCGCCCGGATATCGCGTCGGCTGAACGGCAAGTGATTGCGGCAAACGCGCAAATTGGCGTGGCCGAAGCCGCCTGGTATCCGGACCTGACACTGAGCGCGAGCGGTGGCTATCGAAACAGCAGCTTTAGCGATCTGATCAGTCTACCCAACCGCTTCTGGTCATTAGGCCCGCAGCTGGCCGCCACACTGCTTGATTTCGGTGGCCGGCGTGCCGACCTCGAAGCGGCAGAGACCAACTATGACCTGACAGTGGCCAATTACCGTCAGACCGTGCTCGACAGCTTCCGTGAGGTTGAGGACAACCTGGTGCAATTGCGCGTCCTCGCCGCTGAAGCGGTGGTTCAACGGCAAGCGCTGGAAGCCGCCCAGGAATCGTTACGTCTGATCCAGAACCAGTACCGCGCCGGTACAGTCGACTTCCTCAGCGTCGCCACCGTGCAAACCAGCGCCCTGAACAACGAACGCACCTACCTGACCCTGCTGGGCGATCAACTCGCTGCCAGCGTTCAACTGATCGCAGCGTTGGGCGGCGGTTGGGAGGAAGCGCAGCTGGATTTCGAACCGCTGCTAGAGACGCCTGAGCGCTGATAACCCAACGGCGCCAACGTGCGGGCCCAAATAACATTCGTGGCTGCTGGAGTGTGCGCTGCGTATGGGGGGCGGTAATCTCGCCGAGCGGCGTTGGGGAAACCGCGGCGTTGCTGCCGCGGTTGGAAGGTGAGGCGGGGAGGTCAGTCGCGCTGCTTGCGGTTAACCGTTTGTGCTGCCTTGATGATATCGGCGCCGATCACCGGTTCGAATTCCTGCCACACCGGTCGCATGGCTTCACGCCACGCTTCGCGTTGTTCCGGTGTCAGCTCGATGATCTCGGACGTGCCCGCCTTGCGGATACGCTCGCGGTCGGCCTGGTTGGCTTCTTCCGCGGCGCGGTTAACCTCGAAGGTGACCTCGTCGATAATGCCTTCTAACTCGGTGCGCACCTGGTGCGGTATGCCGAACCAGAACCGCGTATTGCTCACCAGCATGTAGTCGAGCACGCCATGGTTGGATTCGGTGATGTAAGGCTGCACCGTGTGCATCTTCTTGCTGTAGATGTTCGACCAGGGGTTTTCCGCGCCCTGGACGGTCCCGTTCTGCAGCGAGGCGTAGACCTCGGCGAAGGGGAGCTTCTTGGTCGAAGCTCCCACCTGTGCGAATTGCGACTCCAGAACGGCGGAGGGCTGGATACGGAAAGCCAGACCCATTGCATCGCTTGGCAGGCGCAGCGCCTTTGTTGCCGAGAGCTGCTTCATGCCGTTGTGCCAGTAAGCCAGACCGGTGATGTTCTCCTTCTCCATCGAGCGCAGTAATTGGCGTCCCTTGGCGCGCTTCTGGAAACGATTGACGGCCTCCAGGTCATCGAACAGGAAAGGCAGGTCGAATACTTGAACCTGCTTGGTGTACTTCTCGAACTTCGCTAACGAAGGCGCTAGCAGCTGCACCTCGTCGTTGGCCAGCGCCTCAAGCTCGTTGGCATCGCCGAACAACGTCGAGTTGGGGTAGACCTCGACGCTTACCTGGCCGGGCAGACGCTCTTCAACCAGTTTCTTGAACAGCAGGGCACCCTTGCCTTTCGGGGTGTCTTCAGCGACGACGTGCGAGAATTTGATGACGATCGGCTCAGCTTCGACCGCGGTCGCGGTCAACGCCAGCACCAGGCCGGCGAGGGTGATGATCGGCTTGATCATGAAAAGGCTCTTTGTTTTTGGTGGGTTGGCATGACATCCGAGACGCAGATGTTATTGAGCTTCAACGAAGCCTTATGCCAAATAAGCCGCACCGTAAAAAGGGCTTTCTCACAGAATTCATAATTGAGGCGGCGGGAGTTGCAACAGGTCACACTTTCGCCGGCGATAGGGGCGGCTCTGCGCCGCTAGACTGCAGCGCAGAGCCGTTGCCGATCAGCCGTTGGCCAGCTGCCAACCGCCGCCGAGTGCCTTGTAAAGGCCTACGACGCCACGATAGACCTCGACTTCGGCCTGCGCCTGCGCATCCTCGGCAGCCAGGCGCTCACGCTCGGCATCCAGCAGCACCAGAAAGTCCACCGTGCCTTCGCGGTAACGGATCGCAGCTTGCTCTGCTGCCGCACGGCTGGCGCCGGACTGACGCAACAAGGCGAGCAGCCGCTCCTGAGCTCTCGCATAGTCGCTGAAGGCGTTCTCCGATTCCTCCAACGCCAGCAGTACCTGCTGCTCGTAGCTGGCCAACGCACCCTCGGCGTCCGCTTTCGCACCGCGCAATCTGGCGCGAACGCTGCCCATGTCGAACGCTGCCCAGGTGATGCTCGGTGCGACGCCCCAAGCCTGAGCCGCGCTCGAACCGATCTGCGAACCGCGCCCCGCAATAAAGCCCAGGAAGCCACTCAGGCTTACCCGCGGAAACAGATCAGCCGTCGCTACGCCCACGTTGGAGGTCGCCGCTGCCAGCTGCCGTTCGGCCGCGAGAATGTCCGGTCGGCGACGTAGCAGCTCGGTGGGGTCGCCGATCGGCAGCGCCTTGGCGATGGCAGGTAACTCACGCGGCGCAAGGTCGACACTCAGCCTATCGGCGCGCTGACCGAGCAGGGTTGCGATGCGATTGGTCGCACGAGTCTGCTGCGCCTGCAGTTGCGGCAAGCTGGCCTCGGTTGCTGCCAGCCGTGCATCGGCGCGCAGCACGTCAAGTTCGCTACCTACGCCAGCGTCGCGCAGCTGCTCGGTCAGGCGATGCGAGTTGCGCTGATTCTCAAGGTTTTCCCGGGCGATGCGTTCACGCAACTGCGCGCCGCGCAGCTGACCGTAGGCGTCGACCAGTTCGGCAATCAGGCTGACCTGTAGCTGGTAGAGCTCCGCTTCCGCAGCTTCACTCTGCGCCTCGCTGGCTTCGATGCGTCGCTGCACCCGGCCGAACAGGTCAAGTTCCCAGGCCATGTCTAGCCCAAGATCGTAACGCTCGATGCTACTGCGCTCCTCGCCGAAGCCCGGCTGCTGAGCCTCGCCATATTCGGCGCTGGCCCCTGCGGTTACGGTAGGGAAGCGATCGTTGGTCACATCATCACGAATCGAACGAGCGGCGCGGAGCCGGGCGAAGGCGATGCGCAGTTCGCGGTTTTCGGCCAACGCTTCACCCACCAGTGCATCGAGCGTCGGATCATCGAACTGGCGCCACCAGGCTGCCTGGAATCGTGACTGATCGAAGCCAGCCGCCGCTGCGCGTTCAATCTGCGCGGGCGCAACCTCTGGGACGCGGTAATCCGGCCCCACTGCGCAGGCGCTCAAGGCCAGAACAGCCGCAAGCAGTAACGGAGTGGAAATGGCAGCCTTCATGCGTGCGCCTCCTTCAGTACCGCTTTCTTCTCTGCGCGCCGTTCAACGTAGGCGCGTATGACCAGGTAGAACACCGGCGTCAGCAGCAGGCCGAAGAAGGTCACCCCGAGCATGCCGCTGAACACCGCAACGCCCATGGCGTGACGCATCTCAGCACCCGCGCCGGAGGAGAGCACCAACGGCACCACACCCATGATGAACGCGAAGCTGGTCATCAGAATCGGGCGCAGCCGCAGGCGGCAGGCCTCAAGCACAGCGGATAGACGGTCCATGCCTTCTTCCTGTTTGTCCTTGGCGAACTCGACGATAAGAATCGCGTTCTTGCATGCCAGGCCGACGAGGACGATCAGGCCGATTTGGGTAAACACATTGTTGTCGCCGCCAGAGAGGATCACCCCGGTGATGGCCGAGAGCAGCGTCATCGGTACGATCAGAATCACCGCGAGCGGCAGGCTCCAGCTTTCGTACTGCGCCGCCAATACCAGGAAGGCCAGCAGTACGCAGAGCGGGAAGACGAACATCGCGGTGTTACCCGCCAGGATCTGCTGATAGGTCAGCTCGGTCCATTCGAAGCTCATGCCGTTCGGTAGCTCAGCTTGCAGCAGCCGCTCCATCGCCGCTTCGGCCTGGCCGGAGCTGTAGCCGGGGGCGGCCGCACCGTTGATCTCAGCGGTCAAGAAGCCGTTGTAGTGCATCACGCGATCCGGGCCTGAACTGTCACTGACCTTGACGAAGGTCGACAGGGGCACCATCTCGCCGCGGTTGTTGCGCACCTTCAGCTGGCCGATCTGGTCGGGCGTCAGGCGAAACTTCTGCTCGGCCTGGACGTTGACCTGATAGGTGCGGCCAAAGCGGTTGAAGTCGTTGGCATACAGCGAGCCGAGGTAGACCTGCATGGTGTCGAAGATCTGATCGATAGCCACCCCGTGGGTCTTGGCTTTCTCCCGGTCGATATCAGCATCGATCTGCGGCACGTTAACCTGATAGCTGGTAAACAGCCCGGCCAGCTCGGGATAGTCCGCGCTCTTGGCGATGACGTTCTGCACCTGTTTGTAGAGCTCCTCGTAGCCGAGGTTGCCGCGGTCCTGCACCTGCACGCGGAAGCCGCCGATGGTGCCCAGCCCTTGTACCGGCGGCGGCGGGAAGATCGCGATGAAGGCGTCCTGGATTTGAGCGAACTGGCCGTTCAGATCAGCCGCGATGGCGTTGGCGGACAGCGAGGGATCACTGCGCTCATCGAAGGGCTTGAGTGGGGTGAAGACGATGCCGCTGTTCGGGCTGTTGGTGAAGCCATTGATCGACAGGCCCGGAAAGGCCACGGTGTTCTCGACACCGGGGTGCTCGGCTGCGATTTGCGACATGCGCTTGATGACATCCTCGGTGCGATCCAGCGTGGCCGCATCCGGCAGTTGCGCGAAGGCCACCAGGTACTGCTTGTCCTGCGGCGGCACGAAACCGGTCGGAGTACTGGCGAATCCCAGGTATCCGAGTCCGACCAGGCCGACATACACCACCAGGGCGATGCCGCTGCCGCGCAGGATGCGTTTAACCGCACCGACGTAGCCGTGACTCGCACGCTCGAACACGCGGTTGAACGGCGCGAACAGCCAGGCGCCGAACAATTTGTCCAGCAGCCGCGAGAAGCCGTCCTTTGGCGCGTCATGGCTGCGCAGCAATGCGGCGGCCAAGGCTGGGGACAGGGTCAAGGAGTTGAAGGCGGAAATGACCGTCGAAATGGCAATGGTCAACGCGAACTGCTGGTAGAACTGCCCGGTGAGGCCGGAAATGAACGCGGTCGGGATGAACACGGCGCAGAGCACAAGTGCCGTCGCAATGATCGGCCCGGTGACTTCCTTCATCGCCTGCTTGGTGGCTTCGACCGGGGATTTGCCGAGGCCAATATTCCGCTCGACGTTCTCCACGACCACGATGGCGTCGTCCACCACGATGCCGATCGCCAACACCAGACCAAACAGCGACAGCGCGTTGAGCGAGAACCCCAGCATGTGCATCACCGCGAATGTGCCGATCAGCGACACCGGCACGGCGGCCAGCGGGATGATCGAGGCGCGCCAGGTCTGCAGGAACAGGATGACCACCAGCACCACAAGCACGATGGCCTCGAGCAGGGTGTGCACCACCGCCTCGATGGAGCCGCGCACGAAGATGGTCGGGTCGTAGACAATTTCGTAGTCCACGCCTTCGGGGAAATCCTTCTTCAGTTCGGCCATGCGAGCACGCACCGAGTCGGAGATTTCGATGGCATTCGAGCCAGGGCGCTGAAACACCGGAATGGCGACGGCCGGTTGGTTGTTGAGCAAGGAGCGCAGCGCGTACTGGCTGGAACCCAGTTCGATGCGTGCGATGTCCCGCAGGCGGGTGATCGAGCCGTCTTCACCGGCGCGGATGATGATGTTCTCGAACTCCTCCTCGCTAACCAGTCGGCCTTGGGTATTGATCGATAACTGGAAGTCCGTCGCGCCCGGTGCGGGTGGTGCACCCAGCGAACCCGCCGCAACCTGGCGGTTCTGCTCGCGGATCGCGTTGACCACGTCAGTTGCGGTGAGGTTGCGCGAGGCCACCTTGTTTGGATCGAGCCAGACGCGAAGCGAGTAATCGCCCATGCCGAACAGCTGCACATCACCAATCCCGTCCAGCCGCGCCAGCTCGTCCTTGACGTTGAGCGCCGCATAGTTGGACAGATAAAGCATGTCGTAGCGTTCGTCCGGCGAGGTCAGGTGCACCACCATCGTCAGGTCCGGCGAGGCTTTGTCCACCGTGACGCCGAGGCGCTGCACTTCGGTCGGCAGCGTCGGCTGGGTGCGCGTGACGCGGTTCTGCACCTGCACCTGGGCGTTGTCCAGATCGGTTCCCAACGCAAACGTGATGGTCAGGGTCAGCTTGCCATCGGCGGTCGCCTGGGAGGACATGTAGAGCATGCCCTCGACGCCGGTGATGGCCTGCTCCAGCGGGGACGCGACGGTTTCGCCGATGACTTTGGGGTTCGCACCTGGGAAGCTGGCGCGGACCACGACCGTCGGCGGCACCACCTCGGGATATTCGCTGATCGGCAATTGGAACAGCGAGATGGCACCACCGATCAGGATGATCAGCGACAGCACCGCGGCGAAGATTGGCCGTTGGATGAAGAACTGAGAGAAATTCATGACGCACTCCGGGGGAGAGGGTGCGCATGACGCACCCTGGCGGAATCAGTTTTTATGGGGTGGCGCCTCGGCGCCGGTCAGCTGGACGTGTTGAAAATCAACTGCTCGGTCCGCGCGCCAGCGTGCGGTCGACCACCTGCGGCTTCATCGCGGCGGAGATTGCACGGTTCTGTTCTTTCAGCGCGGCGAGGGTGTCAGCGTCGGCCATTGGCACATTTTGGGGCTGCACGGCGTTGCCCGGACGAACGCGCTGCAGGCCGTTCACCACGATGGTTTCACCTTCCTTCAGACCGTCACGCACGATGCGCAGGCCCTCAAGCTTCGGGCCGAGCTCGATGGAGCGATAGTTGACGGTGTCGTCCTTCCCGAGGACCAGGACGAACTTCTTGCCCAGATCGGTTCCGACCGCGACATCCTTGATCAGGACGGCGTCGTAGGTGGCGCTGCCGACCAGCTTCAGCCGCGCATAAAGCCCTGGCGTGAAGCTGCCGTCACGGTTGTCGAACACGGCGCGACCGCGAATGGTGCCGGTGCGGGGATCAACCTGGTTGTCGATGAAGTCCATGTGCCCCAGATGCGGGTGGCCTTCTTCGCTGGATAGCCCGAGGTACACAGGGGTTTCTTCCCCTCGCTCACCGTCGCGGGCCAGTTCGCGGTATTTCAGGTAGGTGCGTTCGTCTGCCTCGAAGTAGGCATAGACCTTGTCGGTCGAGACCAGCGTCGTCAGCAAGGCTTCGCCAGCATTGACCAGGTTACCCGCGGTGATCAGCGCACGACCTGCGCGGCCATCGATGGGGGCAGTGACGCGTGTGAAACCGAGATCCAGCTTGGCTGCATCGAGCTGAGCTTGGATGGCCGCGACGGCGGACTTCGCTTCGCTGGATGCGCTGGCCCGCGCATCAGCCAGTTCGGCGGAAATAGCGTTATTGGCGCGCAGTCGCTCACCGCGTTCGGCCTCGCTTGCGGTCCGGCGCTCAGTGGCACGAGCCTGTTGCAACTCGGCCTGCAAGCGTTTGACCTGGGCTTCGAACGGGCGCGGATCGATCTGGAACAGCAGATCGCCTTTCTTCACCAGCGAGCCTTCTTCGAACGCGACCTTGTCGATGAAGCCCGACACGCGTGGACGAATATCGACCGACTCGGGCGCTTCCAGGCGGCCGGTGAGTTCGTCCCATTCGGTCACCTGCTGCTCAATGACCTCAGCAACGCTGACGGCGGGGGCCGGCATAGCCGCTTCGGTGGCTTCAGGCGCTTTTCCGCATGCACCTACAAGGGCGGCAGCAACCGCAACCAATGGGTAACGCAAGGCTTTGAGTGAACGATCCATGCTTGACTCCGCAACTCGGGTTTTTATCGATGGCGGAAGTGTGGGGGTTGGCCTTTACAAGCAAAAATCGAACGAGGCGAATGTAAATATCATCCGCGATGATGTTGCAGCAGGTTTCATCGATGGGAGATGTGGAGAGGCTAGGGCGATGACCAGGGGGCGGGGAGTGCCGGTCATCTGGGCGAATAAATCGCATAATCAGGCTGAAAATAAGTGCGGGAGGGCACACCCCGCCCTCGATGCGAATTTTGGGGGTAAAGGTTTAGAGGAAACCTGTTAGTGCAACGAACGGTCGTCATCAAGCCTGGCCCGATCTCCCTGGTATCAATGACACCTGTAGAGCGGGCAAGCCCGTTTATTCCAATGTTCAGTGCTGCACACCCCGCACAAGCCCGACCAACCACTGCAACCCCGCATCCCCACCACGCCGCGCATGCCAGGCCAATTCGAACGCAAACGACGGGATATGAAACGGCGGCGGCACCGCCAGCAAATGCCGGTGATCGATATTGAGCACGCCTCGGGACGAGACGGTGAGAATCAGGTCGGTGCCTTGAATCAACTGCGGCGCCACGCCCCAATGCGGCAGGCTGACCGCCACATGCCGCCGTTCACGAATCGCCGTCAACGCCCGCTCGATTTCCGGCGTGCCGCTGCCGCGCATTTCCAGCAATACATGGGGGCGTGACAAGTAAGTCGGCAGATCCAGCGTGCCACTTGCCGGCAGGCTGTTGCGGTCCACCAGGCAGGTGTAGTGCTCTACGAACAGCGGCGTCGTGCGCAATTCGGCAGGCATGTCGGGGAAAACCCCCGCGGCCAGGTCGAGGTCGCCATTGAGCACACCATCCACCATACCTTCACGGCTGGCCTGGATAATTTGCAGATCGATGCCCGACGCTTCACTGCGCAAGGTACGCACAAGGTCGGGTAGGAAAATCGCTGCGCTGTAGTCAGACATCGCCAAACGAAATCTGCGTTTGGCTGAAGCAGGATCAAAGCGATTCGGTGCCAGCATGGCTTGCACCTGGGCCAGGGCTTCAGCCAGTGGCGCGGCCAGCTCCAGTGCACGAGCGGTCGGTACCAGGCTACCGCCCTGACGCACCAATAGCGAGTCGCCAAGCACGTCACGCAAACGCGCTAGGGCGTGGCTGACCGCAGGCTGGCTCAGGTGCAGACGCTCGGCAGCGCGGGTGACGTGTTGCTCGCTGAGCAGGGCATCGAGGATCACCAGCAAGTTCAGGTCAATACGGCGCAGATCATTCATTAGCTGCATGCTCAGCATAATAATTTAGAATTTAAATTTGCGCGGTGAATATCCTAGAGTCCAGCAAAATCTCCGGGAGATATGAAATGACGACGTTGCATTGGGTGGGTTTGCTGACGCTGGCGATCATCGCCGGAGCGGTGGTACCGTTTCAGAGTGCGATCAACGCGAACCTCGGGCGCGGGCTCGGCCATCCGTTGTGGGCCACCCTGGCGTCGCTGCTGGTGAGCATCGTCGTATTGCTGCCGGTGATCCTGGCGCTACGCTTGCCGTTGCCGAGCCTGACCTTTATCACCCAGGCACCGCTGTGGATGTGGGCGGGTGGCGCGTTTGGCGTGTGCTTTATTTCCCTGGCGTTGATGTTGTTGCCCAAGCTGGGCGCTTCAGGATTTATCGCCCTGGCCATGGCTGGGCAGATCCTGGCGTCGTTGGTGCTGGATCATTTCGGCCTGTTCGGCCTGGCTGAGCGCCAACTCACAACGCCCCGGGTGCTGGGGGCGTTGTTGTTGATCGGCGGGGTGGTGTTGATTCAGTTCAGCGCCTCCCCTGCCCGTGTCCTGGCAACGGCGAGCTAATCAGCCTTGGTCGAGCTACGGCAACCCGCACAGGAGGAGCGTCGCCGCGAACAGCGAGCACAAGACAATTACGTAATAAGGCGAATTATCTTCCCGGTGGTGCTCAGCGCTCGCGGGAGAATGAATCGCCCAAACGTTCGCGTTGCACGGCGCCGCCGAGTCAGTGTCGAAACCCTATGGCCTCGACGTCCCCACATCGAATCACCTACTTTCACCACCTGCTCAATCTGGCGTGGCTGCTCGTCTGCAGCCCGCTGCCGACGCGGGCCTGCAGGAGGTAATCGACCGGGCCAAACGCCTGGCGCCACTGGAAACTCTGATCATCGCCCGCCAAGGCGAGGTGATCGCTGAGCGCGGCTACCGTGGGCACCGCACCACCACGCCGACCAACATCAAGTCGGCCTCCAAATCGGTGATCGCCACCCTGGTTGGCATCGCCATCGACAAAGGGGTCCTCGAAGGCGTCGACTAGCGGATCGCCGCGCTGCTGGAAGCCGACCTGCCGCGCAACCCCGATCCGCGCCTGGATGAGGTGACGGTGGTCCACTTGCTCAGCATGCAGGCCGGCCTCGGCGCGACCTCCGGGGCTCACTACGCCGCCTGGGTGACGAGCCGCAACTGGATCCGTGCAGCGCTGGCACGGCCGTTCGAAGGCGAACCGGCGGGCCGATGATCTACTCCACCGGCTCCAGCCATTTGCTCTCAGCGATCCTCGCGCGCCAGACCGGGCAGTCCACGCTCCATCTGGCGAAACAATGGCTGGAACCACTCGAGGGGTTCGCCATCAGCGGCTCGACGCGTGGCCCGCGGGGGCATCTATCTGGGTGGCAACGAAATGGCGATGACCCACGTTCGCTGTTGGCCTTTGGCGAGCTCTACCGCCGCGGCGGGCTTACGGCGGCCGGCGAGCGGTTGCTATCAGAAGACTGGATAGAGTCATCCTGGACGCCACGCACGCGCTCGTGGTTCACAGGCCACGGTTATGGCTACGGCTGGTCCATTACCGAACTGAGCGGCGAAGCCGTGCGCTACGGCTGGGGCTATGGCGGGCAGATGGTCTATGTGGTGCCGGGCCTTTCGAACCGGTGATCGTCGGTCCGCTCGCCAGCGGCAAACGCTTCGACTTCCAGACTGGTATCTCCACCCGGGCGTTGACGGCCCAGCAATTACGCGAAACGCTAGGGCTCTAACGCGTCCATGGAATGACGTCCACACGGCGTCCTGAGTTCGCGAAATAGCGTCGAGCGAATGAGGGTGTGGTGCTTAGACGAGGGCGGCAAGCAGGTCGCCCTCGATGCCAGGCCTCATGGAATTCTCGGTGTAGGGGCGAACTTGTTCGCCTTGGGCGGCGGTTCAGCGATCCGGCCTAATGAATGGGTAGGGCTGCAATCCTAAAGGCTGTCCGGATCGCCGACGAACATCTGAATGCGTGAGCGCAGCCAGCGTTCGGCGGGGTCGTTGTCCTGAGCGCCGCGCCAGGCCATGGACAATTCGAAATCCTGGCTGGTCTCGAACGGTAGTGGTTCGGCTCGCACGCCGCCATTGGCTGCAAGGGCAGACGCGGCATAGTCGGGCAAGGTTGCCACCAGATCGGTTCCGGCGAGCAGGCTGGCCAGGCCATTGAACTGCGGAACGGCCAGCACGACCTTGCGCTTGCACCCATGCAGGGCCAATTCCTCATCGATATAGCCGTTCAGGTCGCCAGCAAAAGAAACCATGGCGTGGGGACGCGAGCAGTAGTCCTCCATGGTCATGCGACCTGGAATGCTGTCGGCGCGAAGCAGCATTGGTTTGGGTCTGCGCAGTACCTTGCGTTTGGCATTGGCTGGCAGCTCTTCGGTGTAGCAGACGCCGACCGAGATTTCCCCGGAGGCCAATAAGCCCGGCATGAGCAGGTAATTGGCACGACGCACCACCAGTACCACGCCTGGCGCTTCAGCGCGGATACGCCTGAGCATCTGCGGCAGCAAGGCGAACTCCACTTCGTCGGTCAGACCGATGCGAAACACCAGCTCGCTGGTGGCCGGATCAAAGGTCGAGGCGCGACTGACTGCGGTGGAGATGGAGTCCAGCGCAGGCGACAACAGGCCGGCGATCTCCTGCGCGCGCGCGGTCGGCTCCATGCTGCGGCCGGTGCGCACGAACAGTGGATCGTCGAACAGCGTGCGCAGGCGCGCCAGTGCAGCACTGATCGCCGGCTGGCCGAGAAAGAGTTTCTCCGCGGCACGGGTCACGCTGCGCTCGTGCATCAGTGTTTCGAAGACGATCAGCAGGTTCAGGTCTACGCGGCGAAGGTCGTTGCGATTCATGCCTTTCACTTCAAGCTGTGGTCAGACATAAGGCGCGGCTGACCGAAATGAGGGTTGCGTCTGCATTCTAGACAGATCGGAGTGACGTCGGCATGTCCATTCCCGCTTTGCAATGACACAAACCTGCAGCAGTCGGAGTGGCCTTACATACAGCACATCATCATTCCCACGCATGGCGACTATCGAGCGGAATGCAGGGATCGCTGCTGGAGTTGTGCCAATACTGCAGATAAAGTCACAGACACAGTAGTAATCGAGGGGTCTTTTTCATGTCCCGCATCATCCGTTTTCACCAGTTCGGCGCAGCCGATGTGCTGCGATACGAGCAGCGTGACGTACCGCAGCCTGGCGTGGGCGAGGTGCTGATCGGCGTAAAAGCGATCGGCATCAGCTGGAACGACGTGCTCTGGCGTCAGGATCTGGCGCCGCGTCACGCCCAACTTCCGGCCGGACTAGGTAGTGAGATCGCTGGCGAAGTGCTTGCGGTCGGCGAGGCGGTGGATGGCTTCTCGGTCGGTGATCGTGTGGCCAGCTTTCCCGGCCACGATCTCAATCGATATCCGCTATATGGGGAACAGGTGCTGCTGCCGCACACGTCTCTTGTCCACCCACCGGAAATGCTCAGCGCCGTCGAGGCCTGCATTCACTACACGCCCGCCTTGGTGTCGTATTTCGCGCTGGTGGAGTTAGCCAAGCTGGAAACAGGGCAGTTCGTGCTGGTCACACAGGCACGGCACTGCACCGGGCCATCGGCCGTTCAGATGGCAAAGGCGCTGGGTGCACGAGTGATCGCCACCTGCGACACGGCCGAAGACCGCGCCTTCCTGCGTGAGCTTGGGGCCGAGACAGTGATCGTCACCGAAGAAGAGGATTTGGTAGGCCGCCTGCAAAAGGTCACCGAAGGGGCGGGTGTCGAGGTGGTACTCGACAGTTGTGGTGGCTCGCAGATGAAGCTGCTTGGTGACGTTATCGCGCCGCGTGGCAAGCTGATTCTTTATGGGCTCAACGGTGGTAACGAAACGGCGTTTCCAGCCTGCGCGGCGTTCAAGAAGAACTTCAAGTTCTTCCTGCATTGCCTGTGCGACTTCACCGGGCAACCCGAGTTGGGCATCGAGCAAAACCGCGAGGCGGTCCAGAATGCCTTGCTGCACATCAACCAGCTCACGGTTGACCGCCTGATCACGCCGCAGGTCGACAAGGTCTTCGGCTTCGACGAGGTCGTGGCAGCCCACGAATACGTCGAAAGCGGTGTGCCGCGCGGCCGGGTCGTACTGCGCGTCGATTGATACTTCGAGGCCTCTGCATTGGGGCCTCTCATCGCTTCATAGAAACTTTTCCCGCCCGCGCCAAGTCCTCCGAATACAGGTTTGATCCCTTGACGGAGGATTTTTGCATGCCCGACGAAAACCAGACGCTCCCCCCGCAGCAACAGGCTGAACCGGGCAAAGAAAGCGAGATGACCCCGAGGCCCGAGTACCGTGGCGAGGACTACAAAGCGGCCGGCAAGCTCCAGAACAAGGTCGCAATCATCACTGGCGGCGACAGCGGCATCGGCCGCTCGGTAGCGGTGCTGTTTGCACGTGAAGGCGCCGATGTAGCGATTCTCTATCTGGATCAACACCAGGACGCCGAGGAAACCAAGCGCGCAGTGGAAGAGCAGGGGCGCAAGTGTCTGACTTTCGCCGGCGACGTGGCGGGCCGCGACGTGTGCCGCAAGGTGATCGACGAAACGGTGAGTGCCTTCGGCAAGCTCGACATTTTGGTCAATAACGCCGCCGAGCAGCATCCCCAGGAAAAGCTCGAAGACATCAGCGAAGAGCAGTGGGAGAAGACCTTCCGCACCAACATTTTCGGCATGTTCCAGATGACCAAGGCTGCACTGCCGCACCTGAAAAAAGGCGCCTCGATCATCAACACCACGTCGGTGACGGCCTACAAAGGCAGCCCACAGCTGCTGGACTACTCATCGACCAAGGGCGCCATCACGGCCTTTACCCGCTCGCTGTCGATGAACATCGCCGACCGAGGCATTCGCGTGAACGGGGTCGCGCCCGGGCCGATCTGGACGCCGCTGATTCCGTCGACCTTCGACGAAGACAAGGTCGAGAAATTCGGCGCCAACGTGCCCATGGAGCGTCCCGGCCAGCCGGATGAAGTGGCGCCGGCATACGTGTATCTGGCCAGCAGCGACGCTTCCTATGTCAGCGGACAGGTGATCCATGTGAACGGCGGCACCGTGGTCAACGGCTGACCGAACGACTGTCGACAGGAGGGAAGGCTTATGCCCCGTACGATCTGGAAAGGCGCCGTCAGTTTCGGCCTGGTTCATATCCCCGTCGCCTTGGTGCCTGCGACCACGCGCTCGGGTATAGATTTCGACTGGCTGGACAAACGCAGCATGGACCGAGTGGGCTACAAGCGCATCAACAAGACCACCGGCGAGGACATCGAGAGCGAGAACATCGTCAAAGGCGTGGAATACGAAAAGGGTAACTACGTCGTTATCAGCGATGACGAGATCAAGGCCGCTCACCCAGAAGCCACGCAGACGGTAGACATCGTTGCCTTTGTCGATGCCAAGGACATTTCCTTCCTGTACATCGCTACGCCCTATTACCTCACCCCGGACCGGCGGGGTGAAAAGGTTTACGCGCTGCTGCGCGAAACCCTGACTCAGACTGGCAAGGTCGGCATCGCCAACGTGGTGCTGCGCAACAAGCAGCATCTGGCCGTGGTGATGCCGCTGGGCAAGGCACTGGTGATGAATACGCTGCGCTGGGCCGATGAGGTCAGGGGCGTGGAGTACCTTGAGATGAAAGACGAGGCGCTTAATGCCGACCTCAACCCGAAGGAACTCGACATGGCCAAGCGGCTGGTCGAGGACATGAGTGAGGATTGGAACCCCGAGCAATACAAGGACACCTTCCAAGACCAGATCATGGATCTAGTAGAGACCAAGGCTCGCGAGGGCAAGCTCGAAGCCGTGGGTGGGCCGGAAGAAGCAGTTGATCGTCGCAGCGCCGATGTCATCGACCTGACCGAACTGCTCAAACGTAGCCTGGCCGGCAAATCGTCCGCTAAGAAAGCTGCCCCGACTGAAGACGTTGACGACGACGAAGACAGCGAAGAGGCATCGCCTGCCAAGCGGGCCACGAGCAAAACTACAGCCAGCAAATCGAAGGCCCCGGCCAAGTCTGCAGCCAGTAAATCCTCGACCAGCAAAACCGCGACGGCCCGCAAGACCAGCACCAGTAAACCGGCTGCCAGCAAGTCCAACAGCAAGAAAGCGAGCTGACCTCATAAGGAGCGTGCATGGCTGAAAAGGCTGCCAAAAATCGCCCCGATGTAGGGGGTATCGGCATCAGTAATCCGCAGCGTGTCATCGATCCGGCAAGTGGTGCCACCAAGCTGCAGCTCGCTGAATACTATCTGGCAGTGGGCGAATGGCTCGTACCTCATCTGGCCAAGCGTCCGCTGTCCATCGTCCGCGCGCCGGATGGCGTCAGCGGCGATAGCTTCTTCCAGCGCCACTGCGGGCGGCTGAAAATGCCGCACATGCACGTGCTGGATAAGTCCCTCGATCCGGAGCATGCACACCTGATCCAGGCGGACAGTATCAGCGCGGTCGTCGAGGCGGTGCAGATGGGCACCGTCGAGTTTCATACGTGGAATGCGCGCAGCGACCGCATCGACAAGCCGGATCGGGTGGTCTTCGATCTGGATCCTGACCCGGAGCTGCCGTGGTCAAGCATGGTCGAGGCGACGAACATGACCCTTGAGCTGCTTGATCAACTCGGTCTCAAGGCCTTCATCAAAACCAGCGGTGGGCGCGGCATGCATGTCGTGGTGCCGATCGATCGTCGTCAGAGTTGGGGTTGCGCCAACGAATTTGCCCGTATGGTCACGGTTCGCCTGGCCAAAGAGTCACCTGAGCAGATCGTCGCAAAGATGGGGCCGAAGAATCGGGTCGGCAAGATCTTCGTCGACTACCTGCGCAACCAGCGAGGCGCTAGCACGGTTGCTGCTTTTTCCGCACGAGCACGCCCTGGGCTGCCCGTCTCAGTGCCCATCACGCGGGAGGAGCTGGACCAGATAAGCGGCGCCGATCAGTGGAACATCCTCAATCTCCATGAACGCCTCAAGAGCCTGAAGCTCGATCCATGGGCCGACTACGCCACGACCCGTCAGAGCCTTTCAGCGCAGCTTTTGAAGGATCTCGCTGCGCGTCAATGACGCGACGGGTGACCTGTCTGTGGCCGGCTTACTGGACTAGCCTCGTACTGGCGTAGCGAATACGCCGCCCCGTCTGTCCCGCCGGAGGAACCATTCCAGAGCGGTTCAGTCGATGTGGTTAGATGGGCAGACATAATAAGTAACAGGAGATACCGATGACCGTGCGAGTATCCCGGCGACAGTTCCTGAAGTTCGGTGCGGCCGGTGTGGGCGCGTCGAGCATGGCCATGATGGGATTTGCGCCTGATGAAGCATTAGCGTCGATTCGTCACTTCAAACTGACCGGCGCAAGAATGACCCGCAATATTTGCACCTACTGCTCGGTAGGCTGCGGCATGTTGCTGTACTCGCGTGGTGATGGCGCGATCAACGTTATTGACGAGATCTACCACGTCGAAGGCGATCCGGACCATCCAGTCAGTCGAGGATCGCTTTGCCCTCGGGGGGCAGGCGTGCTGGACTTCATCAAGAGCGAGTCGCGGGTCAAATACCCCGAGGTTCGCGAGCCTTACACCAACGAGTGGAAGCGCATCAGCTGGGATGAGGCGTTCGCACGCATCGCCCGGCACATGAAGGACGATCGCGACAGAAATTTCGAAACACATGACGAGCAGGGCAGGCTGGTCAATCGCTGGATGACCACGTCGATGGTCGCAGCGTCGGCTTGCACCAACGAGACAGCTTATCTCACGCAGAAAATTACCCGAGCACTCGGCATTCTCAAACTAGACAACCAGGCGCGCGTTTGACACGGACCAACGGTGGCAGGTCTTGCCCCAACATTTGGTCGCGGTGCCATGACGAACCACTGGACCGACATTGCCAATGCCAATGTCATCCTGTCGATGGGAGGCAATTCGGCTGAAGCACACCCCGTAGGCTTCCGCTGGGTCATGCATGCCAAGCAGCGCAGCAATGCCGTGCTGATCTCAATCGACCCGCGCTTCAACCGCACCACGGCGGTGGCGGACTATCACGCCTGGATTCGCACGGGGACGGACATCGCGTTCCTTGGTGGTTTCATCAACTACCTGATCGAAACCAACCGCTTTGCGCATGAATATGTACGCGAATACACCGACGCGAGCCTGATCGTGGCTGAAGGGTTCGGCTTCGAGGAGGGACTGTTCACCGGCTACAACCCGGCGGACCGCACCTACGATCGTCAAACCTGGAACTTCGAGACCGGCGAGGACGGTTTTGTCCGCACTGATCCAACCTTCGAGCACCCGCGCTGCGTGCTTCAGCTGATGCGTCAGCATTACAGCCGCTACACGGTTGATCAGGTGGAAAATATCTGCGGCATGCCCCAGGAGAAGGTGCTTGAGCTTTGGGATCTGATGGCGACCACCTCGGCGCCAGACAAGACCATGACCATCCTCTATGCCCTGGGTTGGACGCAGCACACTATCGGATCGCAGATCATTCGCTGTGGCGCAATGGTGCAGCTGCTGTTGGGCAACATGGGTATGCCTGGCGGAGGTGTCAACGCTCTGCGTGGGCACTCCAATATTCAAGGCCTGACCGACATCGGACTGCTGTCAAACCTGTTGCCCGGCTATATGAACCTGCCTTCGGCAGACCTGCAGACCTATGACGACTATCTGGAAACGAGGGTCAAGCCGCCATTGCTCGAGGGCGAGGTCTCGTACTGGAAATTCTACGAACGCTTCTTCGTCAGCATGATGAAGGAATGGTACGGCGACGCCGCCACGGCTGAGAACAACTGGTGCTACGACTGGTTGCCGAAGCTTTCCGAACCGATCTATGACGTGCTCTACGCCATTAACGACATGACGTTGGGCAAGGCGACCGGCGCCTTCTGCCAAGGCTTCAACATCCTCGCGGCCTTTCCGAACAAGGCCAAGGTTTTGGACGGGCTGTCGAAACTCAAGTACTTCGTGATCATGGACCCGCTCACGGTGGAAACCGGTGAGTTCTGGAAGAATTTCGGCGAATACCACGATGTCGATCCGTCGAAGATCGCCACTGAGGTGTTCCGCCTGCCGACCACCTGCTTCGCCGAGGACGACGGGTCCATCACCAACAGTGCCCGCTGGCTGCAATGGCATGAGAAGGCGGCACCCGGGCCTGGCGAAGCCATGACCGATACCGAGATTCTCGGAGAGGTCATGCTGCGCCTCAAGCACATGTATCAGGTCGAAGGCGGAGCATTCCCAGACCCGATCTTGAATCTTGAGTGGAACTACAAGGTCCCGGATTTTCCGAAAGCATCCGAGTTGGCGAAGGAATACAACGGACGGGCCCTGGCGGATCTTTCCGACGATACCGGCAGGATCATCCGGCGTAAGGGTGAACAGTTGCAGGACTTCAGTGAACTGCGTGCTGATGGTTCGACCGCGTGCGGCTGCTGGATCTATTCCGGGGCCTGGACCGAAGCCGGAAACATGATGGCTCGTCGAGACAATTCGGACCCTTACCACACGGGTAATACGCTGGGCTGGGCGTGGGCATGGCCGATGAATCGACGGCTTTTGTACAACCGCGCATCGGCAAGGCCTGACGGTACGCCGTGGGCTCCGAACAAAGCATTTATCTGGTGGGACGGGGAGCGCTGGACGGGCGCCGACGTGCCGGACTACCCGATCTTTACGCCACCGTCAGCCGGTGTTGGGCCATTCATCGTGACACAGACCGGCCGAGGACATTTCTTCTCCTGCGAATGGCTGAACGAAGGGCCGCTCCCTGAGCACTACGAACCGATGGAAACGCCCATCGACCGTAACCCGCTCAATCCCAACAACCCATTGGCGCTGCATAACCCCATCGCCCGGGTATTCGAGCAGGATCGCGATTCGTTTGGCTCGAACAAGGAGTTTCCGTACGCGGCGACGACCTATCGACTGACTGAGCATTTCCACTACTGGACGATGCACGTGCGGCTCAACGCCATCGCCCAGCCGGAGAAGTTCATCGAGATGAGCGATGTACTTGCAGCCGAGCTGGGCATCAACGCAGGCGACCGGGTCAAGGTAACGTCCAAGCGTGGATTCATCACCGCTGTGGCGGTGGTAACCAAGCGCATGGTGCCGTTGCAGGTCGATGGTCGAACGGTCCATCACATCGGGATCCCGATCCACTGGGGCTTCAAAGGTGTTACGAAAAAGGCGCACCTGACCAACACCCTCACGCCGTTCGTGGGTGATGGGAACACCCAGACGCCAGAGTTCAAGTCGTTTCTGGTGAACGTGGAAAAAGTCGGAGGGATCGTTTAATGCGTGGCGATCAGATCAATCTGCAAAACATCATCGCCCGCTCGGCGACCACCACGCCTTCTCCGCAGGTCCGTCATGGAGGTGTGGAGAAGGTCACCAAGCTCATTGATGTGTCCGTGTGCATTGGGTGCAAGGCCTGCCAGGTTGCCTGTTCGGAGTGGAACGACCTGCGTGATGACGTCGGGGAGTGCGACGGGACCTATAACAACCCGCAAGACCTTTCGCCTGAGTCATTCGAAGTCATGCGTTTCTCGGAGTATGAGGACGAGCAGGGCAATCTCGAGTGGCTGATCCGCAAGGACAACTGCATGCATTGCGCCGAACCGGGTTGCCTCAAGGCGTGCCCGTCGCCCGGGGCCATCGTGCAGTACGCCAACGGCATCGTCGACTTCAACTCCGAGCATTGCATCGGCTGTGGCTATTGCGTGGCAGGCTGTCCCTTCGATATTCCCCGGATATCGAAGAAGGACAACAAGGCTTACAAATGCACACTGTGTTCGGATCGGGTCTATAACGGGCTGGAACCGGCTTGCGTCAAAAGCTGCCCGACCTCGGCCATCATGTTCGGCACCAAGGAAGACATGCTCGACTACGGCGCCCACCGTGTTGCAGATCTTCAGGGGCGTGGCTATGAAAACGCCGGGATATATGACCCGCCGGGCGTCGGCGGCACCCACGTGGTCTATGTGCTGCAGCACAACGACAAGCCGGAGATCTACAGCGGTTTGCCTCGTGATCCGCACATCGCCCCGACGGTCGAGCTGTGGAAGGGCGTGACCAAACCGATCATGTCGGTGGCATTGGGCATGTCCGTTCTGGCTGGTTTCTTCCACTACGTGATGAAGGGGCCGAAAGAAGAGCCGGAAGACGATCCTGATCCGGTGAAAGCGCATGACGCCCGCGACATCGATAAGCGCGGGGAGGACCGGCTATGAGCCACTCCAACGTTAAGCACGGCATCCTACGTTATGGCTGGTGGACACGAGTCAATCACTGGCTCATCGCGATCAGCTTCACGTTGCTCGTGTTGAGTGGGCTTGCATTGTTCTATCCGGCGTTCTTTGGGCTCACTGCGCTTTTTGGTGGGCCTGAACCCACACGCATCGTGCATCCGTACATCGGCGTGTTCATGTCGTTGTTCTTCGTCATCCAGGCCGTGCGCTTCTTTGGCGACAACCTGATCCGTCGCCACGACGTGCAATGGATGAAGCAGATCCGCGACGTGCTGGGCAACCGCGACGAGCGGTTACCTCCAGTGGGCAAGAACAACGCCGGGCAGAAGCTGGTGTATTGGATCTTCCTCGCCACCGTGCCGGTATTGCTGGTGACCGGCATCGTCCTGTGGCGGCCCTGGGTCGCCGATGAGATGCCGGTTTGGGCGCTGCGCTGGGCGGTGACCATCCATGCCTATACCGCCTTCATCGCAATTATCACGTTGGTTATACACGTCTACTCGGCAATCTGGGTGAAGGGCTCGGTACGCGCAATGACCCAGGGCCGTGTAAGCCACGCCTGGGCGCGTCACCACCACGGTCTCTGGTATGACGAGGTACGCCGTAAGGAAGGTTATGACGATCCGGGTGGTCTTTCGCCTGATCGTGACGTGCCGTCGAAACGAACTTAAGGAGTTGCAGTGAACCACTCTTATGGAAGTGCGCCTTCGGGGATCATGGAGGCGCCAAATGTGGTGTTGCCGAATGCCAAGGTGTTTAGCAAACGCGCTACGCGGTTACGGGAGCTTGTCCTGCAGGTTCCACCGCTGGATGAGTTTCTTGCCTTCATGGCGCGACTGGTACAAGCCCAGCACCAGGTGCTCAACGAAAGCGACCCGTCCTGGCGGCCGGCTGAGGATGCATTCGATCAGGCGCTTAAACATGGCCTGCCGCCGCTTGGTTTTCAGGCCTTGAAACGTGACGTGCCTTGGCAGGATGACCTTCTGTCGATGCTCGATGCCATGGAGCTTCATGTGGGCGAGGCTCAGCGGCCCCTGCTCAGGACGTTGAGGGAGCTGTCTCAGGAGCAGTTGGATACGCTGGCCGACGATGTCCTTGAGGCTCGTCCCGGCGATGAAACAACCCGACCGCTGCTGCCATTGGTTGCCGCTGCCCTGCAGATCAGTTGGATGAGGCTGGCGATAGCCCTGCCTCGACCGCCTGATAAGCCCGAGGGGGAAGCCAAGGGGCTATGCCCTTGCTGCGGTTCGCCACCGGTCGCCAGTGTCATCCACAACGAGCGCCATCGTGCTGGCGTGCGCTATCTGCATTGCTCTCTGTGCGCCACCGAGTGGCATCTGGAGCGGCTCAAGTGCAGCGTTTGCGACAGCGGCGCAAAGCTGCTGTACCTCACGCTGGATGACGAGCAGGGCAAACCGGCGATGCCGGTCCAGGCGGAATCTTGCGGCGAGTGTCGTAGCTATCTGAAGGTCATGCTGCGTGAAGAACACGGACGCGCCGAACCCGTGGCGGATGACCTGGCAAGCCTTGCGCTCGACATCTTGCTGGCCGAACAGGGCGAATATGGCCGTAGCGGTTACAACCCGTTGTTGATCGCGGGTGGGGACTAGCGCACCAGGCTATGGCTCAAGCATGAACAAGCCTGGTGACGATCGGTGATCTTCGCGTGGTTTCGGATCGCCAGCAAGCTGGCTCCTACAAGTAGGGGCTTGGCTTTAGCTTGGCTCTCTATGTTCGCCACAGTACGCTTTTGTAGGAGCCACCTTGGTGGCGATCAGCGGTGTTCGCGTCGTGTTTGATCGTCAACAAGCTGGCTCATACAGGAGCGGGCTGCCTCCCCGCCAAATCATCCGTCTCGTATTTGGCCTAAAACAAGCGCAACGCCGGCTGTGGCAAGCGGTAGCGGCCTTTAAGCTGAACTTTTCACGCCTCCTTTGGTTCGGAAAGAACAGAGCCCGAGAAAGCCCGCATGACGGGTTTTCCATCGGTACAACCAGCCACGCTCGATTGCCAGTCCCGAGCGGGGTAGGTTTGCCGTTTCGCTGCAATTTCGCCTAGGAGCCCCGTTCAATGACCGATGCAAAGCCCCATCCGGTGATTCACCCTCGACTTGAACAGGCATTGCAGATGCCGCGCATTGCCATTGAATCGACCCAGCCCGTACTGGAAGGCGGACGATTTGCGGCAAAGGCAACCATCGGCCACCCGATCAATGTCACGAGCAAGATCTTTGCCGATGGGCACGATCAGCTAGCCGCATCGATCTGCTGGCGGACCAAGGATGAAACCACCTGGCGCCGGGCACGGCTCAAGTTGATCGGCAATGACAGCTGGGAAGGGCAGTTCACCCCGACGCAAGTCGCTTCGCACGAGTTCATGATCGAAGCTTGGTGGGATATTTACGAGACCTACCGCTACGAGCTGTCAAAGAAGCACAACGCTGGGGTCCCGGTTCAGCTTGAACTCGAAGAAGGTCGTCTGCTGCTTGAGCGCGCCAGCCAGCGTGCCCAAGGCGAGACCAAAGCCATCATCGATGACCTGCTGCATCGGTTGAGCATGGCGCACCTGGACGATGAACGTGTCTCGGTGATGCTGGCCAGTGAAACGGCTGCCGCGATGGCTGACGCAGACCCCCGCGAGCATTGCAGCCAGAGTGAGGTGTTCCCGATTGAGGTCGAGCGCCCAATTGCGCTGTTTGCCAGCTGGTACGAGCTGTTCCCGCGCTCTGAAACCGATGACCCTAACCGTCACGGTACTTTCCGTGACGTGCATAAGCGTTTGCCATCGATCCGGGACATGGGCTTCGACGTCCTGTATTTCACGCCGATTCACCCAATTGGCCGACAGCATCGCAAAGGGCCGAACAACACGTTGCACGCTGGCCCGAATGATCCTGGCAGCCCGTATGCCATCGGTAGCGAAGCCGGTGGGCACGATGCAGTTCATCCCGATCTCGGCACGCTCGATGACTTCCGCGACCTGGTAGCTGCCGCACGGGAGCACGGTTTGGAGATCGCCCTCGACTTCGCCATCCAGTGCTCTCAGGACCACCCATGGCTCAATGAGCATCCGGGCTGGTTCTCCTGGCGGCCGGACGGGACCATCCGTTATGCAGAAAACCCGCCGAAGAAATACCAGGACATCGTCAACGTCGATTTCTACGCCGAAGACGCCATGCCCGGCCTGTGGATCGCTCTGCGTGATGTGGTCTGGCATTGGGTCGAGCAGGGCGTAAAGATCTTCCGCGTCGACAACCCACATACCAAGCCGCTGCCATTCTGGGAGTGGATGATCGCCGACATCCGCGAGCGCGATCCAGACGTGATGTTTCTCTCCGAGGCCTTCACCAAGCCGGCCATGATGGCGCGCCTGGGCAAGGTCGGCTTCAACCAGAGCTACACCTACTTCACCTGGCGCAACAACAAGGCAGAGCTGAGCGAGTACTTGACTGAGCTGAACGAGCATCCGCTGCGTGATTGCTATCGGCCGAATTTCTTCGTCAACACGCCGGACATCAATCCGTTCTTCCTGCATGACTCCGGGCGAGCGGGATTTCTCATCCGCGCGGCGCTGGCAACCATGGGTTCCGGCCTGTGGGGCATGTACTCGGGCTTCGAACTGTGCGAGTCCGCGGCAATCCCCGGCAAGGAGGAGTACCTGGATTCCGAGAAGTACCAGATACGGGTCCGGGATTATCACGCACCGGGCAACATTGTCGCGGAGATCGCTCAGCTCAATCGCATCCGTCGGCAAAACCCGGCCCTGCAGACCCACCTGGGTTTCAAAGCGTACACCGCTTACAACGACAACATCTTGTTCTTCGGCAAACGCACGCCGGATCGCACGAACTTCATTCTCGTAGCAATCAGCCTCGATCCGCATAACGCTCAGGAAGCGCATTTCGAGCTTCCGCTATGGGAGATGGGCCTGCCGGACCATGCCGAAACCCGAGGCGAAGACCTTATGAACGGGCATCGCTGGACTTGGTACGGCAAGACTCAATGGATGCGAATCGAGCCTTGGCAACAGCCATTCGGCATTTGGCGTATCAGTTCAGACGACATGGATCCTGACTTAAAGTGATGTCTAAAGAAGGTCATAAAAACGATATATATCAGTTGTTTATAGGCTATTAATTATCCAGTTTATAAATCGACTGGCTTACTTTTCCGCCTCGGCTGGCCAGGCATATGGGCCAGTCATGGGGGCAGATGAAAGGGAACAAGACCATGGCGAGAGCGCGTAAACCTGCTGCCTTTATCAAGGATCCCCTTTGGTATAAGGATGCGGTGGTCTACCAGGTCCACCTGAAATCCTTCTTCGATTCGAACAATGACGGTGTCGGTGATTTTCAAGGCTTGATCGACAAGCTCGATTACATCGCTGACCTGGGCGTAAACACCATCTGGCTCTTGCCGTTCTATCCGTCGCCGCGCCGGGACGATGGCTACGACATTGCCGAATACCGCGGCGTGCATCCGGACTACGGCACCATGGCTGACGCCAGGCGCTTTATCGCCGAAGCGCACAAGCGTGGCCTGCGGGTCATCACCGAGCTGGTCATCAACCATACCTCCGACCAGCATCCGTGGTTCCAGCGCGCGCGCAAGGCGAAGAAGGGCTCTGCCGCTCGCGACTTCTACGTCTGGTCCGATACCGACGATAAGTACGACGGAACACGGATCATCTTTCTCGATACCGAAACCTCGAACTGGACGTGGGACCCGGTTGCCCAGCAGTACTTCTGGCACCGGTTCTATTCTCACCAGCCTGACCTCAACTTCGACAATCCGCAGGTGATGAAGGCAGTGCTCAGCGTGATGCGCTACTGGCTGGACCTAGGGATCGACGGTCTGCGCCTGGATGCCATTCCCTATCTGGTCGAGCGCGACGGCACCAACAACGAGAACCTGCCGGAGACCCACGTTGTACTGAAGCAGATCCGCGCCGAGATCGACGCCAATTACCCCGACCGCATGCTGTTGGCGGAGGCCAATCAATGGCCTGAAGACACACAGTTGTACTTCGGTGGCGAAGATGGCGGCCTGGGCGACGAGTGCCATATGGCGTTCCACTTCCCACTGATGCCGCGCATGTACATGGCGCTGGCGCAGGAAGACCGCTTCCCGATCACCGACATCCTCAGGCAGACGCCGGACATTCCGGAAAACTGTCAGTGGGCGATTTTCCTGCGCAACCATGACGAGTTGACGCTGGAAATGGTGACCGACAAGGAGCGCGACTACCTCTGGAATTATTACGCCTCGGACAAGCGCGCACGGATCAACCTCGGCATCCGTCGTCGCCTGGCGCCGCTGCTTGAGCGGGATCGCCGCCGAATCGAATTGCTAAACAGTTTGCTGCTGTCGATGCCCGGCACGCCGGTGATCTATTACGGTGACGAGATCGGCATGGGAGACAACATTTTTCTCGGTGACCGGGATGGTGTACGCACGCCGATGCAGTGGTCGGTAGACCGTAATGGGGGCTTCTCCCGAGCCGACCCGCCAAGCCTGGTGCTACCACCGATCATGGATCCGCTGTATGGCTACCAGGCGATCAACGTCGAGGCTCAGCAGCGTGATCCGCATTCGCTGCTCAACTGGACGCGTCGTCTGCTGTCGATCCGCAAGCAATTCAAGGCATTCGGTCGTGGCACCCTCAAGATGCTTGCGCCGAGCAACCGACGGATTCTTGCGTACATCCGCGAGTTCACGACGGCAACTGGCGAGACGGAAGTGATTTTTTGCGTCGCCAACGTGTCGCGCTCTGCACAAGCTGCAGAGTTGGAACTGTCGCATTACGCCGGAATGGTGCCGGTGGAGATGGTCGGCGGTAGCGCCTTTCCGCCGATTGGCCAACTTCCGTATCTGCTGACCTTGCCACCTTACGGCTTCTACTGGTTCCAGCTGGCAACCAGTCACCAGATGCCCAGCTGGCACCAGGAACCGGTGGAAACCATGCCTGACTTTCAAACGCTGGTGCTCAAGCGCCTGGATACGCTTACTGCTTCCAATAAAAGGATTCTGGAAACCGAGTCCCTACCCGCGTATCTGCCGAAGCGGCGCTGGTTCGCCAGCAAGGATGCGACGATCAATTCGATCAAGATCTGCTACAGCGTGCCATTTGGCGACCCACAACGTCCGGTATTGCTGAGTGAGATCGCAGTCGAGGCGGGTGGACGTACGGATTTTTACCAGTTACCGCTGGGCTTCCTGGACGAAGGTGATTTCGACATCGCACTGCCACAGCAGTTGGCCATGGCACGTGTTCGCCGCGGCCCGCAGGTAGGCCTGCTGACAGATGCTTTCGCGCTCAAGCAGTTTGTGCTTGGGGTCCTTCAAGGGCTACGCGAAGAGCAAGTGCTGCCATGCGGCGACGGCGAGATACGTTTCCAGCCGATGGCGCAGCTTGCCGATATCGACCTGCCTGCTGAGGCTGAGGTGCGTTATCTCACCGCTGAGCAGTCCAACAGCTCGGCGATTGTCGGTGGCAGCATGATGATCAAGGTGCTGCGTCGCGTCTCGGCAGGGATGCACCCTGAACTGGAGATGGGCAGCTTCCTGACCGAACAGGGTTTCACTCATATCTCCGCCATGTTGGGTCAGGTGAGCCGCTTCGACAAGAATGGCGAGCAATATGCCCTGATGGTCGTGCAGCGCTTCCTCGACAACCAGGGCGATGCCTGGGAATGGACGCTGCACACACTCGATCGGGCGGTGCGCGACCAGATTGCAGGTGGCGTCTCTCTGCATGAAAACCAGTTCAGTGCGTTGGAGGAGCTGGAGGCCTTCAACCGCTTGCTTGGACAGCGTCTCGGTGAGATGCACATGACCTTGGCGGTGCAGACCGATAACCAGGCTTTTGCCGCCGAGCCGACAAAGCCTGCGGATGCCAAGGATTGGACGCAGCTGATATCCGGGCAGGTCGAGCATGCGCTTGATCTGTTGCAATCCCGCCGTGGCGATCTGGACCGCAAGGCCACCGCGCTGGTCGACCAGCTGCTTGGTCAACGTAAACAGCTGGTCGCAGAGGTCAAGCGGCTGGCCGATCGTACCCTTGGTGGGCTGCGCACCCGCGTCCACGGTGACCTACACCTTGGGCAGATACTGGTTGCGCAAGGCGATGCCTATTTCATCGACTTCGAAGGCGAGCCGGCGCGCTCGCTCGAAGAGCGGCGCAGCAAGCTGAGCCCGTTCAAAGATGTCGCCGGAGTGTTGCGCTCTTTCGAATACGCCACCGCCATGACCCTGCGCAACGCTCAATCCAGCGACAGCTCAGAGGCGGCCGATCAGGCACGACGCAATATTTCCGATACCTATCAGCAAAGCGCACGTGCGGTATTCCTCGAAGCCTACCGTGAAGCGACCGCCGAGTTGCCTCACGCCTGGAAAGACGCCGCTGGGGCCGATGCGGCGCTGGCCCTGTTCAGCCTGGAAAAGACCGCGTATGAAGTGGCCTATGAGGCAGAGAACCGCCCGGCTTGGCTGTCTGTCCCGCTTCAGGGGCTGGCGGCGCTGGCACAACAGATTTCCGATGGAGGTTCCCAATGATTGATCGTCCGGCCGTGACAATGCCCGGTGAAAACCTGCTGCCAACCGATGCCGATGTCGATGCGCTGGTGCGCGCCGAACATGGCAATCCGTTTTCTATTCTTGGCCCACATCCCGACGGCGATGGCCTGGTCGTGCGGGCTTATCTGCCCAATGCATTGGGCGTCGAGGTGCTCGAGCGCAGTGGCGGGCGGGTACTGGCAGCAATGGAGCAGGGTCAGGTACCCGGCTTCTTTTTCACCCGGCTGACCAATCAACAGCCGTACCTACTGAAGATTCGCTGGGCAGGTGGCGAACAGATTACTGAGGACCCCTTCAGCTTTGGTCCCCAACTCGGCGAAATGGACATGTATCTGTTCTCCGAGGGTAACCATCGTCAGGTCGGTCGCGTGTTCGGTGCTCAGCCCATGGAAGTCGAGGGCGTACAGGGCGTCCGCTTCGCGGTATGGGCGCCCAATGCCCGGCGCGTTTCGGTGGTCGGCAGCTTTAACGGCTGGGACGGGCGTCGGCATCCGATGCGCCTGCGCTTTCCGTCCGGCGTCTGGGAAATTTTCATCCCGCGTCTGCAGCCTGGAGAATCCTACAAATACGAGATCCTCGGGCCAAACGGCATTCTGCCGTTAAAGGCTGATCCGATTGCGCTGGCCACCGAGCTCCCACCGGGCACCGCATCGGTGATTTCGCACCCGCTCGAGTACGAGTGGAAAGACGAGGCCTGGCTGCAGCAGCGGGCAGCGCAACAATCGGTAAAAGCCCCGATGAGCATTTACGAGCTGCACGCAGGCTCGTGGCGCCGCGACGGCGGCGATGATGGACGCCTGTATGACTGGCATGAGCTGGCCGAGCGGCTGATTCCCTATGTGGTCGACCTGGGCTTCACCCATATCGAACTGATGCCCATCATGGAGCATCCTTTCGGCGGCTCCTGGGGTTATCAGCTGCTGTCGCAGTTCGCACCCAGTGCGCGTTACGGGAATGCACACGATTTCGCAGCCTTTATCGATGCTTGTCACACAGCCGGTATCGGCGTGATTCTCGACTGGGTCCCGGCACACTTCCCGACAGATGCTCACGGCTTGGGCGAGTTCGATGGCACTGCGCTGTACGAGTACGCACACCCGTTCGAGGGGTTCCACCAGGACTGGGATACCTACATCTATAACCTGGGGCGTACCGAAGTGCATGGCTTCATGCTCGCTTCGGCGCTGCACTGGCTGCGGGAATTCCACGTCGACGCACTGCGCGTAGATGCGGTGGCCTCGATGCTCTATCGAGACTACTCCCGTAAAGAAGGCGAGTGGATTCCCAACCGTCATGGCGGTCGAGAGAACCTCGAAGCCATCGACTTTCTACGTCACCTGAACGACGTTGTGGCTACTGAGACTCCCGGTGCGCTGGTCATCGCGGAAGAGTCCACAGCGTTCCCAGGCGTCAGCAAGCCGACGTCCGAGAACGGTTTGGGCTTTGCTTACAAGTGGAACATGGGTTGGATGCACGACACCCTGCAGTACATTCAAGAAGATCCGATCAACCGGCAGTACCATCATGACAAGCTGACCTTCGGCATGGTGTACGCCTATTCTGAGCACTTCGTGCTGCCGATCTCGCACGACGAAGTGGTGCATGGCAAAGGTTCTTTGATCGAGAAAATGCCGGGGGACCGTTGGCAGAAGTTTGCCAATCTTCGTGCCTACCTCTCGTTCATGTGGACCCATCCGGGCAAGAAGTTGCTGTTCATGGGCTGCGAGTTCGGCCAGTGGCGCGAATGGAACCATGACCGCGAGCTTGATTGGCATTTGCTGGATGAGCCAGACCACCGCGGCGCGCAGAATCTTGTGCGCGATCTAAACCGTCTGTATAGCCACGAGCCTGCGCTGCATGAGCTCGATGCAGACCCGGCCGGCTTCCAGTGGCTGATTGGCGACGACCGTGCCAACAGCGTGTTTGCCTGGCTGCGCAAAAGCTCCACGGGCCATCCGCTGCTGGTGGTGGGTAACTTTACGCCCGTGGTGCGGGAGAACTATCGGGTCGGGGTGCCTGAAGACAGCCGCTGGGTTGAAATCTTCAACAGCGATGCCGAGTGCTACGGCGGTTCCAACGTGGGCAATGGCGGCGGCATGCTCCCCGAGCAGATTCCGGCGCACGGCCAGGACGTTTCGCTGGCGTTGACGCTGCCTCCGCTCGGCGTGGTCATCCTTCGACCCCAGGGGTAACTGACCTGGCAGACGGCGCCTGACATGCAGGCGCTGACACAATAAAGCCGGAGCGATCGCTCCGGCTTTATTGTGTCTGGTGCTTGTGCGGGTTCCCCGGCTAGAAGAGCACAACCTATCAGGCGGCGGTGGGTGGGTGCTCCTCTTGCGCATCGTCATTGGGAAGCGCCTGGTTATTGGAGCGCAGCTTCTTGGCCCGTATCTCCAAGATCACGTAGACAACCGTGGCGAATAGCAACGGGATGAGGAAGTACACCACCCGGTAGCCAATCAACCCCGCCACGATGCTGGCCTGGCTCAGCTCGCCACCGCCCAGCATCGTCACGAATACCGCTTCGATCACACCCAGACCCGCCGGGATGTGGGCAATCACGCCGGCGACGCTGCTGATCATCAGGATGCCTAGCACAACGGGGTAGGGGGCCTGCTGCAACAGCATGAAGTAGACCACCAGCGCCATTAGCGCCCAGTTGCTCGCGCCGAGCAGCATCTGGAAGACCGCGAGGCGCAGGCTCGGCAGATAGATTTCGTGCTTGCGGATCGTCCAGTGGCGGCGTTTGGAAAAGCCGCAGGCCCAGAGGTAGATCGCTGAGGCCAGCAGCAGCCCGGCGCCGAGTACACGCAATGCGGTACGTCCGATCTCCCAATCGGCAGGCGGCGTGATCCAGCCCAAGGCGAAGATCAGGCCGGCCAACCAGAGGTAACCAAGCCAGTTGGTGAGCACGCTCATGGTGAACACTCGGGTGATCTGCGAGGTGCGCAGGCCAAACCGAGAATAGAGCCGATAGCGCAGTGCGATACCGCCCACCCAGGCGCTCAGGTTGAGGTTGAAGGCGTAGCAGACGAAGGTCACCGGGACGATTTGCCGGATCGGCAGGTCGTGCTGCGCATAGCGTTTGCCGAGTACGTCGAAACAGCAATACACCGCATAACTCACTGCGGTGGCTGCGCCAGCCAGCCACAGGGTTCGGGCGCTGTAATTGCGCAGCGTTTGGTAGACCTCGCTCCAGTTGACGTTGCGCGCCAGCCCGATCAATAGCCCGGCGACAAGAATGAAGAAGCAGTAGGTCAGGATCTTCTTGATCAGCGGCCAGCGTCGGCGCCACCCACTCTGCGACTGCTGCTGGCGCTCGGTCATTGGTGGTCTCGCTGCAAGGGGGCAGGGCTGGGCTCAAGCGGTTCCGGATCGAGCAACTGCAACCTTGGTTTATGGGCCGGCAACAGGCCCACCCACTGAGGGAAGTGGCGCAGGAAGTGGAAGATGATGAAGGCCAGCGGCGCGCGCCACCAGTAGCCGCGGATGATGCGTTCCAACGGAATGCGGCGGCAGTCGTGTTGCAACAGCCGGTCGAGATTCTCATGCAGTTGGCGATTGAATGTGTGATCGCGAATGATCAGGTTCGCCTCAAGATTGAGCGACAGGCTTAGCGGATCAAGGTTGCTCGAGCCCACCGTGGACCATTCGTAGTCGGCCAGTGCGACCTTGCCATGCAGTGGCCGGCGGCAATATTCGTGGATCTCCACACCATCGCTCATCAGGTAGTTGTAGAGCATCCGCGCGCCGAATTTGGCGATCGGCATATCCGGCTCGCCCTGCAGAATCAGTCGGACCCGAACGCCACGCCGTGCCGCGTTGCGAATCTCCCGCAGCACTCGGTAACCCGGGAAGAAATAGGCGTTGGCAATCAGCAAGCGCGAGCGGGCGTCGCGGATGGCCTGCAGGTAATGCTGCTCGATATCGTTGCGATGGTCGTTGTTGTCACGGGTAACGAACAGCGCACGCGCTTCGCCCCGGCTGACCCCGACAAAACCGTTGCTTTGCGTTCGCATTCGCCGGTGCCACCAGCGGCGGCCCGATTGGGCAGGATCGATAGCGCTCAGTGCGAAGCGGTGGATGTCATGCACCACTGGGCCTTCGACCCGCATCGCGTAGTCCTGCTTTGCAGCAGGGCCAAAATCGCCCAGGTGATCTGCAGAGAAATTGATGCCGCCAATGAACGCAAACTCGCCGTCTATCACGACAATCTTGCGGTGCATGCGTCGGAACACATTGATCCGCTTGCCGAGCAGCCGTTTGCCAGGATCGAAGACATGGATACGCACGCCGGCGCGCGCCATCGCCGCAGCGAAATCACCGTCCAGATCAGCCGAGCCATAACCGTCCACCGTGACGTTGACGCTGACCCCGCGTTCGGCTGCGGCAATCAGCGTCTGTTGCAGCTCCTGTCCCACCTTGTCCTTGAAGAAAATGAAGGTTTCCAGCAGGACTTCCTTTTCCGCGGCCGCAATGGCCTCGAACACGGCGGGAAAGAATTCCTCACCGTTTTCCAGCAACTGAAGACGATTCCCGTCTCTCCAGTGAAAATTCATAGGTGTATCTCCACCGCCAAGGGCAGATGATCGGACAAGTGTGTCCAAGGTTTGTTGCTGAGTATTCTCGCTTTGTGGCTCGTGGCATTTCGCACATAGATGCGGTCCAGGCGCAGCACTGGCCAGCGTGCCGGGAATGTCTTGGCCACCTTGCCCTGGGCCACCGCGAATACCTCGTGCATGCCCGCGCAGCGATCAAGCACCTGCGCACCCTTGAGTCGCCAGTCGTTGAAGTCCCCGGCGACAACCACCGGCGCATCCGATGGCAGCGAGTCGAGCAGGTCGCAGAGGAGGCGCAGTTGCTGCTGACGATGGGCTTCGCGCAGGCCCAGGTGCACGCAAATCGCGTGAAACTCCTTATGTCCCGGCACCTGCAACACGCTGTGCAAAAGGCCGCGACGTTCCGGTCCGGCAATGGAAATGTCGAGGTTCTCGTAGCGCGTGATCGGGAATTTCGACAGCAGGGCGTTGCCGTGGTCCCCGTCGGGGTAGACGGCATTGCGACCATAGGCGAAATCGGTCCAGATGCTGTCGGCCAGAAACTCGTACTGCGACATCTTGGGCCAGTCGTGAAAGCGTAACGCGTGTTTTTCATGCGTGCCGAGCACTTCCTGCAAGAACACGACATCGGCCGATACCGCCCTGACTGCCTCGCGCAACTCCGGCAGGATGAAACGCCGATTGAGGGCGGTGAAGCCCTTGTGGGTGTTCACGGTCAGCAGGCGGACCGTGTTGACCGCGGTGGACATGTGCGCGTCGAGATCGCTGCTGTCGAGGGGATGGTTCTTGTCCAGATTCACGCCAATGCTCCTTCCAACTGGCCTGGAGTGGTTTCCAGGTCTTTATCCAGTCCGAGCCGGCGCAACAACTGTCGCGCGTCATACGGCGCCCGGACCTTTACATCGTTATCGAAATAGCAGTAGACGGCGCGCCGCTTGCGGGCCGGTGGTTTGCCGGAGCTGATCAGGTGAGCGTCGTCAGGCTGGCTGCCGTTGCTCCAGAGGGTGATGCGCTGGGCCCAGTTATCCAGCGCCTCATCGGTGTAGCCGCTGGTATAAAGCTCTTCCGCTCCGTGGAGGCGGATATAGACGAAATCGCTCGTTAGGTCCTCTCGATAGGGCCACTTGTCGGCCGTATCGGCTACGACCAGTGCAACCTTGTACTTGCGCAGCAACGTCACAAACGCCGGATCGACAAAGCTGTCGTTACGTATTTCGACCGCATGTCGAAGGGGACGTTTGCGATCGATCTGCAGATAGCTACGTCCCTCCATGCGCGCTTCACACCCTTTCGCCATCTCCAGTGCCGCTTCGGTGTCATGCGGCAGTAAGGCGAGGAAGGTTTCGAAACGCTCGGGATCGAATTTGAACGACGGCGGGAATTGCCAGAGCATCGGGCCGAGCTTGTCTTTGAGCGCAAGGACACCGGAAGCGAGAAAGTTGGCGATGGGCTTCTCCACGTCCCGAAGGCGCAGCACATGGGTGATGTAGCGGGGCGCCTTGACGCTGAAAACGAAGCCCTCGGGTGTCTCGTCATACCAGCCAGCATAGAGCTCGGGCTTTTGCAGCGAGTAGAACGAGCCATTGATCTCGATGCTGCTTACGGCTCGCGAGGCGAACTTCAGCTCGTGCTTCTGCACGAGCCCCTTGGGGTAGAAGTCGCCTCGCCAGGGTGCGTAGCGCCAGCCGGAAATGCCTATATGGATGGCTGCCATCGCTTGCTCCTGTGGCCTAACGGGGGTTCTGCATGCTGGTTGGATCGCTGGCCGGGAAGGTTTCGGCGACGGCCTCGTCGACCCGATTTTCTTCCGAGCCGTCAACCTCCGAGCCCTCGCGTTGGGGCTTGAGCTCGACCTTGATCCAGCCACCCTCGCGACGATCAAATGCCTCGAATGCCGCTATGACGTCGGTCATCGGCTTGACCTGCGTAAGAATCTTGGTCGGGTCGATGCGCCGCGCCTGGATCATTTCGATGAGCCGCGGGATGTACTTGCGGTGGTGGCAGTTACCCATGTTCATGGTGATGTTCTTGTTCATCGCCATGCCGATGGGAAAGGTCGTCGCATCTGGCGGATAAACCCCAATGATCGACAAGGTGCCGGCCTTCGCCAAACTCTGCACGCTCCATTCGAGCGCCTGCGACGGGGCATCGCCCGGTTGCCATTTGGCGTTCTGATCAAGGTTCGCGCCGTCAGCAGGTTTGCCACCGCAGCAACCGTGTTCCGCATCGACGCCTACGGCATCGATCACGCGGTCGACGCCAATCCCACCGGTCAAACGCTTGAGCGTTTCGATTGGGTCTTCGCGATTGAAATCGATGATCTCGGCGCCCTGACCTTGGGCCATGCGCAGACGGTCGTCGTACTGGTCGATGGCAAAGACGCGCCCGGCGCCCAGCAGTTTGGCGCTGGCGATGGCGAATTGACCCACCGGACCGCAGCCGAACACCGCTACCGTGTCACCGGACTCGATCTCGGCCATCTCGGCGCCGAAATAGCCGGTCGGGAAGATGTCCGAGAGCAGAATTGCCTGATCATCACTGATTTCCGGAGGCAGCTTCACCAGGCCGATATTGGCAAAGGGAATGCGCGCCTTTTCGGCTTGCAGTCCGTGGAACGGACCGGTTGCCGCCGGACCGCCGAAGAACGAGGTGCCTGCTTCCTTGCCGTTGGGATTGGCCACGTCGCACTGGGCGAAATAGCCCGCACGGCAGTACGAGCAATTGCCGCACGCGATGGTCGAGGGGATCACCACGCGGTCGCCGATCTGCAGATTGCGAACGTCTTCACCGAGCTCTTCAACGATGCCGACCGCTTCATGGCCAAGAATGGTACCGGGCTTCATGCCGCTGAATGTACCGCGAACGAAGTGCAAATCCGTTCCGCAAATGGCAGAAGCGGTGATTCGGACAATGGCGTCGGTCGGGGCTTCGATCTTGGGGTCGGGTACGTCTTCGAGACGTATGTCGCCGACACCGTGATACACAACAGCTTTCATGGGCGTCTCCATAAACGGTCCCAATCGCGCCTGGCCGGGCTTCGATTGGGCTGAACGAATGATCAGTGACATCCTGTAGCTCAGCCGAGCTGGTACAGCTGGGCTGAAGAATCCTCGGGGATGCGCCAGCCTTTGCTGGCGGCGCGATCCGTGGCACGTTGCGTACGCAATCGGCTCCCTTCATTCGGACTGACGGTGGCTTGCCCGGTTCATCTTTTTTTCGGCTGCACGGCACCCGAGGCCGCTCGGTATCGAGCGCCTGTTCAGGTTTGGGAGGCGGGTTACAGCTTTGGCGAGGTCAACGGAGCGGGCGATTCCATGGAAGGTCGTCGGCAAAGGCTTCGACCAGGTAGTCGATCATGGCCCTCACTTTGGCTGGCGGGCGGCGCTCTGGTGGGTAGACGACATGGATCCCGCCAAGGCCGAGCGGTGGCTGATCGAGTTCAACGACTTCCAGCTGACCCCGGCCGAGGGCTGCGGCCACGATGAACTGCGGTTGGTAAATCAGCCCTTGGTCGCCGACGGCGGCAGCGACCAGCGCCGCGCCGTTGTTAGCCATCAAGTTGCCCTGAATCGGCACGCGGAATTCTCCTGCCGGACCAAATGCCCATTCTCGGCCGCCCAGCAGGTTCGACAGGCTGTACCCCAGGCAATTATGTTGAGACAGGTCGCTCACCCGTCTTGGCACTCCATGCTGGGCTAGGTAGCCGGGCGAGGCGCATACCAGCATCGGGCAATCCGCCAGGCGCCTGGCCTGTAGCGGGCTATCGGTGAGGCGGCCAATCCGCACCGCCATGTCCCAACTGCCATCAATCAGGTCGACCTGACTGTCGGTGAGCCCCAGTTCGACTTTGACCGCAGGATGTCGCTGACTGAAAGCAGGCATCAATGGCGCGATGAAGCGGGTGCCGAACGACAGTGGTACGTTCATGCGCAGCAGACCTGAAGCCTCGACCCGCTGTGAGGCTACGCTGGCCTCGGCTTCGTCGATTTCCGGCAGGATGCGCAGGCACGCCTCAAGGTAACTGCTTCCTGCGGCAGTCAGGCTTAGCCGTCGGGTGCTGCGGTGGAACAGCTTGACCCCAAGGCGTGCTTCCAACGCATCAACGTGTTTGGTTGCCATGGCCGGCGACAATCCCAGGTGGCGTGCAGCGGCGGAGAGGCTGCCAGCATTGGCCGCACGCGCAAACACCCGCATGCCGGTGATTCGGTCGAGCATTGCAGCTCCTACTCTCAGTTGAAACTGTTGACGTGGATTCCATTGTTCAGCTCAAAACGAGTGTAATCCATACTGTGCGTCCGCCCGCTCAGGATCTCGATGCCATGAACGAACACGCCAACAGGACGCCACCGGCTCGGATGCCAACGCTTTTCGTGCCGCACGGCGCCGGTCCGTGCTTCTTCATGGAGTGGAACCCGATCGATGCCTGGGACGCGATGGCTGCCTTCCTGAGGTCTGTCGCCGCAACGTTGCCGCGGCGCCCTCGCGCGATCATGCTGATCTCCGGGCATTGGATGGAGCCCAGGGCCATGGTTACCGCAAACGCACGGCCTGAACTCATCTACGACTACAACGGCTTTCCGGCGCACACCTACGCATTAGACTACCCGGCGCCAGGCGATCCGCCGCTGGCTGCACGTCTGGTCGAGTTGCTCGGCCAAGCTGGCATTCCGGCGGGCGAAGATGGTCTGCGCGGCTTCGACCACGGCACCTTCATTCCGCTGAAACTTATGTTTGCAGAGGCAGACGTGCCGGTGGTGCAGTTGTCGCTGCAGCGCGATCTAGATGCTGCAGCCCATATTGCCATTGGTCGCGCCATCGCTCCGTTGCGCGACGACGGCGTGCTAATCGTCGGCAGCGGTATGAGCTTCCATAACATGCGTGGCTATGGCGATCCGCGTTTTGCGCCGATTTCGGATGCCTTTGATCAATGGTTGAGCGACGCCGTCAGCGCACCGGCCGCGCGTCGCGAGGCGTTGCTCCAGCACTGGGAGCAGGCGCCTTCGGCGCGGCTCTGTCATCCGCCGCGCAGCGAAGAACATCTATTGCCGCTGATGGTGGCGGCCGGCGCTGCGGGCGACAGTGCCGGGCGCAGGATATTCACCGACCTCGTCATGCATACGACGCTGTCGGCCTATCGGTTTGGCTGATTCATCAGCCCATTTAGAAGAGGATTCATCATGCTCAGCTCCACCGTACAAATCCAGACATCCGATCCGAGTCGCCTGATCCGCCGTCTCTGCAAACATTGGAGCCACAAGTTCGAGGTGGACTTCGATGATCATCAGGGGCATATCGTGTTAGGCGCAACCCAATGCTGGTTGACGGCCGGAGATAACAGCCTGACGGCAAAATTGCAGACGCAGGACGAGGAGCTGTTGGCGCGAATGGAAACCGTAGTGGCCGATCATCTAGAGCGCATGTCGGCCGGCGAGACCTTCAGTTTCGCCTGGCAGCGTGCTGACGCACCGTAGCGATCAATTGTTACTGGCGAAATTCGGCAGCGTGCTGACTGGCTGCGAGAAACGGAAGGGGATCGACAACATCGAGTCGCCATAGGCTTTCTGCACGACAAAATGCAGGTGCGGGCCGGTGCTGCGGCCCGTATTGCCGGAGTGGCCAAGCAGGCTGCCGACCTTCACCTGTTGCCCTGGCTTGACCTTTACCGAACCGCGCTTCAGGTGCAGATACGCGCTATGCGTACCGTCGTCGTGCAGGATTCGCACATAGTTGCCCGCCGGGTTGGGCATCCGCCCGTGCTGTCCATCGCGCGCTTTCAATACCGTTCCCGCGCGCGCCGCAACGATTGGTGTGCCTTCCGGCATGGCTATATCGACGGCGTAGCGGCCCTTGGGTGAGGTGTGGCTGTAATCCCCGCCAGCGCCCTGGGAAATGGAGAACGGCCCGCCTTTCCAAGGCAGGGCATAGGCATAACCGCCAACAGAACCCTTCTTGCCTGGCTCCGGTGAGTAGATCAACGAATAGCTGAACGACTGCTGGTACATCAGTGGATAGCCGGCTTGGCGTTTGCGAAGCGTGGCAACGCGCATGCGGGTCCGTGCGGGAACCGTCTTGCGAACCACGCCTTTGCCAACGCCGGTGACATTGACCATGTGCGTCAGGCGCAACACGACTTCGACGGGAACGTCCGTATCGTTGCGCACGTCCATCGCTTTGCCTGACCCGATCCGGTTGACGAATAGCTTCACTGTGCCGGGCTTGGCGGCGGGGAGCGTCGCGTTGCTGATGGTCCCGCCGGCAAGCGAGGGCAGGGTGGCGAGCGAGCACAAGGTTAGAAGGACGAAAGAGATCAGCCGAGTAAGTTGCATAAAAAGTGATCCGTCACGGAAGGGACACTCTGCCCGCGGCTGGCAGGAACAAATCCGTTGGGTTCATGAACACCGCGCTGTGGGTTGGGACTTGGGGCGCATTGCGGGGTTCAATACCGCACGTCGAGATCAAACGAACGGTTGAGTGATTACATCGATAGTGCTCTGTAGATATGAAAAAGCCCCGTTATCCGGGGCTTCTTCTACTTCGACTCAGCCAAAGGCTAGCGCTTTAGCTTCACTCTTCTTCTTTGATCAGCTCGAACAACAGCAGCGAACGGCCGGTCAGTGCGTATTCATTGTTGAAATCGAATCGCTCGGCGCGCGCGTTGGGGTTGTTTGTGTCGATCAGGCGATTCCAGTAGATGCCTTGCGGCACTTCCGGCAGGGTAAAGTTCACCACGTCATGATGGGCGTTGACGATTATCAGCAGGGTCGCGTCCGAACCGGTCTTGCGGATGCCGGTAGGCTGGGCACGGCCGTCCAGCAGCATGCCCATGCAGCGGTTGTTGCCATCCTCCCAGTGCTCGATTGTCATTTCTTCTGCGTGAGGTGCAATCCAGCTCACGTCCTTGACGCCCAGTTCTTCGTTGTAGGCGCCGACCAGAAAGCGTCCACGGCGCAGCATCGGGTAGCGTTGACGCAGGCGAATCAGTTTCCGGACGAAGGATTGCAGTGTTCGGCCTTCTTCCGGGATTTCCCAGTTGACCCAACCGATTTCGCTGTCCTGGCAATAAGCGTTGTTGTTGCCATGTTGTGTGCGAGCGAACTCGTCGCCGGCCACGATCATCGGGGTGCCCTGGGAGAACAGCAACGTCGCAAAGAAGTTGCGCATCTGACGGAAGCGCAGCTCGTGGATTTCCGGGTCGTCAGTCGGACCTTCGACGCCGTGGTTCCACGAGATGTTGTTGCTACTGCCATCGCGGTTGTCTTCGTCGTTGGCTTCGTTGTGTTTGTCGTCGTACGAAACCAGGTCGTTCAGGGTGAAGCCGTCATGCGCAGTGATGAAATTCACCGAGCTGAATGGGCGACGCCCCCGCTGGTTGAACAGATCGCCCGACCCCGTCAGACGAGCGGCGAAGTCCGGCAACTGGTCACCATCACCTTTCCAGAAGGCACGAACGGTGTCGCGATACTGGTCATTCCATTCGGCCCAACCCGGCGGGAAGCCGCCGACCTGATAGCCACCAGGGCCACAATCCCAAGGCTCTGCAATGAGTTTGGTCTTGGCCAGGACCGGGTCCTGGCGGCACGCTACGAGGAAGCCGTGGCGCTCGTCATAGCCGTCATGTTCCCGACCCAAGATGGTTGCCAGGTCGAAGCGGAAGCCGTCGACATGCATTTCCTCAGCCCAGTAGCGCAGTGAGTCGGTAACCATCTGAACCACGCATGGGTGGCTCATGTCCAGGGTATTACCAGTGCCGGAATCATTGATGTAGTAGCGCTTCTCGTCGGGCATCAGGCGGTAGTAGGAGGCGTTGTCGATGCCGCGCATGGACAGGGTGGGACCCATCTCGTTGCCCTCGGCGGTGTGGTTGTAGACCACGTCGAGAATGACCTCCAGATCAGCGTTATGCAGGTGTGCGACCATTTCCTTGAATTCGCTGATCTTACCGCTTGCCAGGTACTTCGGATGAGGCGCGAAGAAGGCGATGCTGTTGTAGCCCCAGTAGTTGGTCATGCCCTTTTCGAGCAGGTGTTGGTCCTGGACGAATGCATGGATGGGCAGGAATTCCACCGAAGAGACGCCGAGCTTGCGGATGTAATCAATGACGTCCGGCGTCTTGAAACCGCCAAATGTCCCGCGCATGTCTTCGGGTACTGAAGGATGCTGCATGGTGAAACCGCGCACGTGGGTTTCATAAATGATTGTGCGGTCCCAAGGGACTTGAACCGGTCGGTCATGACCCCAGGTGAACGCCGGGTCGATGACTTTCGACTTCGGTACGAAGGGCGCGCTGTCGCGCTCGTCGTAGCTCAGGTCAGCATCGGCGTGGCCGATGGTGTAGCCAAAGAGTGCCTCGGACCATTTCAGCCCACCGACCAGCTGCTTGGCATAGGGGTCGATCAGCAGTTTGTTCGGGTTGAATCGGTGGCCGGCATCCGGCTCGTAAGGCCCATGCACACGGTAGCCGTAGATCTGCCCCGGATGAGCATCAGGTAGGTAACCGTGCCAGATCTCATCGGTGTATTCGGGCAGCTCGATTCGCTCGAGTTCGGTTTCACCATCGGTATCGAACAGACACAGCTCAACCCTTGTGGCATTCGCGGAAAAGATCGCGAAGTTAACCCCTAATCCGTCCCAGGTGGCGCCAAGCGGGAAGGGCTGTCCTTCGCGAATACGCGAAGGCACCAGAATTTGAGGCGCCGCAGGTTTGTTTCTACTCATGAAATCTCCGATGGCAACGCTAGGTAGGTGCTGTGCAAGGTGAAGAGTCGTCACAGCCCGCCAACCCTCTGCGAGGGTTGGTTCGGATTCGTGGCGCGGTGTCGTTCAGCTTTCTTTCTTGGCTCGGGGCGCGCGAGTCTTCTTCACGCCTTCCGGTGTGCCTTCGGCAGCGTCGGTACCCGCCTTGGCTTTAGGGCGCGCAGCTCCCTTGGTTGGGGCGACCGCTGGCTTGGCTGGTTTGACGTCTTTCGGGTCTTTGATGTCCTTTGCAGGCTTGGCTGCTTTGGTCGCCTTGGCTGGTTTGTCAGCAGGCGTTGCATCCGTTGGTTTGGTGACTGCCTTGCGGGTTTTTGCTGGCTTGGTATCGGAGGTGTCGTTTTCCGCCTCGGCCAGCTTGCGTGCCATCGCCCAATGGCGCGCATCTTCACCGTGCGGACGGCCTTCTGATACCCAGATGTCATACGCCAGTTCGCGAATGCGCTGCTCTTGTTTAGTCATCGTTCTGATTCTCCTGTTGAACTGTTTGTTAGCTGTAAAAGCGCAAAAGGCAGATGCTGCAAAATTTCAGTCACGCTCAACCCTTCTTGTTTGGGTGTGACTGCCATTCCGTCAAAAAGTCGCTCCATCGCATGACCGCTCAGCGCATCGGGCAATCGAACGTGGGTGTCGCCCCAGCGCGCGGCCGGAATACTGGGTGTCGTGCTGTCGCCGAGCAGGCCGCTGGCCAGACGCGCTGCGACCACAATCAACCAACTGCCATCGCGCTCACGGGCAAAGGCGATGAGGCTCTCGGCGTGCTCGCCCTCGACCTTCAACGGCAGGTAGCGGCCCGCGGTGAACAGCTGAGGTTGGGCCCGACGCAGCTTTAGCGTGCGTGCGATCAGCCATTGCTTGATGCGCCCGTCCTGCCAGTTCTCAATCAGTTCGGTCGGCTGGGCATCCGGTTGGAAGGTGGCGCGACGGCTATCGAAATCGACCGGGCGGCGGTTGTCGGGGTCGACCAGACTGAAATCCCAGTAGTCCGTACCTTGATAGAGGTCGGGCACGCCTGGAGTGGTCATTCGCAGGAGCGTTTGAGTAAGGCTGTTCAGCGCGCCGGCAGGCGCCAGCTCGTGGGCCGCCGCCGCGATGTCGTCCCGCAGCGTTTTGCACTCGTCGCCCAAGAGCAGCGCTCGCAGGTAATGTTGGCACGCACCTTCGTAGTCACTGTTTGGATCGGTCCAGGTGCTGCGCAACTTGGCCTCGCGTACGGCCTTTTCCTGCCACTGGATCATCCGCTCGCAGAAGGTCTCCATGGCCGGCTTGTCGTCAGTGTTCAGATCCAGCGGCCAGCAGCCGAGCAACACCTGAAACAGCAGCATTTCATCGCCAGCAGAAGGCGCGGGCCCATCGGGCAGTTCCTGACGCTGGCCATAGGCGAGCTGGCGCCAGTGGCGCACTTTGCTGGCGTACCATTCGGCACGCTCACTGATCACGGTCATCCGAGCACGGGTGTCTTCGCCGCGTTTGTGGTCGTGTGTGGCCGTCGTCAGCAGGTTTCGAGGGAAATGTTCGGCACGCGCCAGGCACTCGGCGTGAAAGGTGTCCACAGGCGCGCTGAATGTCTGCGGATCGAAGCCAACGTCGTTGCGCGACAGCAGCGCGCCGGAGCGGTAGCAGGCGGTGTCTTCCACGGCCTTGGCGGCAGCCGGCGAGGTTAGCTGCTGGAACCGTGTGCAGGCATATCGGCGGATGCGCCGTGCAGGTCCCGGCGGCAACGAGCGAAGGTCTTCGCCGCCCAACCATCGATCAAGGTGATCGAGTAGCGGCCAATCGGCCTCTCCCAGTGTGGTGCGGGCTGCGGCCAACGCCTGTTGGAAGAACGGCTCGTCGGCCTCGCGCCGGCCGCGCGCGGCGATGTAGGTGCGATACACGGGGAAGTGGACGATCAGCTCGAGCAACGCGCGGCGGATAGCGCCCAAGGTGATGTCGCGGGTCATTACGTCATGCCGCGCAACCTGCAGCAGTGCCTGGGCGACGGTTTCGAAGTCGCCGGCCAGCGGCCCGGTGAGCACCAGTTGCCGAGCCTGGCGGACCTCCTCCATGAAATCGGCGGGGCGGTCGGCGGTTTCGCTCCACAGCGAGCAGAGCACGGATTTGCCAGCTGGATCGTGCTGCAGCAAGGACACCTGATTCATGAATTCATAGCCGGTGGTGCCATCTACACCCCAGTCATCATGCAAACGCTCACCTTCAGCGAGAATTTTCTCGACGTAGATCGGCACATGATCCTGTTCCGCGCCTTCGGGACGCGCGGCATTGAGCCGATCGACACGGCGCCGCAGACGGCGGCAGTAACCGCGCGGATTGGCCAAACCGTCGATATGGTCGATGCGCAGCCCGTCGACCAATCCTTCGCTGATCAGCTCGAAGATCTTCGCGTGGGTTTCCTCGAATACCACCGGCCGTTCGACACGCAGGCCACCCAGCTCGTTGATGTCGAAGAAGCGGCGCCAGTTTATGTCGTCGCCTGCGGTGCGCCAGCTGGCCAGACGATAGTGCTGCCGCTCGAGCAGCCCGTGAAGTCGTTTGAAGCCTTCTTCAGTGGTGGAGTCGTAGTGCCGGAGTGCACTTTCGAGTGTCTGCCGTGTGGCGCTGTCTTCCAGCAGTCGCGCCAGATCCGCGCGCAGCTGGCGGGCGGTTTGGTACGGCGCGGGCTCGGTCTTAAGCGCGTCGAAATGCTGCCCTAGGGTGCGCAATTCCGGTTGGTCGGTCAGGCGCAGGATTTCGCCGTAGGTCGGTGGCGAAATAGGGAAGCGGTGCTCGTAGTGCTCGGCATAGAAGGCGCCGTTATCGATGTCCAGCTTTAGGGGGATCTTGCCTTGCTGCAAGGCTTCGCCGTAGTCACTGCCGAGGAAAGGAACCAACAGTTGGCCTTCAAGCAGCGGATCAGGCGAGTTCCACTGAATGTCGAAGAACTGCGCATAGGGGCTACGGCGGCCCCATTCGAGTACGTCGAGCCACCAGGGATTGCCCGAGCCACCCACCGCCATGTGGTTGGAGACGATATCGAGTATCAGGCCCATCCCTTTGGCCCGAAGGGCGTCGACCAGGCGCCGTAGTGCCGGCTCGCCGCCCAGTTCGGGATTGATCCGGGTAGGGTCGATGACATCGTAGCCGTGCATCGAGCCAGGGCGGGCCGTCAACAGGGGCGACGCGTATAGATGACTGATGCCCAGGTCAGCGAAGTAATCGACCAGTGCAGTGGCATCGTCGAGGGTGAAGTCACGATGGAACTGCAGTCGCAACGTGGCGCTAAGGTCTCTCATCGATGTTTAGTTCCAATAGCCTGCTCGCGCGCACTGGAGAGGAGTTCCAGGCGGCGCGAGCAGGCGGGGTCGTCAAGCATGGTGGCGCTGTCACTGGGATAGCGGCGGCGCCAGTTGGGATGGGTGTCGATAATGCCGGGCATGTTCGGCTGTTCGAGCAGGCCCAGGGCGTCCTCAACCGGGAACAGCACCAGGGGGGCGGGCGAGCGTCCGAGGCATACCGCGCAGGCGTCGGCCAGGACGTCGGGATCGGAGAGGTCGCCCTTGACGCTCGGCGCATATTCACGCAACAGCCGCAGCAGCCCGGCGCGCTCGCGCTCGCGTTCCTCCAGCTGCGCCGGGCGCTCGTCTTCACGGTGCTGGCCGACGCGGATACGCCAGTCGATATCGTGGGCCTTCCACCAACCTTCAATGGTGGGTAGGTCATGCGTGGTGGACGTAGCGATTGCGCTGGCGGGCCATTCTTCGAGCGGCTTGAAAGTGCCGTTGTCATCGCGTTCGAAGAACAACACACGCATGCCTAGCAGCTTGCGCGCCGCTAACTTTTCACGCAGCCCTTCGGGCACGGTGCCGAGGTCTTCACCGAGCACTACGGCGTTACGCCGCCACGCTTCCAGCGTGAGCAGCCGCAGCAGGTCATCGAACGGGTAGTTGAGGTAAGCGCCTTCGGTAGGGCCAGCGCCCGCCGGCATCACCCACAGGCGCATCAGGCCCATCACATGGTCGATGCGTATGCCACCGGCATGCGCCAGATTAGCCCTTACCATTTCGATGAACGCGCGGTAACCATGGGCCTTCAAGCCCCATGGGGAGAACGCTGAGATTCCCCAGCTCTGCCCCTGGCGATTGATGATGTCTGGCGGTGCACCCACGCTGAGCGCTGCCAGCACTTCATCCTGGCGGCTCCAGGCCTGACTGCCGCCACCGTCGGCTCCGACGGCCAGGTCGCTGATCAGGCCGATCTTCATTCCGGCACTGCGTGCGGCAATCTGGGCCCGCTCAAGTCCACGGGCGATCAACCATTGGCAGAACGCGTAATAGCTCACCTCGGAGGCGTTTTGTTGCGCGAATTGTTCGACGGCAGGGCCCTGGGGCGTGCGGTATTCCTCAGGCCAGTCACGCCAGTGTTGCGGATAGCCTTCGGGACTGAGGAGGGCGGCGTGTAGCGCTTCGAAGCGGCAATGGTTTTCCAGCGCTTCACCACCCGCCTCGCGGAAGCTGTCGAAGTCTGCCTGCTGAGCGTTGCCGCCTGTGGAGAAATCCTCGTACAGCGTGCGCAGCAGGCACTGCCGGGCTTGCGAGGCGGCATCCCAGTCGATCAGTTCGAGCGACTCGAGGCGTTCCAGCTCGTCGGCAAGTCCACAGGACTCGATTGCCATGCGCAGCGGCTTTTCACCCAGCACGCTGCCAGGTGCGCTGTGCAGAATGTTGTAGAACAGCCGGCTCGACGGTGAGTACGGGCTGTATTGCTGGCTGTTGCCTGTGAACATCGCATGCACAGGGCTGATGCCCAAAGCGTCGGCTCCGTGTGCCGCCGCGTTGCGCGCAACCGCTTCGAGCGCCTGGGTATCGCCGAGCCCGCCGTCACCCGGACGCCGCAGCCCGTAAAGCTGCACCGTGACCCCCCAGGCAGCCGGGCCGGCCACGTCCTCGACGCGTGGGCAGGCGACTGGCGCAACGGCGAGCGTCAGCTGCTGGTCGGCGATGTTCAGCTGGTGGTAGCCGGGTATATCAATGGCGGCGAGGCGTGACTGGGCGTCCAGGGTGCCGTTCTGCTGGCTACCGTCTTCTAGCGTCAGGCTGTACCGGGACGATGGTTCAAAGTACTGACTGAGGTCCAGCGGAGCATTCTGGTCGAATGTCAGGAGCGGTGGCACGCTGGCAGCGCCTGCGCCGGTGTCGAGCTTTTCCAGGCTGCGTTCGATCTGATCATCGCTTTCGGCTGGTAGCCCCAGCCCGTCAAGCACGGCACGCAAAACCTCCGGCTTAACCCGTTGATCCTTGCCGTCTGCATCAACCCATTCGATGGACAGGCCAGCCGCCTCGGCCAGGCGGTTCAGTCGTTCATCGCTCATTAAGACACTCCTGCAGAATCAAGCAAATACATCCTGGCGGTGTGCGCAGGTATCGTGTCAGTGCCGCCTGAATCGCCTTCACGGCTGCTGTGCAGTAAGCGCGTATTCGCAGCGGGCGGCGTAACGGCAAGGTCCTTGCCGCTCAAATTGAGCTCCAGGCGCAGTTCGCTGCCGTCGCCCAGTTGCCAACGTGCCAACGCAGCGGCTTCGCCCAAGGCTTCAGCACCAAAGAAGCGCGAGCCTTCCAGGCGCGGCACGATTTCGGCGTGGCGAAGCTGGAGCAGCTGGCGATACAGGCGCAGCCATTCAGCGTGTTCAGGCTCGTCACGTTTGCTGAAATCGGGTTTGGAGGCCTCGTATGTCTCCAACGCGTTTGGATCGGGAATGCGCTCGCGGGTGTGCTCGTCGGCGAATTCGGCAAATTCTGCAAACTCACCACGGCGCCCCTCGCGTACGGCATCGGCTAGCTCGCCGTGGTGGCTGGTGAAGAACAGGAAGGGCTCGCGTGCGCCCCATTCCTCGCCCATGAATAGCAGCGGCACCATGGGGGAGAGCAGCAGCACGGTAGTCGCCGCCTTCAATGCATCCGCTGGCGCCAGGTTGATCAGGCGATCGCCGAATGCCCGGTTACCCGTCTGGTCGTGGTTCTGTAGAAACAGGACGAACGAAGTGGGGGGCAGGTGGCCGCTCGGTTCGCCACGCGACTCGCCTCGGCGATTCTCATGGCCCTGGTAGATGAATCCTTCGCCCAGAAAGCGCACCAGCTTGTTGGTCGAGTCGTTATGGTAGTCGCCGTAATAGCCCTGGCTCTCGTCGGTGAGTAGGGTGTGCAGGACGTTATGGCCGTCGTCGTTCCACTGGGCCGTAAAATCATCCGCGAGCAGGCTGGCAAGGTTGTGTTCGTTCTCAAGTACCAGATGCACATGACGGCCAGGCTCTACCTCCGCACGCACGCGTTCAGCCAGTTCAGGCAGGAAGGTCCGGTCGGGAATGGCGTGGACAGCGTCCATGCGCAGCCCGTCGAAGCGATAGTCCATCAACCACATCAGCGCGTTGTCGATGAAGAAATCGCGCACTTCGCGGCGGCGGAAATCGATCCCGTCCCCCCAAGGCGTCTGCTGGTCGTGGCGGAAGAAATGCTTGGCGTAACGGTGTAGATAATTGCCGTCCGGGCCGAAGTGGTTGTAGACCACGTCGATGAACACCATCAGGCCCAGGCCATGGGCGGTGTCGATCAGGTGCTTGAGCTCATCGGGTGTGCCGTAGGAAGCCTCAGGTGCGTAGAGCAGGACGCCGTCGTAGCCCCAGTTACGGTCACCCGGAAATTCTGCGAGCGGCATCAACTCGATGGCCGTGACGCCGAGATCAGCCAGCGCCTGAAGACGTTGTTCGATCCGCGCATAGCAGCCATAGCTGCCAACGTGTAGCTCGTAGAGCACGGTTTCGTGCCAGGGGCGGCCTTGCCAATCCGTGTTGCGCCACCGGTAGGCAGCAGGATCGATCACCACGCTCGGATCGTGAATGTCGGCCGACTGCGCTCGAGACGCTGGGTCCGGCACCTGGAGCTCATTGTCGATCAGGAAACTGTACTGTGTGCCGGCGCCGACATCGGCCTCGACGCTGTACCAGCCATCAGCGCCTTCCTGCATGGGCAGCGTATCGCCGCCAACTACCACCAGGCTGACGCTTTGCGCGTCTGGTGCCCAGAGCCTGAACCGGGTACGGGAATCATCCAGTAGCACCGGTCCGTGTTGCCCGTTGCGGGCGGGCCTATTCTGCATTGATCAACCTCGTTAGATAGTGGCACTGACCTCGCGTCGTCCGCCCAGCAGGCGTTGGTACAACCGGTCATAGGGTTCGATCGCGTGGCTCCAGAAAAATCCCCCGCTCATTGCACGGCAGCGCATCGCATTGAGTAGTTGGGCGTTCTGATGCACCGCCAGGGCGCGTTCGACGGCGCCGCGATAGCTGTCGACGGTGGCTTCGCTGAACAGGAATCCCGTCACGCCGTCATCAATGCTGTCCGCCAGGCCGCCGGTGCGGTGGGCTATCGGCAATGACGCGAAGCGCTGGGCGTACATTTGGCTCAGGCCGCAAGGCTCGTAGCGCGACGGCATGAGTAGGAAGTCGCTGCCAGCGAACAGGCGTCGAGCATCGGTTTCGTTGAAGCCAATATGCGCGCCGACATGGCCGGGGAAACGTTCGACCAGGCGCCGCACTTCGTCTTCGATATGCGGATCACCACGGCCGAGAATGGCCAGCTGGCCACCGTTCTCGACGATGGTTTCGGCAACAGCGATGGTCAGGTCGATGCCTTTCTGGTGCACCAGGCGGGAAACCACCGAAAACAATGGACCGTTGCCTTCGACCAGGCCAAAGAGTTCACGTACGTGTGCCGCGTTTGCGTCTTTGCCGGACCAGTCATTCGGGCCGAAAGGGCTGACCAGATGAGAGCAGCTGCGCGGCTCCCAGCTTTCTTCGATGCCGTTGAGCAAGCCGGTGAGCAGGCCCTGGCGCGCCTTCATGCTGAGGAAACCTTCCATGCCGCAGCCGAATTCCGGCGTGGTGATCTCCTGCGCGTAGGTCGCGCTGACTGTGGTGACATGGTTCGCATAGGCGATGCCGGCCTTGAGCAGCGACAGGGCACCGTAAAATTCCATGCGCTCAGGCCCGCAGCCTTCAAGTGGAATGGCTAGCGAACGGCGCAGGCTCATGTCGATGTTGCCCTGGTACGCCAGGTTGTGAATGGTGAATACGCTTGGCGTGGTCAGACCACGCCAGTGCATGTAGGCGGGTGTGAGCCCAGTCGGCCAGTCGTGGGCATGGACCAGATCAGGCGTCCAGCGAATACCTGCCGTGCCATCGGCAATATCGGTTGCTGCCATGCACAGGCGGGCAAAGCGCACCGGATTATCCTGCCAATCCTGGCCATGCTCATCGCCATAAGGCAGGCCGTCGCGCTCGTAGAGCTCCGGGCAAACCACCACGTAGATGATCAGGCCATCCGGCATGTCTAGGCGGCCGATTCGGCTTGGTGGCAGATCAGCGTGGGAAATCACGCTGCCAACGATACGAATCGGCTGGCCGCACTGCATCACTTGTGTGTAGCCAGGAATGAGCACGCGCACGTCATGCCGATCACCGAGGGCCCGGGGCAGGGCTGCGGACACATCGGCAAGGCCGCCGGTCTTGACCAGGTCGGTCAATTCGGACGTCACAAAAAGAATTTTTTTCTTCTCGTCCTGGGTGCTGCGCAATTGCAGCAAGGGACGTTCAGCTGGCGGCGCTAGGCGTTGTGCAATGTTAAAGCGGACAGGGCGGGTGTCCACAGCAGCAATACTCATAATTTACCTCTCCCCAAGCGGCCAGCGTCTCTAGCAGGCCTGCTATAAGCACGTTTCTTCCACGCAGCACCACTCGGAGCGCTGCAAACCATGAGCACGGCAAAGCTGATTTTCTGTACTGGAGCCGCGCGAGGAGCGGCGTAGAGCTGCGCTGGCCCTACCTTAAAACCAGACCGGGACGCTGTGAAATAGTTCTCGCCTTTAGGCGGAATGCGAAGGGTTGGAACTTTGTCTTCGGGTATCGCCTCGGAAATCTGACTGACGCGAGTTTTTTTCAAGCCGAAAGCCGGAGCCAATACCATGCAAGACCTTGCTGAAATCGTGCGGTTTCTTCGTGACAAACAGATGATGTTGACCACTGCGGAATCCTGCACTTGTGGCCTGATGGCCTCCCTGTTAGGCGACATCCCAGGTTGTGGCAAAGCGCTCGACAGCGGATTCGTCGTGTATTCGCCGAAGGCGAAGAACCGTCTGCTGCATGTCAGTTTCGAAACCATCGAAACCTTTGGCCTTACCAGCGAAGAGGTCGCCACCGAAATGGCCATCGGCGCACTGAACGCCAGCGTCGCCGACATTGCCATTGCAAACACTGGCGTGGCCGACGACAACGAGGAGGACGCCGGTGGCACGCAGTGCTACGCCTACGCACTGATGCAAGGGGAGCGCCAAGTGAGCATCAGCGAGACCGTTCAATTCGAAGGTGATCGCGTGTCGATTCGGAAGCAGGCGGCTCGCTACGGGCTAGAGCAGTTGCCGAGCAAATACGAGCAGCTGCTGCGTAAACTGCGGGAGCACGAATGACTCGACATCAACGGCCTTCATGCACCGACACACGACAATTCTTCGCGTAATGCCCTGTATTGCAGCACAGCCGGTGCATCGGTACTGCCGTCACACCGGCGGCTGACGCTCGGGCTCGACATGATCGGGAACTGGGTGTTCGACGCTTGGTTTTCGGCCCACGTTGAGGTCCGCTCGCAGCTGCGGAAGGCAGCCGGGATATTCGCGCTGGATGAATTTGATCAAGGCCTCTCGCAGGTGGCAGCGCAAGTCCCAATTGCGCGATGAGTCCGGTGAACTGACCAGTACCCGTACCTGTATCGACTTTTCACTGCTATCGGTGACTTGCAGCACGATCACACGACCGTCCCACAGCTCCGGCACCTCCTGGCACAGCCGACGCAGTTCCTCACGCACGGGCTCCAAGGGCAGTGAATAATCGACCCAAAGAAATATCGAGCCGATGATGCTTGAATTACGCCGCGTCCAGTTCTGGAAGGGCTTTTCGATGAAGTATTGCAGCGGCACCACCAGCCGCCGGTCATCCCAGATCCGCACCACTACGTAGGTGCCGGTGATCTCTTCGATTCGCCCCCACTCGTTTTCAACGATCACCACGTCATCCAGGCGAATTGGCTGGGTAATCGCAATCTGTATCCCTGCGATCAGGTTGGCTAGGACAGGGCGAGCGGCGAAGCCAACGGCCAGGCCCGCGAGACCCGCCGACGCGAGCAGGCTAGCGCCGAACTGGCGAGCGCCCGGAAAGGTCATGAGCATTCCCGCGGCACCGATCAAGAGGATGAAGAAGCTCAGTGTCCGCAATAGCACCCGCGACTGGGTCTGGATCTGTCGTGCGCGCAGGTTGTCGCTGACGTCGACGGGGTTTCTCAACCGCACCGCGTGCTCAAGCCCGCGAACCAGCCGCATAGCCAGCCAGGTGAAGCAGGCGATCATGACCAGCGCGGTGAGGCGCCGGGCGAGGCTGATCAGCGCCAGTTCGTCGCTGGCCGCCGCCAGCACAGCTTGTAGCCCGAGCAGTGGCAGCAACACGCTGATGGGCTTTTCCAGCTGTTCTGACACGGCCTTGGTGAGCAGAAATCCGCGGCCCAGCCGCAACATCACTGCCGTCAGCACCCGACTGAATACGCTGAGCAAGACCACGACGAAGGCGGACACCAGGATCGTGCGCAGCGCCGGTTCGGTGATGTAGTTCTCCCACTGGAGGAGGGGATCTAGAAATTCGATGAGGCCTGCTCCGTTTAATCCATTGCATGAGGGACTGGTGCCCCTATGCAAAGTTCATGGCAGGTGCAGCCAGTCGGGTCTGCGGAACTCCACTGCCTTGCCGTCTCTCACACATAACAAGAGGGCGGCGATGGCGCCCTGATCGCTATCCAAACCAGTGGGAGAGACATATGCAAAGCGCACAGACCGGAAATGATGTTCGCATCGAACGACTGATCGAATGGCTGCGCGACGCGCATGCCATGGAAGCTCAGGCAGAGACCATGCTGAACAAGCAGGCCAGCCGCATCGAGCATTACCCACAGCTGAAGGCGCGGATCGAGCAACACATAACCGAAACGCAGAATCAGGCGAAGCTCATCGAAACCTGCTTGCACCGTTACGACAAGTCCTACTCCGGCTTAAAGGATCTGGGCGGCAAGATGACAGCGATGGGGCAGGCCATGGGCGGCATGATGGTCAACGACGAAATCGTTAAAGGCGCGCAGATGGGCTACGTCTTCGAGAATCTGGAGATCGCCTCGTATGAGATTCTGATTGCCGCGGCCAAAGCCGTAGGCGACACCGAAACAGCCGACATCTGCACGCGCATTCTGGCAGAGGAGGTGGCAATGGCAGACTGGATGCGCAGCCACTTGGCCGAACTGACGCAAGCCTATCTGACCCGAGCAGCCGAGCCGCATACCGAAGCGAAGCGCTGATTGCTTCGGCCACCCAGGTTGTCGATCTAGGCACTGCCGATTGGCTAGCCTCCGACAACCTTGGCGGCATCCGCAGCGACTGGCATGCCACTGCGCGTGGCATAGAGCTCGAAGCGTAGCTCTTGGGCCAGCCGGACAAGGTTCGCTGCATCCCGACACTGCTCGTCGGTGATGCCAAATACGGTTAGCTCCTCACCGCCAGCGATGTCTTCATAGAGCCGGACGGTGAGATGGCTGTCTTCTTGGGCATGGCAGTCACAGCGGAAGGGGTGGAGATAACCGCGAAGGATGTTCTCTATGGTGAGCAGAGGTAGACGTGTAGCCATGATCCTTCCTCCCATCGATGTCTGCATATGGAAAGGGGCTCGCGCCGGGTCGACGCTGCCTTGGTTTTTCAACATCTACAAACGCTAGCAGGCCCTGCCGAGATGTAAACATCGTTACGTCACCGCTTGGCAGAAGGTTCGCAGCTCGGATGAATCGATAACGGAGTCGCTGCCATGGCCCTGGATGAGTACAACCGAAAGCGCGACTTCACTGCGACCCCAGAGCCTGATGGCGAAAACGGCACGCGCAAACGCCGCAAGGCTCGTGCGCTTCAGTACTGCATCCAGAAGCACGACGCGACGCGGCTGCACTATGACTTCCGCCTAGAGCTCGACGGGACGCTGAAAAGTTGGGCTGTCCCGAAGGGGCCTTCCCTCGATCCGAAATCGCGCCGTCTGGCCGTGCATGTCGAAGATCATCCGCTTGAGTACGCGACGTTCGAAGGTAGCATTCCGAAAGGTCATTACGGCGCGGGAGATGTGATCGTCTGGGATCGCGGTGTCTGGATTCCCGAGGGCGACCCGCAAGAGGGTTATCGCAAGGGCAAACTGAAGTTCAGTCTCGAAGGTGAAAAGCTGAGCGGCACTTGGAATCTGGTTCGCACGCGCATGGACGGGGGAAAGGAACAATGGTTTCTAATCAAGTCCAACGACGACGCTGCCAGGCCAGAGAGCGAATACAACATCGTTGAAGAGCTGCCAGACAGCGTGCTGAGCGATCGGACCCTGATACCCCGCAAGCGTGGTAAAGCCAAACCGGCAGCCGCAGCTAAAGCGGTCAAAACACCTGCGCGTAGACGCAGCCGCAAGGACGCGCCGAACGCGACATTGACCGGCGCCAAGCAGGCGCCTTTACCGGAGAGCTTCAAGCCTCAACTCGCGACGTTGGTTGAGTCGGTCCCTGACGGGGATTGGCGCTACGAAATCAAGTTCGACGGTTACCGCATCATGGCTCGTATCGAGTCGGGCAGGGTGCAGCTTTTCACGCGTAACGGTCACGACTGGACGCAGAAGATGCCACAGCAGGCCGAAGCGCTCGCCGGGCTTGGTCTGGAATCGGCCTGGCTAGACGGCGAAGTGGTGGTACCCGACGACGACGGCACGCCGGATTTCCAAGCGCTGCAGAACGCGTTCGAAGCTGGCCGCAGCGGCAGCATCCTCTATTACCTGTTCGATATGCCCTATCTGAATGGCATGGACTTGCGCGAGGTCCCACTGGAAGAGCGCCGAGCGGCCTTGAGTCAGGTACTGGATGCTGACGAAAGCGAGCTGTTGCGCTTCTCCGCTGATTTCACCGAACAGCCGGAGAGCATGCTCGAGAGCGCTTGCCAGATGAAGCTGGAAGGGCTGATCGGCAAGCGTGCAGGCAGTACCTACGTGTCCCGGCGCAGCAACAGCTGGGTCAAGATCAAGTGCAAGAACCGTCAGGAATTCGTCATCGTCGGCTACACCGACCCGAAGGGCACGCGCAGTGGCTTCGGTGCGCTGCTGCTGGGGCTGCACGACGAACAAGGTCAGCTGTTATACGCCGGCAAGGTGGGCACCGGCTTCAACCACGCCACTCTGGAGAGCCTGCACGCCAAGCTCAAACCGCTCGGAGTCGACAAGAGCCCTTTGGCAAAGGCGCCGCCAGCCGCCGACGTACGCGGTGCTCATTGGCTCAAGCCGGAGCTGATCTGCGAGGTCGCCTATGCGGAGATGACCCGTCAGGGCGTGGTGCGCCATTCGGTTTTTCATGGCTTGCGCTCGGACAAGCCGGCCAAAGCCATCACCCACGAGCGCCCAGCGAAAACAGCCAAGGCGTCTAGCCCGGATAAGCCGAAACAACGTAATCCCGCATCAAACACGGCGGGCGGCAAGATCAAGATCTCGAACCCCGAACGCATCATCGACAAGACGATCGGTGCAACCAAAATGGAGCTGGCGCGCTTTTATGCCGAAGTTGCCCCATGGGCGTTGCCGCACCTGGCACAGCGGCCGCTTGCCCTGGTCCGGGCACCAGAGGGCATCGACGGTGAGCTGTTTTTCCAAAAGCACACCGAGAAGCTGAGCATTCCGCATATCACCCAATTGGACACCGCGCTGTTTCCCAACCATGCGGCACTGATGACCATCGACACCGCCGAAGCGCTGATCAGCGCGGCGCAGATGGGGACCATCGAGCTGCACACCTGGAATGCCGTGGCGCCGGTGCTCGATCACCCGGATCGCTTCGTGCTCGATCTCGACCCGGATCCTGCGTTGCCCTGGAAGCGCATGGTAGAGGCCACTCAACTCACCCAGACCTTGCTGGACGAACTGGGTCTGCAGTCTTATCTCAAGACCAGTGGTGGCAAAGGGCTGCACGTGATGGTGCCTTTGGAGCCGGTCCACAGCTGGACCGAGGTCAAAGCCTTCAGTCAGGCCATAGCGCAGTACATGGCCAAGCTCATGCCGCAGCATTTCTCAGCGGTCAGCGGCCCCAAGAATCGGATCGGCAAAATCTTCATCGATTACCTGCGCAACAGTAAGGGCGCGAGCACCGTCGCCGCCTATTCGGTTCGAGCGCGCGAGGGACTTGCCGTTTCAGTGCCCATTCACCGCGATGAGCTGGCGGATCTCAAGGGCGCGAACATCTGGACCATTCGAAATCTCATGCCGCGCCTGGAAGAGCAGGGCGAAGACCCTTGGGCGGGGATCGACGAGGCGGGGCAGCAAATCACCGCTGAGATGCGTGAACGGCTAGGCATGAAATAACGAGGCGGGCAGATCGTCGGCTCTCTCGGAACATCCTCAGTCCGGTCAGCTCCAAGTTATGGCCCAGACAAGAGTTTTCCTGATGATTTGCTGTTCCCCTTGCGATTGCCAGCCGAGGCCACTGATGCCTGGGCCTCAACTTACCCATCCCTCTGTCAGAAGCGACCGCTTCCAACGCGCCGCGGAGTACTGGCATCCATGAAGCTCACCCGTTGGCTGATCGTGCTTTTTTTTGTGGTCGCGGCGGCCTGTTTTTTCTGGTTCGATCTTGAGCAATACCTGACGCTGGAAATGATCCAGGCGAAGAGTGGGGCGCTGCGAGACCAGGTCCAGGCGCACCCCTGGTGGGCAGGCTCGGTGTTCTTTGCCGCTTACGTGGCGCTTACGGTCATGTCGTTCCCCGGTACCGTGGTGCTGACGTTGCTGGCCGGCGCCTTGTTCGGCCTGGTCGGCGGAACCTTGATGGTGTCCTTTGCCAGTAATATCGGTGCGCTCGTTGCGATGCTCATTAGCCGGTTTCTGTTACGTGACTGGATTCAGAAACGGTTCGCCAAACAGATCGCAAGTATCAATCGGGGGCTCGAGCGGGACGGGGCCTTTTACCTTTTCTCGCTGCGGTTGATACCTCTCGTTCCCTTTGTTCTATTGAATCCTGCGCTCGGGCTGACGCGAGTAAGCATGTGGACGTTCTGGTGGACAACTCAGGCAGGCATGCTCCCAGGCCACGCAATCTATGTGGGGGCCGGACGCCAGCTGGCGCGTATCCGCGAAATCTCCGACATTCTCTCGCCGAGCTTGATCGGGACGTTGGCTCTGCTTGCCATATTTCCGCTGGCCGCTACCAAGCTGTTAACGCTCTACAAAGCGCGCCAGGTCTACAGCGGTTGGCAGAAGCCGGAGAGCTATGAGTACAACCTGTTGGTCGTCGGTGGGGGGAGCGGGGGGCTGGCCGCTGCTCGAATTGCAGCCTCGATGAAGGCTAGGGTCGCATTGGTTGAACGCGAGCGGCTCGGCGGCGCGGCGCTGCACAGTGGCAGCGTCCCGGCCAGGGCGCTGATGCGGGCGGCCAACATGAATCACGCATTGCGCCAGGGCGGTACGCTGGGCATCCAGATGCACACCGAAGTTGACTTTGCTGAAGTCATGCAACAGGTGCGCCGCACGCTCGACGAGGCACAAGGGCAGGTCACGGCTGAATCATGCAAGGCCACCGGTGTTGAGATGATTCGGGGTAGGGCTCAGCTGACTTCACCCTGGTCGGTTCAGATAGGCGATCGCACCCTTTACAGTCGCGCCATCGTCATCGCCACGGGAAGCCAACCCGTCATCCCGCCAATACCGGGGCTCGAGAAGGTCGAGCCGCTGACCTGCGAGAGCATCTGGGATCTGCAGCAACGGCCGGATCGACTGCTGATCATGGGCGGCGAAGCCAATGCCTGTGAACTGGCACAGGCGTTCCAGCGCCTCGGCTGTCAGGTTACGCTGGTCGTTGAGGGCGACATGTTGTTGGCTGCGGTCGAACCAGAGGCACGCCAAGCTGTTCATGACGCCCTTTGTGCGGATGGGGTTCAGGTTCTGCTGCAGGTAGCGCCACAACAGGTCGAAGTGGCTGGAAACGAGCGCCGCCTGGTCTGTTTGATCGAGGAGCAACACCATTCCTTGCCATTTGATGAGGTATTGCTGGCGTTGGGGCGCCAAGCCCATCTGGATGAGCTAGGGCTTGAAGCGCTGGAGCTGAACACTCGCGAAGACGGTAGCCTGGAGGTGGATGAGTACCTGGCTACGCGCTACCCAAATATCTATGCCGTGGGCGCAGTGACCGGTCCGGACAGTTCTTTTCAAAGCGCTACGCACCATGCCTGGTATGCCGCTGCGAATGGCCTTTTTTCCGGATTCCGCCGTTTCATGGTCAGCGACCGAGTGGTCCCGCGCGTGGCCTTTACCTCACCCGAAATCGCCAGCGTGGGCTTGACTGAGGCCCAGGCGAAGTTGGCTGAACTGGAATACGAGGTGACCTTGCTGAACCTCGATTCGCTAGAAGCGGCGCAGATGAGCGCTGGCAATAGCGGTTTCCTCAAGGTCCTCACCGAACGCGGGCGCGACCGCATCATCGGCGTCACGCTTGTTGGCGACGGAGCGAGTGAAACGCTCGCCGTGTTCGTGTTGGCGATGAAGCACAAGCTGGGACTGAACAAACTGCGGCGTACCGTACACATCAATCCGACCTTGGCTGAGGCCAGCCTCGCGGTTGCGGAGGCCTGGCGGCGCGCGCATACAGCCAAACGTCCACAGACCTGGGCTGCCAGGTTGCATCGTTGGCGGTTGGGCGGCCAAGCCTGAGCAGGATGCTCGAATGTCGTAACTGATGCGGATAACCGATTCGCGGCGCTGCGATGATTCCGGTCCGACATTCTGCGCCGAGCATTGACGACGGGGAGCAGATTGCTTGTCGTGGTATCAATCCACCAGCTGCCTGGTTCGCAACACCAGGCAGCAGACAGGTTGGATATTCTGAAGCGATGCCTGAATGTGAACTGAAAGCCGAAAGCCTGATGTACGTGGGCAAATCAAGAAGCAGCCAAAGCGTGGGCGTAGCAGCTGATGCGAGTCCGCTGTATACGGATCGTACGGTTCGCATAATGTATATTATGTTAAACAGCGTATTATGCAATGTGAGCCATGACATTGCCTTCCGATCCAGCTTCACCTTCGCCGCTTCGCCGCACACGTCTCCTCTTTGGGACGGCATGTGCGGCTCTCTTTTGTGGTGAGCTACTAGTGCTCCATGACGACACTGCGTATGTCGTCTGCCAGTTGGCGGACGCGTTCTTCACTGGTGTCCCACGAGCACATGAAGCGCGCGCCGCCGACACCGATGAATGTGTAGAACATCCAGCCGCGGCTTCTCAGTGCTTCGAGTGCCAACGGTGGGATGCTGACGAAGACGCCATTGGCCTGCACTGGAAACATCAGTTCTACGCCGGGCACGTCGTCGATCAGGCCGGCCAGTAACTGCGCGCAGCTGTTCGCGTGTTTGGCGTATTTCATCCAGGCGCCGCCTTCCAACAGACCTACCCAGGGTGCAGACAGAAAACGCATCTTCGATGCAAGCTGCCCAGCCTGCTTGCAGCGGTATTCGAAATCCTCGGCGAGATCGCGGTTGAAAAACAGTATGGCCTCGCCGACTGCCATGCCATTTTTGGTGCCACCAAAACAGAGCACGTCAACGCCGGTTTTCCAGCTTAGTTCGGCCGGTGACAGTCCGAGAAATGCACAGGCATTGGCAAAGCGTGCACCATCCATATGCAGGTGCAGCCCCAGCTCCTTGCAGGTGTCACTGATGGCTCGGATCTCATCCGGCTGGTAGACGGTACCGATTTCGGTGGCCTGGGTCAGGCTGACGACGCGTGGTTTGGGGTAATGGATGTCCTTGCGTTTCAGGGCTATCTCGCGGATGGCCGCAGGCGTCAGCTTGCCCTGTTCGGTTCGCGCCACCAGCAGCTTGGAGCCGTTGGAAAAGAACTCCGGTGCGCCGCATTCATCGGTTTCGATGTGCGCGATGTCGCCGCAGATCACGCTGTGGTAGCTCTGGCACAGCGATGACAAGGCCAGTGAGTTGGCCGCCGTGCCGTTAAAGGCGAAGAATACTTCGCAGTCGGTTTCGAACAGTTGGCGGAAATGGTCAGCCGCACGTGACGTCCATTGATCGTCCCCGTAGGCCCGGTCATGCCCCTGGTTTGCCCGGGCCATCGCCTCCCAGGCTTCCGGACAGATGCCGGAATAGTTGTCACTGGCGAATTGTTGATTGGCGCTGCTCATCAAAGCCTCTCTGTGGATACTGCCTAGCTACTGATTGGCAGGAAAATTACGGTATAGAGCCCAAGCACGCCAAGCGCAAAGACCGATGCGCCAATCCACAAAACCGACAGTGCATCAGCTTGGATTCGCCCGCTTTTCACGCCACTGGCGCTGCGTGTGTAGCGTCGCTGTTGAGTCGTCCAGATCCCCAGTGCAGTGGCTAAGGATAGCGCGACCAACACCGCGACGAAGGTGCCGTGGTAAGGCATCCAGCGCACAAACAGTGCGCTTACTGTAATCATCGTCAGCAGGGTCCGCCCCCAGGCCAGCGATGTACGTTCGGGTTGCAGACCGGGGTCTTCATGCAGCGGAGGTGGCGCTGGTTTGGGCTCCAGACGGCGCCGGAAGGAAATATGCATCGGTGATCGATCAGTTGCGTAATGCGACAAAGGCGATCAGTACCAGCGTCACCAGTGTGCCGCCGATGGACAGGATCGGGATCAACAGTGGAAACGGCAACGGCCCCTGGTGACGCATCGCACGCTCGATGGTCAGCCAGCGGAAGCAAGCCGTCGAGCTGATGAACATCGCCAGTAACAACAGCGAAATCGACAGGACCTTGCGTATCTCCAGCGGGAAAATTTCGCTGGCAAAGGCCTCGACCGCGACACCACCCGCCAATACCGCCAGGGACGTTCGTATCCAGGCCAGAAAAGTCCGTTCGTTGGCCAGGGTAAAGCGCGGATCGGGTTCCGTTCCGCCAGACAGCAACCTGTGACTCCAGCGACTGCGTTCCATTGTGCTGATGCATCTCCCCATAGGAATTTACGTAGGTCATTCAAACAGAAACGGTGCCGCGCTGCAGGTTCCGTTGAATGTGCATCGCAGTTCAACTGACGTCGCGCGCGCTTGGAATCTAGCCTCTGCAACGCTGGCAGACGCAGATCAACGACAGTAGGACGCAGCATGCTAATGTGCTGCGCTCCAAAACAGCTCGGAGATCTCCATGTTGCTTCGCCTGGTAACCCTCGTTGCACTCGGCACGGCATGCCTGTCAGCAACCGCAGCCGATCAGAACCATGCTCATCATCAGATGATGGGTGCACCACTTGAGGCCACTCAAGCGTGGTCGCGTGCCATGCCGCCCACCGCACCTACCGGTGCAGTCTATTTCACGTTACAAAACCCAGGCGATTCACCGGATCGGCTGTTGGGCGTGCGCACACCGCGCGCAAAGAAGGCTGAACTGCATACCCATGTGCACGAAGGCGAGATGATGCGCATGAAGCAGATCGATTCGATCGAGGTGCCTGCCGGTGGCCAGGTCGAGTTCAAGCCAGGCAGCAACCACGTCATGCTCTTCGAACTGAGCGCCCCACTCGTGGCTGGTGAACGCTTCCCGCTGACCCTCGAATTCGAGCACGCGGGCGAAGTGACCGTTGATGTGTCCATCCAGGACCAGGCCCCAGAGCCAAGCGGACACGAGCACATGCAGCACTGATCGACCATTACGAGATCGCGCTTGGCATAACTGCGACCAGACGAAGTCCGGGCTCGCAACAGGGGCCGGTATTACCGGCCCCCTCTCCTTCTTCTCCCTACTTGTTAGGATGCGTTCGGGGTTAGCTGCCGCTCGCGCTGCCACCAGCTCCGATTGTTTGATCAGATCCCTGTCGGCGTGCGCATGGTGACGAACTCTTCGGCGGCGGTTGGGTGAATGCCGACCGTGTCATCGAAGATTCGCTTGGTTGCGCCGGCCTTCAGCGCAACGGCCAAGCCCTGGATGATTTCCCCCGCCTCCGGGCCGGCCATATGGCAGCCCAGGACCTTGTCCGTATCCGCGTCGACCACCAGTTTCATCAGGCTTCGCTCGAGGCTATCGGTCATGGTCTGCTTCATCGGTCGGAACCGGCTTTCGAACAGCACCACCTTGTGGCCTTGTTCGCGCGCTTGTTCTTCGGTCAAACCGACCGTCGCCATGTTTGGCAGGCTGAACACAGCCGTGGCGATGTTGTGGTAATCGACCGGCCGATACTCCTCGGGTTTGAACAGCTGTCGGGCCACGGCCATACCCTCGGCGAGCGCCACGGGCGTCAGCTGGATCCTGCCGATCACGTCCCCGATTGCCAGTATCGAAGGCGTGGATGTGCGGAACTGCTCGTCGATGGCAACGAAGCCGCGCTTGTCCAGCGCCACATCGACGTTCTCCAACCCCAGGCCGTCGAGCATCGGTCGGCGCCCGGTGGCGTAGAAAATGCAATCGGCTTCCAGCGTACGACCATCCTCAAGCGTGGCGAGCAGCGTGCCGTCTGCCTGTTTGTCGATGCGGGCGATGTCGGCGTTGAACTGGAGATCAAGGCCCTTTTTGATCAGCTCATCCTTGAGGTGGTCGCGCAGAGCGCCATCGAAACCGCGTAGAAACAATTCGCCTCGATAGAGCAACTTGGTATCGGCGCCGCAGCCGTGGAAGATCGAGGCGAACTCGACTGCGATATAGCCGCCGCCCACCACCAGAACGCGACGTGGCAACGCATCTAGGTAGAAGGCCTCGTTGGAGGTGATGGCATGCTCGCGACCGGGAATCTCTGGCACGAACGGCCAGCCGCCAGTGGCAATCAGAATGTGCTCGGCGCTGTAGTGCTTGCCGTCGACCTCTACAGTATGGGCGTCGACCAGGCGTGCATGGGCCTGTAGTAGCGTGACGCCGCTGTCAGTCAGCAGGTTCTTGTATATGCCGTTGAGGCGCTGGATCTCGCGATCCTTGTTGGCTATGAGCGAAGCCCAATCGAACCTGGCGCCGTCGATGGTCCAGCCGTAGCCTTCGGCTTCGTGGATGTCTTCGGCATAGTGGGCGCCATAGACCAGTAATTTCTTCGGCACACAGCCGACGTTTACGCAGGTGCCGCCCAGGTAACGGCTTTCGGCTACCGCCACGCGGGCGCCATAGCCTGCAGCAAAACGGGCGGCACGGACGCCACCGGAACCCGCGCCGATGACGAATAGATCGAAGTCGTAAGCCATGAACTGTTGTCTCCCTTGTAGATCGCACAGCATAACCCAGGCCGTTGGCCGGATTCATTGGAGGAGCATCGCATGCGCCCTACCCTCACTCATCTCGCGTTGCACGTGCCCGACCTGGACGCCTGCATCGCCTTTTACGAGCAATTCTGCGGGATGCACGTGTTTCACGAGCGCGCTGGAAAAGGATCTCGCATCGTCTGGATGGCCGAGCCAGGAAAGGAGCGCGAGTTTATTTTCGTGATCATGCCGGGTGGGCAAGATCGTGCACTGGCCGACAACGACTACAGTCATTTCGGCTTTGCTCTGGCGAGCCGCGCGGAGGTCGATGCGCTTGCAGACAGGGCTCGTCAGGTTGGCTGCCTGATCTGGGAGCCCAGGGACGAGCCCTACCCGGTTGGCTACTATTGTGGCGTTCGTGACCCGGCCGGCCACTATGTCGAGTTCAGCTACGGTCAGCCTCTCGGCCCAGGCGCGGAAGAAATGCCCGCTCCCTGAAACGCAAAAGCCACCCGAAGGTGGCTTTATGCACAGCACTGGTGCTTAGAACGCTTTACCGGTCAGGTAGAAGTTCTCGTAGCAGAAGTTGGTCGCTGCGATATAGCCCTCGGCGCTACCGCAATCGAAACGCTGGCCCTTGAACTTGTACGCCAGTACGCAACCGTCCTGGGCTTGGCGCATCAGCGCGTCGGTGATCTGGATTTCGCCGCCTTTGCCTGGCTCGGTCTGCTCGATCAGGTCAAAGATATCCGGCGTGAGGATGTAACGGCCGATGATGGCGAGATTGGACGGTGCATCTTCGGGCTTGGGTTTCTCGACCATGTGGCTGACACGGAAAATGTCGTCACGGATCATCTCGCCGGCAATCACGCCATATTTGCTGGTCTCTTCCGGTGGTACTTCCTGGATTGCGACGATCGAGCAGCGGAACTGGTTGTACAGTTTGACCATCTGCGCCAGGACTGGATCACCGTTTAGGTTGATGCACAGGTCGTCCGCCAGAACGACAGCAAAGGGTTCGTCACCAATCAAAGGACGACCGCTGAGAATCGCATGGCCCAGGCCTTTCATTTCGACCTGACGGGTATACGAGAAGCTGCATTCATCGATCAGTTTGCGGATACCGACCAGGTACTTTTCTTTGTCGGTGTTGCGGATCTGATGTTCGAGCTCGTAGCTGATGTCGAAGTGGTCTTCCAGGGATCGCTTACCGCGGCCGGTAACAATCGCAATCTGGCTCAGCCCAGCAGCCAGTGCCTCCTCAACCCCATATTGAATCAGGGGCTTGTTCACTACCGGCAACATCTCCTTGGGCATAGCCTTGGTTGCAGGAAGGAAGCGCGTGCCATATCCGGCCGCAGGAAAAAGGCATTTCTTGATCATGTGAGTCCTTGAAAAGATGAGTCCGATTGATGCACTGCGCCTGGATCGGTCAGCAGCCATACCCTGCATGTCCCGCCAACGGCGACTGACTAGAGGCTACGACCGCCGAAACGGTTCGGGGTTCGACTGCGGCTGGGCTAATTCGGCCATGCCAGCAACCTGACGGATGGCTGTTGACATGGCTTCGGCATAGCGTGGCCTGACTAGCAGAAATTGCCAAGCGGCTTAACGAAAAAGATTGCCGCTGCAGTCGCCAAACGCCTCGAGAACGGAGTAGCTCGTGAATGGCCTTCCGCGACCGAATGATCCAACGGAGACCAGCGCAGAGAGATAAGCGTCGCAGTTCGCGCGATGGCCTTTCGAGTTTTATTGATCTACATCAACAGAATTGGAAATTGATTTCCTTTCATCGCGGGTCATGGCTCTGCGTCGTTGAACAGCGACTAGGATGTCGCCGGCCTCGTTAGTGGCACGGTGCCTTCACTCGGCCGGCAGTTGAAAAACCTTGTTAAGCGAAGGGGTTTCCGGCCGATAGGTTAAGGCAGATAAAGCGGCTAAGCCTGAGCCAGATGGCCCGCAGTGGTCCGTCGCGTCCCCGGCGAAGGTTTCGTTTTCGTGTAATAGTAGCTAAGGAACAGGATGAACAGCACCTCCCCAGCTCGGCAAATGTCCGTTCAAACAAAAATCAACCTGGCCCTGTTGGTGGTGTTCGCCCTGGTCCTGGCAGCCTCCCTCTTCTATTCGGCGGGTTCAGAGAAACAGCTGATACTCCATGTCGTGGAACAACAGACTAAGGATACGGCTGACTCCTATTTCGACAGTATCAACACCATGATGCTGACCGGCACCATGGGCCAGCGTGAGGTGCTGCGTAACAAGATCCTTGCCCGGCCGGGAGTCATCGATGCACGTATCGTCCGCGGCGAGCCGGTAACCAAGCTGTTCGGGCCTGGGTTCGAGCATCAGGCACCCAAGGACGAGCTGGACAGACGTGCGCTTGCCGGCGACGCCACCGTCGAAGTGAGCGATGGTGCGAATGGGCGTGTGCTGACAGTGATCAATCCGATCCATGCGCAACAGGATTACCGCGGCACCAATTGCCTGACCTGCCATCAGGTCCCGCAAAACACAGTGATGGGGGCAGTCCGCATCAGCTATGACCTGTCCGCACTGGACGGCGAGGTGCATCGCAACATTCTGACTTCAGCCGTGATCCAGGCGCTGCTTCTACTGGCGGGTCTGATCGTCATGGGCTACATCATCCGCCGGGTGATTATCAGCCGCATCAATGAAATGCGGCACACCATGGAGGCGATGACTGCCGACGAAGACCTCAGCCGTACTGTCGCTGTTCACGCCCAGGATGAAGTCGGCGCCATGGGCACTGCCTTTAACCGCATGATTTTCAAATTCCGTAACAGCCTGGAGGCGGTGGCCGCTGTAACCCACCAGTTGGGAGAGGTGTCGAATCGAGTCTCGAGCGTCGCCGAGAAGACCCAGACTGCAGTCATGGAACAGCGCAGCGAAACCGATATGGTTGCCTCGGCCATGAATGAAATGAGCGCAACCGTTCAGGAGGTGGCGCGGCATGCTAACGAGACCGCGTCTGCATCGAGCGGTGCCGATGAGGAATCGCGAGTTGGCGTCGCGCTGGCAACCGAGGCGCTGGATGGTATCGAGGTGCTGATTCAGGACATCGAGAAAGCGGCGCAGGTGATCAAGCAGGTCGAAACGGACAGTGTCAGCATTGGCATGGTATTGAGCGTCATCAACGGCATCGCCGAGCAGACCAATCTTCTCGCACTGAATGCTGCCATCGAGGCCGCCCGCGCCGGGGAACAGGGCCGTGGTTTCGCTGTGGTCGCTGATGAGGTGCGCACCCTCGCCTCGCGCACACAGAAGTCCACCGAAGAAATCCAGCGCACCATCGAGCAACTGCAAAACGGTGTGCGTAACGCCGTACAGGCCATGGAAGGGGCGCAGGTTCGCGCTCACTCGGGTTCGGACTGTGTAGCCAAGACCGCACAGAGCCTCACCGTGATCGCGGGTGAAGTGAACACCATCAATGGCATGAACACCCAAATCGCCACAGCGGCCGAAGAGCAGAGCGCGGTTGCCGAAGAGATCAACCGCAACATCACCACGATTAGCACCATTGCTGACACTACCCTGGCTGACGCATCTCAAACCTCGCAGATCAGTGAGGAGCTGGTTCAGCTCGCGGCCGAGCTGAATCGTCTGGTTAGCCAGTTCCGGTTGTAATCAAGGGTGACAGGCAGCCGAGCACACGCAGCTCGGCTGCTTGGCCTAATATTCATGTATTGACCGCTTGGCGCCCGCGCTTCAGCCTGGCCCGTTCTTGATCTGGGACAGGCCCAGGCAGGCCGGGGAAACGCGATAATTCGCGCCAAGATGTCGCAGGCTGCGGCGGGCACTGCCCGACCCAGCCACTTACAATCATGCAATCAAGGTGAAACCCTACATGGACCAAACGCCGAGCTTTAACCGCGCCCTGGTCGAAAAATACGACCGTCCCGGTCCTCGCTACACGTCCTACCCCACTGCTCCCCAGTTCCATCAGGCCTTTGCCATGGACGACTACCGCAGTGCCGCGCAGTCGACCAATGTGGCGGCGGAGCCCAAGCCGCTGTCGGTGTACATCCATATCCCGTTTTGCAAAAGCCTTTGCTACTACTGCGCCTGTAACAAAATCATTACCCACAAAACTGATCGCGCCGTCGAATACCTCGACTACCTCAAGCGCGAGATCAAGATGCAGGCCTCGCTGTTCGATCGTTCGCGCAAGCTGACTCAGCTGCATCTCGGCGGCGGTACACCGACCTACCTCACCAGCGAACAGCTAGCTGATCTGATGGCGACACTGCACGACGCCTTCAACATGGACGACAGCGACAATCACGAATTTTCGCTGGAGGTCGACCCGCGCACCGTTACCCCGGCTCAGATTCATCAACTGCGCGAGCTGGGCTTTAACCGCTTGAGCTTCGGCGTGCAGGACTTCGACGAACAGGTGCAGATCGCAGTCAACCGCATCCAGACCGAGGAACAGACCCGGGAACTGGTTCAGGCCGCACGGGATGCCCATTTCAAGTCGATCAGCGTTGATTTGATCTACGGTCTGCCTCTGCAGACCGTGGAAAGCTTCGGCGTTACATTGGACAAGATCATCGACATCCGCCCGGATCGCATCGCGGCCTATAGCTATGCGCATCTGCCAGATCTCGTACGGGCGCAGAAGCTGATTCGCCCGGAGGATATGCCGCCGCCCGAGCGAAAGCTGGAGCTGTTGGAACTGACCATTCAAAGACTGACCGATGCGGGCTACGTCTATATAGGCATGGACCACTTCTCCCTGCCAGACGACGAACTGACCCTCGCCCGCGCCAACGGCACGCTGCAACGTAACTTCCAGGGCTACTCGACCCACGCCGATTGCGACCTGATCGGCCTCGGCATCTCGTCCATCGGCAAGGTCGGCAACAGTTACAGCCAGAACGTGAAGGAGCTTTCGCAGTATTACGCACGGCTGAACGAAGGCATGTTACCGGTGCACCGTGGCTACCAGCTCAGTGAAGACGACCGCTTGCGCCGTGACGTGATCGTTTCGTTGATGTGCCATGGACGCATCGATTACGCCGAAATCGAACAGCGCTACGGCATCGACTTCAAGGCGTATTTCGCCGATTCACTGGCCAAGCTGGACGAGCATATCGCCGACGGGCTGGTGGAAATCAACGACGACGCCCTTGTGTTGCTGCCCCAGGGTCAATTGATGTTGCGCAACGTCGCCATGGCCTTCGATGCCTACCTGGGCGGTGAACAGCGCGGCCGTTTTTCCCGCACCGTTTGATCCTCATTGCGCTCAACCCAGCTAGCCGGCGGTTGGGTTGAGCGCCACTACGCCGAGGCGTGCTCCCGAGCCTACGGTCCGTCACCGCTGATCGTCCAGGCATTGCCAAAACCCGCGGCAACTGTATAAATACACAGCCTTGTGGGCCGCTGTGCCCATGCTCGACCGAACCGGACGTTCGATGCGCCAGGCGCTGGAAAACCCCTTCTATTACCTCGACAACTTTCGCCAAGTGCTCGCCTGGGTTGGTGAGCGCCACGGTGATCTGCTGCACGATCACGAACGCGCGTTTCTCGACCGTTTCCACCAGGTTCCACAAGCGTCGCAGGCCTTGCTGGTGCGCATGGTGATGCGTAAGGGCACGCTGTTTCGTGCCAGCAAGCTGCGCTACACAGAGATTGGCTGCCCGATGCAGGCATCCGTCGCACTCATCGAGCACGGCTGGGTCGAGACTAATCCAATGCTGGATGTGGCTCAGCTATTCGGTTTGTTGAAAAAAGACGAATTGCTTCGTGTATGCGGCAATGCTGCAACCAACGGCCAGCGCAAGGCCGATTTGCTCGAGGCCATGCTGGCCGAGCACTCCCAGCCAAAGCCTTTCGCCAGCTGGTGTGAAGGTTTTGACGATGCAGCATTTGCGCTGACGATTGGCGATCTGTGCGACCGCTTGCGGCTGATGTTCTTCGGCAACATCCATCAAGACTGGTCCGAGTTCGTTCTCGCCGACCTGGGTATTTTTCGTTACGAGCGAGTCGCCTTCTCCCCCGCTTCACGGGCCTTCCATGAACGCGCCGATGTGGATGCCTACCTGCATCTGCATCGCTGCCGTGAACGCTTCGAGGCGGGTGACGCCGCTGAAGCGGTCCTGCAGGACATCCCATCGACACCGTACGCCAATGAATGGCTGGAAAATCGCCGCGGCAAGTTGCTGCTGAGCATCGCCAGGCAGTGCGAGCGCAACGGTGATTTGCCCTTGGCGCTGCGCCTGCATGCAGCCAACCGCTATCCGGGTGCTCGCGAACGTGCGATCCGCGTGCTGGAGCGTTGCGGCCAACCAGAAGCCGCCATGCGACTCGCGCTGACGGCGCAAGCTGCACCTGAAAGCGAGCACGAAGCCCAGCAACTGCAACGCATCCTGCCGCGCCTGCGGCGAGCACTGGGCGAACCCATCACGCGCCGTGTGAGCCTCATACAACCAGAGCGCATAGATCTGATCCTGCCTCGGCCCGAGGGGATGAGCGTCGAACAGGCCGTGCGTGAACACCTCAGCCGAAGCGATGCGCCGGTTTACTACGTTGAAAACGCGCTGATCAATTCGCTGCTTGGCTTGCTCTGTTGGGATGTCATCTTTGCGCCGTTGCCCGGTGCGTTCTTTCACCCGTTTCACGCTGGCCCGGCCGATCTCACGCGACCTGACTTCCATGCTCGCCGGGCAGGGTTGTTCGACGAGTGTCTGAGCAGACTCGGCACTGGCGAGTACCGTGACTGCATTCGTCGCGCGTTTCGGGACAAGTTCGGACTGCAGTCGCACTTCGTCAGCTGGGGCCTGTTTGACGAGGCATTGCTGGAGCTGGCACTGGTGTGCATCCCTGCCGAACATCTGCATGCTTTTTTTCAGCGCATCCTGCAGGACGTACCCAACCATCGTAGCGGTCTGCCAGACCTCGTTCAGCTCTGGCCAGGCGAGCAGCGTTATCGATTGATCGAAGTAAAAGGCCCAGGCGACCGGTTGCAGGACAATCAGAAGCGCTGGATCGACTTTGCGTTGCGTCATCAGGTGCCGATCGCGGTCTGCTACGTACAGTGGTCGGAGGCCGCACCTTGAGTTATCGGGTCGCAGTCCGTGCGTTGTGCGAATTCACCGCAAAACAAGGCGATCTGGATCTTCGTTTCACTCCCTCGCCTACCGCGCTAGAAGGCATGGCCGGACACGCCACGGTCACGTCGCGGCGCGGCGATGGGTACGAGCGAGAAGTCACGCTCGAAGCCAACTATCGCAACCTCACCGTCCGCGGTCGTGCGGACGGTTATGACCCGACGAAGAATCGACTGGAGGAGATCAAGACCTACCGCGGTGACCTCGCCCGGCAGCCGGCCAACCACCGTTACCTACACTGGGCGCAAGCCAAGGTCTACGGCTGGCTGCTCTGCGAGGCGCGCACGTTGGAGTCGCTGGAGATCGCGCTGGTGTATTTCGATGTGGTCAGCCAGAAGGAAACCCTGCTGGTCGAAACCTGTACCGCCGAACACCTTCGGGCTTTTTTCGAAACCCAATGCCAATACTTCATCGCCTGGGCTGATCAGGAACTGGCCCACCGAGCCGAGCGTGACCAGGCGTTGCGAAGCCTGACGTTCCCCTACGGTGAATTTCGCAGCGGCCAGCGGCAACTGGCCGAAGCGGTATACAAGGCCGCGTGCACCGGTACCCACCTGATGGCTCAGGCACCGACTGGTATTGGCAAGACCCTGGCTACTCTATTTCCGCAACTGAAGGCCATGCCCGGCCAGCAGCTCGACAAGCTGTATTTCCTCACCGCTAAAACCTCGGGGCGGCAGCTGGCGTTGAATGCACTCGACAGCCTGGGGGGCCAGCAAACGCCTCTGCGAGTGTTGGAATTGATCGCGCGGGACAAATCGTGTGAACACCCGGACAAGGCTTGTCACGGTGAATCCTGCCCGCTCGCTCGCGGCTTCTACGACCGGCTCCCGGCCGCACGCGACGAGGCCATTACTCGCCCGTTTCTCGATCAGACAACACTGCGCGAGGTGGCGTTGGCGCACCAGGTGTGTCCTTACTATCTGAGCCAGGAAATGGCCCGCTGGGCTGATGTGGTGGTGGGTGACTACAACTACTACTTCGATCTGAGCGCTCTGCTCTACAGCCTGGCGTTGCTCAACCAGTGGCGCATCGGGGTGCTGGTGGACGAGGCGCACAATCTGCTCGAACGCGGCCGGTCGATGTACAGCGCCGAACTTAATCTGCTTACGTTCAAGGGATTACGAAAAACTCTTCCGATCGTGTTGAAGAAGCCGATCGAACGCGTGCTTCGTTGCTGGGGCGATGTGCACCGCCTGCAGGCAGGCGCCTATCAGGTTCTGCCAGGGCTGCCGCAGGTGCTCATCAACGCGCTTCAGCAAGCCGTAAGCGCAATCACCGACTATCTCGGCGAGAACCCTGCGGGGGTTGACTCGGCGTTGCAGTCGGCCTACTTCGACGCTATGCAATTCTGCAAACTGGCAGAGCTGTTCGGCGACCATTCACTGATCGACTGCACGCTGCTGCCAGCGCACGACCGCAGCAATGCCAAAGCATCTGTCCTCTGCTTGCGCAACGTGATTCCCGCCCCCTTCCTGGCCCCCCGCATTCGTGAGACCCGCTCTTGCGTACTGTTTTCCGCGACCCTGACACCGCAGCGCTTTTACGCCGACACCCTCGGCGTGCCGGCCAATCGGGTATGGGTCGACGTCGAATCTCCGTTTCGCGCGGAGCAGTTGCAGATACGCCTTGCACAGCACATCTCCACTCGCTACCAGCATCGCAGCGCCTCGCTTCAAGCTGTCGTCGACCTGCTTGCCGAGCAGTATCAGACGCGCCCTGGCAACTACTTGGCGTTCTTCAGCAGCTTTGACTACTTACAACAGGTCACTAGCCTCCTCCGTGCCCAACACCCTGAGCTGCCCTACTGGGAGCAGACGCGCAGCATGGATGAAGGGGCGCGCAACGCCTTCCTTGCGCGTTTCACGGATGAGAGCTGCGGTATTGGTTTCGCCGTGCTGGGCGGTGCTTTTTCCGAGGGCATCGACCTGCCGGGTAAGCGGCTGATTGGTGCCTTTGTTGCCACGCTGGGACTGCCGCAGGTTAATCCCGTTAATGAGCAGATGAAGACGCGGATGGATCATTTGTTCGGCACGGGCTACGACTACACCTACCTATATCCCGGGTTGCAGAAGGTGGTGCAGGCTGCCGGCCGCGTCATTCGCACCACGGACGACGTCGGCGTCGTACACCTGATCGATGACCGCTTCGGCAGACGAGAGATCAGACGACTATTGCCTGCTTGGTGGGGATCTCCAAGTTAGCCTCATCGATTTTACAAGTCATCACATCTCCCTGCGCTTCAGCGGCTGAGCTATTCGATCCAGGACTTTGCCGGGTCTTACCCAGCCAACCCCTTTGAAACGGCACTAGACGAAAGTCGAAGACCCTAACAATTCTTTACAAATTGGATTGACAAGCGATGCTCGGCGGCCATAATCCGATACGTCGTATGACAACTGATAACGTATTTGTTGTTTCGGCGAGCGTCGCTTTATCTGCGGCCACGCTACACCCCCCTCGTCTTGGGCTCTGGCCGCACGGGTGGACTACTTAAAAAAGGGAGCACAACAACAATGACCCCACGCAATCCTCTGTCTGCCGCCGTTTTTGCAGGCACTCTGTCGCTGGCACTTGGCATTCCTGCCGTTGCTCACGCTGCGGATGGCTTTGTCGAAGGCAGCAAAGTCACGCTGAACGCTCGTAACTTCTACATTAATCGTAATTTTGTCGACCCGGCCTATAACGGCGGCCAGAACAAGGCTGAAGAATGGACCCAGAGCTTCATTCTGAATGCTCAGTCCGGCTATACGCCTGGGCCTGTCGGGTTTGGCGTCGATGTGCTAGCGGGCCTGGCAGTCAAGCTCGACGGCGGTGGCGGCACCTACGGTACAGGTCTGCTTCCGACTCACGGCACTGGTGCTGATCGCCATCCTGCAGATGACTTCGGCCGGATAGCGGTAGCCGCGAAGGCAAAAATGTCGGAAACCGAGCTGCGTGTCGGTGAATGGCAGGTCGTTGTGCCGGTGCTGCGTGCCGATGATGGCCGCTCGCTGCCGCAAACCTTCCAGGGCGGTATGGTCACCTCTAAGGAAATCAAGAATTTGGCTCTATACGGCGGCCAGATGCGTCAGAACAGCACGCGTGATGACGCAAGCATGGAAGACATGTTCTTCGGCGGTGCCAGCTCGGATCGCTTCAACTTCGCTGGCGGTGAATACTCGTTCACAGACAAGACCAAGGTCGGCCTATGGCACGCCCGTCTCGAAGACATCTACCAGCAGAGCTACGTCCAGTTGCTGCACGTACAGCCGCTCGGAGAGGACCTTGCTTTTACTGCAAACCTCGGCTACTTCACCGGTAAGGATGAAGGCAGCGCCCTGGCTGGGGATATGGACAACAAGACCTACTCCGGTCTGTTCGGTCTGCAAGCCGGTGCCAACACCTTCTACGTGGGTCTGCAGAAAGTCAGCGGTGATCAGTGGATGCGCGTCAACGGAACCAGCGGCGGGTCGCTAGCGAACGACAGCTTCAACTCTGCCTACGATGCGGCTGAAGAGCGTTCGTGGCAGCTCCGTCATGATTACAACTTCGCTGGCGTTGGTATTCCAGGCCTGGTGTTGATGAACCGCTACATCAGCGGCGACAACATCCGGACCGCTACCGGCGATGACGGTGAGGAATGGGGTCGCGAGTCGGAACTGGCTTACACCGTACAGAGCGGTGCACTGAAGAACCTGAACATCAAGTGGCGCAACTCCAGCATGCGTCGTGACTATAGCTCCAACGAGTTCGACGAGAATCGTCTGATCATTAACTACCCGATCTCGATTCTCTAAGCGTCACCACCACGCTGGACGCAACACTCCTCGCTCCTGTTGCGGAAACCTTCGCCCGTCTTTGTGACGGGCTTTTTTTTGACTGCCGAACGTCGTTGCCATGCGTTAAGAGGCCAACAAACAGTTGGGATGATAACCAGCGAGCCACACCGCCCTTTTACGTGACGCAGGAGAAGCGAGGCTGCAAAGGTGAGAACGGCGAGCCCTGGCGCTTGAGCGCCTGCCAGCTATCTACGCTCGCTATCCCGTGCGGCAATGAAGAGCTGTCGCCCAGCCAGCGATTGAAAGAGTGATTCAGGTACCGGCGGATCAGGCGCGCGCTATCGAAAACCTGCAACTGACCTGCATGGTTTCGCCGGGGTCGAGTGTACGAATGCCGTTCGCGGCCGGATCGTCCATGCTAAGCGCATTGTTGGCATGAGAAACCGGCTCGACCGCAAAGAAGCCCATCTCTGCCGGCGGCGTAAACACGACCAGATGATCGAGTGCCTCGCTGGGATGCATGGTCAGCTCTACCCCTTCGTTCGGCCAGTGGATGGTAACGTGCCCGGTACGCCCAACGAAGCAGGTGTCCAGGCCGGGTTCCTGCAGCGGCGCTTCCGTTGAAAAGTCCCATTCCGTTGGGATGGGCGTCTTCTGTGATGGCAGGTTTCGGGTGTCGTTGCGCCAGACCGCACTCGTATCGAACCGCAACCAACAAGCGTCGTGCCGGAGGAAATACGGATGCCAGCCAAGCCCGGCGGGCATCGAGCGGTTGTCGATGTTGCGCAGCGTCAGTTGCAGCGCAACGCCGCCATCGTCGAGTTTGATCTGGTGCTCGAGTTCGAACGCGAACGGCCAGTCAAGTACGCCCTCGCCCTCGGGCCGATGAATGAGCGTCAGGCAAAGGCTGGTCGGGCTTTGCTCCGTTATCGTCCACGCACGCTTCCAGGCGACGCCGTGAATCGGTAAAGGATGTTCAGTAGATAGACTGCGCAACGGGTAGCGCTGACCGTCATGCTCGAAGGCGCCATCGCCGACTCGATTGGAGAAGGGCGCAAGGACGAAGCAGCCCGTCCGCCGGACGCTGTCCGTGCCGTCCCAAGGGCGCAGCAGATCGATGCCATCGATACTCAGTTGAGTGATTGCACCGCCCAGCCCGGGGCACACCGACAGTCTCAGCGGGCCGCGCAGAAGCTCGACCTCGGTCAGATTCGGTTGAAGTTCAGGCATCGCACGGCCTCTTAGGCGAGCCGAATTGCTCGCTGACTTGAATTGAAATGGCGCCTCGCGGCCGCGTGCTTGTGGCTCGCGGTGTTCGGCGCCCTAATGATGTTGCTCTGAAGTTATCTGACCCAGGCTTTTGGCCAGGGCCATCGGCGACCGAGGCCGCCTGTCATCTGATTCGCACGGGTGTGTGCGCTCAGACAGCCGTCAGCAGCTCACCGCGTTCAAGAAACGCACGCAGATTGGCCAACAGCAATTCTTCCATTGCCAGCCGGGTTTCCTCGGTGGCACTGCCGATGTGCGGCAGCAGCACGACATTGGGCAGATCGACAAGGGCCTGAGGTACGTTGGGCTCCTGGGCATAAACGTCGAGACCCGCCCCGCCCAGCCGTCCTTCAGTCAGCGCCTCGATCAATGCCGGTTCGTCCACCACCGAGCCGCGGGCAACGTTGATCAAAATACCTTTCGATCCAAGCGCCTCAAGGACGTCTCGATTGATGAGGTTGCGGGTGCTCTCGCCACCAGGACAGGTCAGAACGAGAAAGTCGCTCCACTGCGCCAACTCGACGAGATTGGATTCATATCCATAGGCACTGCCCTCTACCGGTCGACGGTTGTGGTAGCGCACCTGCATATCAAAACCACTGGAGCGCTTGGCGACCGTTTCACCAATGCGCCCCATGCCGACGATGCCCAGTCGTTTCCCGCTCACCTGCTTCGCAAGCGGCAGGCCGCCGGAGGGCCACTCGCCAGCGCGTACGAAACGGTCGGCACGGGACATTTGCCTGGCGCTGTCGATAATCAGCCCAAAGGCCAAGTCCGCCACGCAATCATTGAGCACGTCTGGCGTATTGCTCACCGGGATGTTGCGTGCGCGCGCTGCCGCCACGTCGATGGCGTCGTAGCCGACGCCGAAACTGATGATCGCTTGCAGGTTGGGCAGGCGCTCGATCAGCTCCGCCGTGCAGCCGAAACGACCGGAGGTCACCACGACATCAATGCGCTGAGCATTCTGGTTAACCAACGCATCGGCACCCTCCTCCCAGAAACGCAGCACCTCATGCTCCGCGGCAAGGCCACGGTTGAAACGTTCAGTCAGGGGGCCGATTTGGAGTATGCAGGTCACGGTGATTACCTCGAAAAGTGGGAACGCGTGGAGGCGAAGTCAGAGCACCTTGCCGGGGTTCATCAGGCCTTTGGGATCAAGCGTTGTCTTGATCGCGCGCATCAGCGCCAGTTCCAGCGGGTCCTTGTAGTGCTTGGCCGCGGCGCGCTTGGCCTGACCCAGCCCATGCTCTGCGCTGATGCTGCCCTGAAACCGAGTAGTGGCCTCGTAGATGACGTGCATGATCGCGTCTTGCTGCGCCTTGAAGGCCGTATCGTCAGACCCGACCGGCTTGCTGACGTTGTAGTGAAGGTTCCCATCACCGACATGGCCATAAGCGACGATGCGCACGCCCGCAAACTGGTCGAGCAAGCGCTGATCGGTCGTCTGAATGAACGCCGGAATGCAGCTCACCGGCACGCTGATGTCATGTTTGAGACTTGGACCTTCATGGTTCTGCGCCTCGGAAATTCCCTCACGCATCGCCCACAACGCCGCGACTTGAGCCTCGCTGCTGGCCAGTACGGCATCGGTCACCAGTCCACGCTCCAGGGCTCCGCCGAGCCCCTGTTCAAGCAGCTCGTTGAGCGGCGCATCAGGTTGGGTGTCGCTCAGCTCGATCAGCACATACCAAGGATGAGTTTCGGTGAAGGGATCGGAGCAAGCGCCGACGTGACGCAGCACGAAATCAACGCTTAGTCGCGACATCAGCTCGAACCCGGTCAGCCGATCGCCACATAGACCACGGATGATGCCGATCAGCTGCACCGCTGCATGCGCGCTGGGTAATGCAACCCAGGCCGTCGTCACGCTGCGCACCGCAGGATATAGCTTCAGCACGGCTGCGGTGATGATGCCGAGTGTGCCTTCCGAGCCGATGAACAGGTGTTTGAGGTCGTACCCTGTATTGTCCTTGCGCAGTCCGCGCAGGCCATTCCAGATCTGCCCGTCCGGCAGCACTACTTCCAGGCCCAACGTGAGATCGCGCATGTTGCCGTAACGCAGCACGGCAGTGCCGCCGGCGTTGGTTGCGAGATTACCGCCCACGGTGCAACTGCCTTCCGCGCCGAGGGACAAAGGGAACAGCCGCCCCACTTCGGCAGCGGCCTCTTGTACGGTTTGCAGGATGGCGCCGGCCTCGACAGTAATGGTCTCGTTTTCGGTATCGACTTCGCGGATGCCGGTCATGCGCGTCAGGGACAGCACCACTTGAGTACCACTGGCGTCCGGAATCGAACCGCCACACAGCCCGGTATTGCCCCCTTGCGGTACCAGTGCAATTTCGTATTGATTGCACAGCCGCACTACGGCGGCTACCTCTTCGGTGCTGGCCGGACGCACCACCAGTGCGGCTTCACCGCGGTAGGCATTCCGCCAATCGCTCAGGTAGCTCTGCATGCGTTCGGCATCACAGACCATGCCGACGGCACCGACGACCGCTTCGATCTCGCGAATGAAGTCATCCGGCAGCGCACTCATCTCGTTCTCCTGCGACTGATCATGGAACAGCGCACCGCTTCGATGCGCTGACATAGCTGGGTTCAGGTGATCGGTGCAGGGTTGAACAAGGTGATGTCGTTGTGGATCTGGTGCTGCTCGGCCCAGGTCTTCTTGCGCCCACTGGCGACGTCCAGGTAGTAGTGGAACAGCTCCCAACCCAGCTCCTCGATACTGGAACGGCCAGTGGCGATGCGTCCGGCATCCACGTCGATCAGGTCAGGCCAGCGCTCGGCCAGCTCGGTGCGGGTAGAGACTTTCACGACCGGTGCCATGGCCAGACCGTATGGTGTGCCGCGCCCGGTGGTGAACACATGCAGGTTCATGCCGGCCGCCAACTGCAACGTGCCGCAGACAAAGTCGCTGGCTGGGGTCGCGCAGTAGATCAGGCCTTTGCTGCTGAACCGCTCGCCTGGGCCGAGTACGCCGTTGATCGCACTGCTGCCGGATTTGACTATGGAGCCAAGGGACTTCTCGACAATGTTGGACAACCCGCCTTTCTTGTTACCAGGCGTGGTGTTGGCGCTGCGATCGGCTGCGCCGCGCTCCAGATACTGGTCGTACCAGTCCATCTCGCGGACCAAGGCTTCGGCAACCTCCGGCGTTTCAGCGCGCGACGTGAGCATATAGATCGCATCGCGCACTTCGGTGACCTCAGAGAACATCACTGTCGCGCCTGCGCGGATCAGCAGGTCCGAGGCGTAGCCCAAGGCTGGATTGGCGGTGATTCCCGAGAAGGCATCGCTGCCGCCGCATTGCATGCCCAGCACAAGCTCTGACGCCGGAACGGTTTCGCGCTGTCGGCGGTTAAGCTTTTGCAGACGCGACTCGGCCAGCGCCATGATCTGTTCGATCATCTCGCCGAAACCGGTATTGGAGTCCTGCAAACGGTACAGCCAGGGTTCGCTGAGATCGACCGATGCGTCGCCTTCGTGCATCACCTGCTCTGCCTGCAGCTTTTCGCAGCCAAGGCTGATGACCAGCGCTTCGCCGCCGAGGTTGGGGTTGCGCGCCAGGTTGCGGACGGTACGGATCGGGATGTAGGCGTCCTTGGCATTGATCGCCACGCCGCAACCGTAGCTGTGGGTCAGCGCGACCACGTCATCGACGTTCGGGTACTTCGGCAGAAGCTCCTTACGAATGCGCGCAACAGCGTGATCGAGCACGCCCGTCACGCATTGAACGGTGGTGGTGATACCGAGCACGTTGCGCGTACCAACCGTGCCGTCTGCGTTGCGGTAGCCTTCGAAGGTAAAGCCTTCAAGCGGCTCGAGGCGCTCCGGGACAGCATCGGCCATTGGCAGGCTGTCGAGGGGTGGAGCTGAGGGCATGCGCAGCTGCGTTTCCTTGACCCAGGACCCTCGCGCAATGGGCTCTAGCGCATAACCAATGATCTGTCCGTAGCGGCGCACAGGCTGGTCGATCGCAATATCCACCAGCGCAACCTTGTGGCTTTGCGGCACTGATTCGACCGTGACCAGCCCGTCCTCGAACCGGGCACCGGTCGGCACACCGCCATCGTTAACCACCACAGCCACGTTGTCCGCATCGTTGAGGCGGATGTAACGCGGTGAATCTTGATGCTGAATCAGTTCCACGGTGTCGTTCATATCGGTCTCCGGTCAGGCCGGTTGTTGTTCTGGTCTGGTTCGTTCGCAGCGCGGTAGGGTGGGCTTCAGCCCACCAAGGTGAATGTTTGGGCTGCAAGCGATGGGCTGAAGCCCACCCTACTCGCCTCCGCGGCCGCGGTATTTCCCCTTGGCCGCCCACTCCGCCCTAACGCGGTTTCTCGCGCTGGTCTCAACGCACCATGCACGGCTTCTTGTTGTTGAACGTCCAATCCGGAATCAGGTACTGCATGGCGATGGCATCGTCGCGAGCGCCCAGGCCTTTGGCCAGGTACAGCTCATGAGCCTTCTGCAGCGCATCTTCATCCAGCTCCACGCCCAGGCCCGACTTGGCCGGCACAGCGACCTTGCCGCCGACGATCTGCAGCGGATCGCGGGTCAGGTATTGGCCGTCCTGCCAGATCCAATGGGTGTCGATCGCGGTGATCTTGCCCGGCGCGGCCGCGGCCACGTGGGTGAACATCGCCAGCGAAATGTCGAAGTGGTTGTTGGAGTGCGATCCCCAGGTCAGCCCCCAGTCGTTGCACATCTGCGCAACCCGCACCGAGCCGCTCATGGTCCAGAAGTGCGGATCTGCCAGCGGGATATCGACTGATTGCAGCTGAACGGTGTGCCCCATTTGCCGCCAATCGGTGGCAATCATGTTGGTCGCGGTCGGCAGACCGGTCGCGCGGCGGAACTCGGCCATCACTTCGCGCCCCGAGTAGCCATTCTCGGCACCGCAAGGGTCTTCGGCATAGGCCAGCACGCCGTGCAGGTCCTTGCACAGATTGATGGCCTCGGCCAGTGACCAGGCGCCGTTGGGGTCCAGTGTGATGCGGGCATCGGGGAAGCGCTCGGCCAGGGCACGAATCGCCTTGACCTCTTCGTGGCCTGGCAGCACGCCGCCCTTGAGTTTGAAATCCTTGAAGCCGTAGCGCTCGTATGCCGCTTCGGCCTGACGCACCACCGTCTCGGGCGTCATGGCCTCTTCGTTGCGGATGCGGAACCAGTTATCGCTGGCATTCGACTCGTCGCGGTAGCCAAGGTCGGTCTTGTTGCGATCTGCGATGAAGAACAGATAACCGAGCATTTCGACTTCTTCGCGCTGCTGTCCGTCACCAAGCAGTGCGGCAACCGGCACGTTGAGGTGCTGGCCGAGCAGATCGAGCAGCGCCGACTCGATCGCCGTGATGGCGTGAATGGCGATGCGCAGGTCGAACGTCTGCAAGCCGCGGCCCGCGACATCGCGGTCGGCGAATGCCTTGCGCGCCTGGTTCAGCAGACCATTGAAATTGCCGACCGATTGCCCGATCAGAATGGCGCGAGCGTCGTCCAGCGTCTTGCGGATCGCCTCGCCACCGGGGACCTCGCCGACACCTGTATTGCCGGCGCTGTCCTTGAGAATGAGGATGTTGCGGGTGAAGTACGGACCATGAGCGCCACTCAGGTTGAGCAGCATGCTGTCTTGCCCTGCGACCGGAACCACTCGAAGTTCGGTGATGACCGGAGCACCTTGATTCGTAGAATCGTTCATATGCGTCTCTCTTTTGTTCTTATGGTCCGCGTTGCGGTGTATCGATCTGTTTGCCGCCGACGCGAATCGCCGAGCCGCTGAGCGACTCGGGCGAATTACGCGTCACAGGACGACTCGGCAGATCAGCCGATGTAGGTGGTTTTCACCGTGGTGTAGAACTCCTGGGCGTAGCGACCCTGCTCGCGCGGGCCGTAGGACGAGCCTTTGCGACCGCCGAACGGCACGTGGTAATCCACGCCAGCGGTGGGAAGGTTGACCATCACCATCCCGGCCTGGGAATGACGCTTGAAGTGATTGGCGTACTTCAACGAAGTGGTGCAGATGCCCGCCGAAAGACCGAACTCGGTGTCGTTGGCCATGGCCAGCGCTTCGTCGTAGTCCTTGACCTTCACCACGTTGGCGACCGGGCCGAAAATCTCTTCCCGGCTGATGCGCATGTCGGCGGTGCTGTCGACGAACAAAGTCGGCGCCAGGTAGTAACCTTCAGTGCCGCAGCTGACGCGCTCGCCGCCGCAGGCCAGGCGTGCGCCTTCTTGCTTGCCGATCTCGATGTACTTCAGGTCCTGATCGAGCTGCGCCTGGGATACGACCGGGCCGACGTCCACGCCCTGCTCCAATGCCGAACCGACCTTGATCTTCTTGATGCGCTCGATCATGGCCTCGACGAAACGGTCGTAAATGCCTTCGGTCACAATGATGCGGCTGGAGGCGGTGCAACGCTGGCCGGTGGAGTAAAACGCGCTTTGCGTCGCCAGTTCTACGGCAGTGTTGAGGTCGGCATCGTCCAGAATGATCTGCGGATTCTTGCCGCCCATTTCCAGCTGAACCTTGGCCTGACGCCCGACGCAGGTCGCCGCGATGCCACGGCCAACGCCGACCGAGCCGGTAAAGCTGACGCCATCGACGCGCTTGTCGTTGACGATGGCTTCGCCGACTTCGCGGCCCTTGCCCATCACCAGGTTGAACACGCCGGCCGGGAAGCCTGCGCGCGAGATGATGTCAGCGATGGCCCAGGCGCAACCTGGAACCAGATCGGCTGGTTTGATCACCACGCAGTTGCCATAGGCGAGCGCGGGCGCAATTTTCCAAGCAGGAATGGCAATCGGGAAGTTCCACGGGGTGATCAGGCCGATCACGCCCAGGGGCTCGCGGGTGACTTCAACGCTGACACCCGGACGGACCGACTGCAGGGTCTCGCCAGCCTGACGCAGGCACTCGCCGGCGAAGTACTTGAAGATGTTCCCGGCACGGGACACTTCACCGATGGCTTCCGGCAGGGTCTTGCCTTCTTCACGGGCCAGCAGGTTGCCCAGCTCTTCTCGGCGAGCGAGGATTTCCAAACCGACCTTTTCCAGTGCATCGGCACGTGCCTGGATGCCGGACGTTGACCACGCCGGGAATGCTTTGCGCGCTGCAGCGATGGCGGCTTCGACTTGCGAAGCGTCCGCTTGGGCATATTCGCCGATAACGTCCGACAGATCGGACGGGTTGATGTTGGCCTGGTAATTCTTGCCAGCTACCCATTGGCCATCGATGTAGTTGTCATATCGCTTTGCGTCTGCCACGTAGCGCTCTCCTTCGTGAGGTCCGCCGCACTGCCTGGTATGAATGAAGGCATCGTTAACGGCGGTTGGGGCGAGTGATAGGTCTGACGTACGTTACTGCGCGCCCTGCTTCTCGATCAGCGCGGCAAGCGCTTCGTACTCGTCCGGCAGCAGGTCCGTCAGTGGTGCACGAACAGGGCCGGCGTCGTAACCGGCGATTTTCGCGCCAGCCTTGACGATGCTGACCGCGTAGCCTTTGCGACGGTTGCGGATATCGAGATAAGGCAGGAAGAAATCATCGATCAGTTTGCCGACGGTTTCGTGGTCGTCGCGAGAAATGGCACCGTAGAAGTCCATGGCCAACTTCGGCACGAAGTTGAAGACGGCCGATGAGTACACGGGTACGCCCAGCGCTTTGTAGGCAGCCGCGTAGACTTCTGCAGTCGGCAGACCGCCGAGGTAGGTCAGGCGCTCGCCGAGGCGACGACGAATGGAGACCATCAGTTCGATGTCGCCCAGACCGTCCTTGTAGCCGATCAGGTTCGGGCAGCGCTCGGTCAGTTGCTCGAGCAGCGGCGCGGTCAGGCGGCAGACGTTGCGGTTATAGACCACGACGCCAATGTTGACCGACTTGCACACCTCCTCTACATGCCGAGCGACGCCTTCCTGGCTCGCTTCGGTCAGGTAATGCGGAAGCAACAAAAGCCCTTTCGCACCAAGGCGTTCAGCCTCTTGAGCGTAGGCGATCGCCTGACGGGTCGGACCGCCTACACCCGCGAGGATGGGCACCTGACCGGCACAGGTATCGACGGCAGTCTTGATGATGTCCGGGTATTCCTGCGGGGTCAGCGAGAAGAACTCGCCCGTACCGCCCGCGGCAAACAGCGCTGTTGCGCCATAAGGTGCCAGCCACTCGAGTCGCTTGATGTAGCCGGCACGGCTGAAGTCGCCCTGCTGGTCAAAGTCAGTGACCGGAAAGGACAGCAAACCAGAAGAGAGGATGGCCTTCAGTTCTTGTGGGTTCATTGTTCGAGCATCCTGTGAATCTAAGAGTAGATGAAGTAGGGCCTCGGCCTTGGAGATACGTTATCGTACAACTTATGGCTGCGCTACCTCTTTATCGAAGATTATTGCCTCGCCGTCTCGGTCCTCATGCGGCTCAGGCTTCTTGCTTGCGCTGACAACGCTAGCCGATGAAATGCCACGACGTGAATCTGGCTCGACCCTATTGAAACAAATAAATGACCGACCGGTCATACGGGCCGATTAGTTTGTTTCACCGATTTGACAACGATGAAACGCGCTGATAAAAATCTCAACAAGTCATACGACAACGTATGACATTTACAACAACCAGAGCCTTAAAGCCATGAATCAATCAGCGGTATGCCGCCTTGCAAACTCCCCGCTCTGTCGCACCCTGGTTAATCCATCGAACGTAGTCGCCACGGCGGCCGGTCAGCGTCACGGGGCCATTGTCTCCGACCGCAGCCGCTGCAGGCCGCGGCACGCGCAGTCAAACCCGCCCTTCGTTGCGGGTCTGTTGATCATGACCCGCGAGCCTGAGCAGGCCATCGACCTTTAGAGAACCCATCCCGCCGATAGGCGCTGCCACCTACATTCGCTCATAAAAACAATCAGGAGCAAGACGACAGATGCAAGACACTCGAACGGCGACGACGCCAGTAGTGAAGGAGATGCAAGTCATCCCGGTTGCGGGTTACGACAGCATGCTGCTGAACCTGTGTGGTGCCCACGCGCCCTACTTCACTCGCAATCTGGTGATCCTCAAGGACAGCGCCGGCCGCAGCGGTATTGGCGAAGTGCCGGGTGGCGAAGGCATCAGGCAAGCCTTGGAGCGAACCAAAGGTCTGGTGCTTGGCCAGCCGATCGGCCGCTACAACGGGATACTCAACGCATTGCGTCGCGGCATTGCTGGCGGGTCAGCGACGGGCCCGCAGGCTACGCAACACGAGGTCACCTCCGAAGCGGAAGCGGCAGTCCTCAAGCAGCCGCATGAGATCAATCTGCGCCTGGACAATGTCATCACAGCGGTGGAAGCCGCCCTTCTCGACCTGCTCGGTCAACATCTCGATGTGCCGGTCGCCGAGCTGCTCGGCAGCGGCCAGCAGCGCGCCAGCGTGCCAATGCTGGCTTACCTCTTCTATATAGGAGATCGCAACCGTACCGACCTGCCCTACCTGGCCGGTACCGGTTCGGCGGATGACTGGTACCACATTCGTCATCAGGAAGCGGTGACTCCGGCCTCCATCGTCCGGCTGGCTGAGGCCGCTACGGCGCGCTACGGTTTCAAGGATTTCAAACTCAAGGGCGGTGTAATGCGTGGTAGCGAAGAGATGCAGGCGATTGCCGGCATCAAGTCGCGCTTCCCTGACGCCCGCGTCACGCTTGATCCCAATGGGGCCTGGTCACTGGCCGAAGCCGTTGAACTGTGCAAAGGCCAAGGCCATATCCTGTCCTACGCAGAAGACCCGTGCGGCCCAGAGAACGGCTACTCCGGTCGCGAGATCATGGCCGAGTTCAAGCGCGCTACTGGCATTCCCACCGCCACCAACATGGTCGCCACCGACTGGCGTCAGATGGGCCATTCGCTGCGCCTCGAAGCGGTCGACATCCCATTGGCCGATCCACACTTCTGGACCATGCAGGGCTCAGTACGACTGGCGCAAATGTGCGAGCAGTTCGGTCTGACCTGGGGTTCGCATTCGAACAATCACTTCGACGTCTCGCTGGCGATGTTCACCCATGCTGCGGCCGCAGCACCGGGCAACATCACGGCCATCGACACCCACTGGATCTGGCAGGAAGGCCAGGAGCGTCTGACCCGTGAACCGCTGCAGATTGTTGGCGGCGCGGTTCAGGTGCCGGACAAGCCAGGCCTTGGCATCGAACCGGATATGGACCGGATCATGGCCGCCCATGAGCTGTACAACAAGGTCGCCACCGGCGCCCGAGACGATGCCATGGCCATGCAGTACCTGGTACCTGGCTGGAAGTACGACCCCAAGCAACCAAGCCTGGGCCGCTAACAAGAAGATCAAAGAAGCGCCGCAACCCCAACCACCGGAGAGACATACAATGAAAAAAGCTATCAGCGCCTCCCTCGTTTCCGCCCTTCTCGCCACTGCCGTCAGCAGTGCCTTTGCTGCTGAAACCGAATGGCCCACTCGCCCGGTACAGGTCGTCGTCATCGCCAACGCTGGCGGCGACACCGACTTCAACGCCCGCACCATGGCCAAGTACTTCACCAAACTCACCGGCAAGGCGATGGTCATCACCAACGTCGCTGGCGGTGGCGGAACGCTCGCAGCCGAACAGGTCAAGCAGGCCGATCCGGATGGCAACACCATCCTTTTCACCCATACCGGACAGATGATCGTCAATGAGGTCGCCGGCCTGACCGAGGACAGCCTGGACGCCTTCGATATCTGCTGTATCGCGGGTGTGGACAAAGGCACCGTATTCGTTGCCTCGAAAAGCTCAGGCCTGAAGACGCTGGAAGACCTGATCTCCAAATCCAAAGCCGAGCCGAGCAGCGTTACCTACGGCACCGAGATGGGCAGCTACTCCCACCTGCAGGGTCTGATGTTCGAAGGCCTGACCGACACCAAGCTGAAAATGGTCGACGCTGGCACAGTCTCCGAGAAAGTCGTCGCCCTGCTGGGTGATCGTATCGACCTCGCTGCGATCAGCTACGGCTCGGTGCAGGATTATGTGACCAGTGGCGAGATGGTTGCCCTGGGCCAGCCCAACGAGGAGCGCAACCCACTGCTCGGTGACGTGCCGACGTTCAAGGAGCAAGGCGTCGACTTCGTCATGGAGAAGCCCTACATCGTGGCGTTCCCGGACGGTACTGATCCGGCAATCATCGAGAAGATGTCAGGCATCGTGAAACAGATCACCGAGATGCCTGCGTACGAGGAAGAGCTGCGCAAGACCTTCAAGCAGCCGGTCAGCTATTTCGATACCAACCAGTCGATCGACCGCCTGACGAACACCCGCGAAGACTTCATGAAGTACAAGGACGAACTGCGTCAGAGCAAGTAACGCCCGCGGCACGATGCCGGGCGTAGTTGCTGCGCCCGGCAGCCTTCCCTCTGAATCGAGAGCAGTCCCATGGATACCTACAAGAGAAAGGAGTTACTGGTCGGAGCCCTGATGCTGGGTGCCGGCCTGTTCTACCTGTTCCTGACGATCAATCTTCCGCGCAAAGGTTTTATCGACGCCTCCACCGTTCCCTACGTGTTATCCGTTGGGCTATGCCTGCTGGGCGCGCTGCAGTTGTTGACCGCGACCAAGGCAACCCAGCCTCCCGCTGATCCCGATGCGGATGCTGACTCATCGGCTGCAACGCCGCCGGACTATCCAACGGTATTCAAAACGCTCGGATTGATCGCGGTCTATGTTGCCCTGCTGCAAAAGGTCGGCTTCCCAATCATGACCGTGCTCTATCTATACGCGCAGTTCATCGTCATCACACCGCGCGAGCAGAAGGTCAACCACATCACGTACATCGTCATCGCGGTGGTGACCTCCGCTTTGATCTTCTTCACCTTCCGGCAGGGCTTCGATCTGATGCTCCCGACCGGCTTTCTGAAAATCTAGGAGGCGGCCATGTTCGAATTACTGCAGGCCGGCTTTGGCGCGGTTTTCTCGCCCTATATCTTTATCCTGATCACCCTTGGCGTTGCCGTGGGCATCGTCTTCGGTGCGGTTCCTGGGCTCTCGGCTACCATGGCGATCGCGCTGTGTTTGCCGCTGACTTACACCATGGGCCCTGCCGCGGGCCTGTCACTGTTGGTGGCACTGTTCATCGGCGCGACCTCCGGCGGCCTGATCTCCGCCATCCTGTTGAAGATTCCCGGCACGCCCGCCTCCATCGCCACGACGTTCGACGGCGGCCCGATGATGGAAAAAGGCGAAGGGCTGAAGGCGCTGGGCGTCGGTGTCGTGTTTTCCTTTCTCGGCACCATTTTCAGCATAGTTGCGCTGATGTCCATTGCGCCCTCGCTGGCAAAAATTGCCTTGCGCTTCGGGCCCCATGAATACTTTTCCATCGCAATCTTTTCACTGACGCTGATCGCCACGCTGTCCACCGGCTCGCTGCTTAAAGGCATCTACGCTGGCACGCTTGGTTTTGCGTTTTCCACGGTGGGTATCGCCCCGGTCGACGCCATCCGCCGCTTCACATTCGATTCACCGAACCTCAACGGCGGTTTCGCCATGCTGACGGTGATGATCGGTATGTTTGCCGTGGCGGAAGTGATCAAGATCGCCGAGACCGGCAGAGCGGCACACAAAAGCAAGATCGCCTCAGTGAGCATGAAAGGCGTGAAAGGCTTTGGGTTCTCCCTGAAGGAGTTCTTCGGGCAGATTCCCAACGCGTTTCGCTCCGGGCTGATCGGTATCGGGATTGGCATCTTGCCGGGCATCGGTGCGGGTACCTCGAACATCGTGTCCTACATCATCGCGAAAAAGCGTTCCAAGCATCCCGAACTGTTCGGCAAGGGGGCTGTGGAAGGGGTCGTCGCCAGTGAAACCGCCAACAACGCGGGCATCGGTAGCGCCATGATTCCGCTGATGACGCTCGGCATTCCGGGCGACACCGTGACCGCGATTCTCCTCGGCGGCTTCATGATCCATGGCATCCAACCGGGCCCGCTGCTGTTCATCAGCCAGGGTGCGTTGGTGTACACCATCTTCGCCGCGCTGATTCTCGCCTCGGTGATGATGCTGGTTCTGGAGTTCTACGGTCTGCGCATCTTCATCAAGCTGCTGGCGGTGCCCAAGCACATCCTCCTGCCGATCATCCTTGTGCTTTGCGTTGTGGGTGCGTTCGGTCTGAGCAGTCGGGTGTTCGACGTTTGGACCATTCTGCTGTTCGGCCTGATTGGTTACGGCTTCGTCAAGGGCGGGATGCCGGCCGCGCCGTTCATTATTGGCTTCATCTTGGGGCCAATGGCTGAAACGAATCTGCGGCGTGGCTTGATGTTGTCCGACGGCAACTTCATGGGCTTTCTCAGCAATCCCATTTCCGCGACATTCCTGTTCCTGGCGCTGGCATCGGTGGCCTGGCACCTGTTCAGCGCGCTGCGTAGCCGAAAAAATACTGCGGCCAAGCTGCAGGAAACCTGAGTCAGCGCTGCTTAGCCCGCGGCGCTGGGCTAAGCGGTACTCAAGCGGTTTCGAGACCGCGCCTGAGGGCGCGGTGTTTCGTTCAGGCGCGCTTACCGATCTCCACTTCAGCCAGCGTCCACCCCCCTATCTGGTCACTCAGGCTCAACCCCAAACCGGGTCGGTTCGGGACGATCATTTTCCCGTCGCGGATCTCCAGACGCTCATTGAATGCCGGCTCCAGCCATTCAAAGTGCTCCACCCAGGTTTGGTGCTCATAGGCAGCCGCCAGATGCAGGTGAATTTCCATGACGAAGTGTGGGGCCATAACCATGCCGCGCTGCTCGGCCGCATGCGCCACCTTGAGAAACGGCGTGATACCGCCCAGGCGTGGGGCGTCATGCATGATCACGTCCACCGCGCCGGTATCGACATAACCCAGCGCTTCGGTAGCGCTGGTGAGCATTTCGCCTGTACCGATCGGCGTATCCAGCTGTGCCGCCAATGCGGCGTGACCGGCGACGTCGTGCGCGTCTAGCGGCTCTTCGATCCATTCGAGCTGGTACTGCTCGAGCTCGCGCCCCATTCGCAGTGCGGTGATGCGGTCCCATTGCTGGTTGACGTCAACCATCAGCGGTACGTCTTCGCCTAGATGCTTGCGTAAGGCCTCGACGCGCTGCAGATCCATACGTCGGTTCGGCTGGCCGACCTTCATCTTGATGCCGCCAATGCCGCGCTCCCGCGACTGGGTAGCCTTGTCGAGCACTTCATCGATGGATGCTTGCAGATACCCACCCGAGGTGTTGTAGCAAGGCACGGCACTGCGGTGCGCGCCAAGCAATTTGGACAGCGGTAGCGCTGCACGCCGTGCCTTCAAATCCCACAGCGCTGTGTCGATTGCGGCAATTGCCTGCGCCGCAACGCCGCCACGACCGACCGATGCGCTGGCCCAGATCATTTTGCTCCAGAGTCGGGAAATGTCGTTGGGGTCTTCCCCGAGCAGAAGCGGCGCGATTTCCTGAGCATGGGCATATTGCGCTGGGCCTCCCGTACGCAGGCTATAACTAAAGCCGAGCCCGCTATGCCCCTGGCTGGTTTCAATTTCCGCAAACAGCAGGCTGACTGACTCAAGGGGCTTCTGCCGCCCGGTCAAAACCTTTGCATCGCTGACGGCCTTGCGCAGCGGCAAGGTTACTGTCCGCAGCTTGACCCAGCAGATGCCATCATCTGCCAGCACCGTGTTCGGTTGAATAGCCATCGGTTGTCCTCGTTCAGGTTCGGAATGCTTGCCAAACGTGCCCCTTTGCACTGCGTTCCACTCAAGAGAACGGTCCGGCTAGCGTCGCAATGTCATCATACAACCTCAATCCCCGCGGCTGTCAGGCTCGGCCCCATTACAGAACGGCACCACACTCGACTTTAGTGGTATGCGAATAAACCCACGGTCTCGCTAGCGTGACCCTTTCATGGCGCAAGATAAGTGCTTTAAGCGGCGAAACCAGTGGCTTTGGGGGCTATTTTCAGACTCGATACCGCGGAGTAAGACAACTTGCGCAGGCTTGAAACAATCGACTTGTCAGGTTGACAAAAGCCCATAACCGCAGAAATAATCGAATCAAGTCATCTGACAACCGATGACACCAAAAACAACAAGCGATGGGCAGACCTCAATGACAAGCACGACGACCGCTCCCACACCCTTGAATCGCCTCCTGCTGACAGGCGCCGCAGGAGGATTGGGCAAGGTATTACGTGAAACGCTTCGCCCCTACGCCAAGATCATCCGCCTCTCCGATATCGCCCCCATGGATGCTCCCACCGGCGATCACGAAGAAGTGGTGCAGTGCAATCTTGCAGATAAAGCCGCTGTGCACGCCCTCTGCGAAGGCGTTGATGCAATCGCCCACTTCGGTGGCGTTTCGGTAGAACGTCCTTTCGAGGAAATTCTCGAAGCCAACATCAAGGGCGTATTCCATATCTACGAAGCGGCACGCAAGCACGGCATCAAGCGTGTGATCTTTGCCAGCTCCAACCATGTGATCGGGTTTCACAAGCAGACTGAAACCATCGATGCCAACGCTCCCCGTCGTCCGGACAGTTATTACGGGTTGTCCAAATCCTATGGCGAGGACATGGCGAGCTTCTACTTCGATCGCTACGGCATCGAGACCGTCAGCATCCGCATCGGCTCCTCGTTCCCCGAGCCACTCAACCGCCGGATGATGGCCACCTACCTCAGCTATCGCGATCTGACCAACCTGATCGAGCGCTCGCTGTTCACCCCGAACGTAAAGCACACCGTTGTCTACGGCGCCTCGGCGAACCGTGACCTGTGGTGGGACAACCACATGGCCACGCATCTGGGTTTCGAGCCGCAGGACACCTCCGAAGTGTTCCGCGAAAAAATCGAACAGCAACCGCCCTATGCGCCCAATGATCCAGCCCTGATTTACCAGGGTGGCGCCTTCTGCGAAGCAGGCCCGTTCGACGACTGATTCCCGCCACGCCGCGAAAATAACAAGAGAATCGCCATGGCAAACTCAGCAGAACTGATAGTCGACGCACAGAACGCAACGGGCGAGAGCCCGGTCTGGGAGGCCTCCGAGCAGGCGCTCTATTGGGTCGACATACCCAACAGGCAGCTGCTTCGCTGGAAGACCTCAGATGCTTCCGTGACGCGCTGGACCGGTGATCAGATGATCGCCTGTATCGCTCGCCGCGAAGGAGATGCGAATCGTTGGGTTGCCGGTATGGAAGACGGCATTTTCGAAGTCGCCCCGCAGAACGACGGCACACTCAGCAGCACCCGCCTTGCTGGCGTGCAGCATGGCGCGAGCAATATGAGATTCAATGACGGGCGCTGCGACCGCCAGGGCCGCTTCTGGGCTGGCACCATGGTTATGGATATGGCCGCTGGCACTCGGGCCGGCGCGCTCTACCAGATCGATGGTTCGGCTGCCCGCGAATCACTCGAGGCTCAGCTGCAGGATTTCATCGTACCCAACGGGCTGGGATTCAGCCCCGACGGGCGCACCATGTACCTCTCCGACTCGCACCCCAGCGTGCAGGCCATCTGGGCGTTCGATTACGACATCGACAGTGGCACGCCGAGCAACCGCCGGCTGTTCGTCGACATGAACCTGCACGCCGGTCGACCCGACGGCGCGGCGGTTGATGTTGATGGCTGCTACTGGATTTGCGGTAACGATGCCGGCCTTATCCACCGTTTCACCCCGGATGGACGCCTCGATCGCTCGCTGGAAGTGCCAGTGAAGAAGCCAGCCATGTGCGCCTTCGGTGGCTCCGGCCTCGACACCCTGTTTGTCACATCCATCCGCCCGGGCGGTGATCTCTCCGATCAGCCCTTGGCAGGTGGCGTATTCGCCCTGCAACCCGGCGTCGCCGGACTGGAGGAACCCCGCTTCCGCTAACGCTTCACCCATAAGGACGGGCACGCAGTGTCCCGGTCTTGACGCTCGCAACGCTGCATACCAACAAAAACAAGACGGAGATTCACATGGACTTCAAACGCAAGTTGCTCATCGCTGCACTTCCGCTGGCCTTCTGCCTGTCGAGCACCGCCTACGCGGAGATGACGCTGAAAATCGCTGAGATCCACCCTGCCGGTTATCCGACCGTGGTCGCTCAGGAAAACATGGGCAAGAAAATCGAAGAAGCCACCGACGGTGAACTCAAGTTCCGCATGTTCTCAGGCGGCGTGCTGGGTTCGGAGAAAGAAGTCGTCGAACAGGTTCAACTCGGCGCGGTGCAGATGACCCGTGTCAGCCTGGGCACACTCGGCCCGGTCGTTCCGGACGTCAACGCCTTCAACATGCCGTTTGTGTTCCGCGATCACGAACACATGCGCAAAGTTATCGATGGTGAGATTGGCCAGGAAATCCTCGACAAGATCACCAACTCCGATTTCAACATGGTCGGCCTGGCATGGATGGACGGTGGCGTACGCAACCTCTACACCAAAGAGCCCGTGCGTAACCTTGAAGACCTCAAGGGCATGAAAATCCGTGTTATGGGCAACCCATTGTTCATCGATACGTTGAACGCCATGGGTGCCCAGGGCGTTGCGATGAACACCGGCGAAATCTTCAGCGCCCTGCAGACCGGTGTGGTCGATGGTGCTGAGAACAACCCGCCGACCATGCTTGAGCACAATCACTTCCGCGCCGCGAAAAACTACTCGCTAACCGGTCACCTGATCCTTCCTGAGCCGATCGTGATGTCGAAGACGACCTGGAACAAGCTCACCCCGGAGCAGCAGGAGATCGTCATGAAATACGCCAAGGAAGCGCAGATGGAAGAGCGCAAGCTGTGGGACGAGAAGACCGCTAGCAGCGAAGCCAAGCTCAAGGAAGAAGGCGTCACCTTCATCGAAGTCGACAAGAAGCCCTTCTACGATGCGACCGCCCCGGTTCGCGAAAAGTACGGCGCACCTTACGCCGAGCTGATCAAGCGTATCGAAGCCGTTCAGTAATCCGTTCCCTCTGAAAAACCTCGCGGCGACGAGCTTCGCTCGCCGCCGCGCCTGTGGTGAAGTCTGATGAAAAACACGCTGCTGCGCGTCAACGACGCGATCTACAAGACCTGTGTTTGGGTCGCGGGACTGGCCATCGTGGTCATGTCCATGATCATCCCCTGGGGGATCTTCGCGCGCTACGTGCTGGGCTCTGGTGGCGGCTGGCCTGAACCCGTGGCCATTCTGCTTATGGTGATATTTACCTTTCTCGGCGCTGCGGCGAGCTACCGCGCCGGCGCGCATATGGCGGTGACCATGTTCACCGACCGCCTGCCTGAACATCTGCATCGGCATATCGAACTGCTGGTACAGATCCTGATGGGCATCATCTGCCTGTTCATGACCATCTGGGGCATCAAGCTGTGCATCGCGACCTGGAATCAGTTCATGAGCACGCTGCCGACCCTTCGTGTTGGCATTACTTACTCGCCCATCCCAATCGGCGGCGCTATCACGCTGTTGTTTGTCATCGAACGCATTATCTTCGGCGACCAGAGCCACCGACGTGCGGTCAATTACGAGCTGGTCGAAGACAGCAAGGAGGCCGTGTAAATGGACGCGCTGATTCTACTCGGCAGCTTTGCCGTACTCTTTCTGCTGCGGATGCCAGTGGCATACGCGCTGGGCATGTCAGCGCTGATCGGCGCCTGGTGGATTGATATTCCGTTCGATGCGGTGATGATCCAGGTCGCCGGCGGCGTCAACAAGTTCTCCCTGCTCGCAATTCCGTTCTTTGTTCTGGCCGGTGCGATCATGGCCGAGGGCGGAATGTCCCGGCGCCTGGTGGCTTTCGCTGCGGTACTGGTTGGCTTCGTGCGCGGCGGCCTGTCCTTGGTGAACATCATGGCGTCGACCTTTTTCGGCGCGATTTCCGGCTCATCACTGGCGGACACTGCTTCGGTAGGTTCGGTGTTGATCCCGGAAATGGAGAAAAAGGGCTACCCTCGCGAGTTTTCCACGGCCGTTACTGTCAGTGGTTCTGTCCAGGCGCTGCTGACTCCACCCAGCCATAACTCGGTGCTGTATTCGCTGGCCGCTGGCGGCACCGTTTCGATCTCGTCCCTATTCATCGCCGGTATCGGGCCTGGTTTGTTGCTCAGCGCCGTGATGATGACCATGTGTCTGATCTTTGCCCGGATACGCAACTACCCTAAGGGCGAGGTCGTTCCGCTCAAGCAGGCGTTGAAGATCTGTGTCGAAGCGCTGTGGGGCCTGATGACCATGGTCATCATCTTGGGCGGCATTCTTTCGGGTGTATTCACGGCGACCGAATCAGCGTCCATCGCGGTGGTATGGGCCTTCTTCGTCACCATGTTCATCTACCGTGACTACAAATGGCGCGAGCTGCCGAAGCTGCTGCACCGCACCGTTCGTACCCTCTCGGTGGTGATGATCCTGATCGCGTTCGCGGCAAGCTTCGGCTACATCATGACCTTGATGCAGATCCCGTCGAAGATCACCACGATGTTCCTGACCCTGTCGGACAACCGCTATGTGATCCTGATGTGCATCAACATGATGCTGCTGGTCCTTGGCACGCTGATGGACATGGCGCCGCTGATCCTGATCCTCACGCCGATTCTGATGCCTGTCATCACCGGTATTGGTGTCGATCCAGTGCACTTTGGCATGATCATGCTGGTGAACCTCGGCATCGGACTGATCACGCCACCGGTAGGTGCGGTACTCTTCGTCGGCGCGGCGATCGGCAAGGTCACTATCGAGAACACCGTCAAGGCACTGCTGCCCTTCTATGTGGCGCTGTTCATGGTGCTGCTCGCGGTTACCTATATCCCCGCGATCTCACTCTGGTTGCCCAGCGTGGTGCTCTGATAGTCCAATAACGCAAACTCCGACGCCGCCCACCCGGGCGGCGTTTTTGCTTTGCAGGCCCGAACGATCAAGCAATGAAACAACTGCCACCGCCGTTGCAAACGGCGCCCGAACACCGTGATGCTGCTTAACACAGGATTGACCCGATGCAAGCTGCTACACCGTTTCCACGTCATATTGCCGTACTGATTCTGGCCACCTTGGCTTGCTCGTTCGCAGCCAACCATATCGCCGCGCGCATCGCGTTCGATCACGATACCGGTCTGTTGCTGGCCATGCTCTGCCGCGCCGGCGTCACACTGCTGGCTTTGGCTGCGCTTGTATTCTGGAGGCGCGAGTCCCTGCGCTTGAGTCGCACCACGTGGCGTTGGCAAACCCTTCTTGGGCTTCTGATTACGGTTCAGAGCTTCTGCATCTACTCAGCGGTCGCGCGCATTCCGGTTGCGCTGGCTCTGCTGGTCGTCAATCTCTCGCCCATCCTGCTTGCACTGCTCACATGGGCGCTGGGCGGGCCGAGACCGACACGCCACGCGCTGGCGATCATGGGACTGATCCTGGTCGGCCTGGTACTGGTTCTGGACGTCCCCACACGTCTAATGACCAGTGAGGCGCCTGACGCTAAATGGATTGCTGGCATCCTGTTCAGCCTTACCGCAGCCGGGGTATTCGCGCTGGCGCTGTGGGTCACCGAGCATAAGCTATCGGGCATGGCCGGCTCGGTGCGAAGCATGCTGACCTTAGTTGTGGTGTTTGGCGCCTCCGCCCTGCTCGGCGCAAGCGGCGTTATACCAGGTGGCCTAGGCCTGCCCAGCGCAACGGCTGGTTGGATCGCATTGGGTTGCCTGGTACTTCTCTATGGCGCGGCGTTTTCCACGCTCTTCATCTGCATGCCGCGGCTTAACATCGCTCGCAACGCACCCGTCATGAATATGGAGCCGGTCGCTGGCATGCTGCTTGGCTGGTTGGTGCTTGGCCAGTTGCTGGCCCCCATGCAGATACTGGGTGGTCTGATTGTGGTCGGAGGAATCGTCCTGCTGGCGTACCGCAAGAACTAAGCAAGCCAACCCGAGGTGAGTTGGCGCGCTTGCGCCAACGGGTGACATTCAATCCACAAAGCTCATCGGCAGAGACCGACAGCGAAGCACGAGGTCGGCGGCGGTTCGACTCTGAGAGTCGGTGTCAGCTGACCTTGTCGGTCTCCGCCTCTTCATGAGCCTGACGCAGTCGCTCGCGGCTATTGGTCAGATGCAGACGCATTGCAGCTCGAGCTGACTCTGCGTCCTGACGAGCGATAGCGTCGTAGATCTGCTCATGTTCGCGACCCAAGCGCTGCTGATAGTGCGGTTGGTCATCATGAGCCAAGCGCGCGGAGTTGAGCCGGCTGCGAGGAATGATCGCCGTGCCCAGGTGATTCATGATGTCCGTGAAGTAGCGGTTGCCGGTTGCTTCGGCGATCTGCAAATGGAACTGGAAGTCCGACACGGCCGCTTCACTGGAAAGCGCTGCACTTCGCTGTAGTGAATCCAAAAAGTCGCGCATTGCCGCCAATTGCTCAGGAGTCCGTCGCTGCGCTGCCAAGCCGGCGGACTCGACTTCAAGGCTGATCCGCAGCTCAAGAATCGACAATACGTCACGTAGCGTCCCGATAGTGGCCGGGTCGATGCGTAGGCCGGTGGTGCTCGGAGTATCGAGCACGAAAGTGCCAATGCCATGGCGAGTCTCAACCAAGCCAGACGCCTGAAGACGCGAGATTGCCTCACGCACAACCGTCCTGCTCACTCCCTGGGCCTGCATGATCGCTGACTCAGTAGGCAACTTGTCGCCGCGCTTGATGACGCCGTCGCGGATCTGCTGCGACAGCTCGGTCACAAGTTCCTGTGCGAGGCTGCGGTGTTTACGGCGAACACGTGGCTGAGCGATCTCGTTTTCCATGGACACATCGATCTCTATGAAGCGGACTGGGGCCTATCATAGCCCAGCAGTTGTACGATAACTATCGCAACACTCACCAACTGAGCGCTCCACAACCTTATATCGAAAAGCCGCACGGTTTCCACACCGCTCCTATACTCACGAATGCCACTCAACCGGAGATAAGATAATGCGCCGCTTACTCTTATTCATCGCAGCAGCCGCTCTATCTGCGCCAGTCTGGGCAATGCACTGCCCAATGGACATGGCCAAGATCGACAAGCAATTAGAAAGCAATCCGCCAAGCGATCCGGCAACGCTGGAGAAGGTAAAGGAATTACGAGCGGAAGGAGAGCAGCTGCATAAAGCGGGAGATCACACCCAGTCACTCCAGGTTCTTGAACAAGCACAGGCGTTGCTCGACTCTGCTCAGTAATCGTCGCTAGTGAATGGCCAGCCCATGTGCTGGCCGTCTTCGCTACGGCGGGTTGACGCCGCCTAGGCATCTGACTCGCATTTCCTTTCGTTCAAAATCTTCCTCACTGCTGAGCGTGTCGTAGCCTCCTGGGCAGATTTCATCCGCGCGAGTCCTGCAACCTGCTTGGCCGGCCTTGTCGCAGGCGAAAACGTACTCATCGGACGGCTGCGCTGGCGATACGGTCTCAAAACCACTGCAGCCAACCAGTGTCAGTACGGCTCCTACGGTAAGGCTGATGCGATAAGTGTTTTTGAACATTAGCTGAATGTCTCGCTCGATTTGCTACACCGATGCGTTGATCGCCTACTGCGCGTAAGCTTTGGCTGACCCACAGCGGTGAAGTTAGATGATTTCGCTTTGCTCGTGCCTCCCCTACTCTGTTCACCAGTAGCGCAGGAGGCGCAGCGGGACAGGGAGGCCCGAAAAGGACCATTCGCAGGCATGCGAATCAAAGGACAACGGAACGACTGGCTAGACGCCTACAGCCCCGCCTCGTGCGGGGCTTTTTATTGCGCGATTACTAACGTGGGTTCGGCGCGTCATCCAGTTCTGCACTATCTGGATCGATGTCAGGCACACCGCCCATCACCTGCCCTTCCTTGGGATTGTTTCGTGGTGTAGTGCCGTCATTTTGCGGTAGCTCGTCCACTCCGGCTTCGCCGCCAGGGTTGACATCCGTCCGCTCGGATCCTAGTGGCGGTGGCGAGCCAGGGACGATCACGTCATCTATCGGAACACGTTCAGACCTTGATGCATCGTTATTCTGGGTCGATAGATCATCTGGTTTGTTGCCCATCTCTTGATCTCCTTCGCGCAGCGAATGCTTACAGATAAGAGGAGTGAGACGGTCTCGCGTTCACGAAGATGCATTGCCACTGGTCACATGCAATGCGCCAATGGCGTCGGGGATTGAGGCTCAAAACGAAAAAACCGGCTGCGATGGCCGGTTTAGATACCAAGGTATCAGTGTGTCCCGATGGTGCCCGGAGCGGGAATCGAACCCGCATACCCTTTCGGATGAGGGATTTTAAGTCCCTTGCGTCTACCAGTTTCGCCATCCGGGCGGGACGGTGATGCGCGATCACAATCGCGGCGCAGGACTATAACGAGGCTCTGGTCAAGGCGCAACCCGAACGGCACAACGGCGCGTCTATATAGGGCTTAGCGGGCATGGACCAATAGCTCAACGTCGTCGATTCAATGCCGACGGCGAACACCGACGATCAGCCAGAACACCAGTCCGAGTATTGGAAAGATAGCGATGCCCAGCGCCCATAGTGCTTTCGCCCCTACGCTTCGATCACTTTTGAATACACTGATGATTGCTAACAGATCCAGCACGATAACGATGCCGGCAAGCGCAATTGCGAGGTAGCTCATTACATCTGACATAGACGTCCCCTAAACAGACTCTCTATGTTTCAGTCACCGCCCGAGGCGCTACAGTTCCGAGTTAGAGCGGATGCGTTTCGCCAATGACGCTAGTCAGATAACGCGAAAGTTTGGCGAGCTACAAATTGAACTCATATTGAACGCATAAAAAAACCGCAAGCTTTCGCCTGCGGTTTCTTTATTACTGGAGGCCGATGTCGGAATCGAACCGGCGTACACGGATTTGCAATCCGCTGCATAACCACTCTGCCAACCGGCCTCAAAACGATAACGCCGCATGCAGCGGCGTCATCGTCAACAAACTGGAGCGGGAAACGAGACTCGAACTCGCGACCCCGACCTTGGCAAGGTCGTGCTCTACCAACTGAGCTATTCCCGCATCGTCTTGGTGACGGGCGCCATTTTATAGTTTCAGGACGCCCCGTCAAGCCCTTGATTAAAAAAGTTTTTATTTCTTTTCCGTAGGGCTGAGATGGGGCCAGGCGGCCATCAGGTAATTCACCATCGACCACAGTGTCAGTCCTGCGGCGACTATGAGCAACGCATACCCCAATCCAACCCAGACGGTCGTCAGCGGAGGATTGGCGAGCAGGATGATGAGCGCCACCATTTGTGCTGCTGTCTTCCACTTGCCCAGATTGGACACCGCCACCTGCGCTCGAGCGCCCAGTTCTGCCATCCATTCGCGCAGCGCTGAAATCACGATCTCCCGGCCGATGATGATCGCGGCCGGCAGGGTCAGCCAAAGGTTCGAATGTTCCTCGACCAGCAGAACCAGGGCCACGGCAACCATCAGCTTGTCCGCGACCGGATCAAGAAAAGCGCCGAAGGGTGTGCTCTGTTGAAGTTTACGAGCGAGGTATCCGTCCAGCCAGTCAGTGACGGCGGCGATGGCGAAAACGGCGCTTGCGGCCAGATAACTCCACTTAAAAGGCAAATAGAACAACAGGATGATGATCGGTATCAGCAGTACGCGTAGCACGGTGAGAATGTTTGGGATGTTCATCGATACCACTGGTCCGCGGATTTAGGAGGGGATTCTACTCACTGTGCAGAGCGGCATAAATCGACTCGGCAAGCTTTTTACTGATACTTGGAGCCTTGGCGATTTCGTCAAGGCTCGCACGGCTGAGTTCTTGAAGACCACCGAAGTGCTTGAGCAGTTCTCGACGGCGTTTCGGTCCGATGCCAGGCACACCTTCCAAAGTCGAGGTTGTACGCGCTTTTCCTCTCCGCGCTCTGTGACCGGTGATTGCGAAACGGTGGGCTTCGTCGCGCACCTGTTGGATCAGATGGAGCGCAGGTGAATCGCCCGGCAATGTAAATTCATGTGCTGCATCGTTCAGGTACAGCGTCTCGAGACCCGGCTTGCGGGTAACGCCCTTCGCCACGCCCAACAAAATCAAGTCAGGCACTGCCAGCTCCTGTAGCACTTCGCGAGCCATGTTCATCTGGCCCTTACCGCCGTCCACCAGCAGGATGTCGGGCAGCTTGCCCTCCCCCTCGGCGGCTTTCTTAAAGCGGCGCGAGAGCGCCTGGTGCATCGCCGCATAATCGTCACCAGCAGTGACGCCTTCGATGTTGTAGCGCCGGTAGTCGGACTTCAGTGGCCCTTCCGGGCCGAAAACCACACAGGATGCGACGGTCGCTTCGCCACTGGAGTGGCTGATGTCGAAACATTCCAGCCGGCTCGGCTGCTCATCCATATCCAACGCCTCAGCGAGTGCCTGGAACCGTGCAGCCAGGTGCTGACGGCTCGCCAATCTCGCGCCGAGCGCTTGTTCGGCGTTGGTTAGCGCCAGCTGTTGCCAACGCGCCCGAGTACCGCGAACTCGATAGGTAATGATCAACTCGACGTCACGCAGCTCGGAAACCGCGCTAATCAGGGTTTGGAAGTCTTCATGTACCGCATTGACGATCAGCTCGGAGGGCAGATCGCGCTCCATGGAGCTGAGGTAATACTGTTCCAGGAACGCTTGGAGCACGTCGCTGACGCTTTCTTCGATGGCAACCTGAGGAAAGAAATTCTTGCTGCCCAGTACTCGACCGCTGCGCACGCTGATTAGATGAACGCAGGCGCCACCCGGGCTCACTACGGCGGAGACGATGTCAACGTTGCCGCTGCCACCCTCCATGCTCTGCTGGTCCTGGACGCGTCGCAGGATGCCAATCTGGTCCCGTATCTCCGCGGCACGCTCGAAATTAAGTTCCATAGCGGCCTTTTCCATGTTCTTGGAAAGCTCCTCCGCCAGGGCATTGCTGCGCCCTTCCAGAAACATGACCGAATGACGAACGTCTTCGGCATATTCTTCCGCGTCAACGAGGTTTACGCATGGAGCCTTGCAACGCTTGATCTGATACTGCAGGCATGGACGGGTGCGATTTCGGTAATAGCTGTCTTCACACTGGCGTACGAAAAAAGCTTTCTGCAACAAGCTCAGGCTTTCACGAATCGCGCCGGCACTTGGATACGGGCCGAAATAACGGCCGATCTCTTTCTTGGCGCCACGGTGGATGCTGAGCCGAGGAAAATCGCCACTTGAAAGAAACACATAGGGATACGACTTATCGTCGCGTAGCAGGATGTTGTATGGCGGCCGCCATTGCTTGATGAGCGTTTGCTCGAGCAGCAGCGCTTCTGTTTCGTTGGCCGTGATCGTTGTTTCGACCTGGGCGATCCTGGCCACGAGCGCGGCCGTTTTCGGCGCTTGCCCGACTTTACGGAAATAACTGGCCAGGCGCTTCTTAAGATTCTTCGCTTTCCCGACATAGAGCAGCTTGGCTTCGGCGTCGAACATCCGGTAGACACCGGGACGTCCACTGCAAGAAGCAAGGAACGCTGAGGAATCAAAGCCACTCATCAGTTGATGGTGTCGACCATGCCGTGTCGGACAGCCAACAACGCCAGCTCGACGTCACTGGTGATCGAGAGCTTTTCGTAGATGCGATAGCGATAGGTATTGACGGTCTTGGGCGACAAACAGAGTTTGTCGGAAATAGCCTGGACCTTCTGACAGTTCGCGATCATCAGCGCGATCTGGATCTCCCGTTCGGACAGCAGGTCGAAAGGAGAACCGTTAACCTTGGGCTGAAAGGACTTCAGTGCGAGTTGCTGGGCGATCTGGGGGCTAATGTACCGCTGGCCGGCAAAAACCATCCGGATTGCCTGAATCATTTCATCCAGTGCGGCACCTTTGGTCAGGTAGCCGGCGGCACCGGCCTGGAGCAGTCGGGTAGGAAAAGGATCTTCTTCGCAGATCGTGACCGCAATGACCTTGAGGTCCGGGTTGCTACGCAGCAGCTTACGCGTCGCCTCGAGGCCGCCGATGCCTGGCATCTTGACGTCCATCAACACAACGTCTGGCTTGAGGTCGCGGGACTTCTTGATCGCCACCTCACCGGATTCCGCCTGACCTACCACTTGCAGGCCGTCGATATCGGCAAGCATGCGGGAAATGCCTGTGCGTACCAGATCGTGGTCATCGACCACAAGCACCCTAATCAAGCAGACACCTCGTTCTGTACAAATCTGAAGCTGGCTGACTGCTCGCTTCGTAAGCAGCGAACTTTAACAAAAAATTTGCTGCCTTACCCAGACCATACATCGCAAAGTGGCACAGAGCCATCACCGATCCTACCTAACGACGAGACATTAAGGTGAACGTGTGTCGGTGGAGCGAAGTCTGTCTTATTGATCGCAACCCTATCAATAGGCGATATCGCTCTTGATTAGCAGCTTAGTCGCAGCCTTCGTTTTGGCGTCAGTTCATGTGTTTGCTGGACGTCTGCGTCAGCTCAACCGTCTTCCTCGCAGCCGATGGCTCTCCATGGCTGGCGGAGTTTCGGTGGCTTACGTGTTTGTTCATCTGCTGCCAGAGCTGGCTCGTGGCCAGGAAGTGTTGGACGGAAGCGACTGGTGGTTGCTCAGCTATCTTGAGCATCATGTCTGGCTGTTGGCGTTGCTTGGGTTGGCCACCTTCTATGGCGTCGAGCGTCTGATCAAAGTGCATCGCCGTCGTCTCCCAGCGGATCAGGAGCCCCATGCCGGTGTGTTCTGGCTACACATTGGCGCGTTTGCGGTATACAACGGGCTGATCGGTTACCTGTTGATTCAAGGTGAGAACAGTAGCCTGACGACACTGATGCTCTATTGCGTCGCGATGAGTCTGCATTTCCTGGTCAATGACTTCGCCCTTCAGAGTGATCACAAGGGTTTATTCAGGCGTCGCGGTCGCTGGCTCCTCGCTGCGATGCCGCTTGCCGGCTGGACGCTAGGCCTTGCTACCGAGATTTCGGAGCTCGCCGTTTCGGCACTGACGGCATTCGTAGGTGGATCGATCATACTGAACGTTCTGAAAGAGGAACTACCCGAAGAGCGCGACAGCCGCTTCAGTGCCTTTCTACTCGGCTCGGTCGGCTATTCGGTCCTGCTGCTCAGCGTTCAGGGCAGCTAGCTGTGGCGCGGCAGGACTCAGACCGGCCCGCACGACCCGCGAGGTAAGCCGGGAGAACGCGCGAATCAACCATGAGCAACTCCTCAGCTCAGCGAGCCTTCAGCAGTCGCTCGATTTCCCCTGGTGTCAGCACCTTCCCCATCGACACCACTTTATCGTCAACGGCCAGAGCTGGAGTCGACATAACCCCGTGAGCGGCTATCTCCGCGACATCGGTGACCTTGTCGATCTGTGCCTCGATACCGAGGTTGCAGACGGCTTGTTGAGTATTTTCGGTGAGTGCAACGCACTTCTTACAGCCGGTACCAAGGATCTTGATGATCATGGAATGATTCCTGGATGGGTCAGAGGAGCAGGTAACTGAAGCTGTTGAAGAGATAGCCGATTAGCATGATTCCGACTATCACAATGCCGAAAAAAAGTGCCAGCAGCGGCGCCTTCACGACCTTTTTTAGCATGATGAGGGACGGTAGGGAGAGCGCAGTAACCGCCATCATGAACGCGAGCACAGTGCCAATACCGACACCTTTTCCGACCAGCGCCTCTGCAATAGGCAGGGTGCCAAAAATGTCGGCATACATCGGCACACCGACGAGCGCGGCCAGCGGCACCGACCACCAGTGGTCCTGCCCTATGGCGGCAGTGATCACGTCTTCTGGAATCCAGTTGTGTATCGCCGCGCCAACGCCGACCCCAGACAGTACGTAAAGCCAGACTCTTTGGGCGATTTCGCTGACCTGATCGCGTGCATAGGCGAGTCGATCGCGCAGTGTCAGTTGCTCTGCCGGAAGCTCGAGCACCTTGTGCTGGGTTACGAAGGCTTCGACGTACTGTTCCATTTGCGCCTTACCAATCAGCGTCCCGCCAACTACCGCCAGGATGATGCCGACCACTACGTAAGCCAGCGCGATGGACCAATTGAACACGCTTGCCAACAGGATCATCGAGGCCAGGTCCACCAGCGGCGAGGAAATGAGAAAGGAGAAGGTCACGGCCAGCGGCAGCCCGGAACTGGTAAAGCCGATGAACAACGGGATCGACGAGCAGGAGCAAAAAGGCGTGACCGTCCCAAGCAATGCCCCTGTGAGGTTTGCCTTATAACCATGCATGCCGCCGAGAATCCGCCGGGTGCGTTCCGGTGGAAAGTAACTTTGTATCCACGAAATCAGGAAGATCAAAGCTGACAGCAGAATGAAAATCTTGATTACGTCATATATGAAGAAGTGCAGGCTGCCACCTAGGCGGCTAGCCAAGTCTAGTCCGAACACTTCCTCGACCAGTAAACGCACCAGATAGGAAAGCCAGTCCATGCGTAACAGCTGGTCATTGAGCCACTTAAAAGCATCCACTTGCTTCTCCCATCAGCCTTGCGGCAGCGCCTGTTCATACCAGCTTCGGCTTTTGTTGACGGTACGAACCAGCCAAAGCATCACCGGCACCTCGATGAGCACACCGACGACCGTCGCCAAGGCAGCTCCCGAGTTGAAACCGTATAGAACGATAGCGACCGCCACAGCGAGCTCGAAAAAATTCGACGCGCCGATCATGGCGGACGGCCCCGCGATGTCATGGCGCACTTTCAGCTGTCGGTTGAGCCAGTAACCCAATGCGGCAATTACGAGCGTTTGCAGCAGGATCGGCACCGCCAGCATGGCGATCACCAGTGGTTGTTCGACAATTGCTTCGCCCTGGAAAGAGAACAGCAGCACCAGCGTCGCCAGCAGGGCCATGATCGAGAACGGCTGAATGCGTGCCAAGGCTTCGTGAAACCTGTCTTCACCCCCTCTGCGAAGGCGGCTGCGGATGAGCTGAGCGATCGTCAGCGGAATGACGATGTACATCACGACAGAAAGGATCAGCGTGTCCCAGGGCACAGGAATCGAGGAGACGCCCAGCAGCAACGCCACGATGGGCGCAAAGGCGAACACCATTATCAGGTCGTTGACTGCCACTTGCGTAAGCGTGAAGTTGGCGTTGCCGTTACACAGGTTGCTCCAGACAAACACCATGGCCGTGCAGGGCGCCGCACCGAGCAGAATTAGCCCGGCAACGTAGCTATCGATCTGGTCTGCCGGTAGCCAGTCGGCGAAGACATGCCGGAGAAACAGCCAGGCAAGAAACGCCATGGTGAACGGCTTGATCGCCCAATTCACGAGCAAGGTCACACCCATTCCCGCGCGGTGCTCAAAGACTTCATGGAGTGCACCGAAGTCGATCTTCATCAACATCGGGATAATCATCACCCAGATCAGCACCCCAACCGGGATGTTCACTTTGGCCAGCTCCATCGCGCCAACCGTCTGTGAAGCCTCCGGGGCAAATAGACCAATGAGCGTCCCAGCGATGATGCAGAGAAAGACCCAAAGGGTTAGGTATCGCTCGAAGAAACCGATCGGCGCACCTGCAGCCTTTTTTCCTATGGTTTCGCATTGAGTAGACATCAAGCTCCTCGCACCTCAACTTTCGGAGGGTTCTAAAGCACTGGCGTGGATGACGGCTCCGCCAGCATCTGGTCAATCTGCTCGACGGTGGCTCGCGCATAGCGCGTCACCCCTATCAATGTGGCTGACGCGGGCCCTGTCCAGTCGCCATACCCCATTAGCCACAGGTTGGGCTGCTTCACCGATCGGGTTCCGTCTACCTCAACTCTGCCATCCGGTTCGATGACGCCCAGGCCGTCGAGGTGGGCTAACGCGGGTTTGAAACCGGTGCACCAAACTACCGCATCGATCTGCTCGTAATGCCCGTCATCCCATTCGACCCCGCTTGCCGTAAAGCGAGCAAACGGTCGCTGCGCCGCTAATACGCCCCGTGCGCGGGCGTCTTTGACGGGCTCGACCATGACAATCTCACCAAACCCGCCGGTTGGATCCTCAACGCTGCGACCTTCTTGCTGCGCTCTCCAGCGTTCGGTGGCACGCTCGAACAGAACGCGTCCATCAACGTCATCAGGCAGGAATGCGGGCTCCTGCTGGGTAATCCATATCGTCTCGGCTACGAGCGATAGTTCGGCGAGAATCTGCGCGCCGGAATTGCCGCCTCCGACCACCATTACCCGCTTGCCCACAAACGGCTCTGCATTCACATAATGGGCAGAGTGTATCTGCAGCCCCTGATACAGCTCTCGGCCCGCGTATTCCGGCACAACAGGCTGGCGCCAGGTGCCGGTCGCACTGACCAGCGCTCGGCAACGCCACGTTCGATCCGCAGCGCGCACCTCGAGCTGATCACCGATCCTGGTAACCGATCTGACATGGACCGGGCGCACGATAGGAAATTGGTACCGCTGTTCATAGCGCGACAAATAGTCGATCACGTCGTCGCGGGTCGGTGTATCCGTCTGCGGGCTCGGCATCTGCCAGCCCGCAATCGAGCTCCAGGCCGCAGGCGAGAACAGTCTTAGCGACGACCAGCCATGCAGCCAGGCCCCGCCAGCCCGCTCCTGGTCGTCCAGGATCAAGAATGATCGGTTCGTGCGACGCAGGAAATACGCAGTCGCCAAAGCTGACTGCCCGCCTCCGACCAGGATTACGTCAGGATCAGCCGGTTCAGCGCGGTCGTCAGTCAGTACGTTCACCTCAATATATCTCACTTCGCGGACACGGCATTTCTTTGCAGGAGCTCAGCCAGCATGACGCTCTGCTCAGCAGATTTATCTGAGCATATTCGCTTTACAGCATATACGCGGAACAATATATTCGCCTTTTCCTGGCTGGGGAATGCTCCATGTCAATCACCTTGCTCAAACCGTGAAATTCATGATCGAACATCTAACGCCAGACACGGTTTTCAAATGCCTCTCCGACGAAACCCGAGCGCGCATGACCTTGCTCATCGCAAGCGAGGGTGAATTGTGTGTTTGTGAGCTGACTACTGCGCTCGAGGAAAGCCAGCCGAAGGTTTCGAGGCACCTATCCCAACTGAGAAGCTGCGCCATCCTTGAGGATCGGCGCCAAGGCCAGTGGGTGTACTACCGCTTGCACCCGCACCTGCCCGATTGGGTACACGATGTGCTGCAAGTCATTCTTAATGCCAATAAACGATGGTTGAGCCCCGACGCTGAGCGCCTTGAACGCATGCGCGATCGGCCTGGCCGAGCGACAGCCTGTGGCTGAGTCAGCGGTAACGCGCGCACTGTACGACACGCTGTCGATCATCGAAGCACGGATCGCGGCGTCGCTCGCCCTCCTCCCCTCGACCGGTTTGATGCAAGCGCCCTCAAAGATGACTTGGCGCGTATCGGCACCCTGATGCGAGAACACACATGAACGACGATTTGCCCAATATCGATTCCGAGCGCCTCGACCTGCCCAGCCTGGAAAAGCTCGGCCTGCCGAACGATCTGGAACACAAGCCACGCATTCTGTTGCTGTATGGCTCGAACCGTGAACGCTCATTCAGCCGCTTGATGAGCCAAGAAGCCGCGCGCCTGTTGGAGGCAATGGGTTGCGAGACGCGGATCTTCGACCCCTCCGGCCTGCCACTGCCTGACGACGCCCCGGAGTCTCACCCGAAGGTCCAGGAGCTTCGCGATCTGGTTATTTGGTCCGAAGGTCAGGTGTGGTGCTCGCCGGAACGTCACGGGGCGATGAGCGCGGTGTTCAAGGCGCAGATAGATTGGGTGCCGCTTAGCATGGGGGCGGTCCGCCCGACACAGGGCAAGACGCTCGCGCTGATGCAGGTCTGTGGTGGCTCGCAATCCTTCAACGCGGTGAATCAGATGCGCGTATTGGGCCGCTGGATGCGCATGGTCACGATCCCCAACCAGTCATCGGTACCCAAGGCGTTTCTGGAGTTCGACGACGCCGGTCGAATGAAACCGTCGGCGTATTACGACCGGGTCGTAGACGTGATGGAGGAACTGATCAAGTTCACGCTGTTGGTGCGTGGCCGCGGCGGCTACCTTGTCGATCGCTACTCGGAGCGCAAGGAATCGGCCGAAGCTCTGTCAGCGCGTGTCAACCAACGCTCGATTTGAAGCCAGGAAGGTCAACCATGCCGCATGCCAATGAGGTTCTCGGTATTCAGGAGCGCACAGCTCGCTTGAATTTCGCACCATGCCTCAGGGCTCGTGGCACCAGGCTAAACGAGGTCCATGTTTGGCTGGCTCGCACAATGTGGCGACTGATCTGATGCTGAAGACCTTTGGCTTGTTCGCCATCACGGCACTCGCCGAGATCGTCGGCTGCTATCTGCCCTACCTGTGGCTTCGTCAAGGCAAAAGCGCCTGGCTGCTGGTACCTGCTGCGGCATCACTGGTGCTGTTTGCCTGGCTGTTATCGCTGCACCCGACAGCCGCAGGACGTGTGTATGCCGCCTATGGCGGCGTTTACATCGGCGCTGCAATCGTCTGGCTGTGGATCGTCGACGGCATCAGGCCTACCGGCTGGGATCTGCTGGGTTCGGCCATCGCCTTGCTAGGCATGGCCATCATCATGTTCGCGCCTCGCGGCGCCTGACTTAGGGGAATCAACCATGACAATCAAAGTTGGTATCAACGGCTTCGGCCGGATTGGACGTCTGGCACTGCGCGCAGCCTGGGATTGGCCAGAGCTGGAGTTCGTCCAGATCAACGATCCCGCCGGCGACGCAGCCACCCACGCCCACCTGCTGAACTTCGACTCGGTGCACGGCCGCTGGCAGCACGAAGCGAGCAGTGACGGCGACTGCGTTGTCGTCGATGGCAAGCGCGTCCGAGTCACTGCAAACAAGGCCATTGCAGATACCGACTGGTCCGGCTGCGATCTGGTAATCGAAGCCAGTGGCAAGATGAAGACTGTGGCCGTGCTTCAGGGCTATCTGGACCAGGGGGTCAAGCGTGTTGTGGTCAGCGCGCCGGTCAAGGAAGCCGGAGCGCTCAATATCGTCATGGGGGTTAATGACGCGCTGTACGATCCGGCACAGCACCGGATCGTTACCGCGGCCTCCTGCACCACCAATTGCCTTGCACCGGTGGTCAAGGTCATCCATGAACACCTCGGCATCCGCCATGGTTCGATCACAACCATCCACGACCTGACCAACACCCAGAGCATCCTCGATCAGCCACACAAGGATCTGCGCCGCGCCCGAGCCTCGGGCATGAGCCTGATCCCGACTACTACCGGTTCGGCGACGGCGATTGCGGAGATATTCCCCGAGCTGCGCGGCAAGCTCAACGGCCATGCGGTGCGGGTCCCGCTGGCTAACGCCTCACTGACCGACTGCGTTTTCGAAGTCGAGCGAGCCACCTCTGTCGATGAGGTTAATCAGCTTCTGAGCGCCGCGGCCAGCGACGGTCCGCTCAAGGGCATTCTCGGTTACGAAGAGCGCCCATTGGTTTCAATCGATTACCGCACCGATCCACGCTCCTCGATCATCGATGCCCTGTCGACCATGGTCGTCAACGGCACGCAGGTGAAGCTCTACGCCTGGTACGACAACGAGTGGGGTTACGCCAACCGCACCGTGGAACTGGCACGCAAGGTGGGCCTGGCCGATTGACCCGAACGCAGGGCGCTGGGGTTCCAGCGGCCTTGCGCTCATTCCACAACGCAACGGGACTCCATCATGCACGCCCTCTCCCGCCTCGCACCGGAGGTTCGCCAGTATCTGCTGGTGACCGGTAATTATTGGGCTTTCACCCTGACCGACGGCGCGCTGCGCATGCTGGTCGTGTTGCATTTTCACGCGCTCGGCTACACACCGTTGCAAATCGCGGCCCTGTTTCTCTTCTACGAAGTGTTCGGTGTCATTACCAATCTGGTCGGCGGCTACCTGGGGGCAAGGCTTGGGCTCAATCGCACCATGAACATCGGCTTGGCCATGCAAGTCGTGGCGTTGCTGATGCTCACCGTGCCCGCCACATGGCTGACGATTCCGTGGGTGATGGGTGCGCAAGCGTTGTCAGGCATCGCCAAGGACCTGAACAAGATGAGCGCCAAGAGCTCAATCAAACTCCTGGTGCCTGAGGGCCAGCAAGGCACACTGTACCGGTGGGTGGCCGTCCTGACCGGATCGAAGAACGCACTCAAAGGTGTTGGCTTTTTCCTCGGCGGCGCCCTGCTTGCGGCTATCGGCTTCCGCGGGGCTTTGCTGGTCATGGCCGCTGCGCTGTCGCTGATCTGGGTTTCCAGTCTTGTGCTGCTGAAAAAAGACTTAGGCAAGGCCAAGGCGAAACCGAAGTTTCGCGAATTGCTTTCCAAGAGCCGAGCCATAAACGTTCTGTCAGCAGCCAGGCTGTTCCTGTTCGGCGCGCGTGATGTCTGGTTCGTGGTGGCGCTGCCGGTCTATCTGTCTGCCGTATTTGGCTGGGATTTCTGGCAGGTAGGCGGCTTTCTCGCGCTATGGGTGATCGGATACGGCATCGTCCAGTCGCTGGCTCCGGCTATCACGGGCAAGAACCGTGGTGAGGTGCCGGACGGCCGCTCGGCGTTCGTTTGGGCGTTGCTGTTGGCGGGCCTGCCGGCAGCAATAGCGCTAGGGCTGGGTACGGAGTGGTCGCCCCAGACGGTACTGCTTGGGGGCTTACTGCTGTTTGGCACGATCTTCGCCATAAACTCGTCGCTGCACAGCTATCTCATCGTGTCCTATGCCAAGGCCGACGGCGTGTCGTTGGACGTCGGCTTCTATTACATGTCCAACGCGCTGGGCCGGCTGGTCGGCACCCTGCTGTCCGGTTGGGTCTACCAAGCGTATGGGCTTGAGGCCTGCTTATGGGTATCGAGCGCCTTCGTGCTGCTGGCCGCATTGATATCGATGGGCCTGCCCCGTCGTCATCAGGCAGCCCCGCAAGACAGTTGAGCGCAGCCTGTTCCGCTTCCTTCAGCTGGTTTCGGTGCGTGCGGGGCCGTCGCTGAGCAAGTGACTCAGAACTGAGCGCAGCTTCCCGGCCTTGACGGGTTTGTTCAGCACCGGGACACCAAACCCTTGCAGCTGGCGGCGACATTGGTCACTGCGATCGGCCGTCACCATGACCGCTGGGATTGCCTGCGCAAAGTGTTGCCTCAGCGCAGTGACCACGTCCCATCCCGTTACACCCTGATCGAGGTGGTAGTCGGCGAGGATCACCTCCGGCGGCGATCCGCCGAGCACCGCCAACGCCGCTTCTAGGTCAGTGGCAGTCAATACTTCGCAACCCCACTGCCCCAGCAACGCGGCCATGCTGTGCAGGATGCTCAGCTCGTTATCCAGGACCAGCAAGCGACGGCCCGGTAACGGATTGCCAAGTACCGGCATCAGCATTGGCGCTTCGGCAGGCGTCTGCTCCGGCAGATCGGCCAGCGGTACATCAATGCTGAACACAGAGCCTCGCCCCAACTGAGAACGCACCTGAATCGGATAAGCCAGCATTGAGGCAATACGATCGACGATGGCCAGGCCGAGCCCGACCCCGGCGCGTTCGGTGGCGCGCTGCACACCCAGCTGATTGAACTCGAGGAAGATCGACTGCATCTGATCCGACTCGATGCCTCGCCCCGTGTCCCATACCTCGATACGCAGGTGTTCGCCGCGTTTGCGAGCGCCTAGCAGCACTCGGCCTTGATCGGTGTAGCGGCAGGCATTGCTGAGAAAGTTGCGCAAAATGCGTGTCAGCAGCCGGAAATCGCTGCTTAGCGCATACGCTGGGATGTAATGATCGAAGCCAAGGCCTGCGGCTTCGGCTACTGACTGGAATTCGGACACGAGGGGCAACAACACTTCGTCGAGGCGATAAACCTCGATGTCGGGCTTGATCGCCTGTTGATCCAGTTTGGAGATGTCCAGCAAATCAGTCAGCAAGTCTTCGGCGCCCTCGAGCGCCTGATGCGCTCGCTCCACCAGGTTCGCTTCGGCATCCGGTAAGCCGCGCTCACGCAATGTCGAGATCAAAAGGCGCGCCGCATTGAGCGGCTGCAACAGGTCATGGCTGGCAGCGGCTAGATATTTGTCCTTGCTGTGGTTGGCTTGCTCGGCCGCGTCCCGGGCCTTGCGCAGCTCGCAGGTGCGCTCGGCGACCCGGTGTTCCAACTGTTCGTTGAGCTGTAGCAAGCGCATCTGCGCCAGCTTGCGCTCGGTGATGTCGGCAACGAAGCCTTCAACCAGGCCATCTTCTTCCGGCTTCAGCAGCAGGTTCATCATGACGTCGATGGGGCTGCCGTCCTTGCGCCGCAGACGGGTCTCATATCCGAACAAGCCTTGCTGGGTAGTCAGGGTACGGCGAATCTGCCGAAGCTCGTCTTCGCCACCAATGAACAGGTGATGTGACAGGTCGGTCAGGCGCCACAACGTTTCGTCTGGGCTTTCGTAACCAAGCATCCTTGCCAGCGCCGGATTGGCTGCGCGAATACCTTCCTGCAGGCTGGCCTGGAAAATGCCGTGCACGGCGTGTTCGAACAGCCATTTGTATCGGTTGCGCTCGGCCTCCAGCTCTTCAAGGCGAGCGACCAGTTCGGGGTAGTGGCTTTTGCGGGCCGAATGAGTGCCTAACCCGAGCAGCCCGGCAAGGGCATCGTCCTGTTCAGAGTGCTTCGGCATAGACCACTTCAACATCGCGCTGGGTCGACGAACGGGGGTTGGTCAGGATGCAAGGGTCTTGCATTGCGTGCTGCGAGAGGAACGGGATGTCGGAGAGATTCACCCCGTGTAAGCCGAGCGTTTCGTTGAAGCCAATGGCCTGCTTGAGGCTGATCAGATGTTGCATGAGTCGTTCACGAATCTGCCGATGGCTCAGCCCGCGGCTGTCTATGCCCAGGGTTTCCGCCACCACCTTGAAGCGATCCGGCGCCGAATCGTAGTTGAACGCCACTACATGTTCGACCAATACCGCATTGCACAGGCCATGCGGCAAATCCAGATATCCGCCAAGGCTGTGAGACATCGCATGCACTGCGCCGAGAATCGCATTGGAGAAGGCCAGGCCGGCCTGCATGCTGCCGAGCATGATCTTTTCGCGCAGTTGAATATCGGCCGGATTGGCGATCATTTCCACCAGATGGCCGTTGATCAGCCGCATCGCTTCCAAGGCGTGAGGATCGGTCAGCGGGCCATGGCCCGTCGAAACAAAGGCCTCGATGGCATGCACCAGCGCGTCAATACCCGTACAGGCAGACAGGAACGGATCCATGCTGAGGGTGGTTTCCGGATCGATCAGCGAGACGTCCGGTACGGCGCCCTTGCTGACGATGGAGAACTTCATCCGTTCGGACTGGTTGGAAATGATCACGAACTGCGACACATCGGCCGATGTGCCGGCAGTCGTTGGGATCAGGATCAGCGGCGGGCTGGGCACCCGTAACGTATCGACACCCTCGAACTCAACGATATTGCGACCGTGGGCCACCGCGATGCCGATGCCCTTGGCGCAATCCATCGGGCTCCCGCCACCGACCGCTACGATGACGTTACAACCTTCGCTGCCATACACCTCGGCGCCGAGCATCACTTCCTCGGAGCGAGGATTGGCCGAGACCTGAGTGAACAAGTGAAACTCGATGCCCTGTCGTGCCAGGCTCGCCTGGACATCGCCGACCCATCCGGCAGCGACAACCCCCGGATCGGACACCAGCAGCACCTTGCGCGCGCCAAAATTCTTCGCATAGTTGCCGGCGCTATGCCGACAGCCTGCACCAAACACGATCTCGGGCGAGACAAACTTACGGTGCAGGCTCAGATTAGGGCTCATACGGCGGCCTCTGGTTATTATTTGTTACTTTCGGCAAGCCTACTGCTTTCCCGCACCAAAGCAATCAACAAAAAGGCGCATGTCTCGACCATGCAGCGGGCACGGTCTTTCGATCAGGCAAGCAGGCCCTGATAGAAGTGACATTCGCGCTGCAGCGCATCGGACAGATTGCTTGCCTGGCGAAAGCCGTGGCGCTCGTCTGGATAGAGGCAATATTCCACCCGCAGGCCCTGCTCGCGCAGCGCTGCAACCATTGACTCGGTCTGCTCGGGAAGCACCACAACGTCCTGACCGCCTTGCAGGAAGATCATCGGAACCCGAATCTGTGCCGCGTTGTTTAGCGGCGTGCGTTCCCGGTACCGCTGGGCGTCGCGCACCGGATCTCCGATCAGCCAATCCAGGTAGTCCGCCTCGAATTTGTGGGTGACCCGACGCAACGCCAGTGGGTCGCTGACCCCGTACAGGCTGGCGCCGCCTGTAAATCCGGCATCGGCGACCAATGCGCAGAGTGCGCTATAGCCGCCGGCGCTGGAGCCACGAATGAAGGTCTGCGCCGGATCGATCTGACCGCGCACGGCCAACGACTGCACCGCCGCGCAGGCATCCTCGACTTCCACCACACCCCAGTTGCCGCGCAAGCGCTGCCGGTAGGCACGCCCAAACCCGCTGCTGCCACGGTAATTGATGTCGGCGACGGCGAAACCGCGTTGGGTCCAGTACTGAATGCGCGGATCGAAGACCGGATAGCTGGCCGAGGTCGGCCCGCCATGCATGAACACAACCAGCGGTGGCTTCTCCCCGGGCAAGCCGCGGTGGTCCGCATTACACGGCGGATAGAAGAAAGCGTGCGCGACTTCCTCCTGCCCGGTGGAAAAACTGAACGGTTGTGCACGAGACAGCTGCTCAGCCGGCAATGGTTGCTCGCCGCCGGCCAGTATCGTGGTCTCGCCGTTGAGACGGTTGATTGCCAGTACGGCGGGCACCCGGTCCGGCGCTCCGGCAAGGCAATAGTAATGGTGGTCATCCACGGCCAACTGGCGACAACGGCTGTACTCGGACGCGAGCTGTCGCTCGTTGCCCTCCGTGTCATGCTCGAACAGCAAGCCGTACCCGTCCACCAGTCGGGTCGACAACCAAGCACCCTCGGTGAGTGGCAGGTAGCTTACGGTCGCTAATTGCCAAGGCGCGGGAGCGTGGTCGAAGCGATGGCGGACAAAGCGATCCACCGGCACCATTGAATCGCCCTGGCTCTGCCAGGGTTGCCACCAACCGGCGCGGTCGGTCAGGCAAAACAGCGTGCCGTCCCCGGCGAAGCGAGGCTGTTGCAGCGATTCCGTACCCTCGGCGCCTGCTAGACACACCGGCTGATCGAGCCGCCCGTCAGGCAGGTAGTTGGCCATCCAGAGGCTGGTGGCCGTCCAGGGCTGCTCGGGGCGATGCCACTGAATCCAGGCCAAACGCTCGCCAGCGGCATCCAGTGTTGGCGCAGCATAGAAGTCAGCGCCTTCGGCAAGCAGTTTGTGCTCGCCCACAAGCGAAACGCTCACCAGTCGATGCACGACGCTCTTGTCATGGTGGGTTTCCTCCACCGCGACGATTGCACCTCGGCGGTGATCGTATTGCAGGTCGCCATAACGGCAGCGAGGGCGCGAGGTGAGCGCCACCGGCTGGCCAGCCCTCGTACCGGCAAGCGGTTGCAGATAGATTTGCTGGTCGCTTTCATTGACGAAAGCAACGCCTTCATCGGTCAGGCAAAGTGCACCACCACCGTATTCGTATACCCGACTGCGCAGGGAAAACTCAGCCGGTGTCAGGCACTGCGCCGTGCCGTCGCGCCAGTGCCAGAGGGTGCAACGCGCATCGGCGGGATCGTACTGAATCCAGAACAAGCCGCCATGTCCGGCACGCAGCTCTGCGAAGTCGCGGCTGGCCGAGGCGGCTTTTTCGGCGGTCCAGTCGCTGCTCCAGAAGCCATACGACGTTTCGGTTTTGGTCATATCGATCGGTTCCGGTCGGTCAGGCATGCCCCAAACGGACCTATACCTTGAGAATCAGCTTGGACGCCTTCTCGTTACGGAAAGTCAGCTCATCCAGCCCGCGCGGGGCCTGCTCGGCCTCGATGCGTGCAGCGAGAATCTTGTCATGGTGCGCGGATTTGCTGCATACCGGATCCGCATTGGCGGCGTCGCCGGTGAGCATGAAGGCCTGGCAGCGGCAGCCGCCGAAGTCTTTTTCCTTTTCATCGCAGGATTGGCACGGCTCGGGCATCCAGTCGAAGCCGCGAAACTTGTTGAAGCCCATCGAGTGCTTCCATATCTGCTCGATGCTTTGCTCAAGCACGTTGGGAAAGGTGATGGGCAGTTGGCGTGCGCTGTGGCAAGGCAGCGCCGTGCCGTCCGGGGTGATGTCGAGAAACAGATTGCCCCAGCCGTTCATGCAGCCCTTGGGACGCTCTTCGTAATAATCGGGCGTGACGAAGATCAGCTTGCAGGGGTGATTCTCGGCAGCGAGCTTGTCACGCCATTCATTGGTGATCCGCTCGGCACGTACCAGTTGTTCCTTGCTAGGTAACAGCCCGGCGCGGTTGAGCTCGGCCCAGCCATAGAACTGACAGGTCGCGAGCTCGACGAAGTCAGCTTCGAGTTCCAGGCAGAGCTGGATGATGCGGTCGATGTTGTCGATGTTGTGCCGATGGGTGACAAAGTTAAGCACCATCGGATAGCCGTGCGCCTTGACCGCCCGCGCCATGGCAAGCTTCTGGGCGAACGCCTTTTTCGACCCGGCGAGCAAGTTGTTCACTTCCTCGTCAGCGGCCTGAAAACTGATCTGTATGTGGTCGAGCCCAGCGTCGGCGAACGAGGCGATCTTCTCCTCGGTGAGGCCGATGCCTGAGGTGATCAGGTTGGTGTAATAGCCCAGGTCCCGTGCCGCCTTGATCAGCTCGGCAAGATCCTGACGGACCAAGGGTTCGCCACCGGAGAACCCCAGTTGCGCTGCGCCCATCTCGCGCGCCTGGCGGAACACCTCGATCCACTCGGCAGTGCTCAGCTCATCGTGGCTGCGAGCGAAATCCAGCGGATTGGAGCAATACGGGCATTGCAGTGGGCAGCGATAGGTCAGCTCCGCCAGCAGCCACAGCGGCGGGCCGGGCTCGAAACCTGGTTTAGCGAAGCTCGATCCAGAACCGTTCAACGGCGACCTCCAGAAATGCAACGATGTCTTCCTCGATGCCCTCGGCATCGGGGAAGCGGCTCTGCAGGATGGCGACAATTGCGCCGACACTCCGGGTGCCATCCACTTCGCCCAGGACCGCTGATGCGCTCTCGTTCAGCTTGATCATGCCCTCGGGATACAGCAGCACATGGCAGTTCTGCGCCGGTTCCCATTGGAAGCGGAAACCGCGGCGAAAAACCGGGATCTGGGTCAGTTGGATATCGCTCATGGTCCTCTGTCTCGCCAGTGAAAACATCATCGGTAAGGGCTGGTGGGCTGAAGCCCACCCTACAGCTTATATGCGAGGGCTGCGGCCAATCGATCACAGGTCGCTCAGTCAAGCAGTCAGAACGTGATGCCCTTGTGCCAGACACGCTCGCTCGTCACCGTGTGGTATGGCGGACGATCCAGCTCATAGGCCATGCTCATGGCATCTAGCATGCTCCACAAGACATCGAGTTTGAATTGAAGAATGTTCAGCATGCGCTCCTGAGCATCGCGCGTCTTGTAGTGTTCCAGCGTGATCCGCAGGCCATGCTCGACGTCGCGGCGTGCTTCCTTCAGGCGTTTGCGGAAGTAGTCGTAACCGGGTGCATCTATCCAGCTGTAGTGCTGGGGCCAGGCGTCCAAACGCGACTGATGGATGGTCGGGGCGAACAGCTCGGTGAGCGAGCTGCTGGCCGCCTCCTGCCAGACGGCGCGGCGGGCGAAATTGACATAGGCGTCTACGGCGAAGCGCACGCCCGGCAGCACCAACTCCTGGGACAACACCTGCTCACGGTCCAGGCCCACGGATTCAGCCAGGCGCAGCCAGGCTTCGATACCCCCCTCCTCGCCTGGGCTGCCATCGTGGTCAATGATCCGCTGGACCCATTCGCGGCGGGTATCGCGATCCGGGCAGTTAGCCATGATCGCTGCATCCTTCACCGGAATGCAGACCTGATAGTAGAAGCGGTTCGCGACCCAGCCCTGAATCTGCTCGCGGGTCGAGCGGCCTTCGTACATGGCGCGATGGAAGGGATGATGGATGTGGTAGTAGTCGCCCTTGGCGCGTAGCGCTGCTTCGAACTCGGACGGAGTCATGGCTGGCAGGGTCATAAGAACTTCCTTACGGGTTGTGCGGGCTGTTCCTCCAGGCACAGTTGAGCGCCTTCAGCCACTGATTTGGTGAGCTGCGGGTCGTTCTACCCTACAGCTCGATACTCATGCCATCGAACGAGACTTCAATCCCGTGCTCGTCGAGCACCGCCCGTTCGGCTGAGTCCTCGTCGAGGATCGGATTGGTGTTGTTGATATGGATGAGAATCTTGCGCGCAGCCGGCATGCCGTCGAGCACCTCGATCATGCCGCCTGGGCCGCTCTGATGAAGGTGGCCCATTTCGCTGCCCAGTTTGGTGCCGACTTCGCGCACGCGCATTTCGTCATCGCGCCACAGGGTGCCGTCGACGAGAAGGCAATCGGCACCGCGCATCAGTTCCAGCAGTTCAGGGCTGACCTGGCCCAGACCCGGCGCATAAAACAGCGTGCCGCCGGTTTTACGGTCTTCGATCAACAGGCCGATGTTGTCGCCGGGATGCGGGTCGTTGCGGTGCGGCGAATACGGCGGCGCTGAACTGCGCAGCGGGATCGGGGTGATGTTGAGGTTTGGGCAGGTCGCGATGGTGAAACTGCCTTCCAACGCGATCGGATTCCAGCGCAGACCGCCGTTCCAATGTTCAAGCATCTTGAACAGCGGAAAGCCGGTGCTCAGATCCTGATGAACCATCTCGGTGCACCAGACTTCGTGTGGGCAGCCCTCACGCAGCGTCAGCAGGCCGGTGGTGTGATCGATCTGACTGTCGAGCAGGATGATCGCGCCAATGGCGGTGTCTCGGGGGCCGCGAGCTGGTTGTAGCTTAGGGAAGGACTCAAGCTGAGCGCGAATGTCCGGCGAGGCGTTGCAGAGAATCCAGTTCTCGCCGTCATCACTGATTGCAATCGACGATTGAGTGCGGGCTTTGGCACGCAAGCTACCGTTGCGCAGCCCGGCACAGTTGACGCAATTACAGTTCCACTGAGGAAAGCCGCCGCCAGCAGCCGAACCTAAAATCTGGATGAACATGGGCAGCTCCCAAAAAAACGGAGCCCCGACCAGGGCCGGGGCCGATCAATCAGCGATTGGCGAAGTACATGGTGACTTCGAAACCAATGCGCAGGTCGGTAAAAGCAGGTTTAGTCCACATGGCTGATTCCTCTCTTTTGTGATGACGGAAGTATTCCGACAACTCATTAAGCACCCTACCCCGTCAAAAGCGGAATGGTACTTTGGAAGGAGACAGCGCTCTGCATTGGTAGTGCCTTGGCTGTCGCCGGTTTTCAAGCAACGCGAGATGACACGTGCATTCAGCGGCGCACGGCGGAACGACCATGGGTGCCCCGCCAGGCCAGTTCGTTGGTGATGGTCGCCATTGGCGAGAACATCTCGTAGTCGAATGCGCTCAGGGGTGCCTTTTCCTGTACCCGCAACGGCCAATCATGGTTCGCCAGCGCCGCCTTGCCGATCGCCAGGAAATCCAGCACGCCGGCGTCGAGCAATTGCTGCGCCTGTTCGCCCGTGCCGATGGCGCCATTGCCGATGATCGGAATCTCGACGGCACCTTTGGCGATTGCCGCCAGGCTTTCGCCTTCCTCGAACGCCGGTGCACTTATGTCGCCTTCGGTCACGTGGATGTAGTCGAGCCCCGCGGAGGCTAGCGTGGCGAAACGATAGCGCGCCGCTTCAACCCCACCGTCCCATTTAAGCTGGCTGTCCGTGACCATGCTTTGCGACAGCCGCATACCGACGACGAACCCCGCCCCGACCGCCTCGCGTACCGCACGGATGACTTCCAGCGGCAGGGCCAGTCTGGCCTTGTAGTCACCGCCCCAGCGGTCGGTGCGCTGATTGAACTCGGCGGTCATGAATTCGTGCAGCAGGTAGCCATTGGCGCCATGCAACTCCACCCCATCGAAACCGGCGTCACGCGCATGTTTCGCAGCCTGGACGAAGCCGGCAATCGCTTCATGGATTTCCGCTTCGGTCATCTCTGCGGGTGTCGCATACGGACCTTCGCCGCCGTAGAAGCTTAACTGTCGCCCGCCCGGCTGAACGGCCGACGGCGCGACGTGGCGGGCGTGGTGGATATTGCCTTGAGCCTGCGCGCCGCCATGCATCAGCTGAGCGATGATCGCCGCTCCCGCCTGGTGTACCGCGCTGACGATCGGCACCCAGCTGTCACGCTGAACCTCGGTGGCCAGGCCCGGCTGGTTCAAATATCCCTGGCTGTAGGCGGTGTCCGTATAGGTGCCTTCGGTAATCAACATGCCGAAGCCGCCCTCTGCGAATGCCTGGTAATAGTCGCGCATCAGTTCGTTGGGTTGCCCTTCCGGCTCGGCGCTGACGCGAGTCATCGGAGCCAGCACGGCGCGGTTGCGTAGGCGCAGCTGATTCAGCTGGACGGGTTCGAGCAATTGGGGCATCAGCAAGTCCTCATGAAACATGGGTCGTGCTGAATCTGAGGTGCAACGGGCGTTGGAGTTCGCTGCGTGCGATCGCTGGGCTTTAGCCACGCATAAAAAAACGCGGCCTTTGGGGCCGCGTTGCGTTGATGGACCACCGCCCGAACCCGGTCGGTCAGTGATCCCCGCACTGATAGCGTGCGAGCAAGTCAGCCGGCGCGCTGGAGCGAACGCGCCGGGTCCTACGAGTCAGTACCGGGCTTAGAAGAAGCCCAGCGGGTTGATGTCGTAGCTGATCAGCAGGTTCTTGGTCTGCTGGTAGTGATCGAGCATCATCTTGTGCGTTTCGCGACCGACACCGGACTTCTTGTAGCCACCGAATGCAGCATGCGCCGGGTACAGGTGGTAGCAGTTGGTCCATACGCGACCAGCCTTGATCGCCCGGCCCATGCGGTAGGCGCGGTTGATGTCGCGGGTCCACAGGCCGGCACCCAGGCCGAACTCGGTGTCGTTGGCAATCGCCAGGGCTTCGGCTTCATCCTTGAAGGTGGTGATACCGACCACCGGGCCGAAGATCTCTTCCTGGAACACGCGCATCTTGTTGTTGCCCTTGAGCAGGGTCGGCTGGATGTAGTAACCGCTGGCCAGATCACCTTCCAGACGCTCGGCCGCGCCGCCAGTGAGCAGCTCGGCGCCTTCGTCCTGGGCGATCTGCAGGTAGCTGAGGATCTTGTCGTACTGCTGCTCGGAGGCCTGGGCACCGACCATGGTCTCGGTGTCCAGCGGGTTGCCGCGTTTGATCACCTTGATCTTCTTCATCACCTCGACCATGAAGGCGTCGTAGATCGACTCCTGCACCAGGGCGCGGGATGGGCAGGTGCACACTTCGCCCTGGTTGAAGAACGCCAGTACCAGGCCTTCGGCGGCTTTTTCGATGAACTGCGGCTCGGCGTTCATGATGTCTTCAAAGAAGATGTTCGGCGACTTGCCGCCCAGCTCCACGGTCGACGGGATGATGTTCTCGGCGGCGCACTTGAGGATGTGCGAACCGACCGGGGTGGAACCGGTAAAGGCGATCTTGGCGATACGCTTGCTGGTGGCCAGGGCCTCACCGGCTTCGCGGCCGTAGCCCTGCACTACGTTGAGCACGCCTGGCGGCAGCAGGTCGCCGATCACCTCCATCAGCACGGTGATCGACAGCGGGGTCTGCTCGGCCGGCTTGAGCACGATGCAGTTGCCGGCGGCCAGGGCCGGGGCGAGTTTCCAGGCGGCCATCAGCAGCGGGAAGTTCCACGGAATGATCTGCCCGACCACACCCAGGGGCTCATGGAAGTGATAGGCGGCGGTGTGTTCGTCGATCTCGGCGGCGCTGCCTTCCTGGGCGCGGATGCAACCGGCGTAGTAACGGAAGTGGTCGGCGGCCAGGGGCACGTCGGCGTTCAGGGTTTCGCGCACAGCCTTGCCGTTGTCCCAGGTTTCGGCCACGGCCAGCAGTTCGAGGTTGGCTTCGATACGGTCGGCGATTTTCAGCAGCACCAGGGCGCGGTTCTGTACCGAGGTTTTGCCCCAGGCATCGGCGGCGGCATGGGCGGCATCCAGAGCATGCTCGACATCCTCGACCCCGGAGCGCGGGAATTCGGCGATGACTTCACCATTGACCGGCGAGGTGTTGACGAAATACTCACCCTTGACCGGCGGGACAAACTCACCGCCGATGTAGTTGCCATAGCGTGGCTTGAAGGAAATGACGGAGCCTTCCGTACCGGGTTGGGCGTAGATCATGAGCGGCCTCTCTAATTTTTCTGCTTGTCGGAGCCTGACCGGACATGGACAGGACATGGAACGATCTTAGGCAGCCAAACCGCTTGCCCGGAATGCCCCCAAGGGACAGATGCGCTCCTCATTTGGTAGTAGATGCCAAAACCGGTGCGCAGCCGCCACAGGCATCTGAGCGCCCCAAAAGGCGCGCCATGCGCCTGAAAAAAACCGTCAGATTAGGCCGCCCCAGCTCACATGCAATTGACCATGCGCAAGGGCAGTCCGCTGCCCAGCGAATGTTTTTTTCATGCCACAAAAACGCGACCAAATGCCCAGAAAAACGGCCCGAAAGTCTCATTAGTCGAGCGTCAAAAGCGCCTTAGCTTCGAGCCGCAACATTGGTTTTCCCAAAACGTTTGCTTAAGGAGATATGCCATGCAGTGGATCGATCCGGACTTCTGCGACTTGCGTCTGGGCTTTGAAGTCACCGCGTACGTTTACGTGCGCTGAGCCCCCACCGGCGTGATCGCAACCGCCTTCACGCCGGTCGAGCGAGGAAATGGACATGACCGCAACAAGTATTTCGCCGCTGAGCTGCTATGAGATCCGCCCGCCCTTTCTGTTTCGCTGGGAAGAATCGCAGCAAGCGCACGTACTGCTCTATCCCGAGGGCATCGTCAAGCTGAACGCCACCGGTGGAGAGATATTGAAGCGCTGCGACGGCAAGACCCGTGTCGTTGAGCTAATCGAGCAATTGGCCCAAAGCTACAACGCATCCGATATCGACGCGATCCGTAACGGTGTCCTGAATTTCCTGGAGGTATCTCATGGCAAAGGCTGGATCCGCGCTAAGGCTTGATGGCAACGGCAACCCCGTCTGGCTGCTGCTGGAGCTGACCTATCAGTGCCCGCTGCAATGCGTTTTCTGCAGCAATCCACGCAACTTCGCCGATTACCGCCAAGACGAGCTGAGCACCACCGAGTGGATCGATGTAATGGCCCAGGCCCGCGCCATGGGTGCGATGCAGATCGGCTTCTCCGGCGGCGAGGCCACGCTGCGCAAGGACCTCGAAACGCTGGTCGCCGAGGCTGACCGCATGGGCTACTACACCAACCTGATCACTTCCGGCATCGGCCTGACCGAGGCGCGCCTACGCGCCCTGAAGGATGGCGGGCTGCGGCACATCCAGCTCGGTTTTCAGTCCACCGACCGTGACGTGGCGCGTGAACTGGCCGGTGTCGACGCCTGGGAGCGCAAACTGCGCATGGCGCGGCTGATCAAGGCAATGGACTTCCCCATGGTGCTCAACGTACCGATCACCCGGCAAAACATCGCTCAGGTGCCGGACATCATCGAGTTCGCCGTTGATCTGGGAGTGGAGTACCTCGAACTGGCGAACGTGCAGTATTACAACTGGGCGCTGCTCAACCGCGATGCACTGATGCCGACCCATGCCGAACTGCAGAAAGCTGAAGACGAGGTGCACAAGGCACGCGAGCGTTTCGGTGATCGCCTGACCATCTTCTTCGTCATTCCTGACTATTACGAAGGTCGTCCCAAGGCGTGCATGAACGGCTGGGGCGCCATTCACGTCACCATCGCGCCGAACGGCAACGTGCTGCCCTGCTCCCAGGCCAGCGCCTTCAAAGACCTCACCTTCCCCAACGTGCGGCAGCAACGACTGGAGCAGATCTGGCACGACTCGCCGGTGTTCAACCTCTACCGTGGCGACACCTGGATGCCAGAACCCTGCCGCAGCTGTGACGATAAGGAAAAGGATTTCGGCGGCTGCCGCTGCCAGGCGCTGCTGCTGACCGGCGACGGTGCCAACACCGACCCGGCCTGCAGTAAATCCCCACATCATCAGCTGATTCGCCAGGCGGTTGAACTGGCGCAGGATGCCACTCGCCCGCAAGGCACGCTGATCGCCCGACAGGCCAGTCAGGGGGTGGAACTTGAAACTGCCCCATGATTCGTTCAGCGGCACTGTCAGCGCCGGCCTCGCACTCACGCTCGGTTGCTACTTGCTGCTGCGTTTCTGGCTGGTGAACTGAGCATGCAGATGCCGATCCTCGATCTGCTGGCCCGCTACGCGCACCTGCTGTTCGCGCTGGTCTGGGTCGGCCACAACTATACCAACTTCATCCAGAACCCACGCTTCGTGCCGCTGCAGAACGGCATCGACACCGCCACGTTGAACCGCGATCTGGAAGCGCGGATGAAACGTGAGCACGGCATCTTCCGCTATGCCTCTGTGGTGGTCTGGATATCCGGCATGTTCATGCTCTGGCAACGCGGCTGGCTGGTCGATGCGCTGCTGCTGCAGGGTCCGCTGGCGGTGATCGGCCTCGGCGCCTGGATTGGCACGCTGATGCTGCTCAACCTCTGGCTGGTGCTCTGGCCGCATCAGAAGAAGCTGCTCGGCTTTGTTCCGGCGACTCTGGAAGAGCGCGTGCGCTGCTCGCGAATAACCTTCCTCTCGTCGCGCAGCAACACCATCCTGTCCTTTCCCCTGCTGTTCCTCATGGCGAGTGGTGGTCATGGCCTGCATCTCTTCTGACCCGACTGAGCGCTACAGTTTTGCCGCCGGCCCGGCAATGCTGCCGAGTGCAGTGCTAACGCAGATTCAGAACGAATTGCCGGACTGGAACCGCAGCGGCTTCTCCTTACTTGAACAACCGTTCACCAGCCCCGCGTTCAAGCAGCTGATGGTCGAAACCGAACAGAACTTACGCAAGCTGCTGGCGGTTCCTAACAACTATCGGGTGCTCTTTGCTCAAGGTGGCGCCTCGGCGCAGTTCGGCCTGGTGCCGCTCAACCTGTTGCAGCCCGGGCAGAGCGCCGACTATCTCGAAAGTGGCCACTGGGCGTGCAAAGCGATTGTCGAGGCGCGTCGACATTCACCGGTCAATGTCGTCGCCAGCGGTGCGGCAGATGGCTTCAGCGCCCTGCCGAAGCGGGAATGCTGGCAGCTCGATCCCCACGCAGGTTATTGCCACATCACTAGCAACGAAACCGGAAACGGTCTTCAGCTACGCGATTTTCCCGATGTGCCGGTGCCGCTGGTGGCTGACATGACGTCGGACTTTCTTACCCGCCCCATTCCGGTAGAGCGCTTCGGCCTGATCTACGCCAGCGCTCAGAAGAACTTCGGCATCGCCGGGCTCTGTCTACTGATCGTGCGCGAGGATCTCTTGCGATCACCGCAGCGTGGCCTCCCAGCGGTATTCAGCTTCAAGGTACAGGCCGAGCAACAGAGCCGCTTCAACACGCCACCGACCTTCGCGCTGTATGTCGCTGCGTTGATGCTGCGCTGGATCGAGGCTCAGGGCGGACTCGCCGCAATGGAAGCACATGCGCGCGAAAAGAGTCAGCGGTTATACCGCTGCATTGAGGCTGGAAGCTTCTACCGCTGCCGCCAACAGGCTGCGGATCGCTCAAGCATCAATGTCTGCTTTGAACTGGCAGATGCGCGATTGCTCCAGCCCTTTCTTGCCGATGCAGAGCGCAACGGCCTGTTTCATCTGCAGGGACACAGCCATGTCGGCGGCGTCCGCGCCAGTCTTTACAACGCCATGCCTCTGGCGGGCGTGGATCGACTGGTCGCCTTCATGCGTGATTTCGAGAGCCGTCATGGCTAAGCCGAACAGTGTCCGGGCAATCAGCAGCCGTCTGGCGCAAAGGCTCGCGATGGACCTTTGCTGCTTGGCGTGTCACTTCTCGACTTATCAAGCCAATCAACCGGTCACGGTAATGGGCCTGCCGTTCCCCTCGCCGTTAGGTATCGCTGCAGGATTCGACCGTTACAGCAGGCTCGGTCGCCGCGCGGCGCTGCTGGGCTTTGGTTTCAATGAAGTTGGCAGCCTGACGGCAGATGGTTTCGCCAGGCTGTCGCCTGTAAAGGATGGTCAAGCACGTCTAGGCCTGAGCCTGACTCTGGACGCCAGCCAATCTTGGACTGAGACCTGCGCCCTGCTACAGACTGCCTGGCCGCTGGCGGACTATCTGGTGCTCAATCTGATCGGCCCTGCCAGCGTCCGGCTGGTCGAAGACCCTGATCGGTTGCACCGACTGCTCTCGTTGTTGCGACATCAGCAACACGCCCTGAACACAGCGGGAAATCGCAGTGTGCCCCTGCTCGCAAAGTTGCGTTGCCTGCCGGAACAGGTGCCTGAGTACCTAACCGAAGTGCTGCTGGAGTTGGGTTTCGACGGCTTGATCGCTGCGCATGACCCAGGGCCGCCAGCGACACGGCAGCGTTACCGCGCCTGGCAGGATGACCGACAACAGATGCAAGCCTGCATGCAGATCGAACAGCTGCACCGCCTGTGCGGCACCGATCTGGCGTTGATCTCGGTCGGAGGAGTACAGACCGCAGGCCACCTCCAGGCGCGCCTCGACGCAGGGGCTCAGCTTATCCAGGTGCATGGAGCCCTGATGCGTCAGGGGCCTTGGCTTGCTCGGCGGCTATGCGGATGAGTCCGAGCTAAGCAAAGCCGCACAGGAGCTTGGCCATCCGCGAAACTTGGCTGTTCGAGGATCAACGCTGCCGCCCAATACCCGTAAATTTCCCATAAAAAAGGCCGGCATAAGCCGGCCTCGTTTTCTTGGTGCTTAATCAGCGCTTGGCGACTACCTGCTCCTTCGGCAGTTTGAAGGTCCAGACCATGCCGCCCTGGTTGAAGTCTTTGATGCGCTTGGCAACCTCGCCACCCCACAGTGGAACTGCACCGCCCCAGCCAGAAAGGACCGATACGTACTGTTCGCCATCCATTTCCCAGGTAACCGGAGAACCGATCACGCCGGAGCCGGTGTTGAACTCGTAGACCTTCTCACCCGTCTTGGCGTTGAACGCCATCAGGAAGCCTTCCGGGTTACCGGTGAACACCAGGTTGCCCTTGGTTGCCAGAACGCCGCCCCACAGTGGCGCGTAGTTCTTGTAACGCCAGACTTCCTTGCCGGTTTTCGGGTCAATGGCGCGAAGCACGCCAATGTATTCCTCGTTCAGCGGGTGGATAGTGAAGCCAGCGCCCAGGTAAGCCGCGCCTTTCTTGTAGGCGACGCCTTCGTTCCAGATGTCCATGGCCCATTCGTTAGACGGCACGTAGAACAGTCCGGTGTCCTGGCTGTACGCCATTGGCATCCAGTTCTTACCGCCGAGGAAAGACGGCGCAACAGTCACGGACTTGCCCTTGTCCGCATCGCCTGGTGCGCCAGGACGGTTGGCGTCGTCATAGATCGGACGTCCATCCTTATCCAAACCCTTGGCCCAGGTGATCTTGTCCACGAACGGGAAGCCGCGAATGAATTTGCCGTTGGTCCGATCGAGCACGTAGAAGAAGCCGTTACGGTCCGCGGTACCAGCGGCCTTGATGGTCTTACCACCGTCCTGGTAATCGAAGGAGATCAGCTCGTTGACACCGTCATAGTCCCAGCCGTCATGCGGCGTCGACTGGAAGTGCCACTTGATCGAGCCGTCGTCCGGGTCCAATGCCAAACGCGAAGACGAATACAGGTTGTCGCCTGGGCGTAGGTGCGAGTTCCACGGTGAGGGGTTGCCGGTACCGAACAGCAGCGAATCGGTGTCTGCGTCGTAGTAGCCACCCAGCCAAGGCGCTGCACCGCCGGTCTTCCAAAGATCGCCCGGCCAGGTTTTACCGGCTTCGCCGCCAGAGATGCCGTTTTCGACCTTTTTGCCATCCTTCATCACGTAGCCCATGTGACCTTCGACGGTCGGACGGGACCACAGCAACTCGCCATTCTTAGGGTCGAACGCCTGGATCATGCCAACTACGCCGAACTCACCGCCGGCCAGGCCAGTGATCAGCTTGCCTTTTACCACCATCGGCGCGGCAGAAATCGAGTAGCCAGCCTTGTAGTCAGCCACGGTCTTTTTCCAGACGACCTTGCCGGTGTCCTTGTTCAGCGCGACCAGCTTGGCATCCAGCGTGCCGAAGATCACCAGGTCGTCATACAGCGCCACGCCACGGTTGATCACGTCACAGCAAGGCATGATGCCATCCGGCAGGCGGGCGTCGTACTGCCACAGTTCCTTGCCGGTACGGGCGTCGATCGCAAATACGCGTGAGTAGGAGCCGGTGACGTACATCACACCATCTTTAATCAGCGGCTGCGCTTCCTGGCCACGTTGTTTTTCACCCCCCAGGGAAAAACCCCAAACCGGGCGCAGCTGGCTGACGTTCTCAGTGTTCAGTGCATCGAGTGTGCTGTAGCGCTGGCCTTGCAGCCCCAGGCCGTTAGTAACGATCTGATCGGTGGACTTGGCGTCATCGAGGATTTCCTGATCGGTGACTGCCCATGCCGACACGCTGGACAATGCCATGGCGGCGCAAAGCGCTGTCAGGGCGAAGGGCTTGCGAAGACCGGTGTGCTTCATTGCGGCTACCTCTACGGGTTCATTGTTATCGTCGCCGGGAAGTTTTCCCGGTCTAGTAGCGATTCTTGGATCTAGCCGCTCCTGTAACAATTACACGCAGTACCGATTTTCCTCCTCCCTTGGTAGCAATACTCCACGAAGGGCCCGTCATCCTTGCGCCATGATGGCCAAACCGGGCTACCGCACCGGCACCGAAGTTGAAGCCGGTGTGCCCGAAAAGACAATTCCTAGCGCAACGCTCGAGTCTTACAACGGACGCCCCTCCGCTCACAAGGACACGAGCCATGCGCCGCCTGATGATCTGCAGCTTCCTGTTGGTATTGGCCGCCACTGCCAACGCCGCCCAGCCGATTCGGCTGGGCTTGAATTACCCAAGCACCGGTAACTACAAAAGCGAAGGTCTGGAGCTTCGCCGCGGCGCCTTGCTCGCTATCGAGACCCTCAATCGACAGGGCGGCGTACTGGGCCGGCCGCTCGAGCTGATCAGCCGCAACACGGCCGCCCGCGAAGAGAAGGCGCGAGCCAACATCGAAAAATTCGCGGCCGAGGGCGCCACGATGGCATTCGGCGGCGCTACCAGCGAGGAGGCCATAGCCGCCGGCCAGCGCGCCCGCGAGCTGGGCCTGCTGTTCTTCCCCACGCTGGGTTACGCCAACGCAATCACCGGACACGACGGCCAGCGTTACCTGTTTCGTGAAACCAACAGTGCCTGGATGAGTGCGCGCGTGCTTGGCGAGTACCTCAGCTGGCACCTGCCGAACCGCCGCTACCACTACGTCAGCCTCGACGACAACTGGGGCCACAGCATGGAGCAGGCACTGCGCGAAGCCACCCGCAGCCGTGACCGAGCACGCCACGGATTCTCGCGGATCAGCGCCAGGGGTGCGCGCCATGAGGAGTACCTCGCCGCGCTGAAAAAAGCCGCCTCCAGCGACGCGGATGTATTGGTCATCGTCTTGCTCGGCCAGGATCTGGTGCAGACCATGCGTCTGGCGCATGACCTCAAGCTCGACCAGCGGATGCAGATTATCGTGCCCAACCTGACCGGTAGCATCGTCGAGCAGGCCGGGCCGCAGGTGATGGAGCATGTCATTGGCACGGCAGCCTGGACCTGGCGCGTTCCTGCGCTGGTTAAAAGTGAACAGGGCCAAGCATTCGTCGATGCCTATATCGCTCAGCATCAGCGCTACCCGGACAGTACTGCCGCCTCGGCCTACGCCATCGTTCAGCAATGGGCCGCAGCCGCTAACCGCACTGGCAGCCTGCACAGCGAAAAGATCATCAAGGCGCTGGAAGATCACCGCTACAGCCTGCTCAAGGACGAACAGTACTGGCGCAGCTTCGACCATCAGAACGTACAGAGCATCTATGCGGTACGGGTCCGGTCGCGTAGCGAAATCATGCAGGACAGGTTCAAGCAGGATTACTTCAACATCATCCATCGCATGGACGGCGAAGCGGCGGCTCCGAACCTTGACGAGTGGCAGGAGGAACGCGGTGACGAGCTGAGCTTGCGCTAGCAATAGCACCGTACCGTCTGTCGCAAGAGGGCTGCGGGTCTGCGCGCCTGACCCAATGGGTTGCTAATCACGGAACGAATGACTGCGCGGAGATCACGCCGAGCCGATACAGTAGGCACCTAATGACCAGGGCGTCACCCCGCCACGCTAGGCAATACTGATGACGCCATTCTTTCGTCAAGCTGGGTTCTTTCAATGAAACAAACGTGGTCCCCGTTTCCCTGGGTGTGCTTCGCCATGTGCGTCGGTGTCATGGGTACGGCGCTCATTTCTCCGTTGTATCCGCTGTATCAACAAGCGTGGCAGCTTCGTACCAGCGACATCTCAATGATCTATGTCGTCTACATGGCGGGCGCGCTGTTCGGGCTGTTGTTCATGGGCCGCCTGTCAGACACCCTGGGCTTTCGCAAAGTGATGCTCACCGGCTTGCTGCTTGGCTGGGCCGGGACCCTGGTGACGATGCTGGCGTGGAACCTGCCTAGCCTCAACATCGGTCGCTTTGCAGTGGGCCTCTCTTCCAGCCTGATCGTGACCAGCGCGTCGGTCGGCCTGGTACAGATTTCCCGGGACGGAGCATCCCAGCGGATATCGATGATCACCAGCTTTCTGCTCGCATTTGGCTTCGGCCTCGGCCCGCTGACCGGAGGCGTCATTGGCCAATGGCTGCCGTTTCCGCTGACGGCCACTTACGTGCCCACGCTGATCCTCGGCGTGCTGGGGGTATATGCCTTGCTGCGCGTGCAGCTCAAACCGCATCCCGAACTCAGCGCAGCTGCACCGCTCGGTTTGCGTACCTTCATCCCGCGGCTTACCTGGGCCACCCGCCCTGATTCGCTGGCGTTCATGCTGACGTGTGCCTGTCCGTTTTTTGCGTTTGGGGTGTTCGGCATCTACGCGTCGATGGCGCCGCTGTTCCTGGAAAAAATGCTGCCCTGGCATGGACCGGTAGTGAGCGGCACGTCGATCGGGGTCATTCTGCTGGCTTCGGCCATGATGCAGTTGGCCTGTGCCCGGATGAGTCTGCGGTGGTGCGGCCTGCTCGGCCTGCTGTCGGTTGTGTTGAGCAACGCGATGCTCGTACTCAACTTTACCGCTGGCTCTTCACTGGTGTTCATCATCGGCGTCTGCGCTGCAGCGGCGGGACATGGCATGTGTCTGTTGGCCGGCATCAGCATGGTCAACCGTATCGCGAGCCCCGCCGAGCGTTCGGGCCTGATTTCAACCTACCTGGTGTGCGGCTACGTTGGCAGCATCGTGCCGTTGCTCGGTGTCGGCTGGGTCGCCGATCACTATGGCCTGCCCGTCGCAATCAGTTTGCTCGGCTGGGTAGTCATCGCACTCGCCACGCCATTGGCGTTTTGGTTTTTCCGGCATCCGCGGATGCAGCCAGCCTGACCGGTAAAGAATCGCGCTGCGAACCGACACCCAGGCCAACGAGCCTCAGATGCGCCCCGGAACGCCTAGTCGGCGACCAAACGGTAGCCCACTCCCGCCTCGGTAATGATGAACCGCGGCGCGGACGGGTCATCCCCGAGCTTGCGCCGCAGATGCCCGACGACCACGCGCAGGTAATGGGTATCGCCGCTGTGGCTGGGGCCCCATATGTCCTTGAGCAGCTGCTGCTGCGTGACGACCCGGCCTGTGTGCTGGGCAAGCTCAGCCAGTACCGCATACTCCTTGCGTGTCAGGCTGATCTCCTGCCCGTCCACGCTAACCCGTCGGTACGCGAAGTCGATGCATAGCGGACCAGACATCGCCTGCGCCGGCCCGCTCGATGCCCCTTGGTTCTGACGCAGCAGTGCACGGACCCGAGCGAGGAACTCCTGGATGCCGAATGGTTTGGTCACGTAGTCATTCGCTCCGCCATCAAGCGCCATGACCTTCTCGGTCTCGCTCGACCGTACCGACAGTACGATCACCGGCACCTGACTCCACTCGCGCAATTCGCGCAGCACGGTCTGCCCGTCCATGTCTGGGAGGCCTAGATCGAGCACGACCAGGTCAGGTTTGTTCAAGGCTGCCGAGGCCAGACCGTCCTGACCGTCTCCACTCTCGCTCACGCGATAGCCCTGCGAGCCGAGGCTGATGCGAAGGAATTTCCGGATCTGCGGCTCGTCATCGATGATCAATATGCTGGCTTGCTGACTCACGTGAGGTCCTTTTCCATCTCAGGCTGGGGCTGTAGCGGAAGCTCCAGGGTGACGCTCGCGCCTCGTCCGCCGAGCCCGTCTCCAACGAACACCCGCCCCCCATGCGCGCCGATCATGCCCTGGCAGATGGCGAGGCCGAGTCCGGTGCCCGGCCCGCCCCGATCACCGCGCGCTGCGGTATAGAACATGTCGAAAATGCGTTCACGTTCGGCCTCGGGCACGCCTGGACCCTCATCGCTGACGATGAAACGCAGGCTGCCGGCTCCTGTCGAGACAGCAATCTGCAGCCTGCCTTGAGGTGGAGAAAAACGGGCCGCGTTCTCCAGCACATTAACCAGCGCCTGCTCGACCAATGCAGGGTGGACGTACAAAAGCGGCAGATCATCAGGTACCAGCACCTCAAGCCGCAGCTCTGCTAGCACACGGTGCAGGCGTTGCAGCGCACTGGCGACGATGTCGGCAGGTGTCGTCCAGTCACGGATCAGCTTCAGGCCGCCGTGACCGAGGCGCGTCATGTCCAATAAATTTTGAATGTAGCGGTCAAGGCGCTCGGCTTCGTCACGCGTCGCCTCAAGGAGTTCCTGCCGATCCGCCTCGCTCATGCTGTGCCCCAGGCTCGCCAGGCTGTCGATAGAGCCACGCATGGCTGTAAGCGGTGTACGCAGATCGTGGGACACGGAAGCAAGCAATGCGCTGCGCAGCTCCTCTGTCTGGCCGTGCAGTCGGGCCGCTTCCAACTCTTGGGCCAGCGTGGCGCGACCCAGTGCTTGCGCCAAGGGTTGAGCGAGCGCAGCGATCAGGCGACGCTTCTGTAGCCCTGCCTGGTCTGCGCCCAGCTGGCGAATGCCAAGCAAGCCCAGCGGCTGGCCATCGCCACTCAAGGGCAACCACCACCATTGCCCACTCGGCAAGGTATCCGTTCCCTTCCCCGCTGGCTGACCATGCTTGAACGCCCATTCAGCAGCCCCCCGCTCCTGCTCGTCCAGCAGCGGCTCAGACCCGATGAACATCCACTTCCCCCGCTTGCCGCGCGTCGCGATGACGGCTTCCAGCTTCGCCACCAGTTGCAACTGGCGAACAGCGGCCGCGCCTACGGCCTGAACATCGGTGGCAGCACTCAACTGCCGCGAGAGATCGAGCAAAGCGGTGGTCTCCGCCTGAGTCTGACGCAACGCCTGAAGCTGTCGCCGTTGGCGGCTGGCAAGATTGCCCGCGAGCACCGCCATCAACAGGAAAAACAGGAGCGTCAGGACGTCCTCCTGACGAGCGACGATGAACGTGAACGTCGGCGGAATGAACAGGAAATCGTAAAGAAGAAACGACAGCCCCGCACATGCCAGTGCCGGGCCCAGACTGCTGCGCACGGCAACCACCAGCACGGCCGCGAGAAATACCAGCGAAATGTTAGGCAACGCGAGATAGCGGGACAACATCAGTGCCACGCCTGTGGCGGTCAAGGTCGCCAGCGCAGCAAGCAGATACTGACGCCAATCCAGAGTGGCGGTGGTTCTCACGGGAGTTGCCGCCAGTGCAGGCTCTTGGCCAAGCACACTGATCTCCAGTCCGCGCCCACCCTTGATCAGTTGCTCAGCTACCGATCGGCGCATTGAGAACGTCCAACCTCGACGCACGCGGCCGCTGCCTACCAACACGAGGGTGGCGCGACGCTCGCCGGCATGTTCGATAAGCGTTCGCGCGACCCGCTCGTCACGCAGCTCCACAACCTCTCCACCAAGACGCTCGGCCAGTTGCTGGGCGGATTGGAGATAACCCAGCTGAATCTCGCCTCGACTCACGCCGGTGTCGACATGCACCACTGACCATGGGAGATGCCGGCGTTCAGCGACCCGGGCTGCATGCCTGACCAGCCCTTCCGCATAGGCATCACCATCGATCCCTACCAGTAAGCGGCCACGGACTGCCGGAGCGGTTTGGCCCTGCAACCGGTGGCGTCGATACAGGTCTGCATCCACTCGCGCCGCGGCGGTCTGCATCGCCAGTTCGCGGAGCGCGGTCAGGTTGGTTTGAGTGAAGAAGGCATCGATCGCGGCACGTGCCTGCTCCGGCACGTAAACCTTACCCTCACGAAGGCGCTCCAACAGCTCACGCGGAGGCAGATCGATCAGCAGAATGTCGTCGGCTTGATGAAGCACCCAGTCCGGGACCGTTTCCCTGACCTGCACACCGGTTATACCGCGCACCTGGTCGTTGAGACTCTCGAGGTGCTGAACGTTGACGGTGGTGTAGACATCGATACCCGCTTCGAGCAGCTCAAGGACATCCTGCCAGCGTTTGGCATGCCGGCTGCCGGGCGCGTTGCTGTGCGCCAGCTCATCGACCAGCGCAAGACTTGGCTGCGCTTGCAGCAGGCCGTCGAGGTCCATTTCGAACAGTGTCACGCCTCGATACTCGCTGCGGCGCATCGGCTGTTCCGCCAATCCGACCCGCATCGCCTCGGTTTCCGCCCGACCGTGGGTCTCGACCACCCCTACCCGCACATCGCGCCCTAGCTGTCGCTGGCGCTGTGCGGCCTGAAGCATCGCGTAGGTCTTGCCTACGCCAGGTGCCGCGCCGAGGAATACCTTGAGCCGCCCGCGTCCTTCGCGGGGCACGTCATCAAGCAGGGCATCGGCACGTTGAGCGTCGCTCATTCATTTCACTCGCCGGAATCAGGCTGCGGATTGTCCGCCAGGGCGAGGTTCAGAGCCAGTACGTTGACGATGGCGGGGCCTACAAGGGGCGTCGTCAGCTGCGCCTGAATCAGGCGATCCAGTGCTTGCTCAGAGACCCCTCGAGCGGCAGCGACACGGACAGCCTGAAACTTCGCGGCGGCCAAGGTGAGGTGCGGATCCAGGCCGCTGCCAGACGTCGTCACCAACTCCATCGGCACGGGCTGTTGAGCCGTGCCGTTCCACTCGCTGACGCGCTCGCGGACCTGATCGACCAACTGCGGGTTGCTGGGAGCCAGATTACTCGCGCCGCTGGCAACGGTTGCATGGTTGGCGGCAGACGGACGTGGGTGAAACCATTCTGGCCCTTCGAAAGGCTGGGCCAGCAACGCACTGCCTCTCACCTGCCCCTCCCGGTCGCGCACCAAGCTTCCGTTGGCCTGCTCGGCGAACGCCAACTGCGCCACGGCCGTAACAGACAGTGGATAGAGCACGCCGGTTATCAGCGTCATCAGGATCAGCGCTGCAAGCGCCGGACGGATGTGTTTGAACATGTTTTTTCTCCAAAAGCCGCGCCGTCAGGCGCGGCAGAGTTCAGACCAGACCCACCGCGGTCAGCAGCATGTCGATCAGCTTGATCCCAACGAAGGGCGCGACCAGCCCACCCAGGCCATAGACCAGCAAGTTGCGCCGCAACAGGCTGGCCGAGTCGGCGGCCTTGACGTTGACGCCCCGCAGCGCCAGCGGAATCAAGGCAATGATGATCAGTGCGTTGAAGACAATGGCTGACAGGATCGCGCTTGATGCGCTGTGAAGCTGCATCACATTCAGCGCGGCAAGTTGCGGGTATAGGCCAATGAAAAGAGCCGGCAGGATGGCGAAGTACTTCGCCACGTCATTGGCAATCGAGAACGTGGTCAGTGCGCCTCGGGTTACCAGCAGTTGCTTGCCCACCTGCACCACATCCAGCAGTTTGGTCGGGTCCGAGTCGAGGTCGACGAGATTCGCAGCCTCGCGCGCTGCCTGGGTGCCATCGTTCATGGCCATGCCCACGTCCGCCTGAGCCAGCGCAGGCGCGTCGTTGGCTCCATCACCGCACATCGCAACCATCTTGCCATCGGCCTGTTCCTGGCGAATCCGCTGCAGCTTCTTTTCCGGCGTTGCTTCGGCAATCACGTCATCGACGCCCGCTTCGGCGGCAATTGCAGCGGCCGTCAGGGGGTTGTCTCCGGTGACCATGACGGTCCGTATACCCAGCTGGCGAAGCTGGGCAAAGCGCTCTTTGATGCCGGGCTTGACCACGTCCTTGAGATGAATCGCGCCGAGCAGGCGGTCATCCGCGCATACCAGCAAGGGCGTCCCCCCGCTCTGTGCAATCGTTTGAATCTCTCTCGCCAGCACGGCTGGAATCTGCTCGCGCACAAGCCCCAGATAACCCAGCACGGCATCGACAGCGCCTTTGCGGTAGCAGTGACCCTCATGATCCGCACCCGACAAACGGGTTTCGGCAGTGAACGGAATACCGGCCACTTCATGCCCAGCCGGCGCCTTTACCGGGTCAAGGCCGCGCAGATATTCAACGATGGATTTGCCTTCTGCCGTGTCGTCGGCCAGCGATGAGAGCAGCGCTGCCCATGAGAGCTCGGTCGATGAAACGCCTGGCGCCTTGAACATGGCCGTGCAACGACGATTGCCAAAGGTAATGGTGCCGGTCTTGTCTAGCAGCAACACCTGAACATCGCCGGCGGCCTCCACTGTCCGTCCAGACTTGGCGATCACGTTGAGCCGCACCAGCCGGTCCATGCCGGCGATCCCGATTGCAGAAAGCAGACCACCAATGGTGGTAGGAATGAGCGTGACCAGCAGCGCCACCAGGTACACCAGCGGGAGATCCCCGCCTGCGAACCGTGCAAAGGGTTGCAGCGTGGCAACCACGACAAGAAAGATCAGCGTGAGCCCGATCAGCAAAACGTCGAGCGCGACCTCGTTGGGTGTCTTCTGTCGTTTGGCGCCTTCCACCAACGCAATCATACGGTCCAGTGTGGACTCGCCTGGATCGCTGCTGATACGCACCAGCAACCAGTCGGAGACCACGCGCGTATTGCCGGTGACCGCCGAGCGGTCGCCGCCCGATTCCCGGATAACCGGGGCCGATTCACCGGTAATCGCTGCCTCGTTGACGGCGGCGATGCCCTCGATGACTTCGCAATCGCCGGGGATCAGTTCACCGGCCTCGACTCTCACCACGTCTCCGCGGCGCAAGCTGCCGGCGGCAACGCTCCGGAACGCGCCGGTCTCCGTGCGCAAATGCGCCTCCAGCCCCTGCGATCCCGCTTTCAGGCTATCCGCGCGGGCTTTGCCGCGGCCTTCAGCCAGCGCCTCGGCAAAGTTGGCAAAGAGCACCGTGAACCACAACCAGAGTGCGATCTGCACGGCGACACCCGTACTGACCGCCTCGTTGGGCAGCAGGCACAGCACGCTGGTCAGCACCGCGGTGAGCTCTACCACCAGCATGACCGGCGAACGTGCCAACGTCCGTGGATCAAGCTTGATGAAGGCCTGGCGCAGCGCAGGCTTGCACAGCGAAGCGAAGGACGTGGCGGTGGTTTGCTCGGCACCCTCGAGTGCCGTTTGATGGACGTTCATCATGACGCTCCTCAGAAGCCCTGTAGCAAGAAATGTTCGGCGACCGGCCCGAGTGCCAGTGCAGGCAAAAACGTGAGCCCGCCGACGAGCAGAATCACCAGCGTCAGCAGGATCACGAACAGGGGCCCGTGGGTGGGGAAGCTGTTTGCGTCGACCGGCGCACGGTTCTTGGCCGCGAGGCCGCCTGCAATGGCAAGCACCGGCAGGATGAAACCAAAGCGGCCCAGCAGCATGGCGAACGCGATCATGAGATTGTGGTAAGGCGTGGCCGCGCCAAACCCGGCGAAGGCCGATCCGTTGTTTCCGGTGCCAGAGGTGTAGGCGTAAAGGATTTGGCTGAGGCCGTGCGGCCCCGGATTGGTGATCGACTCGGCAGCCCCTGAAAGACTGACGCCGAGAGCCGTGAGCACAAGAACACCCACAGGCATCACCAGCAGCGTCGCGACCAGCAGCCGAACCTCGCGAGCCTCCAATTTTTTCCCGAGATATTCCGGCGTACGACCAATCATCAGGCCAGCTAGGAACACCGTGATCAGGACGAACAGCAGCATGCCGTACAGCCCGGCGCCGACGCCGCCGAAGATGATTTCGCCCAGCATCATATTGACCAGAGGCACCATGCCGCCCAGCGCGCTGAAGCTGTCATGCATCGCATTGACCGAGCCATTGGACGCCGCGCTGGTTGTTGTCGCCCATAGTGCCGACGCCGCGATACCGAGCCGGCTTTCCTTGCCCTCCATCGACCCGACCTGCTCAACCGCCAGGCTGGACAGCATTGGATTCGGTTGATGCTCGGCGGCCAGCGTGACGCCAAGGCCCAGGACGAACACGGTCAGCATGCAGGCAAGAATGGCCCGACTCTGCCGTAGATCACGCACGTAATGGCCGAACATGAAGACCAGCGCAGCGGGAATCAGGATGATCGAGACCATCTCGAACAGGTTGCTCCAGGCGGTCGGGTTCTCGAAGGGATGCGCTGAGTTGACGCCGAAGAAACCGCCGCCATTGGTCCCCAGCTGCTTGATTGCGATCTGGCTGGCCGCTGGCCCTAGAGGAATGGTCTGCTCGCCGCCTTGCAGCGTGAAGGCCTGAACATAACTCGCAAAACTCTGCGGAACCCCCTGCCAGACCAAGACCAGGGCGAGCACGACGCAGAACGGCAACAGGCAATAAAGCACTGCTCGAGTCAGATCGACCCAGAAATTTCCGATTGCATTCGCCGATCGCCGTGACAGTGCGCGACAAAGCACCACCAACACGGCCAGCCCCACCGCCGGACTGATGAAGTTCTGCACACCAAGGCCGAGCATCTGGCTGAAATAGCTGAGCTGGGCTTCGCCACTGTAGGCCTGCCAGTTGGTGTTGGTGACAAAGCTCACAGCGGTATTGAGGGCAAGATCCCACGTCATGCCCGGTACCGCGTGCGGGTTGAGCGGAAGACTGGCTTGCATCATCAGAATCGCAAACAGCGCTAACAGGCTCACCGCAGTCAGCGCCAATAACGCCAGGCTGTAGGTTTTCCAATCCTGCTCGCTGTGCTCGTCAATCCCTGCAGTGCGGTAGCAGATGCGCTCGATGGGTCCGAGAACAGGCGTCAGCCAGGTTCGTTCACCCTCCATGGCTCGAAACAGGTAGCGCCCCAACCAGGGGGCAGGTATGAGGACCAGCGCGAAGAAGGCCGCGATCATCCAGTAATCGTGAGTGTTCATTGGATCTCCTAGCTGCGTTCGGCGCGCAACAGCGCAACCAGGAGGTAGATGAACAGGGCGATGGCCAAGGCCAGCGATAGCCCGTCGAGAAATGTCATGGGGGATCAGCTCCGTAGGTCGCATCAGTGCGGTACGGAGAGTTTCAGAGCGAGGGGCGTAAAGATTCGATTGCGCCTTCAGCGCAGCGGCGTAAAGAAAGCGTATTTTTTAAGGACTCGGCTGGTGCTCATGCACGCGCATCGGCCTGGCCGAATGTGCTTAAGCGCAGCTTCAACCCAACACCTGGCGGCGTCCGGTTGAAGCAGCCTGTACAGCGCCATCATGAGGATGGCAATACCAATCGAAAGGGCAATTTAGACCGTCGGGCGTCAGTTCTCGCCCAGCTGCACCTGGTACAGCTCGGGCAGCTCATACTGCAGGCCGTAGCCTTCGTAGATGGCTTTGACAGTGCCCGCCTTGATTAGGCCTTCCAGCTCGCCTTCCAGCGCGTAAGCCAGCTGACGGTTGGACTCATGCACGGCCATGCCAAGCTCCCAGACCTGTTTGCCCATGTTTGGATAGGCGTTCTGCGCGGCCTTGAGATGACTGTCGTTGGCCTGGCTCAGCATCCAGTCGATCTCACCGCGCATGGCCATGGTCGCGTCAACCTCACCCGCCTGCATCGCAGCAAACGCCGCCTGCGCAGTTGGGTAGTGATGCAGCATTTTGGCAATGCTGCCGTTGAATACCGATGACAGATAGAACGAGGGGACACTTTCCACTTCCACCCCGACCGGGTGGTAGCGGAATACGGCCACGCTGGAAAGCTCTTCGAGGCGTCGATCATCGTAGGCGGACTGCCAGCGCTCGCGCTGGTATGGACCGAACATGACCACCAGCTCGTTGATCAGCTCGCCCAGCTCGTTCTGCTTGTAGGAAAACTCGCGGTCGTAGGGCACACGCATCATCACGTCGGCCAGTACGTTCGGTCGCAGGTAGTGGCCTTTCCAGATGAAGTTGCGCAGGTCGTCATCCAGTGTCTCGTCAGGCCTTACCCACAACACCTCGACCTTCAGCCCGAGTTCCGACGCCAGTTTTTGCGCGAGCTCAAAATCGACCCCGCGCGGCTTGCCATCGGCCATGAAGCTGTAGGGCGGAAAGTTCTCGTACATCGCCACCTTGAGCACGCCCGAATCGACGATGTCATCGAACGCGCGCACCTTGACCACCTCCGCCTGTACCAGCGCGCAAGCCATCCACAAGCAGAGCCCCGCAAGCAACTGGCGCATCGTAGTCACCGCTTGGCAGCTTCGCTTTCGATGTAGGTACGGATGGCCCACAGCGCTTCCTGGCTGAGGTAATCGGCCATGCGGGGCATGTAGACGGCGCCATCGCGAACAGCACCGTTGATTACGCGCTCCTTGTACCACTCGTCGCCGTCATAGCTGGCTTCCAGTTCACGCAGATCCGGTGCGATGCCGCCAGAGATTGCCTCGAGGCCATGGCAGCGGGCGCAGTTCTGGTTGTAGGCCGATGAGCCAATTTCAACGGCCCTGTCATGGTCTTCACTGGGCGCCCGGTACGGGTTTTCATCGACCCACTCTTCACCCAGCGGGGACAACCCTTTTGTCTCCACCTTCTGCGGCGTGACGTCACCGTGGGCGAAGGCAAATCCGGCGAAGCCGAGCAGACCAGCAGCAAAAAGTGCGCGCAGTTCAGTTTTATTATTCATGACTACCACCGTTATTTTCGAATACCTGAGCAAGGCAGCCCCAGTTGGAGCGCATGGTGGTCATCTTGGGCATTGCGACCACGTGGCAGAATCGTGCTTTGGTTGTCGGATTCTCCTCCCTTGGTAGTAGGGCCTCATGCGGCATCGGCGCAGCACCCAGGTAGCAGACCGAAAACACAGGCGGATTGGGAAGTTTTCCCTGAATCAGCGGGAGCTTTTCCGTATCTGCCGTCGCGATCCCATCCCAATAATCGAATCGCCTGACCAGCCTCTCGCACAACCCATGTAGCGAGCACAGCAACTGGCCTCGTCCGAATCGACCAAGGGAAACCAACTATGACAACAACAAGCCCCCTGGGCAGCAAACGCCCTCTCGCCATCGCCGTTCTGATTGGCGGTCTCTCACTCAGCGGCTTGGCAGACGCCAAGAACGTCACCTGGGACGACATCGCCAACGACCATCTTTCGACCGAAAACGTGTTGCAGTACGGCCTGGGCACCAATGCCCAGCGCTGGAGCCCGCTGAATCAGGTGAATGATGAAAACGTCTTCAAACTGACGCCGGCCTGGTCCTTTTCCTTTGGTGACGAGAAGCAGCGGGGCCAGGAATCCCAGGCCATCGTGCATGACGGTGTGATCTACGTGACGGGCTCTTACTCGCGCGTGTTCGCGCTCGATTCGCGCACAGGCAAACGGCTTTGGAGCTACGCGCACCGGTTGCCTGCGGATATCCGCCCGTGCTGCGACGTCGTCAACCGAGGTGCGGCGATTTATGGTGACAAGATCTACTTCGGCACGCTGGATGCCCAGGTGGTCGCGCTAAACAAGGACACCGGCAAGGTCGTCTGGAAGAAGAAGTTCGGTGACCACGGCGCGGGCTACACCATGACTGGCGCACCAACCCTGATCAAGGACCAGAAAAGCGGCAAGGTGCTGTTGATTCATGGCAGCTCGGGTGACGAATTCGGAATCGTCGGCAAGCTGTTCGCCCGCGATCCAGACACCGGCGAGGAGGTCTGGATGCGTCCCTTCGTCGAGGGCCATGTGGGCCGTCTCAACGGCAAAGACAGCACACCGACCGGGGACGTCAATGCGCCCTCCTGGCCTGATGACCCCAATTCGCCCACTGGCAAGAAAGAGGCCTGGAGCCAGGGTGGCGGCGCGCCTTGGCAGAGCGCGAGCTTCGATGCCGAGACCAACACCATCATCGTCGGTGCGGGAAACCCGGCGCCCTGGAACGGTTGGGCGCGCACCGCTGATGGCGGCGAGCCGAAAGACTACGACAGTCTCTACACCTCCGGGCAGCTCGGTGTCGACGCCACCACGGGCGAAGTGAAGTGGTTCTATCAGCACACCCCCAACGATGCCTGGGATTTCTCCGGCAACAACGAGCTGGTGCTGTTCGACTACAAAAATAAGGATGGAAAAACCGTCAAGGCGACGGCCCACGCTGACCGCAATGGCTACTTCTACGTGGTCGATCGCGAGGATGGCAAGTTGCAGAACGCCTTCCCTTTCGTCGACAACATCACCTGGGCCAGCCACATCGACTTGAAGACCGGTCGACCTGTCGAGAACGAAGGTCAGCGTCCACCGCTGCCGGAGCCAGGCGAAGCGCACGGCAAGTCGGTCGAGGTTTCACCGCCCTTTCTGGGCGGTAAAAACTGGAATCCCATGGCCTACAGCCAGGACACCGGGCTGTTCTACGTCCCCGCCAACCATTGGAAAGAGGACTACTGGACCGAAGAGGTCAGCTACAAGAAGGGTAATGCCTATCTCGGTCAGGGTTTCCGCATCAAGCGCATGTACGACGATCACGTCGGCATTCTTCGCGCCATGGATCCCACCACGGGCAAGGTCGCCTGGGAGCACAAGGAACCGCTGCCACTCTGGGCGGGTGTGCTTGCCACCCAGGGCAACCTGGTATTCACCGGGACCGGTGATGGTTACCTGAAAGCCTTCAACGCTAAAACCGGCGAAGAACTGTGGAAATTCCAGACCGGCAGCGGAATCATCGCCCCGCCCATCACCTGGGAGCAGGACGGTGAGCAATTCATCGGAGTGACCGTCGGCTACGGTGGCGCCGTGCCGCTGTGGGGCGGCGACATGGCAGCGCTGACCAAGCCTGTTGCGCAGGGCGGTTCGTTCTGGGTGTTCCGGATCCCGAGTTGGGACAAGCAGACCGCCAAACGCTAAGTCTGGGCTGCGCCGTGATGCGGCGCAGCCTCCCACGTTGGACGGCTGGCGTAGCCAGCTCGGTTGAACCGCAAGGGTTGGCGCTCTCCGGTTCACCGATCCGTCACACGTCGGCTGTCCTTCCTCATTTCGAATATGGAATTGCCATGAACCCGACCCTTCTTTTGCTGCCCCTTGCACTGCTCGCCAGCGCGTCGCTACTGGCTGATGACGATCAGCCGACCATCATCAATGGCTGCGTCATCCAGCCGGAAAGCAGATGCCCCAACGCCGACCTCCGTAATGCCGACCTGAGCAATCAGGACATGCGCAAGATGGACCTGACCGGTGCCAATCTGTCCGGTGCCAACCTGCGTCATGCGAATCTGGATCTGGCCAATCTGGAAAAGGCAGACCTGACCGGCGCCACCCTCACCCGCGCCAGCCTGCGACAAGCCAACCTGCGGGTGGCGAATCTCACCAATGCCCACCTGGTGGCAATTCAGGGATGGGGCCTGTTCGCTCAGGCCGCACGATTGAACGGGGCCAACCTGACCGCAGCAAATCTTGAGTTTGCGCGTTTGAGTGGGGCGAAAATGCAGGGCGCAAATCTAACCGCTGCCAACCTTGAGATGACCTGGCTCAGCAAGGCAGATCTCGCACGCGCAACGCTGACCGACGCGAACCTGCAAGAAGCCAAGTTCAACGATGCCAACCTCGCAGAGGCCACCCTGATCGGGGCACGCCGTCACTATGCAACCTTTCAAGGCACCCATATGGAAAGCTGCATCGATTGCCCGATTGACTGGGAAAAGTAAGGGGTACGCCGGCCTCGTCATCCGCATCAAACATGCTTCTGGTGGCGTTGTGCGCTAGTCTCGCCTGCATCAACGACACCACTGCACTTTGCTGCACTAGTCAGCGCTCGCCGGAACCCCTCGATGCCCATTATCCATATCCCACAGGTCGTCGAACTGGACGCCCTGCCCCGCTTCGATGGCCTCCAACTCGGTCAGATCATCACCCCCGAAACCCCCGAAGCCTTCAGTCAAGCCAAGGACGAGCTGCTCGGTTGGCCGCAGGTCGGCTTCGATACCGAATCCAAACCGACCTTCAAGGTGGGTGAAGTATCGACGGGGCCGCATTTGATTCAGTTTGCCAGCCCCGAGAAAGGCTACCTGTTCAAAGTCGGCTCGGATGGCTGCAGCGAAGCCGTCAGAGCAGTGCTCCAGTCAACTCAGGTGTTGAAGGTGGGATTCGGGCTAAGCACCGACCGCAGCCGATTGCGCAACCGCCTGGGTATCGAGATGGTGCACTTCATCGACCTGGGCACAACCCTGCGCTACCAGGGCAAAAAGGGACAGGTCGGACTACGCGGCGCGGTTGCAGCGGTATTGGGTACGCGAGTGAGCAAATCGCGCAGCGTATCCACGTCGAACTGGAGCAACCGTTCTCTTACCGATGCGCAGCGGCTGTATGCGGCGAACGATGCCTACGCCGCACTTAGAGTATTCCTTGCCTTGGGCGACAACGCCGAACGCGTTCTGCATGACCGGATCGTCCCGGCCAAACAGCTGGACAGCTGACAGCGCAGCTGGTCGATACGAAGGAATACCTTCTTCCTCCTACTGAAGGTGCAACCCATCTACCTCGATGGCGTCTACCAAGGGCAGACTCCAAAGGAGATAGATGTGGAAGGTATGTTTTTCAGCGGCTGGTCGACACTGGTCCGCACCCTGGTCATTGGCATCCTGGCTTATATCAACCTGATCGTACTGTTGCGTATTTCCGGCCGCCGTACGCTCTCCAAGATGAACGCATTCGACCTGATCGTCACGGTAGCCCTGGGATCGACGTTCGCCACCATTTTGCTGAACCGCGATGTATCGCTTGCCGAAGGAACCCTGGCATTGGCGCTGCTGATCGGATTGCAGTATCTCGTCACCTGGTCCAGCGTAAGAGTCGGTTGGGTACGCAAGCTGGTCACTGGCGAACCAGCGCTGCTGCTATATCAAGGGCAGATGCTAGGCAGTGCCATGCGCGTGGCTCGGGTCACTGAAGATGAGGTCCGCTCAGCGATACGCTCTAGCGGATTCTCAGCTATCGATGAGGTTGAAGCCGTCGTTCTGGAGACCGATGGCAGCTTCAGTGTGATCAAAAAGGGTTCCAGCAATAGCCGTTCGAGCCTATCCGGAGTCATGACGCCGGGCCCCCGGAACATTGAGCTTTAGGCCATCGAAGCTTTGCTATTGACGCACCGCCTCGTCAGTCGCGCGGGTAAACGTGGTGCCATTCCCAGCCATCCGCTTCCAGTAATGCGGCCAACAACCGGCGCCGCTCCGGTGCGTTGAGCATTTGAGCCGCATTTGATTTAAGCGGAATTCCAGCATCGCTCAGCGACGCGAGATCCATGATCGGAAGCTGGGCGTGGCTATTCACCTGGCCGAGGTAGTTGGAACGCTGCATCTCAAGATGCTGGTCCAGCGCCGACACGAGCATCTTGTGTTTCAGCGTGTCCTGCGGTACGTCTTCAGCGACCTCTTCAAGTAACTGCAGCACCTCGTTCAGGCTCGCCACAGCGGGTATGACGTTCTTTTCTGCTTGTTTGTTATGAAAGCAACGAATCACCGGATAGGCGTGATGGTTGAGAGTGTGCTCGACCAGCATCTGCCGTATGTCGCTGGCATTGTCATAAAAACGCGAAAAATCAGACCCGTTCCAGCTGTTGATCAGGATCTCCTGCGGTGTCCGTCCCATGCTACTGATGAGCAGACTGAGCTGGTTTTGCAGGCTAACAGCCGAGAGTACCGGAACGATGTAGGTGATCGCAGCCGTGATGAAGGTCAGCCCACAGAAGGCTGCAGCACTGGTCAGTACCCGCCACGCGTCGTTTGAGGCTGCGAAATCGCCTACGCCCAGCGTAGAAAGCGTAAAGCCGGCGTAGTAGAAGGTTTCCCAGAGGTCCGCGGCTGCCTTGGTCGTGCCATTGATCACCGAGGCCGGGTCCGATGCAAGCATCAGAAACAGACTGAGCCATAGACAGGCAATCCAGGTCAGCAGCACCAACAGCAGCACGCATTGGCCTGCATACTCCAGCAGCTTCGCCTCCCCTCGCCGACCGGCCGCGGCGAAGAAACAACGCCATACGCTCTTGGAAACGATATTGGTGATAGTCCCACCACCGCGCGTCGACAGCGTGGTTTTGGTGATATCTGCCGCCGTGAACAGAAAAAGCAAAATTCCCAAGACAAGAAAAACCATAGGACCGCCGTATTGCTCCATCGCAGAGTGTTCAGAATTTATGAAGTAGCCAGCCGTTGTTAGTTCAGAGCTGGTTAGCGTTTTCCAGTGTCTGAACCAACAAATGCCCGCTCACTGGAGCAATGGCCCTATATAGGCGACACGCTGGACGGCCTCATGCAGCACGCCGACAGGCAGCTTTACCTGGCCAAGGACGGCGGACGGAACCGGGTCATGGCGATGCCCGACACTGTCCAAGCAACCATCAGTGCCCTACCACTACCTCGCTGATCTGCCGGACCGGCGTCAGGTCGGTGTAATTGGCGATGTCCGCAACAATCTCCTCTGCATGAGGACCGATACCCGCCAGAAAGGCTTCGACCGATTCGCTGAAAATGTGGCACATCGCAACGTAGGGCGCCGGTTCATCTGGGGTGCGCCCGGAAATGGCCTTGTCAATCGTGTAATAGAGGCAGGCATCGCCCATACGGGCCTTGAGCAACGGTAGGTGCTTGTCGCGATAGTAATCGTGATCGAACCTCGCGCCAGGGGTATTGGGGTACATCACGCTGACTTTGATCATGCTCATTTGCCTCTATCTAGAGAGTGGAGAAATGGGATCGCTTGCTACCGTTTCCAAAGCAGCATCGTCGGCCAGACACGACACCGAGATGCCCGAGCTCTGACAATCGGAGAGGATTGAGGTTTTTACAGAACGCACTGCCAGCCCGCACCGTTACCAGCGAAGTCGGCCCATCAAAACGCTGCAGAACGAGCTAACTGGCTGCTCGATCACCCACCCGCACAATACCGGTATCAATGGCCAGATGAACCAGCTCCGCATGCGAGCTGACCTGCAGCTTGCTCTTGAGGAGCGTCAGGTAGTTGGACACTGTCTTGCCGCTGATGCAAAGCCGTTCGGCGATCAGTCGCGCCGGTGTGCCCTTGGCGAGCATTACGAAGATCTCGAATTCACGCTGTGTCATTCCTTGCAAGCGTGGATCCTGCGCATTAGCCGCCACCGGGTTACGTGCCAATTGGGTGGCCAGCGTCTGTTCGATGTAGGCGTGACCGGCCAAGGTACGGCGTACCGCGTCCAACAGCACCTCCGGCGACGAGCTCTTGGTGATATAGCCGGAGGCTCCGGCATCCAGTGCCTGGCGCACCAGGGGTAATTCGTCGTGCATGCTAAAGAACAGCACGCGCAGTTGTGGCAGCCGCTGCAATAGACGCCGTGTGGTCTCGACGCCGCTGATGCCGGGTAGTCCGACATCCATGATGACCAGGCTTGGGGCCACCTCCAGAGTTCTGGCCAGGGCCTCCTCGCCATCGCAGGCCTCAATGACCTGAACGTCGGGTAGCAAGACGCGTAGCAGCGCAGCGTAGCCCTGGCGGACCACGGCGTGATCGTCAACGAGAAGGATCTTCATTGGGGCATGACTCCCTGATCGGAATGTCCAGATAAACCACCCAGCCGTAACCTACTCGCCCGCGCGCGACCAACCGGCCATCCAGCGCCCGTGCGCGTTCATGCATCGAACGCAGGCCAATGCCGAGCCTTCCGGGTGCGCCGTGGCCGTGGCCGTTGTCACGCACGAGCAGCCGCAGCCGACCGCCGTTCATGCGCAGGCGAATGAACACGAAGCTGGCACAGGCGTGCCTGGCCACATTTGTGAGCGATTCCTGCAGCAAACGGTACAGCTGTTCTTTCTTGTTCAGCGGAAGGGATGGAACGCGCCGGTCGATCTGCACGCGCAACTTGATTCCTTGCGCGCTCTGCCACTGCTCGGCCAACAGGTGTATTGCTTCAGGCAATTCCAAATGGTCGAGCATCACGGGATAGAGCTCGCGAGTCAGCCTGCGAAAACCGTCCTGCAATTGTTCGCAGTGATCATCCAGAGTGCGTGCGGTTGTGCTGACCAATTGCGGCTGGTCTTTTATCGCCTGTAGCAAGCAAGCCTGGGCGCGGATACCGGCCAGGTATTGCCCAAGATCATCATGCAGCGCCTGGGCGAGCTGTGTGCGCTCACGCTCCTGCAGCTCCAGTAACGAGCGCGTCAGGTCATCGTTTTCTCGCCGGGTGTACTCCAAGGCGCTAACCATGCGGTTGAAATGCCCGGATAACTGCTGTGCCTCCAGCAGGGAGTGGCTCGGCAGACGCATATCGAGACGGCCTTGGGAAACCTGGCCAAAGGCGGCAAGCAACTCGTTCAGCACGCCCAGCGCAGGCCTGACAGCCCACCGGATCGCCAGTAGGCTCAGCAATAACGCGCTGCCGAACCATGCCAACAGCTGTAGCAGGGATTCCTCGACTTCCTCGATCTCGTCTCGGGGGTCGACGCTCAGTTGCAAGGTTCGACCCTCTGGCATCTGCACAGTCAGCGGCGCGGGCAGCTCGGCGGGATACAACAGGGTCTCGAGCCAGGTGCTTCGCTGCGGGCGGACCTCGCGGCTTGGGACATCTGGGCCCAACCAGCGAACCTGAACATGCCGCAAGTGCCGCGTCAGCTCAGGCTGGAGTGCAGCGGGATCGCGCTCCGCCACATCGGTGAGATAGCTGAGCACGGCACCCGCCGCCGCCAGTTCACGGCTTACGTCTTGACTGGCCTGACGCAGCAGTACAGCCAAGCAGACGGCCGCAACCAGGCTAAAAAACAGCGAGACCAGCAGGCTGATACGCCAGAGTGCTGACATGCTCAATGTCCGCTTTTAAGGGGCTGCAGGTTGATGCGCTACTTGACCAAGAAGCTTCCTTCCATGCCCTTGTTCTGCAGCCCTTTGCAATAGAAGGGGTAACGGCCGGGCTTGATCGGTAGGAAAAAGATTTCCGCCTCACCGGCTTCTTCGAATTCAAGCTCGACCAGAGTCACGGCCTTGATTTCCACGCCTCCGGCTTCGACCTTGCGCAGGAAGATCGCCTGCGAAAACTCCGGTGCCTGGAAAGCGCATTCTTTATGGCCTTCGGCGATGACCTTGAGTTGATAGGCAACGCCGGTCTCGAGTTGGTACTCCTTCTGCGAGACCGCGTAATCACTTTCTTCGGAACCAAATCTGAGATCCGGCAGCGATTGCGTGCGACGGGTAAGGTCACCGGCGGCAAGCACCTGGTCGAAGCCAATCAGGCTGGCGATCAACAGGAGCTGTAGGGTGAGCGCTTTGAATGGAGGCATGGGGTCTTCTCGTTATTGTTATGCACGGTTCTATGCTAGAGGCGGCCGCCGGGCGCCGGTTTACTACCTTGGTACACAGCAGCTGGTACTTTCTGCATATTCCCCCGCCCCGACAGGGTTCCTATGCTGACCGCAACGTCATAGGAGTCGTCCATGCGCCCTCTTTCTTTCCGCAGCCGTTGCTTGATCGCCCTCGCCTGTTGCGCCGCTTTCGTCAGTGACGCAGGCGCAGCGGAGCCAGAACTCTCGGTGCGCATCGGTTACCTCGGCTACCGCCCGGACCCAGGCCCTCTGCTATCCAACGTCATCCCCGAGCCGGTTGATGCCGGCTTGAGCGGTGCCGAACTGGCCATTGCCGATAGCAACAGCACAGGACGCTTCCTCAAGCACAGCTATGCCTTGAATAGCCTCACGGCCGAAACACCAGAGCAACTCCAGAACGAGGCCCGACAGCTGCATGAGCAGGGGGTACGCTTGTTCGTCGTGAATGCGCCCGCTAAAAGCCTGGAAGCGCTAGCCGCTGCCATGCCGGACAGCCTGCTGATCAACGCAGGCAGCCCAACGGACGAACTGCGAACGACGCGCTGCCTGGGTAACGTGCTGCATACCCTTCCAAGCCGCAGTATGTTGGCCGACGCGCTGGGTCAGTTCCTTGCCGTGCGCCGTTGGAACCGCTGGCTGTTAATCAGCGGGCCGACCGAGGAGGACCAGGCCTATGCCGAGGCGATCAAGCGTGCCGCCAAGCGGTTCGGCCACAAGATCATTGAAGAGAAGCCCTGGACCTTCGATAACGACCAGCGGCGCACAGCTCAAGCAGACATGCCCCTGTTCACTCAAACTGGCGAGTACGACGTCGTCGTGGTGGCTGACGAGCGCGGCGACTTCGGCGAGTACGTGCCCTACCACACCTGGCTGCCACGGCCGGTAGTGGGCACGCAGGGCCTGATTCCGACAGGCTGGCATAAAACGGTCGAAACCTATGGCGCTGCGCAGCTGCAGAAGCGCTTTGAAGCGCATGCCAATCGCTGGATGAACGACCGCGATTTCGCTGTCTGGATCGGCGTGCGCAGCCTCGCCACGGCAATCACCAAGCTCGGCACCGCCGACCCCGACGCAATACGCCAGATATCGCTGAGCGAGACGCTGCCGGTCGATGGTTTCAAAGGCCGCAAGCTGACGTTCCGGCCCTGGAACGGCCAGCTGCGCCAGCCGATCCCGCTCGTGCATCCACGTGGTCTGGTATCCAACTCGCCCCAGGAGGGCTTCCTGCACCCCACCAGTGAACTGGACACCCTGGGCTTCGATCGTCCGGAGAGTAAATGCCGGTTGAGCGAGGCGAGCCGATGAGAGTCATGTCCCGCTACATCTGCGGTCTGTTATTTAGCGGTTTGGCGCACACCGCGAGCGCCAGCGAGCTGGGGTATGACGCCTACATCGACAGCCCGAAGCGGATCAAATGCATGTACGGCTACGTCACTGCCAAGACCGGAAATTTCGACGTTGCCAGGCAGATATTCGAGGACTGCATCGCGCGCTGGAACGACGTGTATTCGATGATCTGGCTGGCGCAGATGTACGAGTCTGGGTCGGGCGTGCCGGTGGATCTGGACAAAGCCGCTGCGCTCATGGAACGCGGCGCCAATCAGCCCGATGAGGCCAGCTATGTGAGCCTGGCCCGCTACCACTGGGGTACAGCGCTAGCCGAAGGGCGCGGTGTGAAAAAAGACCCGAAGGCCGCGCGAATGTGGCTGGAACGTGCATCCGAAGGCGGTCAGAGCGAAGCGGACGAATACTTGCAGCGTATGGATCAGTCACCGAATCAAATTGCCCGCTGAGCGGTTCACACAACAACAAGAGAATCTATCCATGCCCCGAACACTCCTTGCTGCTGCCATTTCCTGCGCGTTCGCTTGCACCAGTGCATCCGCTCTGGCGGCCACTGCCTATGTGTCGAACGAAAAAGACGACACCGTCAGTGTGATCGATCTGGATACGCTGGAAACGGTCGAGACGCTCGAGGTTGGCCAGCGTCCGCGCGGGCTGACGTTGTCACGCGACAACAAGCTGCTCTACATCTGCGCCAGCGACTCGGACACGGTTCAGGTCATGGACCTGGCAACCCGGAAGATCATCAAGCAGCTGCCGTCCGGCGCGGATCCCGAGCAGTTCGCCCTGCACCCGAACAACAAATGGCTGTACATCTCCAACGAGGACGATGCGCTGGTGACGGTGGTCGACGTCGACAACGAGGAGGTACTGGCGCAGATCGACGTTGGCGTCGAGCCAGAGGGCATGGGCGTCAGCCCGGATGGCAAATGGGCGGTGAACACCAGCGAAACCACTAACATGCTGCACTGGATCGACACCAGTACCAACCAGCTGGTGGACAACACCCTGGTCGACCAGCGCCCGCGCCATGTCGAGTTCAACAAGGACAGCACGCTGCTCTGGGCCTCGTCGGAGATCGGCGGAACGGTAAGCGTCGTCGACGTCGAAAAGCGCGAAATCATCAATACGCTGAACTTCAAGATCAAAGGCGTACATCCGGACAAGGTCCAGCCGGTCGGCATCAAGCTCAGCTCGGACGGCAAATACGCGTTCGTCGCGCTCGGCCCGGCCAACCATATCGCCGTGGTCGATGCGAAGACCTATGAGGTGCTCGACTACCTGCTGGTGGGCCGCCGGGTCTGGCACATGGCGTTCAACCTCGATGAGAGCCGGCTGCTGACCACCAATGGCGTCAGCGGTGATGTTTCGGTGATCGATGTGGACTCGCTCAAGGTGATCAAATCGATCAAGGTCGGACGCTACCCCTGGGGCGTGGTGGTCGCGCCATGACCGCGCTGCGGGTTGAGCGCGTCAGCTTCGCCTACGGGGAACGTCAGGCGCTGCACGATGTGAATTTCAACACGGCGGCCGGAGGCTTTACCGCTCTGCTCGGCCCCAACGGAGCTGGGAAATCGACGCTGATCGCGTTGCTGACGCGCCTGTACGACTTGCAGCAGGGCGACATTCAGGTGGCCGGCTTCAGTCTGCGCAGCCAGCCGCGCGAAGCCTTGCGGCGACTTGGGGTGGTCTTCCAGCAAAGCACGCTGGATCTGGATCTCAGTGTCGAGCAGAACCTGCGCTACCACGCCGCCCTGCATGGCATGCCGCGCAAGGTTGCCAATGACCGGATCGAAGTGGAGCTGGATCGCCAGCAACTGAGCGAGCGCCGCAAAAGCAAGGTGCGCGAACTCAATGGCGGCCATCGCCGAAGGGTGGAAATCGCCCGTGCCCTCCTCCACAAGCCGAGCCTGCTGCTGCTCGATGAAGCCAGTGCGGGGCTCGATCCGGCCAGCCGCCAGAACCTCAACGATCATGTGAGATCGCTTTGCAACGAGCAAGGCATGAGCGTGCTCTGGACGACCCACCTGCTCGACGAGGTCCAGGCGAGTGACGAGCTGATCATCCTCAATCGCGGGAACCTCGTAGCGCAGGGTCGCGCTGATGAGCTGGCTGCTGCCGATGGCAGCCTGCAGCAGACCTTTGCCCGTCTCACTCGCAACGCGGTGCCGGCGTGATGTGTCCCGCTCAACGCGTATGCCCCACCTCAAATCAGGAATCCCGGCCATGACCCCCTATTGGGAATGCCTGCGGGCAATCGTGTTTCGCGAGTGGCTGCGCTTCGTTCAGCAGCGCTCACGGTTCTTCAGCGCCCTGGTGCGCCCCCTGCTCTGGCTGGTGGTGTTCGCAGCCGGATTCCGTGCCGCACTGGGCATCGCGATTATCGAGCCCTACGAGACCTATATCACCTACGAGACGTGGATCGTTCCGGGGCTGGCGTGCATGATTCTGCTGTTCAACGGCATGCAGGGCTCCCTCTCTATGGTGTACGACCGCGAGATGGGCAGCATGCGCGTGCTGCTGACCAGTCCGCTGCCGCGCAGTTTTCTGCTGGCGAGCAAGCTATTGGCGACTGCGCTGATCTCGCTGCTGCAGGTCTATGCGTTCCTACTTATCGCCTGGTTCTACGGCGTCCAACCGCCTGCGGCCGGCCTGCTGACAGCGCTACCAGCCCTCTTGCTGGTGGCGCTGCTGCTGAGTGCGCTGGGGCTGTTGTTATCCAACGGCATTCGGCAGCTGGAAAACTTCGCCGGGGTGATGAATTTCGTCATCTTCCCGATGTTTTTTCTGTCGTCGGCGCTCTATCCACTCTGGAAAATGCGCGAAGCCAGTGAATGGTTGTTCTGGATCTGCTCGTTTAACCCCTTTACCTACGCGGTGGAGTTGGTTCGCTTTGCACTGTATGAACGGCTCAATCCGCTGGCGCTGGCGGTGTGCCTTGGCCTGACGCTGCTCTTCAGTCTGCTTGCGGTGCTCAGTTTCAATCCGCAGCACGCCGCGCTACGCCGGGCTACCTAAGCCGTTCTCTGCTACTTTAGTACTGATTTCCCTGTCGATCGTAGGATTTCAAACCGCTGCACTTTGCACTGTAATGTGGCCGACCGAAGTACTGAAAAGCTGGGCATGCCAAAGCCAACCGGGTTCGCTGCAGATCGCAGGGGCTTGCAGTGCAGATGACGCCACGGCTGTTTGCGCCGATGGTTTTCTCTCCCCGGACTGGGCAAGCTTACGGGTGAACAGCTTCTGATCGAATAGGCGCCGCACAATGGCTGCCATTGTCGACCGAAGCCGCGCACACCAAAGGTCTCTTCCGATCTACCCCACCATAATCACAACAATGAGGTGACCGGCCATGTACAAGATACTGATCGCTGATGACCACCCGCTTTTTCGTGAAGCCATCCATAACGTCATCCAGGACGGCTTTCCAGGCAGCGAGATCCTTGAAACCGCCGATCTGGACAGTGCGCTGGCGATGACGCTGGAAAATGACGATCTCGACCTGGTGCTGCTCGACCTGAATATGCCCGGCATGCACGGCCTGAACGGCCTGATCAACATGCGCAACGAGGCGCCGACCATTCCAGTGGTGATCGTGTCTGCCGAGCAGGACAAGCAAGTGGTGCTGCAGGCCATCACCTACGGCGCGTGCGGCTTCATCACCAAGTCATCGCCACGCGCGCAGATGACCGAAGCCATCGAGCAAATCCTCAACGGCAATGTCTACCTGCCTTCGGACATCATCCGCAGCCAGAAAGCCAATACCCGCCGCTCCCAGCACAACGAACAGAGCATCGCGCCCGAGCTGTTGCAGGCACTGACCCGCAAGCAGCTACTGGTGCTGGAACGCATGACCAAGGGCGAATCCAACAAGCAGATTGCCTACAACCTCGATATCGCCGAAACCACGGTCAAGGCTCATGTCTCGGCCATCCTGCGCAAGCTCAACGTGCACAACCGCGTACAAGCCATCCTCTCGGCGGGTGATATCGACTTCACCGCGTATCTGCGCAGGTGATAACCAACACCCACGCAGCTACGCTCGCCTCTGCGATAAACCTAATCCCTTGTAGGACCCGGATCACTGCCTGACGCCGCATCCCGTAGGAGCCAGCTTGCTGGCGATCAAGGGGATCCCGCGTAGCAGCGGATCGCGAGCAAGCTCGCTCCTACGAGACTGCGCCCTACCGTCTGCTTTGTGTGTGACGTTCACCAAGTCGTAAACGCAGGACCTCCCGTAATACGATACGGCCTCCGCCACCCTATGTAGGAGCCAGCTTGCTGGCGATCACGGGGCTCGCGCCTAGCGATTGGCTAACGGCGTCAGCGACGCCGAGCACTTGTCGATCGAGCCTGGCGCTGTTCTAAGAATGGCCGTGCTCCATCATGTGGCACATGGCAGTCTTCAGCTTCATCGGCCGCACCGGCTTGTGCATCAGCATGTGGCCCAACTCCCGCACCTGCTGTTTGAGTTCGTTGCTGTAGTTGGCCGTAATCATCAGCGCCGGTAGTGGGCTGGCACGCCGCGCGTTGACTGTCTCGACCACATCGACGCCGTTGCAGCCGTTGTCGAGGTGGTAGTCGGCGATGATTAGATCTGCATCGGCATGGAAGTTATCGACCTGCCCGGCCAAATCCTGCTCCGACAACGCCGTCACAACATGACACCCCCAGCCCTCCAATAGGGTGCGCATGCCGGCACAGATCGCGGTGTCGTTATCCAGCACCCAGACCCGCGCACCTTTGAGCCGTTCGAGTAGCAGATCAGTAACAGACGGCTCCACGCTCGCCTTCGGCGCCCGCTTGGCCAGCGGCACTTCGATAGCGAATTTGGACCCCTTCCCCGGAACCGACTTCACCTGAATCCGATGACCGAGCATGCGCGCGATCTTCTCCACAATCGCCAGACCCAGACCAAGCCCGCGATCCTGCTGAGGACGCACGCCCTCGCCGCGTTTGAATTCGTGAAAGATCTCTTCGAGCTTGTCCTCAGGAATGCCGATGCCGGTGTCCCATACCTCGATCGACAGGCTCTGCCTGCGGCGGCGGCAACCCAGCATCACGCGGCCATGCGGGGTGTAGCGAATGGCATTGGTCAGCAGGTTGCGCAGGATCCGCGCCAACAACTGGATATCGCTGCGCACCAGCGCTGAACAGGGTATGAAGTCCAGCTGCAGCTGCTCGCTGCCTGCGATCTGGTGAAACTCCGCCGCCAGGTTTTCCAGCAACTGGCTGACGGCAAACGGGGCGATATCCGGCTTGATCACGCCGGCATCTAGCTTTGATATATCGACCAGCGTGCCAAGCAGGTTTTCGACGTCTTCCAGGGAGTTGCTGATGTTGCGGATCAGCCCGCCACTGGGTGCGGTGGGTTGCTCCAGCAATGCGCTGGTGAACAGCCGAGCAGCGTTCAACGGCTGCAGCAGGTCGTGACTCACTGCGGCAAGAAACTTGGTTTTCGACAGGTTGGCCAGCTCCGCCTCCCGCTTGGCTTCACGCAGCCGCGCCTCGGCATGGGCGCGTTCGTCGATTTCACACAGCAGCTGGTCGTTCAGGCTGGTGAGCTCAGCCGTGCGCTCACGGACGCGTTGTTCGAGGTTCTGGTAGGCCTGGTGCAGCGCCTCCGCGGTGCGCCGGCGATCCGTGATGTCTTGAATCAGCACGAAGATGCCGACGACCTCGCCGCTAGCCTGACGGTTCGGTACGTAAGAGCGCAGCATGTAACGCTGCTGCCCCGAGTGGTTGTGCTCGGCCATCTCGAAGCTGACGCTTTCGCCGCACAGGGCTCTGTCGATATAGGGTTCGAGCTGCTGCCAGTGCTCACCGCTGTGGATGTCACGCAACGATTGGCCGAGCATGCCTTCGCTGGGCCAGCGATACCACTCCTCGTAGACCTTGTTGGTGAATTCGTAAGTCAGGTCAGCCGAGACATAGGCGATCAGCGCCGGCACGTGGTCAGTAATCAGGCGGATCCAGCGCTCGCTCTCGCGCAGCGCCTCGGCGTGGCGGTAACGCTCAGTGATGTCGGTAAAGGTGTTGACGAAGCCGCCGGTGGGTAGCGGATGGGTGCGGACCTCAAGCGTGCGACCATCGAACAGGTGCTGTTCGAGCTCAGTCAGAGGCTGACCATCGGCGTCCCGAGTGTTGGGTGTCAGCAGCTTCAGCTCACTGTCAGCCATCACTTCATCGAATGGCCGGTGCGCCTCGATGGGCGCCAAGCCGCAGAGTTCCAGGAAGCGGCCGTTCCACAGCTCCAGACCTCCATCGGCGCTGACCATCGCCACGCCCTGCGAGAGGTTATCTACGGCACGCTGCAACAAGCGGGACTTCTGCGCCAGGGCCTGCTCGCGACGCATCGTCTCGCTGATCTTCACCTCGGTGATATCGGTGTAGAGCATCACCAGGCCACCTTCGCGCGTGGGACGCTCGCTGACCTGCACCCAGCGGCCGTTCTGCAGCCGGTAGACGGTGGGCTCGTTGGCCTTACCGCGGTGTTCCTCGGCGATCAGCCCGCTGCTTTCGGCCAACCGCTTCAGCTCCGACAGCCGCGTACCGCTGTTGATGCGCGCGCGCGTTCGGCTCCAGAGCGACTTGAAGCGCTTGTTGAACAGAACGATGCGCTGGTCCTTGTCGAACAGCACGAAGGCATCGGAAATGCTCTCGATTGCGTCGACCAAATGCTGATGAGCGGTTTCCGCCCGCAGGCGTGCATCGCTGAGCAAACGGTTGCTGGCCTTCAGTTCGGCCATCGCCTGATTCAACGCATCGGTGCGTTCGCGCACTTGTTCAGCCAGTTCGACTGAATGCTGGAAGGCGGCGTATGACGCGTCGCGCCCGGTACTGCTGGACTCGATACGCTCGATCAGTGCCGCATTGATCCGCCGCAGCTTGTGGTTTTCGCGCTCGAGTTCGGCCTGCCGATCGAGTCGCTCAACGAGCACCTTTTTCTCCAGCGCGTCCACCTGGCCGTCCGATGGCGACGCCAGTGAAGGTCTGGTTGATATGCATGCCATTGAACTGCTCTCCATAGGTGTTGAAGCCAATCACCTGCTGGCGTCGTAGGAAGGCTGAGATGTCGTCGCTGGAGCCGTTACCGTCGATCTCCAGCCGCCGCAGAAAGCAGTCGCAGCCGATGGTCAGCAAGGGCGGGCCGAGACGCTGTTCGAGACGTTCGAATAAGGCTTCGAGGTTGGGCATCAGCGGGCCAGGACGCATCGCGGTCATCACGATGCCGTTCTCCACGGCGCAATAAAACGTCAGGCTGAGGTCATCGTTGACCTTCTGGATCGAGCGGACGTAGTAGTTCTCGTTGATGCGCACTGCCAGCGGATGCGCAGCGAACAGTTGGTGATCGAGATCGCTGACCTCGACGCCGACCAGCCGTGCATATTCCTCGGCAGCGGGTTCTGCGTTCAGTTCGTAGACGCGACGAGCGTGACTGTCCACGCGCGTCACCACCAGCTTCTCGGTGCGCGGCAGCATGTGATGTGTGGTGAACACCTCGAAATCCATCCAGGTGTTGATCAGCACGACCGCCGCCGCCCCGCTGTGAAACTTGCCGTCGTAATAGACATGAGTGTCGGTCAGGTGATTGTCATCGCCGGCCGAGCCGCCGAAATGCGGAATGCTGCCAAAGGCGGCACTGAGCGCCGACAGCACGATCTCCTCGCGACTGGACAGCCCATCAAGCAGGGTCAAGGCAAAACTGTGGTCCTTGATCGGCGCCAGCGAGTTGCTGCGGCAATCGCTGCCCAGCCGTTCGACCAATTGCTGCGCATCGGTGAGGCTGAAGCGGTCCATCTCGTCGATCAGCTCGCAGGCGATGGAAAAGTTGCGGTGATCGAAGCCGACCGCCGTTACGCAGCTGCGGCCGTAGCCCTGGGGGGTGATCTCTCCAGCCGATGTACAGCCCACCATGCGTACACCACCGAAGTACTGGTGCAACGCATTACCCAGTGCTGGCAAATCGTACTCGGCAGAGCAGAAAAACAAGACGAAGCCGAGATACGGGTGAATCAGCTGGCGAGCCAGGTCCTGGGCCACCGTTTCGGCGTCCCGCGATTCAGACATCGCTGTGCGCACCGCTAAGGATTCTTGCTCGACCACGCACGCCACCCCATACACCGTTATCGTATGACCCCATTCTTGGTCAGGGCATGGGGTACGAACATGCTACTTCAGTACCACCTGCGGCCTGCCAAGGTAGCAAAGCGGCGAAACAGTACCGGGCTTATTGCCGCAGCTGCTCGTGGCGCACTGAATAAAAAAAACGGATGCCCTCGAAAGGCATCCGTCTGGTTGTCGCAGGCTGGGTTAGAAGCTCAACGCGGCACCAATGGCGTAGGTACGCGTGTCCTCGTCGATGGCGCTGGTATCCCGACCGGTCAACTCGAACTGGTTCACTTCCGCCACCAGTTTCAGGTTGTCATTGATGGTGCGGAAATACGCGATGCCCCGGGTTTCGTAATCGGCCGCCGTTCCTAGTCCATTGCCGTCATCCTTGGTCTTGCCGGATGACAGCGCGATGCGGTTCTTGCCGAACGAGTACGAGCCTTGCAGCAGGTAGCCGTCGCTGTCGACGTCACGCAGCTGGGCTTCGCCTGCGTTGTTGGTATAGAACGGGTTGATACCCTCGGCCTGGAAGCCTGACGCAGTGACGGAGAACCCAGCCATCTTGGCCTGTACGCCGTAGCCGATGCCCTGGGAGTCGACCTCGTCGACGGTGCTGTCGGTGTTCTTCGAGGTCTGCTGCATGCCGTTGACCCACGAATAGATCTGAGCGCCTGCCACTTCGAACTGGTAGGTGATCTCGGTTTCGAAACGTGGACTGTCCTGATAGGCCTCGTCCAGCGCGCTGCTGGCATCGTTCGTGGTATCGACCGGGTCCATGATGCCGACTGCCACACGCAGGCCGCTCATCACTGGCGAGCGATAGGTCACCTGGGAAGTCGGGAACGGGTACGGGTAACCCGTGCCGATGTTGCCGAAGGACACGCCGCCGAAATCAACCAGACCCAGGGTGTCGCTGACCTGGCCGTATCCGGTCAGCATCTCGTCAAGGAATATGTTGGACCGGCCGAACAAGCCGAAATCCTTACCGAAGAGCACCTCGCCCCACTGATCGTTCGACGCCGTGCCGTAGAACTGGCGCACGTCGATACCGGTCTCGGTGCCGTTGGTGTCGCTGTCGTTGATGGTGACCCAGAAGGAGGAGCGACCGCCGACCTTGAGTTCTTCGAGCTGCTTGCCGAAGTTGAAACCGATGTAGTTAGGCAGGAAACCCATCTTCACGCGGGACTGGTCCCGGTCGAACCGCTCCCCGGCACGATCTACATCGCTGCTGACGTAGAAGGTGTTGAAGTAGCCGTCGACGGTAAAGGTGGTGTCATCCTTGTCATAGAGCATGATTTCGGCAACGGCCGACTGGCTAAGGGTCATGCCAATCGCGCTGGCTAAGGCCAACGGCAGTAAGGTGGTAACCGCTTTCTTCTTGTTGTGCATGGCGCTCTCCGCTGATGTGACGACAGGCAGTCGTGTCGAGGCGGATTATCGAAAGCACAACCGAAGGGCCATACGCTCCAATAGCGGCGACTGGCTAATACTTTCGCCACGACCACTGATGCGAGCGGAAAGGCCCTCCCTGCCGTTCCGTTCGGACTAGCGCTTAGGTCGTACACCGTAACGCTTAGGTCGATCATCAGACACAAGACAACAGCTCCGAAGCCGCCGGAGGCTGGTCAGACAGCGAAACTACCGAGTGAAGTTGCGGTGGGATTGGGCGTCAGGCCCAGCCTGAATCAGGTGCTGGCGCATTGGCGACAGCCACCCAGCCCGCGCGGGCCAAGCGCAGTGCCTCCAGGGCCGCCGTCAGATCCTGTCGCTGAAGGGTGCGCATCGCAGCGGCAACCCCGATGGGTCGATCAATCTCATGTCCTGCTTGCAGACTCTGCCATGCCTGTTCGGACTGGGCGCGGAAGTCCGATGCGCTGGCTACGTGCCGGTCGCTGGCTTGGCGTGCGGCTCGCTCGATCACATCGTCATCTTGTTCGGCCAGTTTCACTGTGCTGTCGCTGAGGAATTGCTCGACGTGATCGAGAATCTCGTTGGCCGAGGCGGCCGGTGACTGCACGGCGAACAGCATCCCGGCGTGCTCGCCGAACTGACAGAAGCGACTGAACACGGCGTACCCCAGTTGCAGCTCGCTCCGTAACCGTCGGAAGAAGTCAGCTTCGATCAGCCGCCCCAACACACGCCAGGAGGCCTCGCATTTGGCGGTACGGTCTGGCAACGGGCAGAACAGCAGAAATGCTGTTTCGGGCATCGCGGCGGCGCTACTGACGTCATGCCAGCGTTTCACCGTTGCTGGCACGCTGCGAGCGACCGGAGATAGCGCGGGTGTTCCTGGCAGCGTGTGGATCGCATCGGTCAGCGGTCCGCTCATGGACGACGCGAAGCCGATGGCCAGGCCTTGCCACTGTGCCGTTTGCCACAGCCGAGCCAGTGAGGATGAGGATGAGGATGAGGATAAAGCTGCGGTCTGGCCTGGGACCGCAGTCGGGTCCATCAGCAGTCGAGGCAGGCGGTTGAGCAGCTGCCGGACCAGCATCACATCGCTGCTGAGTGCCGCGTCGCGTTCAGCCAGCGCTTGGCCCTCGGTAAACGCCGCAGCTGGCGGCGCGCTAAGCGCGGGCGTTATGTCGCTCAGAATTGCCGGTATGGCCTCGGCAAAGCCTTCCAGCCTGAGGCACCAGGCATCCCCGAGATCCTCGAAACGCAGCGCTACACCAGCTTGTTGGGCAGCCCAAGCAGCTGACTGCAGCGCATGCGTCAGGGTGTGCGACAAGGCGGGGAAAGACTCGCCTCGCATGAACTGCCAGCGTAAAAACAAAGCGCCCTGTCCGCTCATGTCTTCCGGACCCTGCCAACGCAGTGCAGGCGGGATATCAGCCGCTTCATAGCGCAGCAATCCGGGTGTTAACCAGGGATTCGCAGCTGGCTGTTGCCAGCCCCAGTCAGCGGGCACTGTCCGCTGCGGCGGTTCGGACTGCAGGCGCAGCGGAAAGCCGCTGGTTTCAATGGCTGCGCAGCTGGTCCTGTCGGTGATAAGGACCAGCGGCGCGCAACCGAGCATCTGCGCCGAGAGCAATGAAAGCGCCTGTTTGATCGCAGCTTCATCGCTGTTGAGGTTCCAAGCCAGCGGATCCACCCAGTACCGTAGCCGTGTCAGCGGTTCGGCGTTCTGCAGGCTTCGATGGCGGATGCGCTGATATTCCTCATGACATGGCTGCCAATGTGCATCGTCGGAAAAGAAACGCAACCAGTCGAGCACGGCTTCGACCAGCGCAGCCGGTGCCGCCATTCCTCGCTCCGTCGGCAACAGTTCCACGACCACAACGCCCTGCCCCGCATACCAATAAGGGATGCGCAGCTTTACCGATTGAACCAATTCGGCATCACGCAGGCGTTGGGTGAGCCCACCTGGCGCTTCGGACGCGAGCCAGGCGGACAGATAATCCAGCGCCGGTACGGCGTGCTCCGGCAATCCGTCGAGCGCGAACGCCAGCAACAGGCGTGGCTGAGCATTGCTGAGCTGCAAGCGAAACCAGCCGTTAGCCTTACAGCGCAAAGGCGGGACTTCGCGCCGCACCAAGGGATGGCTGGCGAGCCCAGCGTCCATTTGCTCGGCGAGACACTGCAAGACCTCTTCGTGCTGAGGCCCGGCAAGTAGCAGCTCGATCTGGCCGGCGTGGTAAAACCGCCGATGATAGCCAAGCAGAGCCTCCTGAAAGGCTGCGTCCTCTACCGGGAGCGTGTCGCGGTTGCCTGCATGAAAGCCAGCGAACGGATGGGTTGGGTCGATCGCGTGTCCGAGCGCCGCGTCGCATAGCGTTTCGGCGTCCTGCGCACGCGCTTGGTATTCGGCCTGCAGCACCTCGCGTTCACGCAGCTGCGCACCTGGGTCGAGCAGCGGATTGGCGAGCATATCTACGAGACGACGCAAGCCCTCTTCGAGCTGGTCGGCTGGCAGCTGAAAGAAAAAGTCGGTATGCCGTTCACGGGTCGATGCGTTCAGCTGCCCTCCGCATCCTTGAACGAAGGGCATCAGACCTTCTGCCGCAGTGTAATTCCGGCTGCCGAGAAACAGCAGATGCTCAAGAAAATGCGCCAGTCCTGGATAGGCGCTCGGCGCGTCATGCGAACCGGCGTGGACTCGCACCAGTGCTGCGGCCTGCGAGCTGCCAAGCAACGGCATCAGGCGCACGCGCAGCCCATTGGGAAGAACAGTTTGCGACGGTTGCTGGACAGGATCGGCTGACGAGTGCATTGGGCGACGTGTTCCGGCTGTGAGTCTGGGAGGATCGCGCCGAGGTTCGCTTGGCACAATGATGCTTAAGCATCAAACCCTGGGGCCAGCCCGGCAAGTCCGGCCGTCTTCAGGTGTCCAGATGCCCATTGAGGAACTGCAGCAGACGGCGCTGCATCAGCTTGCCGGCATTACCCAGGCAGGCAATGGGCGACCCGCGCAGGCCTTCCTGGGAAAACTCGGCGGCCTCACCCGCCATGGCCAGAGGACAGTCGAGGCTGAGTGCAAGCTTGGCAAACTGCTTGAGCAAGGCTGCGTTGGGCGGAACATTGGAATACAGCACCAATGCGCGCGGGCGAACCTTTTCGCAGATCAGGGTCAGCTCATCCAGCGGTTGGCCGATGGCCAACACACTGGCGGCTACCTCGTCACTGGAAAGCAGCAGGCCGGCGATCAATAGCTCCAGCTCGCGGCATTGTCCTGGCACAGCCGCCAGCAGCACGCGATCTTCCGCCTGGGCTCGCGCAAGTTGCAGTCGCTGCAGCACGCGGGCACGCAAGAAATTGTCAAAAAAGAGCCACTCGCTGGTCTGCCCGAACTCGTCCTGGCGCACCAGTAACTGCTGCCACAACGGCAACAGCACATCCTGAAACACGACCGGTAATGGATAAGTCGAGAAGATCTGTCCATAGACCTGATCGAGGCGGCTCTCGTCGAAACTGCTTATTGCCCGCTGCACCTGAGCCTGCCATTCGCCCCATTCGCCAGCAACGGCTTCCTGCTGCTCGGGCGGCACCGCCGCTCGGGTTGCGGCACTGCGCGACAGAATGCTGCCCACTTTGCTCACCGCCACGCCGCGCTCCGTCCAAGCCACGATACTGCGAACCGCTTCGACATCGGCCATCGAATACAGACGATGGCCGCTCTCGGTGCGGGTCGGTTGGATCAAGCCATAGCGGCGCTCCCAGGCACGCAGTGTGACCGGATTGACACCGGTAAGGCGTGATACCTCTCGGATCGGGAACAACTCTTCCTGCTTGAGCGATGAAGACGAAAGCAGCGAAGAAGCACGGGCAAATTCAGTCATGACGCGGACAGCTCATGCAAGGGAATGGGCGCATTGTAACTCAGGGTCTGCAGGCATAGGCTGTACAGAGGTTATACAAGTACAGGATTGTGCAATGTCTCCGAAACTACCGCTTACGCTCTATGTCGACGGAGCCTGCCCGCTCTGCGCCCGCGAGGTCATCTGGCTGCGGCGTCATGCCACGCAGGAGTGCCTGCAGCTGGTGGATATCAGCACGCCTGGTTTCGTCAGCGAGGACCGAACCCTCGACCAGCTCCGCAGCAAGTTACATGCGCGCAGCGCCGACGGACACTGGCTGACTGGCCTCGACGCAACCTACTGGAGCTGGCGCGCGGCAGGCCTCGGGAAATGGGCCGCGCCGCTGGGCTGGCGGCCGTTACGGCCATTGCTGCTGCTTGCCTATTGGCTGTTCAGTCTGGCGCGGCCTTATCTCGGCTGGCTACCCCATCCCGACGGCAGCAGCCGCTGCACGGACCGTTGCGGTCCTCGTTGACTCCCAGTCCGTTGCGCAACGAAACCTCTACAGTCTGCAAGCTCGCTTGAGCCCGCACCGTTCGTCCTACATTTGCTCGGGATCGCCAGCCGCCCCGTGAACAAAGGTTTACGAGAAACCTGGCGATAGTTCCACCGCGCCAGATTTCCGCTAATTCTTGTACATCATGAATATTTGGTATAGCTTTGCATCAACCAGTGACGAGGATCAGGTCCGCGCTCAGCTGGCGCCTATGCCACGAATAACATGCATGGTTTGCCTATGGACGGCTTCCCAGAGGATCACTCATGAACGAACTACCCGGCCATTTTCACCAAATACTTCTGGGGGTCGGTGAAGACCCACAGCGCGAAGGCCTACTCGACACCCCGAAACGCGCCGCCAAGGCCATGCAGTACTTGTGTAATGGATATGGCAAGAGCCTGGAGGAAGTGGTCAACGGAGCCCTGTTCGCCTCGGACAGCGACGAGATGATCATCGTCCGAGACATCGAACTCTATTCTCTCTGTGAACACCATATGCTGCCCTTTATCGGCAAAGCACACGTCGCTTACATTCCGACCGGCAAGGTGCTCGGCCTGTCCAAGATTGCACGCATCGTCGACATGTATGCACGCCGCCTGCAAATTCAGGAAAACCTCACCCGCCAGATCGCCGAGGCGATTCAGGAAGTGACGCGTGCGGCTGGCGTTGCGGTGGTCATCGAAGCCAAGCACATGTGCATGATGATGCGCGGGGTTGAGAAGCAGAACTCGCTGATGAACACCTCGGTGATGCTGGGTGCGTTCCGCGAATCCTGTACCACCCGGATGGAGTTCCTGCAGCTGATCGGAGGAAATCGCTGATGCCTCGGCTGGAACCCGGTTTAGCGCGTATCCGGGTCAAGGATTTGCGTCTGCGCACCTACATCGGCATCAACGAAGATGAAATCCTCAACAAGCAGGACGTGCTGATCAACCTGACGGTCCTCTACAAGGCAGTCGATGCGGTACGCGACAACGACATAGACACCGCACTGAACTATCGGACCCTGACCAAAGCGGTCATTGCCCACGTCGAGAGCAACCGGTTCAGCCTGCTGGAACGCATGACTCAGGAGATCCTGGACTTGGTCATGAGCCGGCCCAGCGTCGAGTACGCCGAGGTCGAGGTCGACAAGCCGCACGCACTGCGGTTTGCCGAATCGGTTTCGATCACACTTGCCGGGAGCCGCTGAGCCCGCTTGACAACTGAATGACAACCTGCAGCTGACCCTCTATCCGATACACGCCAATGCCTTTTCGTTATCAATATTCTTGCTACCGTTCTGGCTCGGCGCCGGCATGCTGCCTATCCCGCGCCGAGGACTCGGCATAGATTGACGCCCCGCACTTCAGCCGACGGCGGCCACGTCGTAGCGAGTAGTTCCGCCGTTTCGCGAACACCTCTTTCGCGGCCAGCTGTTCGGCGGCCAATGGTTGCGGCCAGAGAGCAGAACCGCCTCGCTACAAAAAGCCGTGTGCCAGCCTTCAGGTAGTTGTTCTAGAATGCCGTGAAACGCACAAGAGACACCCTGATGATCAACGCCAAGCTGCTGCAACTGGTAATCGAAGCCTCCAACGACGGTATCGTGGTAGCCGAGCAGGAAGGTGACGACAATATCCTGATCTACGCCAATCCCGCATTTCAGCGCCTGACGGGCTACGAGGTCGACGACATCCTTTACCAGGATTGCCGCTTCCTGCAGGCGGGTGACCGCGACCAACCAGGTCTTGCGGCGATACGCGAAGCGGTTCGCAACAACACGCCCTGCCGCCAGATCATCCGTAACTACCGCAAGGACGGCAGTGCGTTCTGGAATGAACTGTCCATCACGCCCGTATTCAACGAAGGTGACCAGCTCACCTATTACATCGGCATCCAGAAAGACGTCACCCCTGAAGTCGAGGCCAAGCAGCGGGTCCGCGAGCTTGAAGCCGAAGTCCAGCAGCTCCGAGAGCAACTGGCGGCCCTGCAGAGCTAACCGGCTTACCGTAGGTCAGTTATCACCCGACGACGCTTCAGCCTGCTTCAGGGCTGCCGATAAGGCTTGGTATAAGCCACACCCTGAGGTCGCGGCACCTTGTTTGTGACCGGCAAGTGCATTTATTGATGCAGACTGCCGGGAAAACACGAATAATTGCCATCTGCCACTACATTCCCGCCAACCTGGACGGCGGCTGAATCCGGATCCGCTTCCTTGACTTCCTATGCTTTCGTTGAAAACGCAACGGTGCTCCTTGCGCTTTGCTGGCTGCTTTCCGTTACAGCGCGCCATTGGGGGCAAAGCCATCAGCGATGGGCGCAATGCACTGCTGGCATCTGGTTCGGCGGTGCCTGCATCGTCGGCATGCTGATGCCTATTTCCGTGCAGGATGGGGTCATCTTCGATGCACGCACTGTCGTGCTGAGCATGGCGGCCTTGTTCGGAGGCCCGGTCGCTGCGGGCATCGCTGGGCTGATTGCCGGCGCGTATCGGCTTTGGGTCGGCGGCCCGGGCGTCTGGGTCGGGTTGATCAACGTACTGCTGCCGATCGTCTTGGGCCTTGGCTATCGCCATTTCCACCGCCGGGGCCAGATCGGGATTGGCACCTGCCAGTTACTACTTTTTGGCCTGGTGTTACATGGCGGTGTTGTAGCCTCGCTGCTGCTGTTACCCGCACAGCTGGTAGCTCCTACCCTTGAGCAGGTTGTGGTGCCTATGTTGCTGGTGCTGCCAGTGGCGGTAATGCTGTTGGGTTTGCTATTGGCAGATCTGCTCAAACGCGACCAGATCGAACGTGCAATGCATCTCAGTGAGGCGCGTTTGAGGGCCATCACCCAGGCGATTCCCGACGTGCTGTTGGTGCTTGATGAGGATGGCCGCTACCTGGAAGTGATCTCCGACGGCTCCGCGCCGCTTCAGGAAGGCGACCAAAGCCTGATCGGAAAGACAGTGGAGGACGTACTCCCGCCCCTTCAGGCAGAACGCTTCCGCGAACTGATTCGTGAAACGCTGTCCCACGGCGCGCCCAGCCTGCTCGAATATTCCACCCAGACCGTGGACGGCCTGAAGGTATTTGAATTGCGCGCCCAGCGCTTGCAACTGGCGCAACCGTACAAGCCAGCGGTGGTTTGCCTGAGCCGGGATATCAGCGAGCGTGCCAGCGCCGAACAGGAGCGTCGCATCGCCTCGATCGCGTTCGAGTCACAGCAGGGCATGATCATCACCGATGCCAAGAACCGCATCTTGCGGGTCAACCAGGCATTCACCGAGATCAGCGGCTACAGTGCAGACGAGGCCATCGGACAAGACACGCGCCTACTCGCCTCGGGTCGTCACTCGCCCGATTTCTATCTGGCCATGTGGCGCAGCATCCAGCAAACCGGCGCCTGGCAGGGTGAAATCTGGAACCGACGTAAGACCGGCGAGGTGTACCCTGAATGGCTGTCGATCAGCACGGTGCTCGACGCCCAGGGCGCCGTTTCCAACTACGTGGCCGCGTTTACCGATATCACCGAGCGCAAGCAAGCCGAAGAGCGGATCCATAATCTTGCGTTCTATGACCCCCTGAGCGGGCTGCCCAACCGCCGGTTGCTGCTTGATCGTCTCAAGCAGGCCCTGGCCGCGACTGTACGCAGCCAGCAGTACGGCGCGTTGATGTTCATCGATCTTGATAACTTCAAGAACATCAATGATCTTCATGGCCACCAGGCCGGCGACCAGCTGCTCTGCATGGTGGCCGAACGACTGAGCGGTGAGGTCCGCGGCGTCAACACCGTTGCCCGCCTCGGAGGTGATGAGTTCGTGGTCATGCTCGAGGATCTGGATGCCAAGGCGGAATACGCAGCAGCCCAGGCCGAGCAGATAGGCGAAAGGATCCTTTCGGCCCTTGGTCAGCCTTACCGACTGGGCTCGCTACTGGTGCATAGCAGCGCCAGCATTGGCGTGGTACTGCTCAACAGCAACGACGGTGACGCGGAAGAGCTGATGAAGCGCGCCGACATGTCGATGTACGAAGCCAAACAAGCCGGCAGAAACGCCCTGCGCTTCTTCGACCCGCGCATGCAGCAGGCCGTGCAAGAGCGCCTGCGCCTGGAAGACGAAATCCGGCGTGGCTTGACGGCCGGCGAGTTCGTAATTCATTTCCAGCCCCAGATCGAACGTCATCGTGGACTCGTCGGTGCTGAAGTGCTGGTGCGCTGGCAACATCCGCAACGCGGCTTGCTCACCCCGGTTCACTTCATCGGGCCTGCTGAGCGTGCGGGGCTGATCGAAGCACTGGATTTCGTAGTCCTCACCCAGGCTTGCGAGCAGCTCGCCACGTGGGCCAGACAGCCATCCCGGGCGGCACTGACGCTCGCGGTCAACCTCAGTGCGAGCCTGCTCTACCAAGCCGACTTCGTCGATCGGGTGCTAGCCTTGCTGCAGCGTACCGGCGCCAATCCGCGACTGCTGAAGCTTGAAATCACCGAGTCCTTGTTACTCGATGACATGGAAGAAGCGGTGGTTCGGATGAGAACCCTGAAGCAGCACGGCATTCGGTTCTCGATTGACGACTTCGGCACAGGTTACTCATCAATGGCCTATCTGCAGCGACTACCACTCGATCAACTGAAGATCGACCAGTCGTTCGTCCGTCAGCTGGTCGAAGATGCCAGCAGCCAGACCATCATCCGGGCCACCTGTGCGCTCGCGTCCGGGCTCAAGCTGGAGGTGATTGCCGAAGGGGTCGAGACGGAGGAACAGCGGACATTGCTGATCGCCAATGGCTGCGACATGTTTCAGGGGTATCTGTTCAGCCGCCCCGTTCCGCTGGAAGCATTCGAAGCGCTCGCGCTAGAACCCGTGACGTGAGGGTCGTTTCCGCACCCTCACGCCGAGACGGGCCGCTTACAACGCCAGCGGCGCCCGGCGGCACAGAGTAATCAAAGCCTGCACCCACTGTTCATGCGTGTTCAGGCAAGGGACCAGCTGCAGATCCGTGCCACCGGCCGCCACGAACTGTTCGCGGCCTCGATCACCGATTTCCTCCAGCGTTTCGATGCAGTCGGCCACGAACGCTGGGCACATCACCAACAACTTCTTAACCCCCCTGGCAGCCAGCTCTTCAAGGTGCGCCTCGGTATAGGGTTCGATCCACTTGGCACGCCCCAGTCGCGACTGAAACGACACCGACCACTGTTCGGGCTGCAGGCCGGCGCGCTCGGCGAACGCAGCGGCGCTCTGGATGCACTGCGCGCGGTAGCAACTGGCGAGGACGGCACCTTCGGCACGCTGGCAGCAATCAACAGTTTTCAGACAATGCGCGCCGGTTGGATCCGTCTTGCGCAGATGCCGCTCAGGCAAGCCGTGAAAGCTCAGCAGCAGGTGGTCGAAGGGTTGTTCCAGGTGCGGTTGAGCGCTCGCAACCAGCGCATCAAGGTACTCCGGCTGGTCGAAAAACGGCTGCAGTATCGACAGCTGAATGTCGAGGTTTCGCTCACGAATCACCCGCCGCGCCTCTTCGATGACGGTGGTCGTGGTGCTGTCGGCAAACTGTGGATACAACGGCGCCAGGGTTACCTGCCGGATGCCCTGCCCGGCCAATTTCAGCAGCGAGCGCTCAATGGACAGCTCGCCATAGCGCATCGCCAGTTCCACGGGGCCCTCTTTCCAGTACGGGCGGACGGCGTCGGTAAGGCGTTGACTGAGCACTACCAGTGGTGATCCTTCTGGCCACCAGATGGACGCATAGGCATGTGCGGACTGTTCCGGGCGCTTGATCAGGATCAGCGAGACCAGCAACCGGCGAACTGGCCAAGGCAGGTCGATGACATAGGGATCCATCAGAAACTGGTTGAGATAGCGGCGTACATCAGCCACTTCAGTGGACGCCGGAGAACCCAGATTGACCAACAACAACGCCTGCTCTGACATGCACTTTTCCAACTACTGATTTAATGGAGCGCGCCGCAACCCGTTGGCCGCGGCGCTATTTTCACATAGCGACTACGCCTTGCGCAGGTCCGCCAATGCCGCATCCAACGTCACGAAGCGAAACTGGAACCCCGCGGCCTGCAATCGCAACGGCTGGGCTTTCTGACCGCCTAGAATCAAACCCGACAGCTCACCCAGACCGACCTTCAAGGCCAGCGCCGGTACCGGCAGAACTGCTGGTCGCCCCAAACTCGCTGCGTACGCCTTGGCAAAGTCGGCATTACGCACTGGCTGAGGTGCGCAGGCATTGTAGGGCCCAGCAGCACCTGGCTGGTGCAACAGAAAATCTATCAAGCCGATCTGATCGTTGATGTGGATCCACGGCATCCACTGACGACCACTACCCTGCCTGCCTCCCAGCCCGAGCGCGAACAAGGGTCTGAGCCGTTGTAGGAACCCGCCATGAGCTGCCAGCACCAGCCCCGTTCGGACCACCACCACACGAATGCCCAACGACTCAGCTCGCGTGGCACTTTCCTCCCAGGCGGCGCAGAGCTGGCTAGCGAAATCGTTGGTGACCGCACTGTCATCCTCGGTCAGTTCCCGCTCACCACCGTCGCCATACCAGCCGACGGCCGAGCCTGAAATCAGCAGGGCAGGCTTTTGTTGCCTGGTTGCAAGCCATTCAACCAACTGCTCGGTTAGCTTGATACGGCTGTTCCAAAGCAACAGACGGCGGGATTTGGTCCAGGGACGATCAGCAATCGGCGCACCTGCAAGGTTGATAACCGCGTCAAGCCGGACCTGATCGAGCTCGCCCAGATCGCCGATGCCCGTTACCGACTCGCCGCAACGGTCCGCCACCTGCTCGGGTGACCGACTCCAGACCCAGAGCTGATGGCCCTGAGACAACCAGTGTTTACACAGTGCACGACCGATCAGGCCGGTCCCGCCGGTGAGCAATATGTTCATTGCGGCCTCCGCAAGTCAGCTGTGGGCCCGCGCCTATAACTCCGCGAGCTGCTACGTTCTGATGTTACACCTATACAGCCATCGATTGCTGTATAACTTAGTAGTGCAAGCGTAGTCTATGTACAACTTGGCAAACAGGTGGCCAATGCACATCCAGTCTCTCATCGGTGTCCAGTCGCTATGAATCGATTCAATCCAGACAAGCTGCTGCTTTCCAAATGGACAGCTACTCGACCACAGAACAAGGAAAAGCACTTTCTCGTCACGGAACTCCTAAGGGATGAAAATGACGTTTTGCTGCAGGTGGAGCTGCAGGCCGTCCTCACTCGACGCAGCCAATGGATTGATTGGCACGCGCTGCACGACAATCAGCAATGGCTGTTTGGCTGGCTGTAACGAACCATCGCGCTGGCTAGGCGATAGCCGCATCAACACATCTTGTACACGGGCTATTGACTTGTACAATTAAGCGCTTATGATCTCCACATGTTGTACAGAAACCTTTATCTGTACAGGAACACAGTGAGGTCATCCCCATGCCCAATGCCTCTCGTCCCGCAATCAAAGTCGGTATCAGTGCCTGCCTGCTCGGCAGCCCGGTGCGGTTCAATGGCGGCCATAAGGAATCGCGGCTATGCAGCGAAACGCTGGCCAAACATTTCGAGTTCGTGCCGGTCTGCCCGGAGGTCGCCATAGGTCTCGGTACGCCACGTGAGCCAATCCGTCTGGTCGGCGATCCAAACAGTCCTCGCGCAGTCGGCACCGTGCACCCGGAGCTGGATGTCAGCGAAGCCCTGACCGCCTACGGCAAGCAGATCGCCCGCGAACTGGGTGATATCAGCGGTTATATCCTGATGCAGAAATCCCCCTCCTGCGGAATGGAGCGGGTCAAGGTCTACCAGGCCAATGGGCATCCCATCGATGGTGGCGGCTCCGGCCTGTTCGCTCATGCACTAATGGAAGCGCGGCCGGACCTGCCCATTGAGGAAGATGGCCGGCTAAACGACCCTGTGCTGCGGGAAAATTTCCTTACGCGAATCTTTGCCTACGCCGAATGGCAGCGTTTGCTCGAAGCCGGGCTGACCCGCAAGGCGTTGGTCGAATTCCATTCGCGACACAAGTACCAGTTGATGGCGACCAACCCCTTGCAATACAAAGCCCTCGGTCGGATGGTCGCGACGGTCGGCAATAAGCCGCTGGATGAGTTCGCACCGGTCTATTTCAGCCGGCTGATGGCAGCGCTCAAAACCACAGCTTCGCGCGGCACGCACAGCAATGTCTTGCAGCACTTGAGCGGCTATCTGAAGAACGATCTTTGTGGCGACGACAAGCAGGAGCTGCAACGTCTCATCAGCCAATACCGCGAGGGCATCGTGCCCCTTGTCGTACCGATGACGCTGCTCAAGCACCACTTCCGCCGTCATCCGGACCGTTACGTGGCCAGCCAGGTGTATATGCAGCCGCATCCCGAAGACCTCAGCCTACGCAACGGCATCTAAACATGACCCTGACTATTGATGATGAGATCGATCTCAGCCGTGACGACGGCTGGTTTCCGATCAGGGAGGTAGCACGCCTTACTGGAGTCAATCCAGTCACCCTGCGGGCTTGGGAACGTCGTTACGGGCTGATCGTGCCGCGTCGCACGCCCAAGGGCCATCGGCTTTATGACGACAGTCACGTCAAGCGCATCCAGAGCATTCTCAAGTGGCTCAACCGCGGCGTTGCAGTCGGTCAGGTCAAGCAGTTGCTGGATGCACGCCAGAGCATCAATCCCACCGAGCACAACCAGTGGGCCGGAATGCACGACCAGATGTATCGGGCCGTCACCGACCTTTCCGAGCGACAGCTAGACGACAGCTTCAACCGTGCGCTGTCTCTATATCCACCGCTTACCCTGTGCAAGCACCTGCTAATGCCCCTGCTACTAAGCCTCGAACAACGCTGGACCAGCTCGTTCGGCGCGGAGCTCGAGCGTGGATTGTTCTGTTCATGGCTGCGAACCAAGCTCGGCACCCGCATCTATCACAGCAACCGCCAGCACAACGGTGCTCCGTTGTTGTTGATGACCCTATGCGAGCAGCGCTTCGAGCCGGGCTTGTGGCTCAGCGCCTGGCTGGTCTCCAGCGCCGGTTGCCCTGCCGAGGTAATCGAGTGGTCGGTGCCGCTGGCGGAACTGCCGCTGGCCCTGGAACGGATCAAACCGCGTGGCCTGCTGCTCTATGCCAGCCAGTCGCTGGACAGTGGCTACCTCAAGCGACAATTGCCGCGCCTGGCCGACCCGCACGGTATGCCACTGCTGTTGGCAGGGCCTGCAGCCAGCATCCACCTGGCCGAACTGCGCGACGTACCTGGCCTGACCCTCGCCATCGACCCCCTCGCCGCCCTCGAAGTCCTGCAGGATGGGCCGCTGCTTGAAAATCCCAAAGGGTATCGGGAATGAACCAGCTTCTCTGGCTACGCACCGATTTGCGCGTCAGTGACAATACCGCCTTGGCTGCCGCGATGAGCACCGGTCCGACCGTGGCGCTCTATCTGATTACACCTGGGCAGTGGCTTGCCCATGACGATGCGCCGTGCAAGGTCGATTTCTGGCTACGCAATCTGGCCGAACTGTCGATACGCCTCTCGGAACTGAACGTCCCGCTGCTGATCCGCACCGTTGAAGACTGGCAGGCAGTGCCGGCGGTGATTGTTGATATTTGCCGCACCCATGAAATCAGTACCCTGCACGTCAACGACGAGTACGGTGTGAACGAGCAGCGCCGTGACGAGGCGGTCGCCGAAGCGCTGCGAAAAACGCCCACCGACATGCGTCGCTACCTTGATCAGCTGTTGTTTGCACCAGGGACCATCACGACGCTGTCGGGTGGTTACTTCAAAGTCTTCAGCCAGTTTCGAAAGGTGTGTTATGCCCGGCTGACACAGTCACTTCCCGCGTGTCTCCCCGTCCCGGCTCGCCAGGCATCGCTGCTGATTGTCAGCGACTCGGTGCCGCAAGCAGTCGATGGTTTCGCCCAACCCAGCGACTATCTGCGTTCGCTGTGGCCGGCTGGCGAAGACTTCGCCCAACTTCGCCTTGCAAAGTTCGCCGAAGACGATCTGGCGGACTATCAACAACGTCGCGACTTCCCCGCCGAGCCGGGTACCAGCCAAGTTTCCGCCTACCTGGCTGCAGGCGTCATTTCCCCTCGGCAATGCCTGCATGCCGCTTTGAGAGCCAATCGGGGCGAACACGACAGCGGCAATCCGGGTGCGGTCACCTGGATCAATGAACTGCTCTGGCGAGAGTTCTACAAACATGTACTGGTCGGCTATCCACACGTCTCGATGGGCCGGGGGTTCCGGCGAGAAACCGATACCCTGCCCTGGCGTCACGCACCGGATGAGCTGGCGGCCTGGCAGCAGGGCCGTACCGGATTTCCGATCATCGATGCCGCCATGCGCCAATTGCTGGCAACGGGCTGGATGCACAATCGCCTGCGCATGATCGTCGCCATGTTTCTGAGCAAAAACCTGTTGATCGACTGGCGCGAAGGCGAGCGTTGGTTCATGCAGCACCTGATTGACGGCGACCTCGCAGCCAATAATGGCGGATGGCAATGGAGCGCCTCGACGGGGACCGATTCGGTGCCCTATTTCCGCCTGTTCAACCCGCTCAGTCAGTCGGCCAAGTTCGACCCGGACGGCCGGTTCCTGCGGCGTTGGCTGCCCGAGATGGCCGAATTGGACAAACGCGGAATCCACAACCCAGCGAAGCTGAACGGGCTGTTCGCAGGCGTCGAGTACCCGTCTCCTATCATCGATCTGCCGAAGAGCCGTGAGCGTGCGCTTTCAGCATTCAGGCAATTGGGAGAGGCGCTGTGAGCGGCTTTCTGCAGCAGTTTTCGGCCAACTTCGCGCGGCTCGATGTACACAATCTCGACCGCCTTGCCGAGCTCTATGCCGACCACATCCATTTCACAGACCCGTTGCATGAAATCTGCGGGCTAACCCAGCTGCATGATTATTTTGCAGAGCTGTACGCCGACCTCACGTCACTAGACTTCGAGTTTTTCGCCTTCGACGAGGTGCGGGAAGGCGAAGGTTATCTCCGCTGGATCATGAGCTTTCGCCATCCCCGCCTCAATCAAGGCCAGCTCATCAGCCTGGAAGGCTGCACCATGCTGCGCTGGAATGCGGCTGGCAAAGTGGTGCGTCATCGCGATTATTTCGACGCAGGCGCCTTGATTTATCAACACGTTCCCGTTGTCGGATCAATGATTCGCTGGTTACACCGGAGAATCGCATGAGCCCGTCGCAATGCCTCTGGCTGACCAGCGCGAGCCGCGGGCCTGGTCAGGCATTGGCCGGTCAGCAGGGCTTCCCAATGCCCAAGCGCTGGCCAGCAGAACGGGCAACACGCCATATCGCCGGCAAGCTTGATCGGCAACCGCATGGCATCGTCTTTCTGGCGGCGTTTGCCGCCGCACTGCGTTCCACCTCTCTACCACCGGCACGCCTGCAGTACGCACTGGGCCAGCGCATGGCGCGCCGTTGATCAAGGAAAACAGTCATGAAAGTGGCGATCATCGGAGGCGGTATCTCCGGCCTGACGAGCGCGCACCTGCTGCATCGCGAGCACGACATCACCCTGTTCGAGGCAGCTGGCTGGCTTGGCGGACATACGCATACGGTGGACGTCAGTCTGCTGGGTCGGGATTACGCAATCGATACCGGCTTTATCGTATTCAATGAACGGGCCTATCCCAACTTCATCGAACTGATCGAGCGTCTCGGCGTGGCCTTCAAACCGACCGAAATGAGCTTCTCGGTCAGCGATCCGTTATCCGGCCTGGAATACAACGGCAATAACCTGAACAGTCTTTTCGCCCAGCGAAGCAACCTCTTGTCGCCCTCCTTCTGGAACATGGTTCGCGACATTCAGCGCTTCAACAAGGAGAGCCTCGACGACTACGCCAATCAGCGCATAGCCCCGCACGTCACGCTCGGCGAATACCTGCGTTGGGGCGGCTATAGCCAACGTTTGATCGATCACTACATCGTGCCCATGGGGGCCGCAATATGGTCGATGTCGCTGCATGAAATGCTCGGTTTCCCGCTTCTGTTCTTCGTTCGTTTCTTCAAGAACCACGGGCTGCTGCCGGTCAGCCAAAGGCCCCGGTGGTATGTGATCGAGGGTGGATCAAGCGCCTATATCGAACCGCTGACCCAGAGCTTCAGCCAGCGCGTCCGGCTCAACTGCCCGGTATTCGAAGTGAACCGCGATCGCCTGGGCGTGACGGTCGTCAGTGCGCAGGGTGCCGAGCGTTTCGACAAAGTCATCTTTGCCTGTCACAGCGACCAGGCGTTGAGGCTGCTAAATGCACCGACCCCGGCCGAACAGCAAATTCTGGGCGCACTGCGTTATGCCGATAACGACGTAGTGCTGCACACCGATACCCGGCTGTTGCCAAAGCGCCCGCTGGCATGGGCCAGCTGGAACTACCGCCTCGGCAGTCCGGGCGAGCAGCTGGCAGCGGTCACCTACAACATGAACCTGCTGCAGGGAATCGAAGCGCCGGAAACGTTTTGCCTCAGCCTTAATCAGACCCGCTTCATCGACCCTTCGCGGATTCTCGGGCGCTACACATACGCTCATCCGCAATACAGCCTGGACGGAATCGCTGCACAAAAGCGCGCCGATGAACTCTGCGGCCCGAATCACAGCTACTTCTGTGGCGCCTACTGGGGTGATGGCTTTCATGAAGACGGCGTGGTCAGTGCGCTGCGGGTGGCCGATGCGCTCGGCAACCGGGGTTGAACGCCACCCACACAGCACCCCGAGTCTTCCATGCCACGAACCGACCATGAGCCGATGAGCGGTCTGAGTTCCAGTTAAAAGCCAGCCGATATAGCGATGCGCGCCCGAGCGCTTTACGAGAGGCATTCGATGAACAGCACGACCTTCACCATGCAAGACCACTACCGCAAGGCCGATCGAATCATGCTCGGCGTGCTGTGGTTTCTCTTCGTATACGCGCTCGGTTTGGCAGCAATGAGCGGCAGTTGGGCACAGGCCATCGTCGTGGGTGGCGGTACCGCGCTCGCAATGACAGTGCTCAACGCACTGATTTCAGGCGAGCGGCTGATGCGCTGCCTCATCGGCGCTGCGTTCATGGTCATGTCAGCGCTGCACATCAACCAGGAGCACGGCATGCTGGAGATGCACTTCGGCATCTTCGCCCTGCTCGCGTTCCTGGTGTATTACCGGGATTGGCTGCCCATCGTCGTGGCTGCGGCGACCATCGCGGTGCATCACCTGGCGTTCTTTGCACTACAGCTGCAAGGTGCCGAGGTGTTCCTGATGCCCCATGGCACCTGGGGTGAAGTCTTCCTGCATGCGTTTTATGTGGTACTTGAAAGTGCCATCCTCATTTATCTCGCGATACGCGGCAATGCCGAAGCGCGCGAAGGCGAAGCGCTGCTGAGCGCTGCGGCCGAGATCACCCGCAACCCTGAACGGATCGACCTCCACCATCGCTCCGCAGCCAGCGGACCTGTAGGCGAGCGGTTCAATCACCTGCTTGATCAACTGTCCGAATTGGTCAGTGCAGTGGTAATCGATGCGCGTGGCCTCGACGGGACGGCTGGCAGCCTGAGCGCCGCAACCCGGCAAATGCGCGACGGTGCCGATCTACAACTGGGCGAAACCGCACAAATGGTCGATGCAATGCAGCAGATGTCGACCGCCATCGAAGAAGTCGCCGGTCATGCCGATCGGGCGGCACAAGCGGCACAAGCCGCAAACGCGAAGGCGGGACAGGGCCGGCAATCGGTCGCGACCAGCCGTCAGGAAATTGCCCAGCTGGCGCAGCGCATCGACGGAACCGACGAGGTCATGCAAGACCTGGCCGCCCAGTCCGAGCAGATCGGGCGCGTGCTCGAAGTGATCCGTAGCATCGCCGAACAGACCAACCTGCTGGCCTTGAACGCCGCCATCGAGGCCGCTCGGGCCGGGGAACAAGGCCGAGGCTTTGCGGTGGTTGCCGATGAGGTGCGTAACCTCGCGCAGAAAACGGCGACTTCTACTCGCGAGATTCAAGAGATCATCACGCGCCTGCAGCAAAGCAGCCGCAAAGCCGCCGATTCGATGCAGGTGAGCCGGCAGAGCGTGGCCCGTTGCGTCGAAGACAGCCAGCACACGACGGTGCTGCTGGAATCCATGGCGCAGGAGATCGAATCCATCAGCCATATGAACGAGCTGATCGCTGCCGCAACCCATGAGCAGACTGCGGTTTCCGCGGATATCGCCAGCCACCTGCAGAGCGTTCAGCAGATCGCCGAGCAGAACGCTGTAGATGCCAGCAAGCTGGAGCAGGACAGCGTTGGCTTGACTGCGCTGGCCTCACGACTGGGCACGCTCAGCGGACGCTTCGCCGTTCGTTCATAAATGACATCAGGGCCTCGGTTGTACACCGGAGCCCGCGGCCTTCCCTGCTATCAGCCCATTGGGAGTGACTACAGTCCGGAACATCAGCCGTACGAAGCCGCTATCAAACCTCAGGGGCCGGTCAATCCAGAACGGTGCGTGAGTCCAGGTCCGCGACGCTTACCTGGCCCCTTCCTCTGCGTTCGGCGAGATACAAGCGACGGTCCGCAGCATCTACTAACGATGCTGCCGTCTTGCCTATGCCCGCGCCCATAGCGATTACCCACGAGCGTAGCGACGCCGATACTCTGAAACGTTGGAGCTTGAGTAACGAATGGCCTCACTGGCAGTCGCTATGGAGTGACCGTCTTTTTTTTGGCACCTGGATGCCTTGAATGGTATTGGTCGCTTTCAGCTCAATCGCCGCACAGAGGAGTCAGCTCATGATCCCAGCCTCACTGGTCGACGCGCTGCGCAGCGCCAGGCACGTTGTGGTTTTTACAGGCGCAGGCGTGTCGGCAGAAAGCGGTATTCCGACCTTTCGCGACTCGCTCACCGGGTTATGGGAGCGTTTCGACGCGGCATCGCTGGCAACGCCCGAAGCCTTCCAGGCCGATCCGCCTCTGGTCTGGGGTTGGTATGAGTGGCGTCGGATGAAGGTGCTGCAGGCCCAGCCGAACCCTGCGCACATGGCCATTGCCGAACTGGCCCGCCACGTCCCTCGCCTTACGCTTGTCACCCAGAACGTCGACGACCTCCACGAGCGCGCGGGCAGCACCGACGTCATTCACCTGCATGGCAGCCTGCATCAGCCACGTTGTTTCAGCTGCGGCGAGCGCCCCAACACACCGTTGGGCATGCCGGACGAGCCCGAAGGTGGACGCCGACTGGAGCCGCCGCGCTGCATTGCCTGCAGCGCAAAGCTGCGCCCCGGCGTCGTCTGGTTTGGCGAAAGCCTGCCGACCGAAGCACTGAATACCGCCTTCGCTGCCGCAGAGACCTGCGATCTGCTCATCTCGGTCGGCACTTCCGGGATGGTCTACCCCGCTGCTGAAGTCCCGGGACTGGCCTGGCGGGCCGGAGCCGTAGTGGTCCACGTCAACCCGCAGCCAAATACCGATCACAGCGAGCGGGAATTTGCGTTGGCAGGGCTCGCTGGTGAGCAGCTGCCACCACTGGTCGAGCTGGCCTTTGGTGACCGCTGAGCGCCGTACCTGCCTGGCTGCAGAGCCACACGCTTCAGGTAAGTGGCGTGACCACCGCCGCCTGATAGGCCGGACGCTCTAGCAGTCGCTCATACCAGCTGCGCAGGTGCGGTAGGTCCGGGCGCTCGATGGGCATCTCGAACCAGGCGTAGGCGAAGCAGCCCAGCGGGATGTCGCCCATGCCGAACGAGACGCCACCCAGATAGGGTTGTTTCGAGAGGGCATGGTCAGCGATAGCCAACAACCTTCCGCACTCGCCGATTGCCACCTGTACTGCTGGCATATCGCGTTGATCCGGCGCAGTGCGCACCATGTTCCAGAACACCGTGCGGAAGGGAGCGGCCAGCGACGAGGTGGTCCAGTCCATCCATTTGTCCGCCTCCGCGCGCGCGGCAGGGTCTGCGCTCCAGAGTGTTCCTTCCCCATAACGAGCGGCTAGATAGCGGACTATGGCATTGGACTCCCACAGCACCAACGCGCCGTCTTCCAGGCATGGCACCAGCTGGTTAGGATTCTTGGCGATATAGTCTGCCTCGCTTACGACTCCGAAGGCGCCGCCTGCATCGATTCGTGTGTAGGGAACATCCAGCTCTTCAAGGCACCAGAGCGCCTTCTTCACATTGGTCGAGTTCGCTCGGCCCCAGAGTTTCAACATGCGATTCGCTCCTGTTCTTAATCGATCAGTCAACGCTCAACCCTAGCTGTAAATTGCTGCTGCTTAACGGGCCTTACCTTTGTCAGCAAGCAGCCGCGTCGCACCCTGCGCTTTCTGCGTGTACCAGAACACCCGGCTTACACCGCGAGTGATCGCCACGTACGCCAGCCGCAGGTTTTCATCCGCCATTGCCTGGTCATAGCTGTTCCGAAAGAAGCCGCTGTAGGCGTACAACGCACTGCGCAGCGGGTGGCGCTCACTCGGCAGGCAGTCATCGACGATGATCGCAACTTCCGCCTGCAGGCCTTTGGCGCGGTGGATGGTGTATGCCTTGACCGGCAGTTTGCGATCCAGCTGCGCCTCGATGGCACGCAAGGGTTCGTTGCGACGGCTGAGAACCAGTACGGCATTGCGGTCGGCGTTCGGCAGCCCGGCAACGTGGTCGCACTGGGTCTGGATATCGCGGATCAGATCGGGCAGACGGGTTTTGATATCGAAACGGGTAATCAGCTTCACGCCGTGATCGCCTGGCTGCGTTGGGCGGCTCGCCTTGCTGGCTTTCGCCTGTTTGACCGCAACGCCCGCCAGCACGGCTTCGCCGTCGCGGATTACCGGTTCGATGGAACGATAGTTGGTTTCAAGCACCAATGTACGACTTTGCTTCGCCCCGCCCTTGGCCGGAAAGTACTTGTCGAAGTCCATGAACAGCTCCGGCGAACTGCCCCGCCAGCCATAGATCGACTGCCAGTCATCACCGATAGCCATCAGGCTGACCGTTTCACCCTGTCTTGCAAGGGTGCCGTGCAACGCCTGCAGCCACTGCACGATCTGTGGCGATATATCCTGAAACTCGTCGATCAGCAGATGGCTGAACGGTGCCAGCGCATCGCCGGAAACTTTGCCACCGCCGTTCAGCTGCTGAGTGAGGGCTTGGAACGCACCGTTGAACGTCATCAAGCCCTGGGCTTCCAGAGCGCTCTGGAAATGCCGCCAGAACAGCTGAAGCGCTTCGATGAAGTTACGCTCGGGTTCCTTGCACGCCAGCCGTGTCAGTTGAATCTGGTCGATGCGAATGCCGATGCTTTCGATGAAGCCGGCTTGGGCATAAAACGCCTCGAACAACGGCGCTGTACTGAACTCACCGGCCAGCTTGCAGCCGTCCAGGGGCGCACGCGGAACCGCCCGCCGGGTGCCAGACTCCGGCGGCGGAGCGAGACCTAGCAAGGTATGCACCAGCTCTCGGAAACGTTGGTCTTCGGCGTAACAGCGCTGGTACGCCTCTTTCAGCAACCGCAACTGGCCGGCCCGTAAGCGCGACGCGGTGAGCGGGTTGTCCAGCTCTGTAGGCGAAGCCCCCTTCTCGTCCAGTTGTTCGAACCACTGCGGTTTGCCGAGCAGATCTTTGGCCAGCACTGCCATGGCCGAGTGGAAGGTACGAACGCACTGACGTGCGCGGGCCAGATCAAAGTCGAAATTCCAGAACCCCAGCACTCGGATCAGTTGCTCGCGCAGCTCGGCGCACGAGGCGTTGGTGAAGGAAATTACGGTGAGCCGCTCGGGCGGGATGTCCAGGTGGCAGAGCATGAACACCACGCGCAGCACCAGCGTCGTGGATTTGCCCGAGCCCGCCCCAGCGAATATCCGTGTGGCTGGCGACTCTTCAAGAATCATCGCCCATTGCTCGTCGGACGGCGCTCGGATTACGCCAGCGTCCACCGCCCGCCCTACTCGCAGGCGCATGGCCTGGATTTGTTGCTCGTTCACGCAGAGTTTCGCAGGGCCGTAGATACCGTCACCGGCCGGCTTGCGCGCCTTCGTTCGGGGCTTGGACGCGACCTTGGGCGCGGTACTGGCAGCCGTATCTGCAAGGCGCGTTGGCTTAGCGGCTGACTTGGCTTTCCTGACCTTTTTGCCTGGATGCCCCGACTTGCCGCCGGACTTTACCCCGGCGTCCGGCCAGCGACGCAGAATCAGATCATCTTCGGACTGAACGTACGCAGAGGTACGCGGAAAACAACGCGCGAGCGCACTGGACACCAGCAGCTTGTAGCGCTTGACGGCAGACAGCATGAACAACCAACCGGGGCTAGACAGGTGGCCGATATGGTACGGGTTTTTGCCTTGCGGCTGGGCTCCAGGGGACAACCCGCCAAGTGTTGCCGCAGTGCCGGCTCAGCTTCGAGTGATTCCGTACTTGCGCAGTTTTCGGTACAGCGTGTTACGGCTGATCCCCAGCTGCTGCGCAGCGCGACTGACATGCCACTGCCGCGCGTCGAGAACCGCTAACAAGGCGTCGCGCTCGGCCTGACCCAGCGGATCCTGGGCTGGCTCGTGCATCGTCAACGGCGGGTATGCAGGAAGCACAGCCTCAACGTCAGCGCCGTCGATAAAGCCGTTTTCAGCCAAGGCAATCAAGGTCCTGAGCACGTTGCGCATCTGCCGAACGTTGCCGGGCCAGTCATAAGAAAGGAGCAGCTGACGCGCCCTGGCGTCCAGCTGTACGGCCTCCCCCGGTGCCTCCTTCTCGGTAAGGTGATCAAGCAACGCATCACGATCGCTGCGCGCTCGTACCGGTGAAAGCTCCACCGTTAGCCCGTTGAGGCGATAGAAAAGGTCTTCGCGAAAGCGCCCTTCGGCGACCAATCCTTGTAGGTCGCGGTGACTGGCGCTGATCAGTCGCACGTCCAGCGGCGTCGGCACGACAGCGCCCAGTGGTACGACTTGGCGCTCCTCCAATACACGCAGCAACCGGGTTTGCAGGGCCAGCGGCATGTCACCTATCTCATCGAGGAAGAGAATGCCACCGTTGGCCTGCTGTAGCTTGCCCGCCATGCCTTCCTTGCGTGCCCCGGTGAAACTGCCGCCGCGATAGCCGAACAGCTCGCTCTCGATCAGCGTTTCGGGAATAGCGGCGCAGTTAAGCGCAACGAACGGCTTTTGCGCCCGCGAACTGGCGCGATGAAGAGCGGAGGCGAACGCCTCCTTGCCCGTTCCAGTCTCGCCGTGCAGAAGCACCGGCACGTCCCGCTCCATGACCTTGAGCGCCCGTTGAAAGCGGCTTCGCAGCGATGGGTCCTCGAGGCACAACCCCGCTGTTTGTGGTTCCGCGCATTTGCCCCGAGCCGGAATCACGCGCATTTTCGGACCGCGTAGCTGGCCGTGCAGCAGCTGGCCGTCCAGTGTGCGAAGCGGCCAGCAGGTGCCTGGCTGCGGTGTGGCGCGTTGCAGCAGTTCGTCCAGGCTAATGTCCAACAACTGCTCCAGCGACATCCCCAGCAAGGCGTTACGACGAGCGCCAAGCAACCCCAGTGCCGTATCGTTGGCGGCGCTTATTCGGCCGCCGCCATCGAACGCCAGCAGCCCTTCGCTGAGCAGACCAATGTATTCGGGCTGAGCGTGAAAGCGCAGCAGATAGGCGCCCTCGCAATGCTGCAGAAAGAAGCAGCTTTCGATCAGCTTCGCCGACAGATTGGTCAGCGCCATGGTGTGAAAACGCTGCTGGTGCGACAGCTCTTCGCGTGCCGATGACACGTTCAGTACCGCCAGTAATTCGCCCTGCGGATCGAACACCGGGCTGGCCGAGCAGGTCAGCGTGGCATGACGGCCACGAAAGTGTTCGTCACGGCAGATGGTCAAGGCCTGGCGTTCGAGCAGGCACATTCCGACGCCGTTGGTGCCCTCGACCGCCTCGTCCCATACAGCTCCGAGCCACAGGCCGGCGCGCTGGAATTCCGTGCGCTCCGCCTCGCTGGAAACGCTGTCGATCACTACGCCACGCGCATCCGTCAGCAGGACCGCATGACCAGCGCCGCCCAGTTGCTGATGCAGGCTGTTCATCTGCCAGTGCGCCACACCGACCACCTGCTGCAACCGTTCGCGGTGCTCGCGCAGGCGCGTCTGCTCGACTACGCAGGTTGCACGTGCGCTCATTGGGTCGAGACGGTGCTGATCCAGGCAACGCCGCCAGGAGCGAGCGATGGCGGGGTCGGAAGCAGGCCCATGGGCCGCGCTCAGTCCTTCACCGAAACTGAGAACCTGATGGGCATGCCGAGCGATGTGCGGTGACGTCATTGTTGTTTTTCTCCGCGCTGATTCATGAGCGGTTTGCGCCAGCATAGGCCAATCAGTCGCGCAGCGCATGCCGTCCCAAACAGGAGACAAACTGTCACAGCGGACTGTGTCAGATCTGATACAGCCACGCTCCGTCAGCGACCCAGTCCGTGCAACAAAGCCGTCTATAACGCGCGTTCCCGATCCCTGGCCCGGCCTTTGCTCTGATCGATGTGGTATCCGGCCACAACAACAATGATCAGGAGAATCCCATGCCCCTTTCGCTTCCCGCCCCTGAACGGTCCATCGACTGACCCAAGCGGACACCGCGCGGTTGCGCTCATAGCCTCCAGCTTCAACGCATGCCAACCGGCTTCGTGGAAACGCTGAACGATTGCACGCTGCATAGATAACAAGAACCTTCGCAAGGACATACCCATGAACATCAGTATCGACTCCATGACCCCTGCCGAGACACCCACTGCCCAGCTCGCCGCTTGGGTCGAACGCCTCGGCCAGCGCCTCGCGCAACGTGACATCGACGGCGCACTCGATCTCTTTGCCGAGGACTGCCATTGGCGGGACCTGGTCCTGTTCAGCTGGAATCTGGTCACGCTCGAGGGCAAGGCGGATATCCGCGACATGCTTGAAGCCCGTCTTGAGGAGACCAAACCGGAGAGCTGGAAACTCGAAGGTGAATCGACATTTGCTGACGGTGTACTGGAAGGCTGGATCAGCCTGGAAACTGAAGTCGCGCGCGGCAAAGGTTACGTGCGATTGAAGGACGGCCTGTGCTGGACATTGCTTACCACCATGCGTGAACTCAAGGGTTTCGAGGAGCCGACCGGGCGCCGCAGGCCGATGGGTGCCGAGCACGGCCATGGCCGTGTCGACCGGCGCAACTGGTTGGAAAAGCGCCGCGATGAAGAAGCCGCACTCGGCATCACCGAACAGCCCTATAGCCTGGTGATCGGTGGCGGCCAGGGCGGGCTGGGGCTGGGCGCACGACTCAAGCGACTGGGCGTACCCTCGCTGATCATCGACAAAGCCGAGCGGCCCGGCGACCAGTGGCGCGGTCGCTACAAGTCGCTGTGCCTGCATGATCCGGTCTGGTACGACCACATGCCTTATCTGCCGTTTCCGGAACATTGGCCGGTGTTTACACCGAAGGATCAGATCGGCGACTGGCTGGAAATGTATGCCAAGGTCATGGAGCTCAACTACTGGGCCAAGACCGAGTGCGTCAGCGCCAACTTCGATGAAAACGAAGGCCACTGGACCGTTCAGGTGCTGCGCGACGGCAAGCCGCTAACGCTCAAGCCCACGCAGCTGATCCTGGCCACCGGCATGTCAGGTGTGCCCAACGTCCCGGTATATGCCGGTGCGCAAAGTTTCGCAGGTCAGCAGCACCACTCCAGCCAGCATCCGGGCGGCGATGCCTGGCGCGGCAAGCGCGCCGTGGTCATTGGCGCGAACAACTCGGCACATGACATCTGCGCCGATCTGGTGGAAAACGGCGCTGAGGTAACCATGGTGCAGCGCTCCAGCACTCACATCGTGCGTTCCGACTCGCTGATGGATATCGTCTTCGGCCCGCTCTACTCCGAGGATGCGCTGGAAAGCGGGCTGACCACCGATAAAGCCGACATGCTCTTCGCATCCATCCCTTACAAGGTTCTGCCCGAATTCCATCGCCAGGCCTTCGAGCAGGTCAAAGAGCGCGACAAGGTGTTCTATGATCGCCTCGCCGCTGCCGGCTTCATGCTCGACTTCGGTGACGATGAGTCCGGCTTGTTTCTCAAGTACGTGCGTCGCGGCTCGGGGTACTACATCGACGTCGGCGCCTCTGAGCTGATCGCCAACGGCACCATCAAGTTGAAGAGCGGACCAGGGCTGAACGTCGAGCGGATCGAGGCGGACGCCGTGCTGCTCAGCGATGGCAGCCGCTTGCCCGCAGATCTTATCGTCTATGCCACGGGCTACGGTTCGATGAACGGCTGGGCGGCCAAACTGATCTCTCAGGATGTCGCTGACAAGGTCGGCCGTTGCTGGGGACTGGGGTCCGGCACCACCAAGGATCCGGGCCCATACGAAGGCGAACTGCGCAACATGTGGAAGCCCACGCAGCAGCAGAACCTTTGGTTCCATGGCGGCAACCTGCACCAGTCGCGGCATTATTCGCTTTACCTGGCCCTGCAGTTGAAGGCCCGATTCGAGGGGCTGGACACTTCGGTCTACAAACTGGCGCCGAGCTACCATTGCGGTTGATTTGAATAGCGGCACGCATACGGGGCCTTCGGGCCCCGTTCTCGTTTCCGTAGTCGACAGTTCATCAGATGCATCGCACGCGGCGCATCGTCGAGGTACTAAACAGAACAATCATCTACGGCGCGTAGTTCCAAGCGCTGCCAAACATAGGTCGTTATGTACAGAATCGGTTTCGCCTGCATGTACCGCCATCCCAGCCACAGCGAATCGCTAAAGGAGCTGGAAGCAATCGAGCGCACTTTCAATCCGCGCGCGACGACGCTGCGCTGGCTCAACAGCGTGTCGCAGGAAGTGGCGCGGGAAAAGCTGAACGACATTATCAAGCACAACCTGGCGGCGCAGGTTCGGCTGATCGATTACGTCGGCACACTGCCGGAGCCGCTGCGCATGCTGCGTCTGAGCAGCGATCTGTTGCCCTTCTACAGCCATCCGGAGGCGGCGGATTTTTATCGCCAGGCGGACGTGCGTAACGCGATCGAAACGGGCTTCGCACAGATCGGCGAGCGAGCCAGAGCCTTGGGCATTCGCCTGTCGCTGCACCCCGGCCAGTATTGTGTGTTGGCTTCGGACAAGCCCCAGGTGGTGGAAAACAGCCTGGCGGAATTTGAGTATCACGCCGACATGATCCGGATGATGGGCTTCGGCCGGCAGTTCCAGGACTTCAAGTGCAACGTGCACATCGCAGGTCGCCTGGGCGTCGAAGGCATTCGTTCGATATGGCCACGGTTATCGCAGGAAGCGCGCCACTGCATCACCTTCGAGAACGAGGAGAAGACCTACGGCGTCGATGATTGCCTGCAGCTCGCCGACCTGGCGCCCGTGGTGCTGGATATCCACCACTGCTGGATCAACGAAGACTGGTACATCGACCCACACGACCCACGCGTGGCGCGCATTATCGACAGCTGGCACGGCGTAAGGCCAACCATGCACTATTCGCAGCCGCCGGAGCGACTGATGGAAATGGGCTTTTCCGCCGATGAGAAACTGGAGATGACAGCCCTGCTCGAAACGCTGAGCAAGCGCGACCTCTACAGCCACAGCAAGCGCATGTGGAATCGCTGGACCAATCTCTACGCCCGTGAATTCCTCGACCGTTTCGACATGATGTTCGAAGCCAAGGACAAAAATCTCGCCACGCTGGACTATTACCGTGAGTACCTAGAGGGGCGCGCCGCCTAGCGGTCTCCCTGCCGCGTCATGCAGCGGCTGTGATCTCGATTCGCGCAGTGGTTCAGGGCGCCAACTTGAACCACAGCCACACCGCAAATAATACGAGCCCGGCGATGCCTATCGGCTTGGCATGGCGATTCCAGATATCCAATGCCGCTTTGCCCGCCACCGCGATCAACAATGCAAGGCCGTAGTAGCGGGCACCCCGGGCGATACAGGCGGCCGCCAGAAACAGAAAGATCGGATAGGCGCTGGCGCCCGCCACGAGCATGGCGATCTGGAAGGGGATCGGGATGATGCCAATCGCCAGGATCGCGGTGAACCCATCCTCCCGGAACTGCTGATCAAACGCGTCGTAGGCTTCCTGTCCGCCAAACAGTCCAACCAGCGTATCGCCCCACTGATCCATCGCGAATACACCCAGGTAGTAACCCAGCGTGGCGGCAGTGAGATTTCCAGTCAGCGCTACCGTTGCGATCCGCCATTTACGGTCGGCGTGACAGAGCATCCAGGGGATGAGAATCACCTCAATCGGAATCGGGATGAGCAGCGTCTCCATCATGGACGCTACAAACAGCAGCGGCATGGCGTGACGGGATTTATCAAGGCGATCGAGCCAGGCACGTGTGGAGGTCAGGCGGGTTTGGGGCATAGAGGTACTACCGGGTTGAATAGGCAGGACGTTGGGTCTGCTGCTGCGCTTATTTATCGGAGTTCCAAGCAGACAACCCGTTCCTGAAACAGTGTGACTTCTCAGGACCGTAACGCCGGCTACGCTGCAGAGAGCCAATACCCTACTCCCCTGCTGCACTTTCCCTACCGCGCCGAGTCAGTATTAATCCAAAGGGGCCGTAATCATTCAGGTACCCCTAAGCCAGTGGTCGTTAGCGTGGTTAGCCAATGAATGAAGATAAATATCGGACCGCTGTAGACGCTGCGGCGATTTATTCAGAGACGGATCTCCGCGGGACCATTACTCATATCAACGATCAATTCTGTGCAATATCTGGCTACACCAAGGACGAACTGATCGGCACGAACCACCGCCTGCTCAATTCTGGTCAGCACCCTCCCGAATTTTTTCGGACGTTATGGCGCACCATTTCAAGTGGCCATATCTGGAAGGGCGAGATATGCAACCGCCGCAAGGACGGCTCGCTCTACTGGGTCAACAGCACCATCGTCCCGATCAAGGACGACCTGGCGCAACACGTCGAGAAGTACATTTCGATCCGGTTCGATGTGACGGAAAAGCAGGAGTTGCTCGAGGCCATGCAGTGGCGTGCGTCCCACGACGTGCTCACTACACTCCCGAACCGAGTCTATCTGCACGACCGGCTGCATCAAGCCATCTCGGCAGCGCAGCGTCATGGCCGGTCGCTTGCGGTATGCATTCTCGATCTCGACGGTTTCAAGGCAGTGAACGACCGCTACGGGCACGCCACGGGCGATTTGCTACTCGTCGAAGTGGCAAACCGGCTGACGCGGGAATTGCGCACGGAAGATCTTCTTGCGCGTCTAGGCGGAGACGAATTCGTGTTGCTGCTGGATCAAGTCGATGAAACGCTGCTTCCTGCCGCGTTGCAGCGCGTCCTGGACGTCATCGCCGTGCCCTTCCACATCGACGGATACGTTATGAAGGTTGCCGGCTCTCTCGGCGTAACCATCTACCCACAGGATAACGAAGGCCCCGATACTTTGTTACGCCATGCTGATCAAGCGATGTACGAGGCCAAGCAAAGCGGTCGTAACCGCTTCCGCTTCTTTGACGTGTCGATCAGTCAAAATACGCAGGCAGCCTTCAAGAACATCGAGTCAGTGAAATACGCGCTGAAAAATGATGAGCTCCGCCTGCACTACCAACCCAAGGTGAACCTGCGCAACGGCACGGTGATCGGTTTCGAAGCACTGCTGCGGTGGCAGCACCCGGAGCTGGGCCTATTGCCGCCTGACGCGTTCCTACCGGCTGTGGAGCGGACCGATGTCATCATAGATATCGGTGACTGGGTGATGGAGCAGACGTTACGCCAGCTACGCATCTGGGCCGCCGAAGGACATCATTGGCCGACGAGCGTGAACATCGCGGCGCGGCATTTCCAGCTGCCCAATTTCGTCGATCGCTTGCAGCGCCTGCTGGCCAAACATTCGGATGTCGAACCGCGGTTACTTGGTCTCGAGATTCTCGAGTCCACGGCCATCGATAATCTCGAGCACGTCAGCCAATGCCTGATCGACTGCCAGCAGATGGGGGTCACCTTTTCGCTGGATGACTTCGGCACGGGCTTTTCATCACTCAACTATCTCAAGCGATTACCGGCACAAACGATCAAGATCGACAAGTCGTTCGTGCGTGACATTCTTCACGACAAGGACGACCTCGCTTTATGCGAGGCAATCATCAACCTGTCGCGGACGTTCGAACGCGAAGTGATTGCGGAAGGCGTAGAAACGGACCTGCAAGAGAAAATGCTACTGGGGATGGGCTGCTATCTAGCCCAGGGATACGGTATAGCGCCACCCATGCCGGCAGACCAGGTGTCTGATTGGGCGACCCTTTACGAGTTAACGCACCGATAACGGGTGGCAAACGTACCCGGGATGTTCATCTTGAATGAGTGAATATCCTGCACGAACTCCACCAGCTCGCGCAGGATGGCAGGTGGTCAGGAATTCCTTAGTTGAATGTCATGCTCCCGCCGTCTGGCCAAGATGTCTGCTGCAACGAGTGCCAGCAACGGCAAGACACCGACCTTGAGGCCCAGCTCCCATGATCCAAGGAACCCAATCAGTACCGCTCCTACAACAACGATGGCAGCAACGCAGTGAGCGCAAAAGCGCCACAACTCGAGTGCAACGACCTGAGCATTCTGGTTGTTGGTCATAGTTAGCCCCTCTTTCTTGTTGTAATAAGCTTTGTACAATTTCAGCGTAGCCAGCATAACGGTTCGTGCAAACACATTTTTGTTTCAGGAATGTGTCTAGCTCGCAGGTTCTAGCACCTCTTAACCCTCCCAATGACCGTAATCGCAAGCCATCGCGCGCGTGACGCGCCGAAACGACCGACTTGCGAATCAGTCGCAACGCCCCCGATTGTTCGACGAGCGGTCTAGATTTCGCCTGACCGTTGCACTCGCCGGAGCCTAGCCGGCGACGATTTGCTCGAGGGCGCCCTGCAAGATATCGATAGTTCGATCGACGTTTTTCAGCTTCTCGAGGCCAAAAAGCCCCATACGGAAGGTCTGGAAATCCGCAGGCTCATCACACTGCAGCGGGACACCGGCGGCAATCTGCAGACCTTGTGCGGCAAATTTGCTGCCGTTCTTGATGCCAGCATCGTCGGTGTAGCAGACCACCACGCCAGGCGCTTCGAACCCAGGGGCAGCCACGCTCTTGAAGCCCTTCTGCGCCAGCAATGATCGGACACGCTGCCCAAGCTCCAGCTGCTGCGCACGAACGGTTTCAAATCCGTAGTCTCGAGTCTCCAGCATGACATCGCGAAAGCGCGCCAAGGCGTCGCTCGGCATGGTGGCGTGATAGGCGTGACCGCCCTGCTCGTAGGCCTGCATGATCTGCAGCCATTTCTTCAGGTCGCAGGCGAAGCTGCTGCTCTGAGTCGCCTCGACGCGTGCCTGGGCAGCCTCGCTGAGCATCACCAGTGCGCAACAGGGTGAAGCGCTCCAGCCTTTTTGAGGCGCGCTGATCAGCACATCCACGCCGCTCGCCTGCATATCAACCCAGAGCGCACCGGAGGCAATGCAATCGAGTACGAACAGCCCGCCCACCGCATGCACGGCGTCGCCGATCGCGCGCAGGTAAGCATCCGGCAGGATGATCCCGGACGAGGTTTCCACATGGGGAGCAAATACCAGGTCCGGCTTGTTGGTGGAAATGCTGGCGACCACTTCATCTATAGGCGGCGGTGTGAACGCAGCTTGCGCAGTCTGATCCAGTGGTCGCGCTTTGAGCACGGTGGACTGCGCTGGAATCCGGCCCATGTCGAATATCTGCGTCCATCGATAGCTGAACCAGCCGTTGCGAATCACCAGGCAGTTGCGGTCGTGGGCCAGCTGACGTGCCACCGCTTCCATTCCAAAGGTGCCGCTGCCCGGCACCACTGCGACTGAGTGGGCGTTGTAGACAGATTTCAGCGTGCTGGAGATGTCGTTCATCACGCTCTGGAACGACCGGGACATGTGGTTCAGCGATCGGTCCGTGTAGACGACCGAGTATTCGATCAGCCCATCGGGATCAACGCGAGGGTATAGCTCCGACATGGAATGACTCCGCAGATAGAGGCCTGACTTTGACCCTGCCCGAAGCTTGAGCGCTTTACAACAACCAAAGCGTCCTCCCAGCTCGGCCGCCTGCAGCGAAACGCTTCGAACCCAGTGCCGCTTACATGCAGTTGCCGTTGCCCTGAAACCCCGCGCAACCAGCAACCGAAATTTCAGAATAGTTCAACAAATAACTTACCGTTTATCGGATTACTTCCTTAGCTAGAAGGGAGACAGCGTTAACGGTTAATTCAAAAAAATGACGCCATCATCCGCGCAGCCCTTACAACCAAAGGGCTTCAGACCGGCGCGCATGGACGACAGCGTGGCGACTTAATATCAAACTGCTATTAACCGCCGATATAGTCTATTTATTGACGCCAATACACGGTCACTAAAAGTTTTAGCGATTTGCAAAATAAATTATAAGTACGCAAACGAAACGGGAGGTTTCACCGCCCTGGTCGTTTTACTGATTGGTTCGTTCTGTTTGTGGGATACCGCCTGCCTTTGCAGCGCCGCTTATTGATCAACCTCCCCTTGTCGCTACACCGAAACCTAGTTCGGTGTTCATGATCACGGTGAGCCGATGTTTAACCATTTTTCCCCGAGGCCCAGTAAAGGCCTCATGCCTGTAATGGCCCTGGCCACGCTGTTGGGCTTTTTCCCTGTAGGTGGCGCTTACGCTGCTAGTGGCGTGGACACGAGCGTGTCGAGCCTGTCTTACTCGGCATTGGTCAATAAGTTCACCAACAGCTACTGGCAGAACGGCTCCTGGCGCGCCTCGGCAGGCGTTTCGGTCGCCGCGACTCAACAGAACATGACAGCGTTTCGAGTCGGCACCTCGGTACGTACGGCAGATGGGCAGATTCGTACGGTCACCGCGCTCAAACCGGCCAGCGGCGCCCTGACGGTATTCATGAATGGTCCGGTGCTCGACGGCAATCTAGTCGGTTATCCCAACAGGCTCCGCGTGAGCACCGTGGCGAGCACGCTACCCGTGCCAGCCTCGCCGAGCCCCGCGCCGGTTGTCTCGCCGAGCCATGCGGCGCTGATCAACAAGTTCACCAACAGCTACTGGCTGAACGGCTCCTGGCGTGCGTCGGCGGGCGTTTCGGTCGCTGCGACCGCACAGAACAAGGCGGCCTTCGTAGTTGGCGCATCGGTACGCACGGCCGACGGTCAGGTGCGCACCATTACCTCGGTAAAGCCCGCCAGCGGCGCCCTTACGGTGTTCATGGATGGTCCCGTGCTCGATGGCAATCGCATTGGTTATCCGAACAAACTCAGCCTGGTAGCGGCTCCGCTCATCCTGCCCGCCGCGCCTTCGGCGCCGATTGCGGAGGTCACGCTGCCGGCAATCGAGCCGGTACGCCTTGTCGGTGTTGCGCTGTCTGGCGCCGCCTTCGGTCCTTCGGTCTTGCCGGGTAAACACGGGACCAATTACATCTATCCAGCCGAGTCCTACTACAAGAAATACGCCGAGCAGGGTTTGAAGCTGGTGCGTCTGCCTTTTCTCTGGGAGCGCATACAGCCGAAGCTGGACACCGAGCTCGACACTGCGCAACTGGCACTGCTCACCCAATCGCTCGACTTTGCCCACAAGCATGGCGTGAAGGTCGTGTTGGACATGCATAACTACTATCGTTACTACCGCCAGCCGATAGGCTCCGAAACGGTATCGATCCAGTCGTTCGCCAATACCTGGAAGCGTATCGCGCTGAAAGTCGGCAAACATCCGGCACTCAGCGGCTACGGTCTGATGAACGAGCCGAACACCAAAGGGCTCTGGCCGCAAGCTGCGCTGGCGGCCGCCAAGGAAATCCGCAAGGTCGACCGCACTAACTGGATCTACGTTGCCGGAGACCGGTTCTCCAGCGCCTGGCACTGGCCGCAATCAAACACCCAGCTCATCGCCGATCCCTGGATGCGCGACCCGAACAATAACCTGATCTTCGAAGCCCACATGTACCTCGACCGGGATACGTCGGGGATGTATGTGGACAAGACCGAAACCTTCGCACCGGAGCTCGGCATCAATCGCGCCAAACCCTTCGTGGACTGGCTGAGGACCAACAACCTGCGCGGGTTCATCGGCGAGATGGGCGTGCCAAACTATGCGCCCGATGCGATCCTCGCGATGGATAACCTGCTCGGCTATCTGCGCGAGAACTGCGTTCCGCTGACCTACTGGGCCGGTGGTCCATGGTGGGGCAACTACATCCTTGCACTCGACGTAGCGGGCGGCGCGGAGCAGCCGCAGCTAGCGGTGCTGAGAAAGCATGCCGCGACTCCGAACAGCTGCGCAGCCATTGGCGAACCGCTGTAACCTCAAGCGGCCGCTACTCTAGCGAAGGCCTGACACGTTTTGCGTGTCAGGCCTTTTTTGTTGGCTCTCCTTACTCAGCGGGCCCGCAGGAGGCCTACACCCTCTCCCCATCTGTTCATCACAAAACAAGCGGAACCAATCAACGCGTAGACGGGACGAATTCGTTATGCCTGCTTACAGCTACCCGAACGGCCGATATGACGTCGCGCCGAATAGCACCGAGGATCGGTCATGACGGAAGAAATCCTGTTGGCAGCGACTGGTCTGCTGGTCGTGCTGACGTTTCTACCACTCTGGAAGAACCCCGTCTGGTGGGTACGCGGGCTCGATTTCCCACGCTTGCAACTGTGCGTACTCGCCTTTGCATTGCTATTGGCCCAGGCGCTATTGCTGTCTTACGCCAAACCGCTTCAAGTTCTGATCAGTGCTCTGTCGATCCTCTGCCTTGCCTACCAGGCCTGGTGGATCATCCCGTACACCCGCTTGTGGCGTCCCGAGGTGAAAACAGCCGTTCCTGACAGCGAAAAACCCCGCATACGCGTTATGGCGGCCAACGTCCTGACGCCGAACCGCCAGACCGACAAGCTCAAAGCGCTGGTCCGCGAGCACCGGCCCGATATCTTGGTGACGCTGGAAACCGATCAATGGTGGGAGGATCAGCTCGAGGAACTGAGCAACGAATACCCCTACTCCTGCCGGTGCCCGCTGGACAACCTTTACGGCATGCATGTCTGGTCCCGTTTGCCGTTGGAAAATGCGGAAACCCGTTTCCTGGTCGAAGACGATGTGCCGTCGATGCACGCCAAGGTCCGTCTGAATGATCAGTTGGCGATCCGCATGCACTTCCTGCACCCCGCCCCGCCTAGCCCCACGGAAAACGACGAATCAACCGAGCGCGACGTCGAACTGCTGGTGGTAGCCGAGAGCGTTCGGGACGATCTGGAAGACATTCCGGTCATCGTCACCGGCGACCTCAACGATGTAGCCTGGTCACCCAACACACGACTGTTTCGCAAGATCAGCGGCCTGCTGGACCCACGCGTCGGTCGCGGTATGGTCAACAGCTTCCACGCTCAGCACTGGTTTCTCCGCTGGCCGCTGGATCACTTGTTTCATAGCCATCACTTCCAGCTGGTACGCATCCAACGCCTGCCCGAGTTCGGTTCCGACCATTTTCCTGTACTGGTCGAATTGCAATATGACCCGGCGCCCGAACAACAGAGTCTGCAGGGCGACGCAGAAGATGAAGATGAGGCGGAGGAAAAGATCCGCAAAGAAGGGGTCAGCGAGTCCGACGTGCCGGAGCCGGAAAAACACTGAACCCAGCGACGCGTGTGCTGGCTTCGAGCAGCGCCCCGGAGCCCGATCCGGCATCTGTGGAGGCACGATCGAGCGCTTTCAGATCTCGTAGACCCAATTGAAATGCGTCGCCAGACGCATTGTTTCGTGAGAGTTCAGCGCCAGCAATCGTTGGCGAGGCGTCATCTGCCGGATGCGCCGGATCAATGCACAGCGAGGGTCTACGCTGAGGAGATACAGATGGATAAGCCACACGGGCTTGTCTATTAGTGGAGATGACAGATCGCAGCTTGCTGCGCAGCCGCCGAGGTATCCCGCCTACCGCACCACGGAGGACAGCCACATGGTCACCAGCACACTCGGCATCACGCTCGACGAGGCAACTCGCGATCGGCTCGAGGACGCAGCCAGACGGATCGAGCGCCCGCCACAGTGGGTGATCGAAGAGGCACTGCTCCGCTACCTCGAGGAGGTCGAACGCGACACGAGTCACCCCGAGACTGAGGCGGTGTCCCACATCGGCGAGGACAGAACGGTCAATTTCGCACCTGACAGCCAGCCGTTTATCGAGTTTGCACAGAGCATTCTGCCGCAGTCGGTGCTCCGCGCAGCCATCACCGCTGCCTATCGCCGCCCTGAGCCGGAGGCGTTGCCGATGCTATTGGAGCAGGCGCGGCTGTCGCCGGAAAAGGCCGAAGCGACCCACCGACTTGCGCTACGCATCGCCGAGAAGCTGCGCAACCAGAAAAGCGCCGGTGGGCGGCAAGGCCTGGTGCAGGGGTTGCTACAGGAATTCTCATTGTCATCCCAGGAAGGCGTCGCCTTGATGTGCCTGGCTGAGGCCTTGCTGAGAGTGCCGGACAGGGGCACTCGGGATGCGTTGATTCGCGACAAGATCAGTACCGGCAACTGGCAACCGCACCTGGGCAACAGCCAGTCGGTGTTCGTGAACGCCGCCACCTGGGGCTTGATGCTCACCGGCCGGCTGGTGGCCACGCATAACGAAACCAGCCTTTCATCATCACTGAACCGCCTGATCGGCAAAGGTGGCGAGCCGCTCATCCGCAAGGGCGTGGACATGGCGATGCGGTTGATGGGCGAGCAGTTCGTCACCGGCGAAACCATCAACGAAGCGCTGACCAATGCCCAAACCATGGAAGCCAAAGGCTTCAGGTATTCCTACGACATGCTTGGCGAAGCTGCGCTCACCGCCGCAGATGCGCGGCGCTATCTGGCCTCGTACGAACAGGCGATCCATTCCATCGGCATGGCTTCGCGCGGTCGTGGCATTTACGAGGGCCCAGGCATCTCGATCAAACTGTCGGCTCTACACCCGCGCTACAGCCGTGCGCAGTACGACCGGGTGATGGATGAACTCTACCCTGTGCTGGTGTCACTGACTGAACTGGCGCGGCGCTATGACATTGGCATCAACATCGATGCCGAGGAAGCGGATCGCCTCGAGTTGTCCCTGGAACTACTCGAACGGCTTTGCTTCGAGCCGTCATTGGCCGACTGGAACGGCATCGGTTTCGTCATCCAGGCTTACCAGAAGCGCTGCCCCTATACCGTGGATTTCCTGATCGATCTGGCCAAGCGCAGCCACCATCGGTTGATGATCCGCCTGGTCAAGGGCGCTTACTGGGACAGCGAGATCAAGCTGGCGCAGCTCAATGGCCTTGAGGGCTATCCGGTCTATACGCGCAAGGCCTATACCGACGTGTCGTTCATTGCTTGCGCGCGCAAGCTGCTTGCCGCGCCCGAAGCCATCTATCCGCAATTCGCCACACACAATGCGCATACCCTGGCCGCGGTTTATCACCTGGCCGGGCATAACTACTACCCCGGTCAATATGAATTCCAGTGCCTGCACGGCATGGGCGAGCCGCTTTACGAGCAGGTCGTGGGCAAGGAGGACGGACGTCTCAACCGGCCCTGCCGCATCTATGCTCCCGTTGGCAGCCACGAAACCCTGTTGGCCTATCTGGTCCGCCGGCTGCTGGAAAACGGCGCCAATACCTCCTTCGTCAACCGCATCGCAGACAAGAGCATCTCGCTCGAAGAGCTTGTCGCAGACCCGGTGACGACGGTTGAACAGATGTTCGCCTCGGAAGGCACACTCGGCCTGCCGCACCCCCGGATTCCGCTGCCCCAGCACCTGTATGGGCCCGGTCGGCTCAACGCCTGCGGGCTTGATCTGTCCAACGAGCAACGGCTGGCCTCGCTTTCGTCCGCCTTGCTTGCCGGGGCACGCCAACGCCTGACTGCTGCTCCACTACTCGGCTGTGACGCCGTTTCGACGAATCCCGCCGCGCCCTTGCTCAACCCAGCTGATCATCGGGATACGGTCGGTCACGTGCAGGAATCCAGCGAAGCGGATGTCGACAATGCCCTGCGCTGCGCCCTCGACAGCGCCAGCGCCTGGAGGAGCACCCCGCCCGCAGGGCGCGCAGCTGCATTAGCAAAGGCCGCGGATCTGATGGAACAGCGCATGCAACAGCTGCTGGGCGTACTTATCCGCGAAGCGGGTAAGTCGTACGCCAACGCCATTGCCGAAGTGCGCGAAGCCGTCGATTTTCTGCGTTTCTACGGCGCCGAAGTGCGCGACAACTTCCACAACGACACCCATGTACCACTTGGCCCGGTGGTCTGCATCAGCCCGTGGAATTTCCCGCTTGCGATCTTCACTGGACAGATCTGCGCCGCGCTGGGCGCCGGCAATACCGTACTGGCCAAGCCGGCGGAGCAAACACCCTTGATTGCCATGCTGGGCGTGCAGATCTTGCATGAAGCTGGCATTCCCAAGGGCGCCTTGCAACTGCTGCCAGGGCGCGGCGAAACCGTCGGTGCCCAGCTCGTCGCTGACGAACGTATCCGCGGCGTGATGTTCACCGGTTCCACAGCTGTTGCCTCGATCTTGCAACGCAGCATCGCCGGACGCCTGGACGAACGTGGACGTAGCATTCCGTTGATCGCCGAAACCGGCGGTCAGAACGCAATGATCGTTGACTCCTCGGCGTTGGCTGAACAAGTCGTCATGGATGTGATGGCGTCGGCCTTCGACAGTGCCGGTCAACGCTGCTCCGCCCTGCGGGTGTTTTGCATACAGGAAGATGTCGCGGAACGAGTCATCGGCATGCTCAAGGGCGCCATGGCCGAAGCACGCATGGGTAATCCGCAGCGCCTGTCAGTGGATGTAGGCCCGGTCATCGATAGTGAAGCGCGCGACACCATCGAACGCCACTTGCAGGCCATGCGCGACAAAGGCCGACGCGTGCATCAGTTGGCCCGCGTCGACGAGAAGGAATGCGCCCATGGCACCTTCGTGACGCCCACGCTGATCGAACTCGAACGTCTTGACGAGCTGCAGCAGGAAGTCTTCGGCCCGGTGCTGCACGTGTTGCGCTATCGCCGCACAGATATGGACCAACTTCTGGACCAGATCAACGCGGCGGGCTACGGATTAACCTTGGGGGTGCATACCCGCATTGATGAAACCATCGCCAAGGTGATCGACCGTGCCAAGGTCGGCAACCTCTACGTCAATCGCAACATTGTTGGCGCAGTAGTAGGGGTGCAGCCGTTCGGCGGTGAAGGCCTGTCCGGTACCGGACCCAAGGCTGGCGGCCCGCTGTATCTGTATCGCCTACTATCGGAGCGGCCACACGACGCGCTGTTGCGCGCACTTAACTTCGGCGGTACGCAGACGCTACCCGAGGTGCGTCGCGCCCCCGCCCAGGCCGACGCCGCCCGACAGTTCCAGGACTGGGCTCGGCAAACCGGCCGGGAAGCAATTGCCGCCCTCTGTGAGCGCTACGCCAACCAATCCCAGAGCGGCACCACTCGCTTGCTCAACGGCCCAACCGGTGAGCGCAACAGCTACAGCCTGCTGCCACGCGAGCATGTGCTGTGTCTGGCAGACGATGAAGGTGACCTGATGATCCAACTGGCGGCGGTATTGGCCGTTGGCAGCGAGGCCGTGCTACCGGATGTCTCGCCGGCACAAGCGCTTCACGCCTCGCTCCCTCAGGCGGTCCAAGCCAGGATCACCTTGACCTCGGACTGGACCAGCGACGCTACGCGTTTCGATGTCGTGCTCTACCACGGCGAACCCGACCAGCTGCTCGACGTCAGCCAGCGGCTATCGCAACGCAGCGGTCCGATTGTCGGTGTGCAGGGAATGGCCAGCGGCGATACCGACATTCCTTTGGAGCGGCTGTTGATCGAGCGCGCGTTGAGCATCAATACCGCTGCGGCGGGCGGCAATGCGAGCCTGATGACCATCGGCTGACCAACACAGTTTATCGACTGTAACGACCCCGCCGGTTTTCGCACGCTGTTGGATCGTCTGATTTCAACGTGCACTGTCCTGCCGACTTCAGAACATCAGCTGCGACCACCTGATTATGGTAATGCGAACGATTTGTGTTTGATATAGCTTTCAGCTTGACTTAGGATGCAGCCGCCTGACAAATCGAGCGTGCCGCACCAATGAAAGTTGCCGACCAGACGAGGATCTCTGTTCACCTAGCGATGTTGATCAACATGCTGTCCATTGGCAGCCTGATGATGGTCATGCCGCTTGGGCCGGACCTCGTGCGCGAGCTCGGCATGGAGGCCAGCCACGTTGGCTACATCAGCGGCGGCGCAACCTTGGCTGCTGCGCTAAGTGGGTTCGTCAGTGCACCCTGGCTGGATCGTTTCGACCGCAAGCGCGCGCTGATCACCCTCCTCGTCCTCCGATTTGCCCTGCTGCTGAGCTGTGCCTGGGCGACCGGCCCCAACCAGCTGATTGCAATCTTCGTGCTGTCCGGCCTGGTGGCGGGTCCGATGGGCGCGATTCTGATGGCCACCATGCTCGACCTGATACCGCCGGCGGAGCGTGGGCGTCAGCTTGCCTATGTCGGGATGGGCTTTTCACTCGCCGCGATTCTGATCATTCCGCTGGCCTTGGAATGTTCGATTCGCTGGAACTGGACGACACCTTTTTTCCTGTTGGGCGGGACGGGGCTGCTGCTGGCGCTGCTGTGCCAGTTGTTGCTGCCCAAGCCTGCAGTCGTGGAACGGCCAAAAGCCTCGGTCCGATCGCTGTTGGGTTCGCGCCTCTGCCTGGTCGCACTTGGCATCACGTCATTGCAGATGTTTGGGCACTTTCTACTGGTGCCCCACTTCGCCACTTACTTTGAATTCAACCTGGACTTTCCGCGCCCGCATCTGGGTCTGCTGTATCTGCTTGGCGGCGTTGCCAGCCTTGCGGCCATGCGGATCGGCGGCGCCTGGATCGATCGCGGCAGCGCGGTAACAGTGGTGCTTGTCAGCAGCGGCTGCCTCTCGCTGGTGACCTTGCTTGGGTTCGCCGCACCGGTGGGCATCTCCCTCTACGTCATCTTCACGCTGTTCATGGCGCTGAGTGCCGTGCGTACCAACAGCACCATGACCATTGCCGCCGGCGTTCCCCATGCTCACCAACGCGCAGCATTCATGGCGTTTCAAGGAACGGTTTCGAATGTCGCAGCCGGACTCGGCAGTTTGTTTTCAGCGCGCTATCTGAGCGAAGGCCCTCAACACCAAGTGATCGGCTTCGAACACCTAGCCGCCTTCTATGCCGTAGCGGGCGTCGTGGCGGGTCTCGGCGTGCTTTATCTGCTTCATGGCATCAGACAGCGCGACATGTGCCTCACCTCAACCAAACAACAGGCGGGCTAACCCGTCGCGGATACGTGATCAGTCCTTTCGACCCTCGAGCCGCAACGGAGCATGCTATGTCAATCGCACTAAACCGGGGTATCAGCCGTCCCCGTCACCTATCCCTGACCATCCTGGCCAGCCTTATGCCGCTTGCCGCACTCGCGGCCGAGCCTGTTGCTCTGGAGCAACAAGTCATCACCGCCACCCAGACGGCACACAGCGAGCTCAGCGCGCCGGCCAGCGTGTCGGTGGTGACCCGTGAGGAGCTTGAGCAGAGACCGGTTTACAACCTGGCCGATGCAGTGAAGTACCTGCCCGGTGTGCACCTCAACCCGTCGTCCACGTACGGCCGGCAGGAAATCAAGCTGCGCGGAATGGACTCGGATTACACGCTGTTGCTGGTCAACGGCCGCCGGATCAACTCGCGCGATGCGCTGTCCTCCAACTATGCCAACGACTTCGATCTGTCCTCGATCCCGATGGCGGCCATCGAGCGCATCGAAGTGATACGCGGCCCGATGTCGTCGCTGTACGGTGCAGATGCACTGGGCGGTGTGGTCAACGTGATCCTGCGCCAGCCCACCGAAGAGACGAAAGCCGGTATCGCCTACACCTACGAGCACCCCACCGAGGGTGATTCGGGTGACGGCCATAAGGCCAGCGGCTACGTCAGTGGTTCGCTGATCGAGAACAAGCTGCTCGGCAATCTGATTCTGGAAACCACTGACCAGGCCGCCTGGCTCAGCGAGCAAACGGTCAATCCGAATACCGATGCCGCCGAGCAGCGTCAGGCCAGCAGCGCCTACGGTTCCCTCAGCTGGTTCCTGGACGAACGTCAGACCATCGACCTTGACATCACCCACCGCAAGGATGATCGCGAGGCCGAGTGGAACAACTTCGGTGCGGTGGTCCTGAACGTGCAGGAGATGGAGCGCTGGAGCTTTGGACTCGGCCATACCGGCAACTGGGACGACTTCAACACGCGGGTGCGTTATTACTACGAAAACGTCGAGTTGATGGACGATTCGCAGATCATGACGACGCTGCGCGGTATGAAGGGCGACATCGAGCAAAAAAACCACACCGTCGACGGCCAGGTGACCGCGTTTCTCGGCAGCCACCTCCTTACCCTTGGCAGTGAGTTGCGTCGTACCGAGCTGACACACAACCAGAACCTCGGCAGCGAAACCGAGGTGGACCAGAAGGCCGTCTACCTGCAAGACGAGTTTTCTATCGGTGATCTGGACGTGACCCTGGGTGGACGCCTGGATGACCACGACAGCTTCGGCAGCGAATTCAGTCCGCGGGCCTACGGCGTGTACAACCTCACCGACAACTGGGTGATCAAAGGTGGCGTTGGGCGCTCGTTCAAGGCACCAAGCATCTATCAGTCTGACGACACCTATGGCGTATTGGCCTGCCGCGGCATGTGTACGCTGGTCGGCAACCCGAACCTCAAGCCCGAAACCGCGACCAGCTACGAGATCGGTACGCTCTACCAGAACGAGCGTCTCGAAGCAGGCGTCATGTTGTTCAACAACGATATCGACGACATGATCATCACCGATACATGGCGAGTCGGATATCGACCTGCCGTGATGACCTATAGCAACGTCAGCAAGGCGCGCGTGCAAGGCTACGAATTGCAAGGTCGTTACAACCTGAGCGACACCATGGGAGTGCGCGCGAACTACACCTATTCGGATGCCGAAGACCGCGATACCGATGAACAACTGCGCAACACCCCGCAGCACGTCGCCAATATCGGTTTCGACTGGCAGGCCATGCCCGATCTGGGGCTGAATCTGGACTACCAGTACACCGGCAGCCAACTCCTCTACGTCTCGGCAGCGCAGCCAAATGTTGAGAGCGGTGCGTTCCATCAACTGAATCTCGGTGCGAAGTATCAAGCCACCCGCGAGTTGTCGCTGAAAGCGGGTATGAACAACCTGACCAACGAGAAGCGCGACGATGTCGCCCAGTCAGTCGATAACATCCTCATGGGCCGTACAGTGTTCGTTGGCTTCAGCTACGACATCTGATACCCGCCATTACCCGGCAGCCTAGCTGCCGGGTTTCAGGAGCTTGCTCGAAACCAATGACACGAATTGATTCGACCTTCCCCGGCTACCAGCAAGCGGTCCTCATCGCTGGCGGCGCGCTTCTGCTGGGCTTGCTGGCGCTCTCGATGAGCACCGGCGCAGGCGTCTACGGCGCGGTCGAAGTGCTGCACTATCTTCTCGGAAACCAACTCGCCGTGGCGGATGAAAAACTGGCCATGGTGGTAGAGACACTGCGTTTGCCGCGTACGCTGGCAGCGCTCGTTGTTGGCGGAAGTCTTGCCATCGCCGCCTCGCTGCTGCAAAGCGCAACACGTAATCCGCTGGCCGAACCCGGCTTGCTCGGCGTTAATGCCGGCGCAGTGCTGGGGCTGGTCATCGGTCTCATTTTCTACGGCGTCGAATCCACACGGGGCTATCTGCTCTGGTCCGGTGCCGGCGCCCTGCTGGGCAACCTTGTGGTGCTCGGCATCGGCTTGATGCTGGGCCAGGCCAGCCCACTGAAACTCATTCTCGCCGGCGTCGCGCTGGCTGCAATATTCGGCGGTCTGTCGAATTTCATGTTGCTGTCGACACGTGTGGCCTTGGAGCAATTTCGGTTCTGGAACCTGGGCTCCCTTTCCGCCACCCGGCTCGACGCGGTGGGCACCGTCACGCCTGTTGCGCTGCTGGGCCTGGCACTCGCCGGCCTGCTCTGCCGACAACTGACGCTGATGCAAATGGGTGACAGCCAGGCGCGGGCGCTGGGCATCCACACCACCTGGGTGCGACTGGGGGTCCTGGTCGCCTCGACATTGCTGACGGCCTGCGCGATATCTCTTGCCGGGCCCGTCGGTTTCGTGGGCTTTCTAGCAGCCTACTGCGCTCGATTGATCGAACCGGTGGCACTGCTCCGACAGCTGCTGTTCTCGACGCTGTTCGGCATGGTGTTCCTCTTGGCGGCTGATGTGCTGGCGCGCTGGCTGTTGCAACCCTTCGAGCTGCCGGTCGGAACCTTGCTGGCCGCACTCGGCGCGCCGGCGCTGATTGTGATCGTCTTGCGCGGTGGCTTCCGATCTCTGCTGGCGGTGAGGTAAGCATGGCATCCACCACTCCCAGCGGCGTGTGGACGCTGCGCATGGGCAGCCTGAGTCTGCTGCTGCATCGACGCAACTGGCTGATGTGCGGCCTGCTCACGCTGCTGCTTGCCGTATTGGCCACCCTGGCGATCAGCCTGGGCTCCGGCCAGATGGGCATGCGAGACGTGCTCGCCACTCTGCTCGGCAATGGCAGCAAGCTGCACGAGATCATGGTCTTCAAAATCCGAATGCCGCGGGTCGCTGCGGCCATCGTTGCCGGCTTTGCCATGGGCATGGCCGGCTGCCTGATCCAGACCCTGGTGCGCAACCGCCTGGCGACGCCAGACATGATCGGTGTGAATGAAGGCGCCTCGCTGGCGGTTGTCGGTTTTTCCCTATACCTGACGCTTGGCAGCTGGCCCTGGTGGGCCTCTCCCCTGGGCGCGGTATTGGCTGCTGTGGCGCTGTTCAGCCTCTGCCGCCGCCCCGGAGAGCAAGGCTATCTGTTCATCGTAATCGGGATTGCGCTGTCGGAGCTGCTCGGCGCGATCGGCGACTTCGCCATGTCGACGCAGCCGTTGGTGCACCTGGGCAGTCTCTATCTCTGGACGATGGGTCACTTCGCCGGGGTCAGCTACCAGACCGTCAACCCGATCGCCCTGGTCCTGCTGGCGCTATGTCCGCTGATGGCCTTGGTCAACCGCCCCCTGGCCTTGTTGCGCTTTGGCGATGCCACTGCGCAGAACCTGGGCATCCGCGTGCCGCTGGTGCAACTCGGCGTGCTGGGCCTGGCCATTCTGGTGGCCTCGCTGGGCACAGCGATTGGCGGGCCGGTCGTATTCATCGCCATGGCCGCACCGATCCTGGCGTCCTGGCTGGCGCGCGATAACCTGGCCCCGCTTTGGCTATCGGCCCTTTGCGGAGCAGTGCTGCTACTGGGCAGCGACACGCTGGTGCGGGTGCTGGCGCAGCCGGAAGAGATTCCCACCGGCATCATGACAAGGCTACTCGGCGGCATTCTGCTGCTTGCGTTGCTGCTCAAGGACAGACGAGGGGCTGACTGATGACGGTACTGAGCGTCGAAAACCTTCATTTCGCCTATCAGGACAAGGTGGTTCTGGACGACCTTACCTTCTCGCTGCCCAAAGGCCGGCTGATTGGCATCGTCGGGCCCAACGGCAGCGGCAAATCGACCTTGCTCAAGCTGTTGGCGCGTCAGTTGCCCCTGCAACGTGGCGAAATCCACGTCCATGGGCAGTCGCTGTCTCGTTACTCGATGAAAAGTCTGGCCCGTCAGTTGGCGTTTCTTCCCCAGCGCCCCGTAATAGCCGAGGGGATTCGCGTCGAACAGCTGGTGCAATACGGTCGGCATCCGCATCAGGGCTGGTTCAACCAGTGGAGCGACGAGGATGCGCGTCAGGTCGCCCGCGCTCGCGCGGCCATGCAGCTCGACGCTATCTGGCATCGCCAGGCCTCTTCGCTCTCTGGCGGGCAGGCGCAGCGCGCGTGGCTCGGCATGATCCTGGCGCAGAACACCGATCTGATCCTGCTCGACGAACCCACCAGCGCACTGGATATCGGACATCAGGCCGAAGTCATGGAGGCGGTTCACCGGATCGCAGCCGAAGGCCGCACGGTGCTGATCGTCATCCATGACCTGGGCATCGCCGCGCGCTATTGCGATGAACTGATTGCCCTCGCCGATGGGCAGATTCAGGCCATGGGGCGTGCACGCGACGTGATGACCAAAGCGCTGGTGGACCGCCTTTACCAGACCGAGGTGGACATCCTGCCGGCACCCGGTGACGGCGCTCCGGTGATCGTCCCGCGTCGCCGTTCGCTCGCCGAGTCTGCGCTTCCCGCCTCTGCGCCATTAGCCACCCGCACCCCAGCGGTGCCCGAACCCGCTCAAAAGGACACGACCCAATGATCAAACGAACCCCCTGGCACCTCACCATCGCACTTATAGCGGGGTTGATGACCCTCAGTGCGCACGCCGCCACCCGTCAGGTGGAAGATGCGTTCGGCAACACCGTCACCGTTCCGGCCGAGCCTGAGCGTGTTGTCACGCTCAACGAAATCGATCTGGATACGGCGCTGACACTGGGGGTGACGCCGATCGGCACCGTCAACGGTCGCGGCCAGGCGGCACCGCCGCGTTACCTGGAAGGCAAGGTGCCGTCAGGCATCAAGGTCGTCGGCGATCTGGACAACCCCAACCTGGAAACGCTGCTTGAGCTGGAACCGGATCTGATCCTCACCGGTCCGGTCAAGCCGGAGCAGCTGGCGATACTCAACGAGATCGCGCCGACGGTCACGACCTTTAAATGGGCCGAACCTTGGCAGTCCAGCATGCAGCGAACCGCTCATGTGCTGAACAAGGATGCTGAAGCCAAGGCTTTTCTGGACCGCTACGAAGCACGTGCAGCCGAGGCGCGTGAGCGTTTGAAGGACCATCAAGGCGAGACGTTCAGTATCGTTCGCTGGAACCCGAAGGGCCCGTCCTACATGTTCAAGGACGCGTTCTCCAGCACTGTGGTGGAAGACGTCGGCCTGGTCCGCCCGGCTCACCAGCAGGACCCAGGCCACACTCATTCCATGGCACTGAGCCTTGAATCCCTTGAACTGCTGGATGCGGACTGGCTGGTGATCGGGACTCTGGCCACCAGCGGCGAAGCCGTCGAGGCGCTTAGCCAGGCTGAAGAAACACCGGCGTTCCGCCAGCTCTCGTCTATTCAGGCCAAGCGTTTCGCCGCCGTCGATGGATCGCTATGGACCTCGCTGGGTGGGCCGATGGCTGCTCTGCAGGTAATCGAAGATGTGGAATCCATCGTCGGCAAAACAGACGCTGATCCGGTCGCGAAAAACTAACGCAGATTGCCCCGTGGCCGCCCTGGCCACGGGCTAGCGCACTCGATCAGACCGGCTCGGGCAGCCGCTTGCGGTCGATCTTTCCACTCGGAGTTTTCGGCAGCGAGTCCAGCAGCACGATGCGACTCGGAACCATATAGTGCGGCAGGCTCAGATGCAGTGCTCGTCGAATCTGAACCCGACCGGGCGCACCTTCGCCTCGTGTCTCCACATAGCCGACCAGGCAGGCCTCGTCGCCTTTACCCAGCAACCGTACCGCAGCATCCTGAACCCCCTCGATGCGCCGCAGGTTGGCTTCGATTTCGCCCAGTTCGATTCGAAAACCGCGCAACTTGATTTGATCGTCGCGACGTCCAAGGTATTGCAATTCCTCGTCGCCAATGCGGCGAACCCGATCCCCGGTACGGTACAGACGCCGCCCTTGCCAGCTGATGAAGGCCTGCTCATTCAGGTCGCTGCGCTGCCAGTAACCCTGTGCCAGCGATACCCCTTCGATGCACAGTTCACCCTCGCCGCCCGGCCCGATGTCATTGCCGTTCTCGTCGAGAACCCAGTGTCGGTAGCCGTCGAGCGACTGCTTGAGCCGCACACCATGGTCCGCCAATGGCTGTTCGACCGGCGCCATCATCGACCAAACGGTCGCCTCGGTGGGGCCATAGCAGTTCCACAGCTGCCCCACCGACTCGCTGAGCCGTGCCGCCAGCGTAGCGTCCAGAGCTTCACCACCACAGAGCGCGGTCAGACCTTCACGCCCTTGCCATCCCGCTTTGAGCAGCATTCGCCAGAATGCAGGCGTGGCCTGCAGGGTGTTCAGGTCCGGCCGGCTGTCGAGCAACTGCAGCAGCGCCACCGGGTCCTTGTGGGCTGGTGCGCAGACCACTTCGACATAGCCGCCTACCCACAGTGGCCCGAGCATCTCCAGCAGAGAGATATCGAAGGCCGGCGTGGTGGTGAACAGCCAACGTGTGTCCGGCCCGATCCCGACACGCCGGGCCGCGGCGTCGAGGAAGTTGCTTAAGGCAGCCCGGCCAATCACGACGCCCTTGGGTTTTCCTGTAGAGCCGGAAGTGAACATCATGTACGCAGGCAGCTGGTCATCGAGCACCAGCGGCTCGGGCATCGCTGCCAGCCCGGGTCTCAGGCGCAGCGAAGGTGCCAGCGACCGCGACGGCTGCTCATCCTGAATGATGCGGTGCAGGCATGCGTCGTCGGCGATGCCCTGCAGCCGGTCAAGCGGAAACTCCGGCTCGAGTGGTACGAAACAAAGCCCTTCCTGCAGGCAAGCGAGCAGCGCCGCGATCAGATCCGGCCCACGGGAGAGATGCAGCCCGACGCGATCACCTGCAGTCAACCCGTCTGCGCGCAGTTGCAACACGATGGCCGCGACGCGTGCCTGCAATTCGGCGTAACTGAAGCTGGCGCCGAGGCACCCTAGCGCTGGGCGCTCGGCGTGACGGGCGAAAACGTGGGCGAGCTGTAGGTTCAATGACGTCATTGCAGCTCTCCCTCCAGCGCAGCCAGGTTTTGCAGGTGAGTTCGTAACGACTGCAAAAAGCGCGCACCGAGGTCCGAGCGCAGGCTGCCGATCTGCCGCAAGGTCAGCAGGCCGTCAAACACGCCGCCATGCAGGCTGATCAGTTCTGCAGACAGGTTGCTAGCACCGCTCGGGTTGCCCGGCGGCAACGGCAATGGCTGCCAGTCCCCTGCTCCGCTCTGGTAATTGCCGAGGTAATTCAGCGCGACGGCGGGCAGCGGAAGACTGTCACGATGCGCCGGATTGCTGCGCAGCGGCAGATAGCCAACACCCTTGTCCGGCACCTGGCGCAACTGCTCGGCAGCGTGCTGAACCAGCGCCGGCCAGTCCGCCTGGTTATGCACCCTGACCGGGAACATGCTGGTGAACCAGCCAACCGTGCGGCTGACGTCCAACCCGGCATCAATCGGTTCGCGGCCGTGACCTTCCAGCATGATCAACTGCTGCTCGCCGAGCCCCAGCTCCATCAGCGACCGGGTCAGCGCAGCCACCAGCAACTCGCGGACGTCGACCTGCAATCGTCTGGTCGTCATCTGGATCAGTTGCCGAGTGGTGACTTCATCCAGCTGTAACAGTTGCGGTTCGGAGTGCTCGCTGGACGACCATTCTTGGGGAAAGGTTTGATTAGTAAATGCCTGGCCCATCGCACCGACCTGCTCACGCCAGTACGGCAGCTGCGCTTCAGCACGCTGCGCATAGGCCGCGAGACCCTCACCCCACTGCCGGTAGCTGCTGGTCTTGTCGGGCAACCCATCGCCGCGGGCCAGTCGCTGCAGGTCTTCCACCAGAATGCGCCACGACACCGCATCGATGACCAGATGGTGAAACGCAATAAACAGCCCTCGCTGGCCGTTCGGCAAGTTCTCGATGACGGCCCACGCGAGCGTCCGAGCGCTGGCCGGATCGAGGTGGGATTGCAGCTCGGTTAGCGCATGCTGTAACCCCGACTCGCCCAGCTCCGCGGCATCCAGTTGGGCAGGCTCGGGTAAGGGCAGGAAATTTCGATAACACTGGCCAGACGGAATGACGATCAGCCGCAGCGCATCGTGCTGCGCCAACAATTGGCGCATGTAATCCATCAGCTGGAGCTGACTCACCTCGGCCGGCAGCCCAAGCACAACGCCCTGGTTCCAATGCTGGGGTTGAGCGAAGGGCTGCTCAAAGAACCATTGCTGGATTGGCTGCAGAGGGAAATCGCCGGTCAGCAGACCTTGCTCGGCGCGGATCGCCTGGTTCTCGCGTGGTCCTTCGAGCACGCGGCACAGTCGGCGCACGGTCTTTGCCTCGAACACCTCTTTGACGCTACAGGGGTAGCCGGCATCGCGCAGACGTGTCGCCAGCTGGATGCTCAGTATCGAATCACCGCCCAACCGGAAGAAATCGCTATCTACGCCCAGCGGCTGCTCCAGCACACCCTGCCAGATCTCCAGCACGTGTCGCTCCAGATCGCCAGCGGGCGGCACTAGCTGTTCAGCTTCGGCCAGCTCAACCGTGGGCAGCTGTCGCTGATCCAGTTTGCCGTTGGCCGTAAGCGGCATCTTGTCGAGGATGATCAGACGCTGAGGCACCATGTATTCAGGCAGTCGATGGGCTGCGGCCTGCAATACTGCGTCTGGCTCGGGTGTCGCTTCGCCCGCGGTTACCGTGGCGTAGGCCACCAGCGCCTGACGTGTGCCCTGGCTGACGACCAAGACCTTTATTTCCTGCAGGCTTGAGCAGCTGGCGTGCAGTTGAGCTTCGATCTCCCCCGGCTCGATGCGATAACCGCGCAGTTTGATTTGCGCATCCAGACGGCCCAGGTACTCGTATTCACCGTTGGCCAGCAGCCGTGCGCGGTCTCCGGTGTGATACATCCGTACCTTCACCCCGGCGAAATCATGCTCACGAAAGGCCTCAGCTGTACGCTCCGGCTGGTTGAGGTAGCCGCGGGCCAACCCTAGCCCCGCCAGACAGAGCTCACCCGGAACACCAACCGGGCACACCGCGCCGTGCCGATCCAGGATCACCGCCTGCATGCCATCGATAGCTTGGCCGATGGTCAGGCGAGTGCCTGCCGCGAGCGTCTTGGTCAGCGCCGTAACGGTGGCTTCGGTCGGACCATACATATCAATCAGACGGAACTGGGATGCCCAACGCTGTGGGATCGTAGGTGGGCAGGCTTCGCCGCCGAAGCCCACCGCTTTCATCGCCGGCAATGGCCGCTCCGGCAGCGTCGCGAGCAAGGCCGTGGCAAAAATCATCTGTGTGGTTTCAGTGCGCTCGATCTCATCCAGCAGACCCTCACCGGGATCGGCCCAGAGCAGACATGCACCGTGAACCAACGGCACCAGCGCACACATGTTGCCGGCGTCGAACGACAAGGACATGCAGTCCAGCATTCGGTCACCCGGCGCGACACCGAGCCGGCGACCGTGGTCGAGTAGAAGGTTGACCAGTGATCCCTGTTCGATCATCACGCCCTTTGGCACGCCGGTCGATCCAGAGGTGTAGATCACCTGGGCGAGTCGTTGCGGGTCATGCAGGAGCGGCGGCGCGCATGGCGACTGGGCATCTAGCTGCGCCTGGGTTTCATGGCTATCTAGATCGACCCAACGCGCACCTGGCTCCAGCCCGAATGGCGCCACGCCCTGACCGATGACCAGCTGCAAATTGGCGTCCCGCATGATGTGGCTGAGGCGCTGCTGGGGATAGTTCGGGTCCAGCGGGACATAGGCCGCGCCGACTTTCCAGCACGCGAGCAACGCGACCGCAAACGCGTTTTCTCGCCGCGCAAGAATACCGATCAGGTCGCCTGGCGCACAGCCCTGGGCCTGCAACCAATTGGCAAGCCGACTGGCACGGGCGTCTAGCTCCGCATTGCTGACGTAGCCTTCCCCCTGCCGCAGCGCGGGTCGATTCGGATGTAGCTGAGCCATGTCGCTGAACAGCGAAAGCGCGGTCAGTCCGTCGGGATAGAGCGCGGGCAACGCCGACAGGCGCTCAGCGGTCTGGTCCAGCAACGAAGGATCGTGCATGGGCAACTGCCAGATGTCCTGCTCTGGCGCATCGACCACGGCTTTCAGCATGTTCAGCAGTCGGCTCGCATAGCCTTCGATACTGCTGCGTTCGAACAGCGCCGTTGCGTAAAGCCAATCGACCCGTACCGAATCCACCAGCTCGGTGACCTTGACCGAAATGTCGGTCTTGGCAGGCAATACCGGAGAGGTCTCCTCCACCGCGTCACAGCCGGGGATCAGGTCGTTGAAGTCGACCCGCGCCTGGTAGACCAGCATGATCTGAAAGATCGGGTTGATCGCGGTATGGCGGTCCATGCCTAGCGCTTCGCTCAGGGCCTCGAACCGATAGAGCTGATGATCGAACGCCTGAAGATCGTCAGTACGGCACTGGCGCAAATACTCGACAAAGCTTTGCTGTTCGGGAAGCTGCGTACGCAACACCAGCGTATTGACGAAGAAACCTACCAAAGGCTCGACATCCGCCCGCTCGCGGTAGGCCAAGGGGGTGCCAACGACAATATCGCGCTCACCGGAATGACGTGCCAGCAGCAGCGCGAACAGCGCATGTAGGCCGATGAAGGGCGAAGTGTTGTGTTGCTGACACAGCCCTTTGAAACGATCCCAGAGCGCATTGTCGATAGTCGAGAACACCACTTCGCCGCCGCTGGCCGGTTGGGCAGGCCGTGGCTTGTCCAACGGCAGGCTGTGCACCTCGGGGATACCCGCCAGGCGTTCGACCCAGAAGGGTTTGAACTGCTCGTGATAGTCCCGGAATAAGCGCGAATTGAACCAGCGTGCGTAGTCGATGTAGGTCAGCGCGGGCTCGTCCCAAATCAGGCCCTCACGATTCTGGTAAGCCAGAAACGCAGTCTTCAGGTCGGCGAATATGTTCTTCACCGACCAGCCATCGGAGATGATGTGGTGCTGGTTGATCATTAGCACGTGCTCGCGCTCGCCCAGCTTTAGCACGGTGACGCGCGTCAGCTGCCCGCTGGTGATATCGAATGGGCGTTCAATCTCTTCCCGCACTCGCTGCGCAACCAGATCCTTACGTGCCTGCGGTTCGAGATGGCTAAGATCTTCCCGCGCCAGACGGAACCCTGTGTGCGGCACTATCTCCTGCTCTCCTCGGCCCTCGGCGCTACGCTGGAAGCGCGTGCGCAAACTGGCGTGACGGGCGACCAGCGCATCGAAGGCGAACTCCAGCGCCGGCACGTCCAGCTCGCCAGTCAGGCGGAAGAAGACGGGCATGTTGTAGAGGTGCGAATCCTGTTCGTACTGCTCGATGAACCAAAGCCCGCTCTGCGATGACGACAGCGGACCGACGCTGAGGTGTTGTGGCGCGATAGGTGCGTCGAACGCGCGTTGAGCCCTCAGACATTCGATGATGGCGTCGCGATTGTCACGTATCTGCTGCCCGAGCGCGGGGGTCACGGCCTCTTTGCTCGACTGCGAAACCAGCTGCTGCTGATCGTTGAGCGCAAGCTGCACGCCCTGCTGAGCCAAGTGCTTCAGCAGGCCGATTATGTTTTTTTGCATCTGCTACCTCTCGGAGTCTCAGGCCGCCAGGGTGGCGCCGCCGTCGACGACGATGTCCTGCAGGGTGATGTGGCTCGCCAGGTCCGATGCGAGGAACAGCACGGTACGGGCGACCTCTTCTGGCGTGGCGATCTTGCGCAGCGGAATGCCCAGCTTGTACTGCTCCGGAAAGCCAGCAATCGTCCGTTCTCGCGCGTCCTCGCTGTGCCACATGCCACGCTGCATGGCGGTATCGGTGGAGCCCGGCGAGACCAGATTGCAGCGCACGCCGTGCTCAGCCAGCTCCAGGCCCGCTGTTCGGATCAGGCTGGTAAGCGCAGCTTTGGATGCGCTGTACGCGGCCATCTGCATGCGTGGAACGTGGGTCGCATTGCTGCTCACCGCCACTACCGCTCCGCTGCCCTGCGCCTTGAAACGCGGGATCAGTTCGCGCAGCAGATAAAAGGCACCGGACACGTTGACCCGTATCGACTCGTCCCAGTCAGCCGAACTCAGCTCCTCAATAGCCCCGAGCCGCAAGATGCCGGCAACACTGGCGAAGACATCAACCCGCTGTTGTCCACCCAGCAGCTCGTTGCACGCATGGCGCACCGCGTCCGCATCACCGACATCAAGCAGGTAGGTCGTGAAGCCGTAATCACCTTCGGAAAAGGCGCGGTCGAAACCGACGACCTGCGCACCCAGCCGTGCGAAGCCTTCGGCCACGGCGCGGCCGATCCCCTGCCCGGCGCCGGTCACCCAAACACTTTTCCCGCTGAAACTCATCTGATCGTTCATTTGCCCGCCCCTTCACCAAACCATTTCCACGAGTTCTTCGCGCTGTTGCAGTCGGCTGTCCAAAAAACTGCAGAAGTCCGCCAGTTGTGGGTGATCGAAGACATCGGAAACCTTCACGGCGGTGCCGAATTCGGCGCCCAGGCGATTGACGATCTGGATGGTTTGCAGCGACTGCCCACCGAGCTCGAAGAAGTTGTCTTCCGGCTGAATGCCGCTGACACCGAGGATCTGCTGCCAAATAGCGCTGACGCGCCGCTGCGTCTCGTCGTTCAGCACGCGCTCGGTCGAGCCTTGCAGATAGGCCTGCTGCAAGCGTTTACGGTCCATCTTGTTGCTACTGGTACGGGGCAAGACGGCGAAATGACGGTAATCGGTAGGCACCATTGCTGCTGGCAGCACGGCGCTCAGCTCACGCTTGATCGCTCGAACGTCGTTCCGCGGGCCAGCGAAAAACGCCACCAGCCGGCGCACTCCGGCATCAAGTTCCAGGCCTAGCACGCAGGCCTCGTCGATACCCGGCAGTGCCAGCAATCGTGCTTCTACCTCCCCCGGCTGGATGCGATAGCCGCTGATCTTGAACTCGTTGTCCAGCCGACCGAGGTACACCAGCTGACCATCGACCAGCCGCACCCGGTCACCGGTGCGGTAGACCCGCATCGTCTCCTCGCCAATACGTAGATGGGCAAAGGCCGGCGAGTCACTGTTGAGGTAACCGTTGGCCAGCTGTGGGCCAAACAGCACCAGCTCACCTTCCGATCCAGGGCGATTGCCACGCTCCAGAACCAGCGCCTCGACACCTGTCAGTGGTCGACCGATAGGCAGCCGTTCGCAGTTGGGGTCGACGTTCTGCAGATCGCAGCTGCTCGCGACCACCGTTGTCTCGGTCGGGCCGTAGGTGTTGATCAAACGAACGTCGGGCCGCCCAACGCGTTGCCAGGCCTGTAGTTGCTCGGGATATACCGCTTCGCCACCGATGATCACCGCCTTAAGCGATGCCGGGATCCGCACCTGGCCGCTGCGCAACGCCACGACCCACTCGTTCCAGAACGCTGTGGGCAGGTCGACCACGCTGATCGCCAGTCGCTCGAGTCCCTCTACAAACGAGGACATCGACTGCAACATCGGGTCGGTCCGCAGCACCAATGCCGCCCCGGCCGACAAACTGACGAAGACCTCCTCGATGCTCGCATCGAAGTTGAACGGTGCGAATTGCAGGACGCGATCGGCTGAACCAATGCCGTAGCGCTGCCGAGCCGCCTCAGCGAAATGCGCCAGTGCGCGATGGCTGACTTCGACGCCCTTCGGCGCACCCGTCGAACCGGAGGTGAACATCAGGTAGCAGGCCGCATCGTTGTCGCGTGGGGTGTAGGTTCGGTTGGCCGAGGTCAGCAACCCAATCAACTGGATCGCACCAGAATGGATGTCCGCCAACCGATGCCGATAGGCCGCCTCCGTAATGACCAGCGCCAGCTCGGCCGTCCCGCAGATCAGCCGTTGCCTATCGGCGGGCTGCTCCGGGTCCAGCGGTACGTAGACCGCACCAGCGAGCAGTACCCCCAACTGGGCAAGGATTGCTTGTGGCGAACGGCTCAGCATCACGCCGACGCGCTGGCCCGGCTGAATCCCCAGTTCGACAAGCGCGGCAGCGACCATCTCGGCCCGAGCCTGCAGTTCGCCGTAACTCAGCGCCTGCTCATGCTGAACCAGCGCGATGTGCTCAGGCCTGCTCTGTGCCTGTAGGCGTATCGCCTCCAGCACATTGCTCGGTTGCACGTGGGAGGCGCGACCAGGGGTCTTGAGGACTTGCCAGGCTCGGCGAACTGCAAACAGCTCTTCGAGCAGCACGGCCCGTGGCTGCTGCGGCTCGGCCAGCCAGCATTCGAGCAGATCGAACAGTTCTTCTTGGAGGCTGCGCACCTGGTCGAGGCTGTAGCAGGCCGGGTTGGCATCGTAGTCGAGTACCGGCATGCCGTCGGCGCCAATCTGGACTTCCAGCGTCAGGTCCTCCACCGGACCTGCGCTCAGGTTCAGCGTTCGCGCCGGGCAGTTGCCGTAAGTCAGCGGACGGTCGAACGGCATGATATTGATCAGCGGGCCGAACAGACGCTGTTCTCCGCCAACACGACCCAGGTCTCGGCGCAGGGATTCGTAGCGGTAGTGCTGATGCTTGCGGCTGCTACGACGTAGCTTGCCGATGGCCTTGGCGCAGGCGATCAGATCGGCATCGTCCGGCAGATCCAGGCACAACGGCGCGATGTTCATCTGCATGCACGGCACATTGCACGAGGCCGAGCCGATGCGATTCATCACCATCAAACCCAGTACCTGGGAGCGGACACCGCTTACCTGCCGGAGGTGAGCCGAGACACCAGCCAGCAGCAGGTCCGGCCAGCCGATGCCATGAGCTTCGGCAACCTTATTCAGTGCCTGCCACAGAGGCTCTGTGAACGGGGCGCCGTGACGGATGAACGTGGCCGCTATCGGCGCACTGCGCTCACTGAAGCTGGCTGGCTCCGGCATGCGTGACAATGTTTCCAGCCAGTAACCGCGTGCAGCGGCGGTACGGCCCTGAGCGTCCCGCTCGGCGTCTTCCTTGAGCACATCTTCATATCGGCCAAACTCACTGGCTGGCACCGAGTCACCACTTATCGCAGCGCCGTAGAGCTCGGCGATTCGCTGGTACAGCAGGTTGGTGCCGTAGCCATCCAGGGCGATGTGATGCACACAGCTGTATAGAAAGTCGCGCCCTTCGGCCTGCAGCAACACGAAACGGCACGGCAACTCGCGTTGGAGATCGATCGCGATACGAATGTCGCGCATGGCCCAGTCACGGACCCAGCCTTCCGCATCCGCCCCAGCCGGAACCTGCACCTGTTGAACGACCACTGGCAGTTCGCGGGGTTTGAAGAACACCGCGTCTTCATCGGCCACGAACACTCCGGATAGGGCCTCGCACTCCCGCGCCGCCTGTTGCACCGAGGCGATCATCGTCGCCGCGTGAATCTTGCCGGCGAACGCGATGCATTCTGCGGTATTGAACATGGCGCGATCTTCGTTGAGCAAGTAGCCGGACCAGAGCCCTTGCTGGGCAGTCCCGAGCGACCTCATCGGACACCTCCGTGCGCGTTGAGCAGAGCCCACCACCCATTCAACGTCGGGGTCTTGGCCAGATCGGTGAAACTCAGTTCCAGCCCCTGCTCCCGCCATTCGCTCAGCAGGGTCATGATCTGAATCGAATCCAGGCCGTAGTCGAGCAGGTTTTCGTCGGGGTCGAAGGGTTCATCCATCTCGTCGAGCATCGACAGCAACCGGGTTTCAAGCTCTTCCCAACTCGGCAATGACCGCTTGGCAGCGCCCAGTTCGAGCACTTCGCGGCATGTCACGACCTTGCCGCACCGCGTCGCCACGTAGTTCAACGCCATCTCGTGCTCGGTCGCGCCGAAGTCTGCGATGCCGTCGGCCAGCACGAAGGGCTGGATGTCCCGCATGAACGCATCGCACGCCGTCATGAGGCAGCCGATATGACCGTATATGCCACCGATGATCAGCTGGTCGCGACCGAGCTCGCTCATCATGTGTTCCAGCGGTGAACGCTGGAACGCGCTGTAGCGCCACTTCACCAGGACCGTGTCGTCGTCAGCAGGCGCCAGGCCCGGGACGATCACTTGGCGCTCGGGATATTGCGTGATGCCCGGTCCCCACATGTCGGTCAGCAGCGCCCTGTCCGCATCAGCTTGCTCACCAGGCTGGGCTGTGTAGATGACAGGAATCCCCAGTGCTTTGCAGCGCTGACGAACCTGTGCCAGACGCGAGACCAGTTCATCGATAAAGGCGCTGTCCTGGCCCCAGAAATCACAGAAGTACGCTTGCATGTCGTGAATCAGCAGGACCGCGCGATCCGGTTCGAGCGACCACTGCACTTTGTTCGCGGTCCATTCGCTGGGCAGGCGGTATGGCGTCAGGGTGGGAATTGCCATGAAACGAATCCTTATTCGGTAACGGTCAGTTGTTCAGCGACGCGACGGCGCAGGCGATTCTTGTCCACCTTGCCAACAGCGGTCACTGGCAGCGCGTCGATGTGTACGAATCGGTCAGGAAGCTTGTAGTCGGCCAAGCCGAGCCCGCGCAGAAACCTGCGCAGCACGATCCCCTTGAGCGTGGGGTCGGGGCTGACGATGTAGGCGCAGCTCTTCTCGCCCATGGCCTCATCGGGCACTGAAACCAGCGCCGCCTGCGCTACGGCGGGATGCGCCATCAGCAGGTTTTCCACCTCTTCGGCGGCGATCTTTTCGCCGCCACGATTGATCTGATCCTTGATCCGGCCGACGACGACGAGGTAGCCGTCGTCTCGCTGGCGGACCAGGTCACCGGAGCGGTAAAAACCCTCGGCATCGAATGCGGCGGCGTTGTGCTCGGGGCTCTGGAAGTAGCCGCGGATCGTGTACGGCCCGCGCGTCATCAGTGCCCCGATTTCGCCAGCGGCCACTGGATGCCCCTCGCGGTCGACGACCTTGATCTCGTCATCGGGGCTCATCGGCTGGCCCTGGGTCAGGTAGACATGCTCGTCGCTGTCATCCAGTCGGGTGTAGTTGACCAGCCCTTCAGCCATGCCAAAGACCTGTTGCAGCCGGCATCCCAACACCTGGGGCACCCGCCTGGCCTGGGATTCCGGCAGCTTGGCGCCCCCCACCTGTACCCACTGCAGCGATGCGAGTTCATGGTGATGGCCGGGCGCGGCCTGTAACCACATGGCCAGGGCAGACGGCACCAGCGCGGTAACGTTGACCTGCTGCTGTGCAACCAAAGGGAAGCAACTGGCGGGACCGGGGTCTGGACTCAGTACGACACGACCGCCAGCGAGAAACACACCCAACGCGCCGGGGGAGCTCAACGGAAAGTTGTGCGCTGCCGGTAGTGCGCAGAGGTAACGGGTTTCGCGGTCGAACTGACAGATCTCGACGCTGCGACGGACGCTGTAGAGATAGTCGTCATGGGTGCGCGGGATCAGCTTTGGCGTCCCGGTACTGCCACCGGAGAGCTGAAAGAAGGCCACTTCGCCGGCTGGCGTCGGGCTGAAGGATCGCAGTGCCTTCGCTTGCACGCACCAGCTCTGCAGACGCAGCTCAGGGTGGGGATCGTCGTGCAGCAAGACGGTATCCAGCTCGGGAATGAGTTCGGTCAGTTCTTCGACAAACGCATCCCCTGTGAACAGCGAATGGGCCCGGCTGGCAATCAGCAGTCGAGGTCGGACCTGCGCGGCATAGGCCACCAGCTCCAGACGGTTGTGACTGAACAGTGCGTTTACCGGCGCGATTCCCGCCTTGATCAGAGCGAAGAACACAACATACAGCTCAGCCTGATTGCCCAGCTGCACGAGCGCGCGGTCGCCCTGCCCCAGGCCGCGGTTCGCCAGCCGCTGCGCCAGGTTGGTCGAGGCCCGGTCCAGGTCGGCATAGCTCAATGCTCCGCTACCATCGACTACCGCAACGGCGTCCGGCTGGATGCTGGCCTGCTCGGCGAGCATCTGGCTCAGCGGTTCGCCACGCCAGTGGCCAGCCCGGCGATAGCGCTCGGCGAATTCATCGGGCCAGTGCGTAAACGGAACCAGGCTCATACCGCCTCCCGATCGAGACCGAACGCCGCGAGCATGGTGCCGAGCTTGGTGCCGGTCTCGCGCCACTCCGACTCCGGGCACGATTCCGATACCAGCCCAGCCCCGGCGAACAACCGAACACTGCGGTCATCGATCACTCCACAGCGAATAACCACAGCCCATTCACCATTACCTGCCGCGTCGCACCAGCCGACAATGCCGCCAAAGACACCTCGATCGAAGGGTTCGAGTTCTGCAATCAGTTGCTTGGCCGCGGCGGTAGGGAAACCGCAGAGCGCGGGAGTCGGGTGCAGCTGGCACGCCAGCTTGAGCGCCGATACGGGCTCGGCGAGCTCGCCTTCGATCCGCGTCGACAGGTGCCACAGCTTTGCCGTGCTCATCAGAGACGGTGCGCCTGGGATGTGCAGCTCTCGGCACAAGGGGCGAAGCTGGCGTTCCATATCGCGGATCACCAGGCGGTGCTCGTGCTGGTCCTTGGCGGAATCGAGCAGGCACTGCGCCGAGTACTCGTCTTCGATTCGATCGGCATGACGCCGGGCTGAGCCGGCCAGCGGGTTGGTTTCCAGACGCTGGCCGGTTTTGCGAAGTAGAAGCTCGGGGCTGGCGCCGATCAGGACGCCGCCGTCAGGCAGGTCGGTGAAGAAGTGGTAGGCCTCGGGATTCTGCTGACGCAGTCCCTGGAAGATCGTCGCGGCGCATGGCGGCTCATCGAATTCGAGCTGCAACAAACGAGACAACACCGCTTTGTCGAGACGTCCATTACGCAGCGCGCCAAGCGCTCGGTTCACCGCCTGCTGGAAGCCAGCCTGGTTGGGCTGCTCGATGCACTGGTGTGCGTTACCACAGGCAAATCCACAAATTGAGGTAGGCGGTGCCGTCGGAGGGAGATGACTGACGTGTCGTGGAATGAATAGATTTGAAGGTTGCTGCTTATCGAAAGGAATTACGCCAACCAGCACTGGATTGCGCAGCCCGGCTGCCTGGGCTTCGGCGAAACCGCGCTGGACGTCCCTTTCAAGGCCCGGCCCGGCACCCTCCGCCGGCGTGTCTATCACTTTGAAACAACCGCTGGCTTCAATACCCCCAGCCGGTGAATAGAATCGGTACGACGGCGGGAATTTGTACCCTGCCTCAGGCCCGTCGTAGGCGACGCGAGTCAATGCGTTCACCACCACCTCCGCAAATACTAATGAGATTGCTTATCATCTGCATGCGGCACGATAGTCAGCTCGACTGGATGCGTCAAATTGTTTCTGGACGGAGTGAGGGGTGGCATTTTGCCGGCACCAAGCGACGCTGACACGCCAGCAGCCAAGTAGAAACGGTGCGGTAGAGCGGTTGGGTGCGAGAGCTAAAGGTAGCGGCGAAGAATGAGCCAAAATCTAACCTTTTGTCTTTTAAGATCAGAAGGATAGAGACGTTTATTGATATAACTTATCAAGTGACCTTGCGCCTTACATCCACCGATGTAAAGCAGCATCGCAAACCGTACAATCAACATCAGCTACGATTCATAACGTATTGATATATCAATAACTTTAGTTATTATAAATTCGCTGAGATGCCCTTTCTGTTTCGGGCGGTGAAAGCAGATCAGCTGACGCTGATTACGCTGTAGCGGATGGATTGTCCTTCGACACGAATCTCGGCCTCATCACCTTCCTCGCAGCCCAGCAGCGCTCTGCCCAGCGGTGAGCGCGGAGAGATCACCAGCACTTCTTCACCTTCAATCGTCACATTCAGCCCAGCGGCATCCGGCCCGAGGAACACCCAGCGGCAATTGTCAGCGGACTCCAACGAAACCAAAGCGCCCAGGGTAATCGCTGCATTGCGATGTGATCGCACCGGCAGGTTTCGATAGCTCGAGAGCGCTGTTTCTATTTCATGAACGCGTCGCCGTTGACCATCAGCCAGGTAAGCCGCTTCCAGGCCACGGGTGTCGTACTTGTTCTCCGCTTTGCTTTCGGCGTGCGTCGCCGCCTCGTGAGAGGCCTTCAGTGCATCCTTTGCAACAGCCAGGTCGGCCTGCAGCTTGTCGATGATCAGCGTCTGAAGATGGGTCTTGTTCATGCGGGCTCGGTCAGTAAGGCGTTTGGCGCCTAGCATCGCATTGCGGCGTTCCTGGGGCCACGGCGTCCTTCTAAATCGATTTTGGCCCCAGCGTGTGCTGAGGTAAGGCTGACCAATCAACCGTATAGGCTGGTCGATCCGCTAGAAGCGCGGCACTATCGCCATACTGTTCCGGGCACGCTTGAAATGCCCACGCCATCCAATCCAAACGAGATGCACGCCAACCAGGAGCGAATCGATGACACTGCGCGTAGCGCTAACTTTGGTAGCAATGGCGGTAGGTCAAGCGGCTTTCGCCGACGGCCAGCCGCTGACGGTCAAACTGAACAACATCGAACACGACCGGGGCACAGTTCGCGTGGCTCTGTTTTCGGACCCAAAGACGTTCCGTAAAGCGGACCAGGCATTTGCCTCGAGCGAATCGCCAGCCAAGACCGGAACGGTCACGATGGTGTTCGATGACGTACCAGCCGGTCAGTACGCAGTGATGGCCTACCACGACGAAAACGCTAACGGCGAGCTGGACCTCCGATTTGGCATGTTTCCTACCGAAGGTTATGGATTGTCCAATAACCCCAAGGTCATGGGTCCGCCAGCATTCGAGGAGAGCCGGTTCGAAGTACCAGGCGACAAGCCCAGTGAGATCGATGTCGACATCCACTACTAAAGTCGAACGCGAGCCAATCAGCCCGTCGAGCGGCCGGCTCATGGGCGTTTTGCGCTTGGCGCGACCTGGTTAGCCGCGCATGGATCGCTTTTGATGCATCCTGCCGACGGCAACCCTACCAATGGTCGGGAGGGCAATGAACCGGAGCCAAAATCCCGCTGTCCAGACAAAAGCGTCTGGATTAGGCAAACAAACGATTTGTCGCCCCGCACCGGATATTTTTGCAAAAGAGGAAATTTGCCGCAGGCGGCAGAGCGAGACGCTGCTTATACTGACCACCCATTCCAATCTGGAGCCACACCCGTGAATAAAGCCGAGTTGATTGAAGCGATCGCCGCCTCCGCCGATGTACCGAAGAGCACCGCCACCCGCGTGTTGGATGCCTTCACCGAAAGCGTGACCAACACCCTGCAGAACGGCGACAGCGTGACGCTGGTCGGCTTCGGCACCTTTGCCGTCAAAGAGCGTGCAGCCCGTGATGGCCGCAATCCGCAGACTGGCGCAACGATCAAGATCTCCGCAGCAAAGCTGCCAGGCTTCAAGCCAGGCAAGTCGCTGAAGGACGCAGTGAACTAAGTCACTGCATCCCAGGAAACCGGGCCGCTGACGTCCTCACGGACGCAGCGCCTGCTCGGACCCTCCCCCTCTCCTGTTTTGTCCCCGCCTGATTCCACCTGCCCTATAGCCGCAAGGCGAAAGCTTCCATACCGCGCGTTCGTGACATTCGCCTGAGTCGGTAGGCTTTCAAGCTCACCTGCACTTGCGCAACAGAAACCCTGATCAAGACAAGCAGACTGGCACGACAGCACCAGATGGCTGCCGGCTATTCTACGGGCGATCAATCGTCTGACGCCCTCGCGCCGGTTGATCTTGATGTGCGGTAGCACCCTAGAAGATCCCTTAGCGACCTCTCATTAGCGCTCAGCGCCGCATATGCGCGGTTTCCGCCTTGCCAGCAAAAGTCTCAGCGGCTTCGCTGCCAGACAGGTTTTGATGCACCCCTCGGCTACGCAGATCTGGATCTACCAGCTGGCGTCCCGAAATGGGGCATGGAACGCTCGTCCTGCACTATTAAAGCGCGCCAGCGCTGCTTAACCCCGCTGCAAGCGCCGAAACATGCAGGGTCTGTGGTTGGCACTGCTCTTGCAAAATCCCTATTGCCAGGAAGCTGCGGCTCAAGGACGAGAAAATTCAGAAATAGCTGACTAGGGTTCCGGCTCGCGGTTGCGAGTGGCTGGTCCGAGAGTTGGCGACCTCCAGTGAGGTTACACGGCGGGATAAAAGCCCGGGAGACGGCGTTCGACACGCAGCTCCTATTGCCATGTCCACTCACTGGAGGCCTTTTATGCCCCTGCTCGGATTCGACAACACGACCGACCCGCGGCAACACCCCCCGATCGAAAGGGGGACCTCCCCATGCGCCTGATCAATCGTGTTCCGAGCCGCACCGGCTGGACGCTGCTGGTGATGCTGCCCTTCGCAATTCTGCTGTTCGCCTATCTGGTCAGTTCTGCACAACGGCTCGAGACCAACCCCAACGACAAGCTCCTGCCTAGCTTCACGCAGATGTCCAGCGCTGTGGAGCGCCTTGCCTTCACGCCGGACAAACGCAGTGGCGACTACCTGTTCTGGCAGGACACCGCGTCCAGCCTCAAGCGCCTCGGCGTCGGCCTCGGCATCGCCGCGGTTGCCGGGCTGTGCCTCGGTGTTGCTGCTGGGACGCTGCCGCTATTCAGCGCGCCCCTGTCGCCTTTGCTGACGGTGCTGTCGATGGTCCCGCCGCTGGCGATCCTGCCGATTCTGTTCATCGTCTTCGGTCTCGGCGAGCTGTCCAAGGTGATGTTGATCGTCATTGGCGTGACCCCGGTGCTGGCACGCGATCTGGAACAGCGCGCCCGGGAGTTGCCGCCGGAATTGCTCATCAAAGCGCAGACGCTGGGCGCCAACACCTGGACGCTGATCCTGCGGGTGGTGCTACCGCAATTACTGCCGCGCCTGTTGATCGCACTGCGCCTGGTGCTCGGTTCAGCCTGGCTGTTTCTCATCGCCGCCGAGGCCATCGCTTCCACCGACGGGCTGGGCTACCGCATCTTTCTGGTCCGCCGCTATCTGGCGATGGACGTGATCCTGCCGTACGTGGCCTGGATCACCCTGCTCGCCTGGAGCATGGATTTCGGTCTACGCAAGCTCACCCAGCTGGCCTTCCCCTGGTACGAAGGAGCCAAGGCATGAGTCATGTCATCCGCCCGGCTGGCGAACGGCCAACCAACCCTTTCATTCAGGTCAACAACGTCTGGCAGGAATATGGCGATCAGGTGGTGCTGGAACGGCTGAACCTGAGCGTCAATGAAGGTGAATTTTGCACCCTGGTCGGCGCGTCCGGCTGCGGAAAATCCACCTTTCTGCGCCTCTTGCTCGGCCAGGAACAGCCTAGCCGCGGCGACATCCTGCTCGATGGCGCACCCATCGCCGGCGAGCCCGACGCCAGCCGCGGCGTGGTCTTCCAGCGTTATTCGGTCTTTCCACACCTGTCGGTACTGGACAACGTCGCCCTCGGCCTGGAGTTGCCCAGATCCCCGCTACTGGGCCGCTTGTTCGGCCGCAGCAAGCGCGAAGCACGCGAGCAGGCCGAAGTGATCCTGCGCAAAGTGGGCCTTGGTCACTCGCTGGATAAGTACCCAGCACAGCTCTCTGGCGGCATGCAGCAGCGTCTGGCTATCGCCCAGGCACTCGTCATGAAGCCCCGTGTGTTATTGCTCGACGAGCCCTTCGGCGCACTCGATCCCGGCATTCGCAAGGACATGCATGAGCTGCTTCTGCAACTCTGGCGGGAGACCCAACTGACGGTGTTCATGGTCACCCACGACCTATCCGAAGGCTTCACCCTCGGAACGCGCATTCTGGTGTTCGACAAGACCCGCCTCGACCCTCACGCCCCTGGCGCCTACGGCGCACGCGTCACCTATGACATCCCGCTGAACAGCGATCGCCGGGTCGCGCGCGCCGCCGCTGGCGACCTGCCACCGCAGCTAGGCCACCTGCATACCGTCAATCAAGGAGTCTGACATGAGCGCTTCACTCGCTATCCGCCCCATGCTTTATGAAGAAACCCTACCCGGCGGCGGCCACACCTCCTTCGTGCTCAAGCGTGGTCAGCTGTTGCGCCTGACCGACCTCGAAGGCGGCGCCAACGTCAGTTTGCTGATGTTCAACGCGCATGAAAAAAGCGAGCGTCTCAACCTGCCGGACACCCTCAAGTGCCAGCACACCGCCAAGCTCACCACTGGCCATTGCCTGTATTCGGACATGGGTCGGGTGCTGGCCTGCATCACAGCCGATACCTGCGGCTGGCATGACAGTTTCGGTGGCGTACTGAACGCTGACGAAGTCGCCGAGAAATACGGCCAGGGTCGCTATCAGGAACTGCGCAACGGCTTCTTCCGCAACGGCACGGACAACCTGCTGGTGGAAATGGGCAAGTGGAACCTGAATCTGCAGGACCTGCTGATGACACTCAATCTGTTCAGCAAGGTCACCGTGGACGCCGACGGCGGCTTCGCCTTCGAGGCCGGCAACAGCAGGGCCGGCGACGCAGTGGAGCTGTACGCGCCAATGGACACGCTGGTGGTACTGACCGCATTGCCACACCCAATGGATCCGACCCCCGAGTACGCACCGAAACCCGTCCAGCTCAGCTGGCACCGCGTCGACAGCGATGGCATCAGCGTTCTCTGCCGTACCTCGCGCCCGGAAAATACCCGCGGCTTTCACAACACCGAACGACTCTACATCTGAGGAGGGGTGCCCAAATGACCATCCACGAAAGCAACCTGCACCCCGAGGCCGCCACTTTCCGGCATGTGATTCCGGCTGGCGAGCCCTATCTGTTCCAAGTGAAGGCCGGCCAGACCCTGCGCCTGCTCGATCTGGAAGGCAATCAGGCTGTCGACACCCTGTTTTTCAGCGCCATGAATCCGCGTGAGCGTTTCGATCCGCAGCGCACCCTGCGCCGGCAGAACAAGGTCTATCTCACCACGGGCACGGTGCTGTACTCGAACCTTGGCAACCCGCTGCTGACCATCGTCGCCGACACCTGTGGCCGTCACGACACGCTCGGCGGGGCCTGTGCACAGGAAAGCAACGTGGTGCGTTACGCCCTGGACAAGCGCTACATGCACAGCTGCCGCGATAACTTCTTGCGCGCCAGCCTGCACGACGGTCGCCTGGAGAAACGCGACATCGGCGCCAACATCAACTTCTTCATGAACGTCCCGGTCACGCCCGACGGCGGCCTGACCTTCGCGGATGGCATCTCCGCCCCTGGCAAATATGTCGAGCTGAAGGCCGAGCAGGACGTGATCGTACTGATCTCCAATTGCCCGCAACTCAACAACCCGTGCAACGGCTGGAACCCCACGCCGGCCGAGGTGCTGGTATGGAACTGATGCGCTGGTTGCGCCGCTACGTGCTGCCGTTGATGCAAGCACGTGCCGGGCAGCGGCCCACCAAACCCAAGCCGGATGCGCGGGGGAAGGATGAACATCGCGCGGCCCAGTAGCACAGAGGGATGGGCCGCGCGGCGCCCTGTTTGAGCGTCGTAGGGTGGGCTTCAGCCCACCGTTAGCAGTACGTCCACATGGTGGGCTGAAGCCCACCCTACCAATGGATGAACCCCCGGACGGCCGGGGGCGATGAATGAATATAAGCGGGACGGCCCGCCTCCCCCAGAGGGACTGAAGATGTTCGACACACTCCTGATCGCCAACCGCGGCGCCATTGCCTGCCGCATCCTGCGTACGCTGCGTGCCTTGGACGTGAAAGGCGTTGCCGTCTACTCGGAGGCCGATGCCGCCAGCTTGCATATCCAACAGGCCAGTGAAGCCCATAGCCTCGGCGAAGGCGCTGCCTCGAATACCTACCTGGCGGTCGACAAGATCCTCGCCATTGCGCATCGTACCGGTGCGAAAGCGATCCACCCCGGCTATGGCTTCCTCTCCGAAAACGCCGCGTTCGCCGAAGCCTGCGAGGCGGCCGGTATCGCCTTCGTCGGGCCGACGCCAGAGCAGCTCCGGGTATTTGGCCTCAAGCACACCGCCCGCGCGCTGGCCAAGCAGCACGGCGTGCCGATGCTCGAAGGCACCGAGCTACTCGACAGCCTCACCGATGCGCTAAGCGCAGCCGACCAGGTCGGCTATCCGGTCATGCTCAAGAGCACTGCTGGCGGCGGCGGCATCGGCATGCGGGTTTGCCGTGACGCGGCTGAACTGGCGGATGCCTTCGACGCAGTCAAACGGTTGGGGCAAAACAATTTCAGCGACGCCGGCGTATTCATCGAGAAATACATCCAGCGCGCCCGTCATCTGGAAGTGCAGGTCTTTGGTGATGGTGAAGGCGATGTGATCGCCCTCGGCGTGCGCGACTGCTCTGTACAGCGGCGCAACCAGAAAGTGTTGGAGGAAACCCCGGCGCCGAACCTACCCGCCGGCATGGCCGATGCCCTGTGCGAGGCGGCGATCAAGCTGGCCAAGGCGGTTAGCTATCGCAGCGCCGGCACGGTCGAGTTCGTCTATGACAGCGAGGCCGAGCAGTTCTACTTCCTCGAAGTGAATACCCGGCTGCAGGTCGAGCATGGCGTCACCGAGCAGGTTTGGGGCGTCGATCTGGTGCGCTGGATGATCGAACTGGCGGCCGGTGATCTGCCTCCGCTGACCGAGCTGGCCAAGAGCTTGAAGCCCGAGGGCCACGCCATCCAGGCGCGGCTCTATGCTGAGGACCCGGGGCGCGATTTTCAGCCGAGCCCTGGCCTGCTGACCGCGGTCCAGTTTCCAGCTGCCGACGGCAAAGCACTGCGCATCGATACCTGGGTCGAAGCAGGTTGCGAAATTCCGCCCTACTTCGACCCGATGATAGCCAAGCTCATCACCTACGCGCCGACTCGTGAGGCAGCCAAGGCTGCGCTCGATCAGGCCTTAGCCGACAGCCTGCTGTATGGCGTCGAGACCAACCGCGACTACCTGCGCCAGATTCTCGTGTATGCGCCGTTTGCCGAAGGCAATCCCTGGACCCGTTGCCTGGACGGCCTGACTTACCAGGCGACCACTTTCGAGGTGCTCACCGCTGGCACCCAGACCACCGTTGAGGACTTTCCCGGCCGGCTCGGTTACTGGGCTGTCGGCGTGCCTCCGTCCGGGCCGATGGACAGCCGTGCGCTGCGCCTGGGCAATGCGCTGCTGGGTAATCCGACCGATGCAGCGGGCCTGGAAATCACCATGAGCGGGCCGATCCTGCGCTTCAACACCGATGCGGTGGTCGCGGTAACGGGCGCCGACATTCCGGTGAAGCTCGACGACGTCGAGCAACCGATGTGCACTACGATTGTGGTCAAGGCTGGCAGCACGCTTGCGCTCGGCACCATCGCCGGCGCCGGTGCGCGCAGCTACCTATGCGTACGCGGCGGGCTGCAGGTGCCCGATTATCTGGGCAGCAAGAGCACCTTTACCCTTGGCCAGTTTGGTGGCCATGCCGGACGCGCATTACGCGCCGGTGATGTACTGCATATTCCTGAACTCGTTGACCGCAGCGCCGGCGCCAGCCTGCCTGTCGAACTCTGCCCGCCGCTGCCATCGGTACGCGAGATCCGTGTGATCTACGGCCCGCACGGCGCGCCGGAATACTTCACGGAAGGCTATATCGAGCGCTTCTTCGCCACCGACTGGGAGGTGCATTTCAACTCCAGCCGCACCGGCGTTCGTCTCATAGGACCGAAGCCCGAGTGGGTGCGTGACAGCGGCGGCGAGGCCGGCCTTCACCCCTCGAACATCCACGACAACCCTTACGCCATCGGCGCCGTGGACTTCACCGGCGACATGCCGGTCATCCTCGGCCCGGACGGCCCGAGCCTCGGCGGCTTTGTCTGTCCAGTGACTATCATCGAGGCAGACCTCTGGCAGATCGGCCAGCTCAAGGCCGGTGACCGGGTGCGCTTCGTACCGGTGGATGTGGCCATGGCACGTGAGTTGGCTAAGACCCAAAATCTTGAGTGCGCCAACCTTTGTAGGAGTGAGCTTGCTCGCGATCAGCCATGCGAAAGGATCGCCAGCAAGCTGGCTCCTACAACAGCCCATGCCCTCACCTCGCCCATCGTTCTCGATCTGGGTAACGACGACACCCGCCTGGTCGCCCGACTCTCCGGCGACACCCATTTGCTGCTGGAAATTGGCGCGCCCGAACTGGACCTTGTCCTGCGCTTCCGTGGCCACGCATTGATGCAGGCGCTGGAGGCGAAGAACCTCGACGGCGTGATCGACCTCACCCCTGGCATCCGCTCCCTGCAGGTCCATTACCAGCCGGAGACCCTGCCGCTTCGGAGCCTGCTCGATACCGTCGCCGGCCTCTGGGACGCGGTGTGCTCGGCGCAAGATCTCCGAGTCCCGTCGCGCATCGTGCATCTGCCACTTTCCTGGGACGACCCGGCCTGTCAGCTGGCAATCGACAAGTACATGACCACGGTGCGCAAGGACGCACCCTGGTGCCCGAGCAATTTGGAATTCATCCGTCGCATCAACGATCTGCCGAACCTCGACGAGGTGCATCGCACAGTGTTCGAAGCCAGCTATCTGGTGATGGGCCTGGGCGACGTCTACCTCGGCGCGCCAGTAGCAACCCCCCTGGACCCGCGGCATCGCCTAGTCACCACCAAATACAACCCGGCGCGCACCTGGACCGCGGAAAACTCGGTCGGCATCGGTGGCGCCTACATGTGCGTCTACGGCATGGAGGGCCCGGGCGGTTATCAGTTCGTCGGTCGCACGTTGCAGATGTGGAACCGCTACCGCGCGGTCGAGGCGTTCGGCGGTCAGCCCTGGCTGCTGCGCTTCTTCGACCAGATCCGCTTCTACCCGGTATCGGCCGAAGAGCTTTTGAAGATCCGCCGCGATTTCCCGTTGGGCCGCTACCCGTTGACGATCGAAGAGACCGAGCTACGCCTGTCCGACTATCAGGAATTTCTGGCTAAGGAAGCCGCGGGTATCGACGCCTTCCGCAGCCAGCAGCGCGCTGCTTTCGACGCCGAACGCCAACGCTGGATCGCGTCCGGCCAGGCGCACTTCGAGAGCGAGGAAGTCGCCGCTGAGCTCGGTGAAGACGCCCCGCTGGGCGCCGGCGAGCATGGCATCGAAAGCCACATTGCCGGGAATCTCTGGCAGGTATCCGTGACCGAGGGCGCTCGGGTAGAAGCCGGCGACGTGCTGGTGATCCTCGAGAGCATGAAGATGGAAATTCCGCTCACCGCACCTGTTTCCGGTGTGGTGAAGGACATCCGTGTGCAGCCTGGCTCGCCCGTGCGTGCCGGCCAACGGGTGGTGGTGATCGAGGGCGCGTAAGGCTCCCTGCCCAACAGATGACCGTAGGGTGGATCACGCCTCACCGATCCACCAACCAGCCCACCGGCCACCGGGCCATCTCAGACATTACGCGTGGAAAAGGCGTTGCCGTTTTCCACCCTACGAGGAATACGACATGACAATCGACTTTGACCTACGCCTCGACACACTGCGCGCGGCTTACTCCAGCGCCAAGCTGTCACCGCGCGCACTCATCGCTGCAGTGCACGACCAAGCCACCAACCTCCAGGCCGAATTCAACCTCTTCATTCATCTGCTAACGAAGGATGAACTCGAGCCCTACCTCGCAGCGCTGGACAGCAAATCCCCGGCCGAGCTGCCGCTCTACGGCATCCCCTTCGCCATCAAGGACAATATCGATCTGGCCGGCATCCCGACCACGGCAGCCTGCCCCGCCTTTGCCTATACACCGGAAACCAGCGCGACCATCGTCGAACAACTGATCGCCCTCGGTGCCATCCCGCTTGGCAAGACCAACCTCGACCAGTTCGCCACCGGCCTCAACGGCACCCGTTCGCCTTACGGCGAGTGCCGCAACAGCGTGCACCCGGCCTATCCGTCGGGGGGCTCCAGCGCCGGTTCGTCCCTAGCCGTCGCACTCGGCCTGGCGAGCTTCGCATTGGGCACGGACACCGCCGGTTCCGGTCGGGTGCCGGCCGCGTTGAACAACCTGATCGGCCTCAAGGCGAGCAAGGGCTTGATCTCCACTGCGGGCGTAGTCCCCGCGTGCCGTACGCTGGATTGCGTCACCTTCTTCACCGCCACCGCGGCCGAAGCCAGCCAGCTGCTGGCCCTGACCGCCGAACTCGACCCGCGCGACGAATACAGCCGCGCCAATCCGCTGTGGAACGACAGTTCGGCGTTTGGCCAGGTCAAATCCTTCCGTTTCGGTGTGCCCAAACAACCGGAATTTCTCGGCTGCTCGGAAAGCCCAGCGCTGTTCGCCGCTACCATTGAGCACCTGAAAGCCATCGGCGGCGAGCCGGTGGAGATCGATTTCGCGCCTTTCCTAGAAGCCGCGCGGCTGCTCTATGAAGGCCCCTGGGTCGCTGAACGCTACAGCGTTGCCGGCGCGTTGATCGAGCAACAGCCCGACGCCGTGCTGCCGGTGATCAAGGCGGTGCTGGAAAAGGCACCCGGCACCACTGCCGTGCAGCTATTCCAGGCCGAGTACCGGCTGCAACAGCTCAAGGCCGTCTGCGACCGGATCATGGCCAAGGTGGATTGCGTACTGACCCCGGCCTACCCGCGCCCGGTCACGCTGGACGAACTGCACGCCGAACCGGTCAAGCGCAATTCAGACCTGGGCTACTACACCAATTTCATGAACATGCTGGACTACGCCGCCGTGGCGGTGCCAGCGGGCGTGATGCAGAACGGCCTGCCCTGGGGCGTGACCTTGTTCGGGCGAGTATTCACCGATCAGTACCTACTGAGCCTGGCCGACATGCTGCAACGGCAACATGGCATCGCATTGATCGGTGGGCAGTCGATCACCTCGCCTGCCCCACAGAATGCGGCACGCAGCGACCGCGCCCGTGTCGTGGTCTGTGGCGCGCATCTGGATGGCTTGCCCCTGAACGGGCAGCTCAGACAGCGCGGCGGTCGACTGCTCGAAGCAACCCGCAGCGCAGCGCACTACAAACTGTACGCGTTGGCCGGCGGCCCACCGTTCCGCCCGGGCATGGTGCGTGTTGCCGATGAAGGCGTCGCCATTGAGGTGGAAATCTGGGAAATTCCGAGCAGTGAACTGGGCTCATTCCTCACTGGCATCCCTGCCCCCCTCGGGCTGGGCAAGGTACAACTGGCCGACGGCAGCTGGGAGACCGGCTTCATCTGCGAACCTTACGGTTTGCAGGGTGCCGTCGATATCAGCGAGTACGGTGGCTGGCGAGTCTATATGAAGAGCCGTAGCTGAGCGGGGTCGCCAAACGCTGTGTTTCGGTACGGGTAAGTCCTGCCGTAACGTCCGGAACATCCCCTCTCAGACGTCCTCCGATGCAAAGCGACGCCGAATCTTCGGCTCTATTTGCATCAGAGGAGGTTTCATGCGCATCCCCCTTCCACGTCTCGGTTTTGGCGGCGCGCCGTTAGGCAACATGTTCGCCCCGCTCGACGAAACCACCGCCGACGCGACCCTCAAGGCCGCCTGGGATGCCGGCATCCGTTATTACGACACGTCACCGCACTATGGCGCCGGCCTGGCCGAGCAACGCTTTGGGCGCTTACTCAGCAAAAAGCCCCGTGATGAATTCGTCCTGAGTACCAAGGTTGGCCGCTTGCTGCAGCCGACCAGCAGGCCGGAAAACGCCCCGCCCTTTGTCGATGAGCTGCCGAACAAGCGCGTCGTGGACTACTCCGCTGACGGCGCACGACGCTCCATCGAAGACAGCCTGGAGCGTATGGGCGTGAATCGTATCGATGTCGCTTTCATCCATGACGTGTCCGAAGACCAGTGGGGCCCACAGTGGACCGAGTACTTCCAACAGGCCATGCAAGGCGCGGCGAAAGCGCTGACGCAGATGCGTGAGGAAGGCCTGATTCGCGGTTGGGGGCTTGGCGTGAACCTGGTCGAACCCTGCCGCATGGCCCTTGAGCAATCCGACCCGGACGTGTTTCTGCTGGCCGGCCGCTATTCTCTACTCGACCACCGCGAAGCGCTGGATACGCTATTTCCTAAATGCGTGGAGCGTGGCGTCGGGATCGTTGTAGGCGGGCCGTTCAACTCCGGTGTACTGGCCGGTGGCGAGCACTACGACTATGCGGCCGCGCCTGATGATATCCGCCAGAAAACCGGGCAGATCGAAGCGGTTTGTCAGGAGTTCGAAGTAGATATCCGGGCTGCAGCGCTGCAGTTCTGCCTCGCGCATCCCGCCGTCCTGTCAGCCATTCCGGGCACCAGCAACCCGAAGCGTCCTGCACAGTACGTGCAACAGTTCGAGGCCGACATACCGGCCGAATTCTGGCGGGCGCTAAAGGACAAGCAGCTGCTGCCTGAAGACGTGCCGGTGCCGGGCTAATTCAGCTTGTCACCCGCGATGATGCGCAGGCATGGCCTGAGCATCATCGCCGCCATCGTCCTCAGTCACATGGAGATTCGCGTGTTTTCGGCGCCCAGAGCGAGCGCGAGTACCGCGCTTAGCGCAACCGCCGCTGCCGCGAGCAGCGCGAACCCCACCTTCGAGAGGATCATGGCACCGTATCGTATCCCCTGCATGCGCGCCATGTAGTCGCCGCAGGTCTCCGTAGCCCGGCCGTTCGAACAGTCTTGCTTAACAGAGGCCAAGCCAGAGCGGACGAAGTGATCTGCCAACTCAGCGGACTGTAGGTGCGCGAATTGAGTCGCGAGGGCAAACGCAAGAAGCACAACGAGCAGCAGGATGTAGGATCGTGTCGAGGCCTTGGCAAGGTGACAGACGACGATTGCCGTAAGGATGGCGAGCCCTGCCACCGCGCCCTGCCCCATCGAAAAAATATCGACTCGAAGCAGTGCTTCGACTGACTCCGAATATGTGCATCTGGACGAAACGCTGTCAGCACACGCCAGCACGCTTTGCCAGTCCGCCGCTGTCAGGTGATACAAGCCTCTGGATCTAGACCAAGTCATCATCTTGATCGCGCCAACGCCGATCGAGAGGAAGGCAAGCACCAACAGCCCGAACAGGGGAAACCTTTTCATTTAGGGACATCCGTTTCCAAAGCGCACGGATCATAGCCGGTTGGGCTACCCCGAACCCACGCTGCACGCGTTGCTCGCCGTGAGACTGATCACAACGCTGATAACCGGAACCGACAGCACCATCCCGGCGCACACCTCACCATTTGAGCGCAGATTGCAGGCCGCCCCAGGCCTAGAAGATTTCTAGTTAATGCCTTCAACTGATTGATACAAAAGCCGTATTGGTTTGAAAGGCGAACTGGCACGCAACCTGCTCTACTCAGAACAGAACGGGATGAGTCGCGACAGCGCTCACATCGCTCGGCACACAGGAGCTACACAACAGGCGAACTAGGGTTCCGGCTCATGCAGATGAGCGCTGGTCCGAGAGTTCTCCGGTCCCAAGGATTGGGACTACACGGCGGGATAAAAGCCCGGGAGGACGCGATGTCATCCCGTGCCGGTTCTTCCACTGTGTAGGAGTTTCACCATGACAGGTCCGCTGTTTCCTTCGCTGCACAAGACCCTGCTCGGCGCCACCCTGGCCGTCGCGACCGTATTCGCGCCGCTGGTGGTTCAGGCGGCGGAAAAACTGAAGATCGGCACCGTCGTCTGGGCCGGTTATGGGCCGTTCTACGTGGCCGACAAGAAAGACCTGTTCAAACCTCACGGCCTGGACGTGGAGTTGCAGTTCTTCAACGACCCGGCCCTGATTCCCACCGCCATGCTCAGCCGCGCACTCGATGGCGGCATGCTGACCTATGACCAGGTCGTTGCCTCCGTCGCCAAAGGCCTCAAGCACCGCGTGGTGATGCCCATCGATTTCTCCAACGGTGGTGACGCCATCGTCGCGGATGCGTCGATCAACTCTGTGGCCGATTTCAAAGGCAAGAAAGTTGGCTACAACCCGCTCTCGCCGTCCGATTTTCTGCTCGCCTACGCGCTGCAACAGAACGGTATGACCGAGAAGGATATCCAGCCGGTCAACATGACGCCCGAAGGCATTCCCGGTGCCATGGCCTCAGACAACCTGCCGGTTGGTGTGACCTACGAGCCCAACGTGTCGCAGATCCTCTCGATGGGCAGCGGCGACAAGTTCAAGGTCGTGTATTCCTCCAAGGATGCGCCCGGCCTGATCACCGACGTGCTGGTCTTCGACGAAGCGGTGATCGCCAAGAAGCCTGCCGCCATCAAGGCGATGATCCAGGGCTACCTCGACGGGCTCGCCTACATGCAGGCGCATCCCGAGGAGTCGGCAGACATCATTGGCGAGGTGCTGGGCGTCAGCGCCGAAGAAGCCACCGAACAGATGTCCGGTGCCTACAACATCCCGCTCGCGGAAATGAGCAAGAGCTTCGCGCCCAGCGACGACACCCATTCCTTCCATGGCAGCGGCGCGATCATTGCCAAGCTGCTGGTGGATAACGGCCAGATTCCCTCCGCCCCGGATTTCAGCGACACCTACGACGCGCAGTTCACCGAAGCACTCGCCAAGTAATGCGCGCCGGGGCGAGCCGCGCTCGCCCCGGCAGGAGACCCGTATGAAAACCCGCAAGCCGCTTTTCCGTTATGCAGATGGTCGAGTGCCAAACACCCTGGCCATGACCTATGCCCTGCTCGGCTACATCGCCGGGCTGGCGCTGCTGTTCCCGGCCAATGGCTGGTTGAATGCGTTGGGTACGCTACTGCTTGGTCACGCAATGATCATTGCCGCCTACCTGATTCATGAGTTTGCTCACGGCACCATTTTCAGCGTGCCCAAGCACAATCAGTGGGCGGGCAATGCGTGCAGCTGGCTGGCCGGCAGCTGCTATGCCGACTTTCAGGACCTGCGTAAGAAACACATGCGTCACCACGTCGACCGTGCCGACGTGATCACCTTCGACAGCAAGGCCTTTCTCAAGGCCCGTCCCCTGTGGTTCCAGAAGCTGGTTGTAGCGCTGGAGTGGGCCTACGTGCCGGCAGTCGAATTGATCATGCACGGCTACGTGATCGTGCTGCCCTTCGTCACGCGCAACGAAAAGCACCGCGCGCGCCGCGACAAGGTCGCCCAGATCATGCTTATCCGCGCGCTGCTGTTCGGGCTGCTTGGCTGGTTCTCGTTGAAAGCTCTGGTGCTGTATGCCGTGGCCTGGATGCTGATGGTCACGGTGCTTCGCTTCGCCGACGCCTACCAGCACACCTACGACGCCTTCGCTGTGCTCGAGGACGGCCAGGTGCCGGAAAACAAGCAACGCGACCGCGCCTACGAGCAAGTCAATACCTTCAGCAATGTGGTGTCCGCACGCTGGCCATCGCTGAATCTGCTGCTGCTCAACTTCCCCTACCACAACGCCCATCACGAGAAACCGGTCGCGCCCTGGTATCGCCTGCCCGCGCTGCATGCCGAGCTGTACGGCAGCGCCTACAACCAGGTCATTCCGATGCGCGATCTGCTCGGCAGCTTCCACCGCTATCGCCTGCGTCGTGTGCTGGATGACGACTATGGCTCGGTCGGTGAAGGGCCGCAGAAGGCCGACGGCTTCTACGGTGCAGTTGGCGTGTCTTTCCTCACGGCGGTGTGAAATGCATAAAGCGCTCGATTATCGCGGACGTTGCGTCGTCCTCACTGGTGCTGCTGGCGGTATAGGCCGGCAGCTGGCAAAGACCTACGCCGAGGCCGGCGCCACGCTGGAGCTGGTCGATCGCGACCCCGATGCACTGGCCGAACTGGCCGAAAGTCTGCAACCGGATGGGCCGCTGCACGCCACCACCTTGGAACTCGGAGACTGGCACGCCGTGCAGCACTTCGCTGACGATCTGGCCTGCCGTAACCGCTCGGTCGAAGTGCTGGTCAACAATGCCGGTATCGAATACCAGACGCCGATTACCGACCCTGGCGCCAAGGCTGACGCCTGCTGGACGCATTTGCTCGACAACAATGTGTCGTCCATGCAGCGACTGACCCGTGCGCTGCTGCCTCGTCTTCGTGCCGGTGCCAGTGTGATCAACCAGGCCTCGATCTGGGGGCTGAAAGGCGTACCGGGCTTTTCAGCCTATGCGGCCAGCAAGCATGCGGTGATAGGCCTGACCCGCTCACTGGCCTGGGAATTGGGACCGCGGCGCATCCGCGTCAATGCCGTCTGCCCAGGCTGGATCGGCACCGATGCAGCGATGCGTTCGTTGCGCATCATGGCGGCGGAAAACGGGCGCAGCGAAGCCGAAGAGCTGGTCGCGGTGCTGGCGGCCCAGGCGATTCCGGAGCTGCTGACCCCGGCGGACCTGTCCGGAACCTTCTTGTTTCTCGGCTCGCCGCTGGCGGCGGCGCTCACCGGGCAGGCGTTGTCGGTCAGCCATGGCGAGGTGATGCATTGATGAATCGCCAGCCACTGGAAGGCAAAGTGGCGCTGGTCACCGGCGCGGCAACCGGGATTGGTCGGGCCACCGTGCTGGGCCTGGCGCAAGTGGGCGCGAGCGTCTGGATCAACCACCTAGGCCAACTGGAATTGGCAGAGCAGCTCTGCGCGGCGGTCGATGCGCTTGGCGGCCGAGCACGTTGCGTAGAAGCGGACGTCGCGTCAGCGGCGGCCGTGGCCGGGATGTTCGAGCAAATCCTCGCCCAAGGGCCGCTGGACCTGCTGGTGAACAACGCCGGCATCATTCTGGAACAACCCTTTCTCGACACCACAGAGCAAGACTGGGCACGGGTACTGGATGTCGATCTTCACGGTGTCTATCGATGCACACAGCAGGCGCTGCGGCATATGCAGCCGCGTGGTTGCGGCGCCATCGTCAATGTAGCTTCAGACCTCGGCTTTCTCGGCCGCAGCGACTACGCCGCCTACTGCACCGCCAAGGCCGGCGTGATCGGCCTGACCCGCTCGCTGGCGCGTGAATTCGCCGCCAGCGGCATACGGATAAATGCCGTCGCGCCAGGCCCCATCGCCACGGCGATGGTCTCAGCAGAAAACATGAGCGCCGAATGGATGGCCAAGGAACTGGACATTCCCATGGCCCGACTCGGCACGCCTGATGAAGTGGCGGCAGCCATCGTTTTCCTGCTCTCGCCACAGGCCAGCTATTTCACCGGGCAAATACTTGGGCCCAACGGCGGTTCCTGGATGGGCGCATGATGACCCTGTTGCCACAGGTCTTGCTGGTCACGGGTGCCGTCGCTTGGGGCCTCGGCTGGCTGCCCTTGCACCACTTCGCCAGCGTTGGCCTGGTCGGCATGCCGCTGGTGTTGCTGGTCTACGGACTGCTCAGCCTGATCGCCTTGCCGGTGCTCTGGCGCGAGCGTCATGCCTGGGCAGCGCAGCGCAACGGTCTGCTGGCCATCGCCATCTGCGGTGGCGGTGCGACCGCCGCGCTGGTCACGGCGCTGGCTACCGGTGACGTGGTTCGCGTGATGCTGTTGTTCTACCTGGCGCCGGTCTGAGGCGTGCTGGGTGGCTGGCTGTTGTTGGGCGAACGCCTGACAGCGCTACGAATCGGCGCGCTGTTGGTGGCCATGCTCGGCATCGCCCTGACCCTTGGCGTCAGCCGCGAGCTGATCCGCCCGCTGAGTGGCAACGACTGGCTCGCATTGGCGGCCGGCCTCGGTTTCAGTCTGAACAATCTCGCTACCCGCGCCGCCGACCAGGTGCCGCTGGCCAGCAAGACCTTGGCGCCTTTCGTCGGTAGCGCTCTGATTGCCGCCGTGCTCTGCCCATTGCTGGGCGATTACCCGCCACCGCTGAGCCTCACGCTGAGCTGGCAGATCGGGTTGATGGCCCTCGGCTGGCTGTTGAGCATGGCTGCGGTGCAGTACGGCGTCAGCCATATCGAAGCCGGCCGTGCGGCAGTGCTGGTCGTCTTCGAGCTGGTGGCTGCGGTGCTCTCCTCCGCCTGGTTTGGTAGCCAGGCCATCACCACACATGAATGGCTAGGCGCGGCGCTTGTGACCTTTGCCGCACTGATCGCCAGCTGGCCGGAACGCCCGGCCCTGATCGTAATTCGGAGCCCTTCGCTATGAACAGCGTGCACATGGATCAACTCAGTTGGGTCGAGTACGAACGCCGCGTGCGTGATGGCGCTGTGCTCTTCCTGCCCTGCGGTGCCACCGAACAGCACGGGCCGCATCTGCCGCTGGGCACCGACGCGCTGCTCGCCAGCGCCATCTGCGCCGATGTGGCGCAACGCGTCGGCGGGCTGGTCGCACCCGCCCTGTCCTACGGCTACAAATCACAGCCCAAATGTGGCGGCGGCCAGCACTTTTGCGGCACCACCAGCCTGGATGGCGCCACGCTGAGCGCACTGGTCCGCGACGCGGTGCGTGAATTTCACCGACACGGCGTCAGGCGGCTGGTGTTGGTGGTCGGGCATTACGAGAACCAGTGGTTCGTCGGCGAAGGCATCCAGTTGGCGCTGCGCGAACTGGGCCCGGATGCAGGTCTCGAGGTCATGCGCCTGGAACATTGGGACTTCTGCCGTGAGCAGACCCTGGCTGACGTGTTTCCGGACGGCTTTCCAGGCTTTGCCCTTGAGCACGCGGCCGTCATCGAAACCTCACTGATGCTGCATTACTACCCCAACCTGGTGGCGCTGGAGCGTATCCCGGAGGAAGCCTGCGCAGATTTTCCACCGTACGACATGTATCCGCCCCGCACCGAATGGGTGCCACCTTCAGGCGTGCTGTCTTCGGCCAAGGGGTCGACAGCGGACAAGGGACTGCGCATGGCCGACGACATTGTCAGCGGTATCGCTGCGGCGGTCTGCCATGAGTTCGACCTGGGGAACCTGCAGTGAACCTCGCACTGGCGCATACCGCGCTGCTGGTGATCGACATGCAGCGCGACTTCTGCGCGCCGGGCGGCTATGCCGATCAGGCTGGGCTGGACATCGAGCGCCTGCGCGCGCCCATCGAGCCTATCCGCCAGCTGCTGGTGGCGGCGCGACGATGCGGGCTGTTGGTCGTGCACACCCGCGAAGGCCATCGCGCCGACCTCAGCGACCTCCCCAATACCAAGCGCCGGCGTGCCGAGGCCAGCGGCGCGCCAATCGGCAGCCCCGGTCCGTTGGGCCGTCTTCTGGTGCGAGGCGAACCTGGCAACGCGCTGATCGACGAGCTCATGCCCGAACCGGGCGAGCCGGTGATCGACAAGCCCGGCTATAGCGCCTTCGCTCATACCGATCTGCAACTGCTGCTGCAAAACCGCGGGATCGGTCAGTTGATCCTGACTGGTGTAACCACCGAGGTCTGCGTTTCCTCAACGCTGCGCCAGGCGGTGGATCTCGGCTACTCCTGCCTCACGGTCGCTGACGCTTGCGGCTCTGCCTACCCGGCGCTGCATGCCGCGGCACTGTCGATGATCGGCGTCGAAGGCGGACTGTTCGGCGAAGTCATCACCAGCGATGCGCTGATCGCCTTGCTGGAGATGCCCGCATGACCGACGTGCTCAAGCTCTGGCCGCTGCTGACCGCCACCCATCGCTACGACAAGTCGATTTCCACCCGCAATCGTGGCCACGGCACCCTGATCGAGGCGCCAATCCTGGCGTTCCTGATCGAGACCCGGCAGGGCCGCATCCTCTTCGATGTCGGCTGCGACTACGCCAAGATCAACAACCCGGCACTCAAAACGCGCTGGTTCGATCCGCTGGAGTTCCCGATGGGGCCACCGGACATGCATGACGACCAGCGTCTGCCGGCCCACCTGGCCCGGCACGGCCTGACGCCGGCCGACATCGACCTGGTGTTTCTCAGTCACTTGCATTTCGACCACGCCGGCGGGCTTTGCGAGCTGTGCGGCTGCGACGTGCATGTGCACGAGGCCGAACTGGCAGCGGCTCTCGCCGAGGCCGACGATGCCTACTTCGCCGACGATTTCACTGGCCCCTTCGTTGACCAGAACCGCTGGAGTCTCCAGCGCGAGGAATACCAACTGGTGCCCGGCGTGCAGGCAATCAACACGCCCGGCCACACCGCTGGGCACATGTCTCTGCTGATCGAACTGCCGCATGGCAAGCCCGTCATCCTGACGGGAGACGCGGCGGATCTGGAAGAAAACCTCACCGATGAAATAGCGCCCGGTCTCTGCTGGCAGGACCGCGAAGACATGGCGCTGGACAGCATCCGCAAGCTCAAGGGATTGGCCGCCGAAACCGAAGCCGAGTTGTGGCCGAACCACGACATGGCCTTCTGGCGAACCCTCAAACGATTCCCGGAGTACCACGCATGAACAGCGTTCCCGAGACCTACCTGGGCGTATGGCGCCGTCGCCTGTTGACCACCACCGACGGATGCCGCGACGAAACCAGCGATGTGTACTGGCTGCAGACGGCCCATTTGCACGCCGACGTGCGCATCCCCCATCCCCCAACCACCGCTGCCTCGCTTGCCACGTGCACGCATGCACAACAGCTGGCCCTGTGCGAACAGGCCGGCTTTGCCGGCTTGACCAGGGTGGAAGGCGACATTTGCCAATGGCATCGGCTGATCGACTACCAGCCGCCCAGCGGCTCACCCGACATCGGCCGCATGCGCTTCGAGGGGCCCGATCGGTTGCTCGAAGATGGCCTGGACGGCCGCTATCACGAAGTCTGGCAGCGTGTACCCGAATCCAGCGGCACCAACTGGGGACTGTGGCTGCGGTCAGCCGATGAGCCGGAGCGCCAGGCCTGCCTGCTGGTTGCCGGGGATTACTTCATGTTCGTTGCCGACAGGCCTGCGCCGTTGAACCCCGAGGGTGGGCAACTACGCGACCAACTTGCCCGCGCCGCTCCGGCAAAACGCCTCAAGCTGCTCGCCTGTGAAATATCCTTCGGCCGCCAACGCAACGGCGCTACACCCTGGATGATCAGCCACTCGACCTTGCCGGGGCGTGTCGGCGACAACCTGCTGCCGAGCTACTGGAATTTCAGCCAACCCGCCGGTATTCCCGAAGGGGACCTGGCCCGTATTGGCCAATTCCCACCAACGCTCGGCTGGGTCAGCGTGGCGAATCCGATTTCAGCTCTCGTTCAGGAGGTAGTCGCATGACGGCGCATTTGTCCCTTAGCGCGAACACGAATCTGGAGCCGTGCGCGGCGGTCGCAGCGCAACCGATCAGCGCAGAACCCGCGCCCGTTGCCAAAACGCGCCGCGCCCGCTGGTGGCGCATTCGTGGCGATCTGCCGAAAACCACTGTTTGGACACTGGCGGCAGCGGGCCTGATTTCACCGTTCATTCTCTGGTGGGCCTATACCGCGCTAGGGCTGGCCGATCCGATGTTCATGCCCAGCCCGGGCGCCGTGCTGGAGCGATTAGGCCGCTGGTGGTCGAGCGAAGGGCTGCTCACCGACATTGGCATCAGCGTCTGGCGGGTCATGGCCGGGTTCGGCGCCTCGGCTTTACTGGCGTTGCCGCTGGGGCTGTATATCGGCACCTATCGCCCGGTGCAGGCGTTCCTCGAACCTCTGACCGACTTCATCCGCTACATGCCGGCGGTGGCCTTCATACCGCTGGTGATGCTGTGGGTGGGCATCGACGAAGGCTCGAAGGTGCTGATCATTTTTATCGGCACCTTCTTCCAGATGGTGTTGATGGTCGCCGAAGACGTCCGCCGCGTGCCGATGACCCAGATCGAGGCCGCCCAGACCATGGGCGCCAATCGCAGCGAAATCGTCAAGCTGGTGATCCTGCCGTCTGCGCGACCGGCAATCCTCGACACCCTGCGCATCACCTGCGGCTGGGCCTGGACCTACCTGGTGGTTGCCGAGCTGGTCGCCGCCAATTCGGGCCTCGGCTACGCCATTCTCAAGGCTCAGCGCTACATGCACACCGACAAGATTTTCGCCGGCATCCTGCTGATCGGTCTGATCGGCTTGCTTACCGACCAGGCCTTCCGCTGGCTTTCCCGCCGCGCCTTCCCGTGGAGGACACAAGCATGACCAACGCCAAGATCCGTATTCAGCAGGTAGGCAAAACCTTTATTAGCGACACGCGCGAGGTCGAGGCGCTGCAATCGGTCAGCCTGGATGTGCGCCCCAACGAATTCATCACCTTCGTCGGCGCCTCGGGCTGTGGCAAATCCACCCTGCTGCGCATCATTGCCGGCCTGGAAACCCTGAGTCGCGGCGAAATCCTGCTCGATGGCAACCCCGTGGACGGCCCCGGCGTCGACCGCGCGATGGTCTTTCAGCACTACAGCCTCTACCCATGGCTTACGGTCATGAAAAACATCAAGTTCTGCCGCCAACTCAAAGTGATTTCGGACACAGTGCGTGGCGATGGTGACGTTGAAACCGCTAGCGGGCGAGCCGACGCCCTGCTCAGCCTGATGGGCCTGACTAACTTTGCCGATGCCTTTCCAAGCCAGCTGTCCGGCGGTATGCAGCAGCGCGTGGCCATCGCCCGAGCGTTGATGCCCAAGCCAGCGACATTGTTGATGGACGAACCCTTCGGCGCGCTGGACGCCCAGACGCGTGAGGTGATGCACGACCTGATCCGCCACGTGCACAAGCTCGAGAAAACCACGATTCTGTTCGTCACCCACGACGTCGAAGAAGCCATCTACCTCGGCGGCCGCGTGGTGCTGATGGCGCCACGGCCAGGGCGAATCGATTCCATCTATGAGGTGCCGCTGCCAGCGCAGCGCAACCAAGACATGAAGCTGTCGCCCGAATTCACCGCCCTGAAACGCGAGATCCTGACGCGCATCAGGGAGACGTCAGGCATGCAGACCGATCTCGATCAATTGGCCAAACTCACGGCCATTGCCGGGTAATTCATCGACTGGCCGCGCGAGCTCCACCTGCGCGGCCCGTTTGACCTGATGCTTAACGCGGCATCCGAGAATGGCTGCCACCGGCCAAGAGCGGATGTTCATCTAGGCTCGATTTTGAGGTTTGGAGGCGTCCACGAAACTTGGAACGATTCACTCGCGGATCAACCTTATGGTCTCGGAGTGCTCAGCAACTGGCGATGACGAGTAAATGGTTATGAGGTTTTGTCCGTTGCCATCTCTCATCGGTGCTTCGAACTCAGCGAAGAGCTCCTCTGCACCCGCACCGCGCGCGATGAACTCGGGGCGACTTACAACTCCCGTAAGGATTCAAATATTGGTCCTTGACACACCCGGCCGTCGGTGAGGCGCTCCTTGAGCGCCGTGCGCCCGAGCCCCGCAACAGCCCGGACTTCGATGACCAGGGTCGACCCGGACGCTGCCCGCTGCAGGGCCGACAGAAAGCCCCCGAGCAGGCGTCGAGTCAGCACCTGACGATCGTCCAGCACCCTCACGCGTTCGGCAACAGCCCACTCGAACTGCAGGCCTATCACCCGCGCCTCGGTGGCAAGCAAATCCACCAGGTCCTGCACGATGTCTGCAAGCTCCAGCGGCTCAAGCTGGGCGGGGCCGGTGCGCTCAAGCGCCAGCACGCGCCAGGTTTGGGCCTGGCGAGCGAACTGCCCGCTCATAGCCCAAGATGTCTGCACCATGGTACTTACGTCGGCACCGGCGGCAATCCGGCGCGCAGCGACCTCCATGCGTAAGCGGGCGGTGGTAAGGCGTTGCAGCATGTCTTGCCGCAGACGTTCCAGGATGTGCACCATCTCCTCACCGCTGGTGCTAGATAGCCATTTGGCCAGCAAATCGCATTCCATCGCCTCCGTGGCGCAGAACAGGATGTCACGCACACGGTCAGCCGTGGCCAGGGTCCGTACCGACATGCTCAGCACGCCCACCGGACCCTGCGGCCCGGTGATCGGTACACCCTGGCACGTGAAAGCCTGAAAGCCCTCGATGAAATGTTCGGGGCCTACCAGTTCCACATAACCGTTCTCCACGATCGAGGTGCCGACGCCGTTGGCGCCCGCATGAGCCTCATCAAGCAGGGAGCCCGGTCGCGGGAAATTCTCATCGGCCATTGTCTCAGGGTCGCCGACCAGACGCAGCAGGCGGCCGTCGGTGTCCGCCAGCATCGCCGCATGCCGATTGGCCCCTGCCGCTCTGGATAAGGCCCCGAGAAAGGGCGCTGTTGCCGTGATGAACTCGTGACGCTGTGCGAGCAGCTGCTGTGTTTCGCTTTCTCCCAGCAGGTCGGCGCGGCCGAGGCGAGGATTGCACCCGCTGGCGCGTGCGCGGTTCCACGCTCTCAGCACGTACGGCCGCAGCGTGTCGGGCGCCAGCTCTTCGTGCCGCACGTAGCGTTCCCAAGCGGCGCGGACCTGGTCTACATCGGGATGCCTGATATTGGACAGAAAGATCATCAGGCCATTCCTGGACCCGGTGCGCGCGTTACTGACGGCAGGCGTCGCAGCAGGCGGGCCAGCTCGTCGATCTCAAAGGGCTTCGACAGCGCATCGTCGAAGCCAGCTGCGGCCGATTCAGCCGCCAGGCTCGCCATGGCCGATACCAGCACGGCAGGCGCCGTCAGCCCGCATCCTCGCATCTGCTTGAGAGTCTCCGAGCCGTTCAACCACGGCATGCGAAAGTCGAGCATTACCAAATCAGGAGTTAACCCATCACATACGGCTGCCACGGCTGACCGAGGGTCGTCATACACTGAAACTTGGAAGCCTTCAGTTTCGAGCAGCGATGCGACGATCTCGAGCAAATCGAACTCGTCGTCAACCATCAGCACGTGCAATTCGCTAGTCATTCCTGATGCCGTTTCACGATACACCGACTCCTTAATCCCTTAACCCGCTTTTCGCCCAACTAAACTTCAAACCGCGCGTTCACTCGGGATCGCCAGTCTGACCACCGCCGGCAATTAGGTGTACCGCTACCAGCGTTCGGTTCTTGGACCGCCCAGGTTCTTGATTGACGGTAAGTACGGTACCGTAATTTTGGTTCGACTCTGCCGTTATGGTTCCGCCGTGTGCCACAGTGATTTCACGCGCAATGAACATACCAAGGCCCAGGCTATTCGACGGTCGGCCTTCGTTCCGTTCGTTTTCTGAAAGTTGAACCAAGGGATTAAAAATTTCCTTCAATGACTGCGGCGGAAGTAGAGGGCCGCCATGATTGCGTACTTCTACGATAACGGCGTCGCTTTCGCACCGTATCAGGTGCTCGATGACGGACGGCTATGACTGTTATCAAAACGCAATTGCAGAGCGGGTCAATGGGATATTGAAGACCGAGCTTTTGCTCCAGAGACCACAGGATTTAACCCAGGCGAAGAAGATGGTGAGCGAGTCGGTAGCGATCTACAACGCGCGAGCGTCCGCACCTATCTTTGAAATATCAAACGCCCGATGCGATGAACCAAGCGTTTGGGTGAAACAGGTCCATCGATCCACTCGTCAATACGCTCGTATAGTAAAAGGCTGGGTGAAAGCCATAGGCCTTGATCCTGCCATGTATGGCACTCAAACAATGAGACGTACGAAGGCATCACTGATCTATCGCAGAACGAAGAACCTGCGGGCGGTTCAACTCCTGCTCGGCCATACGAAGCTGGAGAGCACCGTTCGATATCTTGGGATTGAGGTCGAGACCGATCTCGACCAGCTCCAGAAACTGACAGCGATCGCTGGTTAGCATCCACGGTGGGCTGAAGCCCACCCTACTGTCGAGCGGGTTGTGCAGCTGTCCCCTTCAGTACCCGCTGAGCAGCCCGCGGTGGGCTAAAGCGGAACGCTGCCCGGCCCACCCTACCGGTCCAGATCGCATCGTCGTTCAGCGCGGCATCATCCGCACGCCGGATAGCTCGGCGAGCGGTCCCGGCCGGCCCAGGTGGTAACCCTGCACGTAGTCGACGCCGATGTCCTGCAGGCACTCGAGGATGGCCGCTGACTCAACGAACTCCGCCACGGTACTTAGCCCCATTTCATGGCCGATGTTGTTGATCGACGCCACCATTGCCCGCGCGATGGGGTCGCGATCAATGTCCCGAACGAAACTGCCGTCGATCTTCAGATAATCCACCGGCAGGGTTTTGAGGTACCCGAACGACGACAGGCCCGAGCCAAAGTCGTCCAGTGCGAAGCTGCAACCCACAGCCTTGAGGCTGTTCATGAAGGTCATGGCACGGCTGAGGTTGGCGATCGCCGCAGTTTCGGTGATTTCAAAACACAGGCAATTGGCGGGGATTTGGTGGCGCTCGATGGCCGACAGGACGAATTCGAGAAAGCTTTCCTCACCCAGCGAGGTTGCCGACAGGTTGATCGAATAATGCCCCAGCGACGCACCGGGACGACGACGTAGATCGCCAACCCATGCCAGGAAATTGCCGACCACCCAGCGATCCACCGCTGGTGCCAGATCGTAACGTTCAGCCGCGGGCATGAAGGCGCCGGGGGGAATGATGCTGCCATCCTCGCCCTGCATGCGTACCAGCACTTCATAGCGCTGCGAACCGTCGTCGCCTGCGGCACGCACGATAGGCTGCACGAACAAACGCAGCAGGTCGCCATCCAGTGCTTGCCGTAGCCGGTGCGTCCATTGCATCTCGCCGCGGCGTTCCATCAGTTGCTGGTCGTCCGCCTGATACACATGCACGCGGTTGCGACCGCCGTCCTTGGCCGCATAACAGGCACTATCGGCAGCACCAAGCAAAGGGCCGAGCGTTTTCGCGTGCTCGTCGATGGCCACCAGACCGATGCTGGCGCCAACCGCGAAACTCTTGCCCTCCCAACTGAAGCGAAACTCGTCAACCGCGTGGCGTATGTCTTCGGCAACCCGCACCGCCTGTTTCAACGAACACTCATTGAACAGGATGCCGAACTCATCGCCGCCCAGGCGCGCCAGCAGATCACTGCCCCGCACACGGCCTCTCAGTAGTTGACCCAGTTGGCGCAGCAATTCGTCACCGGCGGCATGGCCGCAGGTGTCGTTCACCACCTTGAACTGGTCCAGGTCCATGTAGCAGAGAACATGCTCGCCACCGGTATATTCGCGCAGCAGCGACTCGATCTGGCGCTCGAACGCGGAGCGATTGACCAGCCCGGTCAGGTTGTCGTGATTGGCCTGGAACGTCAGCTTGTGAGCCAGCTGGCGGGTGACCGTGACATCGCGAAAGGTCAGCACAGTACCGATGACGGCACCCTCGGCGTCGCGGATGGGCGCAACCGCATCCTGTACAGCCAATTGCGTGCCATCAGGTCGATGAAGGATGCCCGGCGCACGCTCTGTACGATCCTGACGGTCACTTCTGCGCCGAAGACCGAGGCTGGCGGCATTGAGCAGCCGCGCACCGGTGGCCTCGTCGAATAGCTGGTAGACCTCGTCAAGCACCAGCCCCTGCGCGGCGGCCTGGCTCCAGCCGATCAGCCGCTCGGCGCTGGGGTTGAGATAGCGCACGCGCCCAGCCCGGTCGGTGGTGATCACGCCATCGCCGATGGAAGCGAGCGTGACCTGGGCGAGCATCTTCTCCGCGAACAGCTGCTCCTCGATCTGTCGGCGTTCGGTGATGTCTCGCACCATGCAAACGAAGGCGTCCTGCGGGCGATTTCCCTGGCTGGCGGTCAGCTCTGCGGCAAACAACTCGCCGTCTTTGCCGTGGAGCATCAGTTCGGTTTTTAACTCGCCGCCGGCTTCCGGCAACAGCGAACCACTGCTGCCCACGACGAAACGTTGAAAGGGTTGCCCGACGATCTGCTCGGCCGGCAAACCAAACAGTCGTTCGGCGCCGGGATTGCAGCTGGTCAGGATGCCGTCGGGCCCATAGGTAACAATGCCGTCACGGATGTCCCGCACGATGCTCTGCGTCTTCGCCACTGCGTGTTGCAGGGCACGGATCACCTTGTTGTATTGCTCGGCGATCTGCCCGACTTCGGTGAACGGCTCGACCTCCACTTCGCGCTGGAAATGGCCCTGGCGCTGGTGTTCAGCCATGGCGTCGAGCAGCTCGATCAGTTCAGTGCGTGCGCCATGTTCGCTGACGTTCAATCCCACGCGCTCATCATCGGGATTTACCCGCATCGGGTAGTACCGATTGATCAGCCGCAACAGCAGATAGGTCACGCCGAAGGCCCAGACCGCGCATACCAACACGCCCTGCAACTGAACCATCAGTTGATCGAAACGACTCAGACCGGTGCCGAGCAGCAGCGGGTCAGCACACAGCGCTACCGCCACAGTGCCCCACAAGCCAGCCGCCAAGTGAACCGGAACCGCGCCGACCGCATCATCGATGGCGCAGCGCACCAACAGCCGGTCTGCCAGCCACATCGCCAGGCCGCCGCCTGCCCCGATCAGCAGGGAGTCGGCAATGCTGACCGCATGAGCACTCGCGGTGATCGCCACTAACCCGGCCAGCATACCGTTGAGCAACGCAACGGGCTCGACGTAGCCGTGCCGCCATTGCGATAGCAGCATCGCCAATGCCATGCCAGCCATGCCTGCAACAACGGTATTGACGACGATTCCCGGCACGCGGCCATCGAAACTCAAGGTGCTGCCGCCGTTGAAGCCGAACCAGCCGAACAGCAGCAGCAAGCCGCCGAGCATCGCCAGTGGCAGGTTCGAGCCCGGCATGTTCTGCCGCAGCCATTTGCTATCGAAGCGGCCCGCGCGCGGGCCGATGACCATCACCGTTGCCAGCGCGATCCACCCGCCTACGCCGTGCACCACGGTCGAGCCCGCAAAGTCGACAAATCCTTGCTGCGCGAGCCAACCCTGACCTTCACGCAAGGCGCCGCCCCATGCCCAATGGCCGAACAAGGGGTAGATCAGACCAGCCGACAGCGCGGCGACGATCAGGTAGGCGTTGAAGCGCATACGTTCGGCGGCCGCGCCCGAAACGATGGTGGCGGCGGTCGTACAGAACATTGCCTGGAACAGGAAAAAAGCCAGCGGCCAACTGTCGTCGACCGCAAGTTCAAGCATGAACAGACCCGTGCCCATCACCCCGTCCTGACTGGTGCCGAACATAAGCGCGAAACCGAATGACCAATAGAGCAGCAAGGCGATGCACAGGTCAGCCATGTTCTTGGTCGCGACGTTGATGGCGTTCTTGCTTCGCGTCAGGCCGGCTTCCAGGCACAAAAACCCAATCTGCATGTTGAAGACCAGACCGGCGCACAGCACGACCCAGAGAATATCGATCGAGTCTTTCGGCATACGCATCCCATGGCAGGTGTCCGCAGAGGCGGTGGAAAGCACAGCACCTGGCGGCGCTGGCTTTTAGCTATTAGCCAGAACCGTGCCAGCCGTCCTAGGGCTCACATCAGGACGCCAGCAGGTCATGCATGGCGGCGAAGACCTGCGCCATAGCCTGCGGACTGCGCCCTGGCCCGCCAGCGCAGTGGCCCCAGTCCGACTGCAGCACCCGCAGCTCGGCGTTGGGCATCAACGAGGCTTCGTGTCGCGCGTCTTCAACGGTGAAATAGAGATCACTGCTGCTGGGCATGATGATCGCCCGAGCAGAAAGGTGGGACAGCGCCTCGTCCAGGCTGCCAAACCCGGGCAGCGCGGACGGATCGGCTGACTGCCAGGTATCGAGCACGCAAAGCAGATCGTTGGCGTCCTGCTCCAGGTGGTCCTGTTCCCAATAGTCGAGCAAGGCATCGAGACTGGTGAAACCCAGCTCACGCCATTGCTCGGCGCGAAAGAACGCCTGCGAGTAAGCCCAACCGGCATAGGCGCGGCCGAAGGCTCGCAGGCCGCGTTCGGGTGCTTTGATATAACGCCCGCCCAGCCAGGCCGAATCGGCCTGCAGAGCTGCCTTCACACCTTCAAGGAAGACGAAATTGTGCGGCCAGCAGCGCGCCGTACAGCAAAACGGCAGGATGCGTTGCACCTTTTCAGGGAACAACAATGCCCAGTAAAGCGCCTGCATTCCGCCCATGGACCAGCCAGTGACTAAGTGCAATTGCCATGTTGGGCCAAACAGCTGGTCGAGCAACATGCGTTGCGCCCGCACGTTATCCGCCAGCGTGATGTGCGGAAAATCCGCACCGCCCTGCCCTGCGGTGGCATTGCTCGGAGAGCTGGACCAACCGGCACCGAACAGATTGGTCAACACCACACAGCAGTCACCACTGGCCAGGGGGCTGCCTGCACCAAGCAGGGGCAGACTGCCCCAATGCGATCCACCGTAGTAGCTGGGAATCAGCACGATGTTGTCTCGCTGTGCATTCGGCGAGCCGACGACCTGATAGCAGAGCCGCGCTTTCTGCAAAGTCTGGCCCCTTTCAAGCGCTAGATCGCCCAGCTCGATGAATCTTTTTTCCCTTTTTATCTCAAGCACTTGCAGTTCCTCTGAGCAGCATTGGCGGGTGTCCCGGCAGGTCTTGCAGCAGCTTTTCTATACACGCTGGCATGTATATTGGATGAAGGATTCGTGCCACAGCGCGTAACGCTGGCCAGAATTCAGCAAGGGATTTCCCACCATGACGACCTTTCCGCTTTCCCAGATCGACGAACTCAAACAGAGCCTGCAGGACAAAGGCGTCAAGTACGCCATGGCCAGCTACGTGGACATGCACGGCGTGATCAAAGGCAAATTTGTGCCACTGGCGCATCTCGGCCAGATGCTGCGTGGCTCGGAGCTGTATACCGGGGCGGCGCTGGACGGCGTCCCGCAGCAGATCAGCGACAACGAAGTCGCCGCCATGCCGGACCCGGCCAGCGCCACCCAGTGCAGCTGGAACCGCAGCCTGGCCTGGTTCGCCAGTGATCTGTACCTAGACGGCAAGCCGTTCGACGCCTGCTCGCGCGGTATTCTCAAGCGCCAGACTGAGGCTGCAGCCGAGATGGGCTACAGCTTCAATCTGGGCATCGAGACCGAATTCTTCCTCTATAAGGACACTCCGGACGGCGGCTTCGCCCCGCTCAGCGATCGCGATACCGCAGCCAAACCCTGCTACGACCCGCGACTGCTGATGGACAACCTGCCGGTGATCGACGAACTGGTGGAGGCCATGAACGAGATGGGCTGGGGCGTCTACTCCTTCGACCACGAGGACGCCAACGGCCAGTTCGAAACCGACTTCAAGTACTCGGACGCACTCACCATGGCGGACCGCTTCGTGTTCTTCCGCATGATGGCCAATGAGATCGCCCGCAAGCATGGCGCGTTCGCCACCTTCATGCCCAAGCCCTCGGCGCAGCGCACCGGTAGCGGCGCGCACTACAACATGTCGCTGGCGGATCTGGCGTCTGGCAAGAATCTCTTTGAGGTGGACGGTGAGGACCCGCACGGCTGTGGTGTCACCCCGCTCGCCTACCACTTCATCGCTGGTGTCCTGAAACACGCCAAGGCCATTTGCGCAGTGATCGCGCCCACCGTGAACAGCTACAAGCGGCTGATTCGCAAGGGCGCCATGTCCGGTTCGACCTGGGCACCAGTGTTCGTCTGCTACGGCAACAACAATCGCACCAACATGCTGCGTATTCCGTCCCAAGGCGCGCGAGTGGAATGTCGCGCCGCCGATATCGGCTGCAACCCTTATCTCGGCGCCGCGATGATCCTTGCCGCTGGTCTCGAAGGGGTACGTGAAAAGCTTGAGCCGGGCCAACCGCACCGCGAGAACATGTACGACTACAGCGAAAAGGACGTCGCGGACATGGGCATCGAGACCCTGCCGCGTACGTTGTCCGAAGCCATCGACGCCTTCGAGGCCGACCCGCTGTCCCGTCAGGTCTTCGGCGACGCCATGTACCAGGCCTTCGTCGACTACAAGCGCGACGAATGGAATGCCTACCACACCCATGTTTCCGACTGGGAAATCCAGCGCTACCTGAAATTCTTCTGACTCGATGAAAAGGAGATTCACCATGCAAGCCAATACGTTCAAGCGGGCACTCTGTGCCGGCGCCGTGATCTTTGCAGCCCTTTCGCCTTTTGCCGTGCAGGCCGAGGAAAAGAAAACCTTCGACATCGCCTGGACGATCTACGCCGGCTGGATGCCGTGGCAGTACGCCGACGAGTCGGGAATCATGAAGAAATGGGCCGACAAATACGGGATCAAGGTGAACATCACCCAGATCAACGACTACGTCGAATCAATCAACCAGTACACGGCGGGCCAGTTCGACGGCGTTGTCGCCACCAGCATGGATGCGCTCTCGATCCCGGCTGCCGGCGGCGTAGACACCACGGCCCTGATCGTCGGTGACTACTCCAACGGCAACGACGGCCTGGTGATGAAGGACAGTGCCGATCTGAAATCGCTCGAAGGCCAGCCGATTCATCTGGTCGAGCTGTCGGTCTCGCATTACCTGCTGGCCCAGGCACTGGACAGCGTCGGCATGAGCGAGCGCGACGTGCAGGTTGTGAATACCTCGGATGCCGATCTGGTCGCGGCGTTCAGCACCGACGACGTGCGCAACGTCGTCACTTGGAACCCGCTGCTCGATGAAGTCGCTGCCATGCCCGGCGCGCACAAGGCCTTCGATTCCAGCCAGATCCCGGGCCATATCAAGGACCTGACCATCGTCAACAGCGAAACCCTGGCGGACAACCCGAACTTCGGCAAAGCGCTAGTAGGCGCCTGGTATGAGGTGATGGGCATCCTCGAAAGCGATACCGAGGAAGGCGCCAAGGCACGAGCAGCCCTGGGACAAGCATCGGGCACCGATCAAGCCGGTTACGAAAGCCAGCTCAAGGGCATGAAGATGTTCTGGAAGCCGGCCGATTCGCTGGCCTTCATCGAAAGCGACGAGGCCTACCAAGCCATGGACAGCGTTCGCCAGTTCTCCTTCGATCACGGCTTGCTAGGCGACGGCGCCGACTCGGTAGATTTCGTCGGCATCGCCATGCCGGGCGACAAGTTGCTCGGCTCCGATGCCAACGTCAAACTGCGCTTCGATACCACCTACATGCAGATGGCGGCAGACGGGAAGTTGTAAAAGTGCCGGCTGCCAGCTTCTACCTGAAGCTGGCAGCTCGCGTTCGCTCTCCCCACTCTCTCAACGATCAAGCTCATGCGCCGTACCAAAGAAGACGCCGAACAAACCCGGCTGAAGATCATCGCCGCCGCGCTGGAGCTGTTCAGCAAAAACGGTTATTCCAACACGACCCTGGCGATGATCGCCGATGAAGCAGGCTTCAGCCGCGGACCGATCTACTGGCACTTCAAGAACAAGGATGAGTTGTACCAGGCGGTTCTGGGCTTTTCCCAGCAGCCGTTGGAAAAACTGATTGCCCAGAGCCAGAGCATGGCCGAGCGGCCGCTCGAGGCTCTCGAGCACTTCATCAGCGAATGGTTTCGCCTGTTGCTGGAGGATCGCTGGCACCGGCAATCATTCGAGATCTTGTTGAACAAGACCGAATTCACCGAGCAGATGGCCGATACCCTCGCGCGTGAGCGCAAACTGACACGCGACATCGTTACGCTGCTGGAAACGCTCATCGAAGCCGCAAGCCCAAGCATCGACCCTGGCACAGCCAAGCCACACAGCCGCGCGCTATTTGTCTATGCAAGCCTTATGGGCATTACCCACAGCTGGCTGTTCTCGCCTGAACTGTTCAACCTCAAGTCGCAACAGACGTTCTTCACCAAGCAGCTGCTCGCCGACTGCCGCCCGCCAGAACCGGCATAGTCCCCTTCGCACCCGCTCGTCATCTCGTTATTTCCAAACAATACAAAGCAGAATGCTGGCAAATCGGGCCCCTACATCAAGGCCTTCGTTTAATGCCGCGTTGTGCTGGAGGTATTAATTCTCCGCCCATGCCAGGTCGTCTTTCCGGTGGATACACAACTGCAAACCTGACGAATAGAACTCAGGCTCCTGCAGCGGAGGGATACTGATATGCAAACAAAAAGAACAATCCTGGCAGCCGCCATTTCACTGCTGATTGCTAACCACGCCTATGCCGCAAGCGAGTCGGTTCAGGACCAGACGGGTACTGATAACGTCGCCGATGTGGTTCAGCAAAGCGATTCCAGCAGCGTCACCCAGCGTCAGAACGGCACGGCCAACGTTGTCTTCACCGAGCAACGCGGTGTCGGATTGACGACCGAGAGCGATCAGGTCGGCAGCGGCAATATCTCTGTTACCGATCAGAGTGGTTCCAACGGCAGCGTGGCGATCAGTCAAGACGGTCAATACAACCTGGCGACCATCCTTCAATCTTCGGTGGGCGTAGGCCAGTCGGCCGCCATTTCGCAGGCAGGGATCAGCAACCTTGCATACATCGAACAGCTGGACGGCGCCGGGAACGCCGCGACGATCAGCCAGAGCGGACAGCGCAATGCCACCGAGGTTTTCCAGGTCGGGCGCCTGAGCAAACGCTACACCGGCGTCCAGAACGGTGACGGCAATACCGCCTACATCGAACAGTCTGGCAGTGCCTCTGCCGATACCGAGCAGACCGGCACAGCCAACGTCATCAAACTCACTCAAGACGGTTTCCCTTATGGCGCCTATGCGTCCATTAGCCAGAACGGCACCGGGAACGAGGCGACGCTCGACCAGCGCTCAGGCGGCCGTTATTCCTCAGGAGATGTGGCGTTGGTTCAGATCGGCACGGACAACGTCGCAGATGTGGTGGAATCTGGTGGCTTCTCATCGTTCTCCTATACCCAGGACGGCATCGGCAACGTGCTGACTGCAGAGCAAGGCGGACGCTCGACGTCAGTCGTTGGGCGCTCCACCGGTAATTCCAACCGGGTCGATATCGAGCAGGATTTCGACGGCAGCAGCCTTGTCATTGACCAGAACGGAACGGCCAACGAGATAGACGTGGTTCAGATGGGCTACTACAGCAGCGGCACCATTGAGCAGGTGGGCACGGAGAATTACGCGTCGCTCGTGCAAACGGGTGCATGGGACAACGTGCAGCAGTACGACGCGGCCATCATGCAGAACGGTACAGGCAATTCGGCGTTCGTTACACAGGGGCCGTAACACCCTACCGGCCAGCTGCAGCTTCGCCCACTCGCAGCAGCATACGTGCAGTGGCAGGCCATTCAGAACGTGGCCTGCCCTCTCAGTCAATTGCCAAGGCCTGGCGCACGACTCGCTCGAGGTCACTGAAGAAAAATGGCTTTTGCAGCGTCGGAATGTGCGCGTAGCGCGGGTCCATGCCGACCGAGCCATAGCCGGTCGCGAACACCAACGGGATGTGGCGGTCGATCAGGCGATCCGCAATCGGAAAGCTATTGACCCCGTCTAGGTTGACGTCCAGCACTGCCAGATCGAAATCACCGCTCTCGGCTGCCTGCATGCCCTCCGCAAAGCGTGGCACCAGTTCCACATGTTCGCAGCCGATGTCCTGCAGCATGTCTTCCAGCAGCATGCCGATCAGCGCTTCATCCTCGATGACCAGTACCTTCGAACACAGACCACTCATTGCAACGGCACCTCTATATCGCAAACAACGCCGCCGGCGAGATAGGCCAAACATACCTCGGCATCCAACTCACCACCCAATCCGCGCTCAAGCAACCTCGACCCGAACCCTTTGCGTACGGGTGGGGTAACGACCGGGCCACCGACCTCCTCCCAGTGCAACTGGAGAGTGGGTGCCTGCTCCGACAGTGACACCTCCCAGGCGATGCGCACCTGGCCTGAGTCGCTGGACAACGCTCCATATTTGGCCGCGTTGGTGCACAGTTCATGCAGTGCCATAGCCAGCGCCAACGCTTGCTTGGGCCGCAACCGCTGCGCCGGCCCCTCGCTGACGAAACGTTGCTGGCCATCGACCCGGAACGGCGCGACGGCCTGCTCAATAACATCACGCAGGTCAGCGGCTTGCCAGTTCTCCCGCGACAGCACGTCGTGCGCCTTGGATAGCGCGATCAAGCGCCCTTCGAACCACTGGTAGCCTTGGTTGCTGGCATCGCGGCGAAAGCTCTGCGCAGCAATCGACTGGACCGTCGCGAGTGTGTTCTTGACCCGATGGTTAAGCTCATTGAGCAACAATTGGCGATGATCGTCGGCGACCTTTCGCTCGCTGATGTCGACCAGCATATTGACCGCGCCAATCAGCTCGCCGGCGCTGTTACGCAGCGGAGCGGGGTACGCGAGAAACGGCACACGGGTCCCGTCCGGGCGCTCAGCCAACGCCTCGGCACCCTGGATAGCGCTGTTTTCGCTCACTGCCACGGCCATCGGGCAGTCCTCGTGACGCATCGGTGTGCCGTCTGGCCAGTACAACCGCCAGGATACGCACCACTCATCGCTACCAATGATGGGCACACGCCCGGTCAGCTCGACACAAGCCTGGTTGAAGTAGCTGACTTTGCCATTCGCATCGGTGGTGTAAACGGCCGAAGGCAAGGCCTCCAGAAGGTCGCGCAAGCGCTGGTCGGCCTCACGATTCGCTGCCTCCAGTTGCTTACGTTCGGTAATGTCGCGAGTGATTGCCAGTTGTACGAAACCACCCCTTGATCCGCTTCTGTCATTTGGCAGCGTCATGGGCACTGCATGGGTTTCCATGTGCCGCCGGTTCCCGGCGAAATTGATGATGTCGAATTCCCAACTGAGTTTTTCGCCATCGCAAACCCGGAGGTGCTGCTCCTGCCATGAGGCTCGATGCTCAGGCGCGATCAGCTCAAAAACGCAGGCACCCTCCACGTCCTCCGGCGCGTTCGCTGCCAGCATTTGCAGGCCAGCCGGGTTCATTTGTACCAGCGTCCCGTCGCGATCAACCACCTTCACGCATTCGGGCGTGTGGTTCACCATCGCGCTCAACCAGTCGACATCACGCCGCCGATCGGCGCTTGACTGCCGCGCAGGCGTAATAGCCTGAAAGCACACAACTGCGCCGGTGATCTGTCCGGTGCCGTTGCGCAGCGCTTCGATATTGGCCAACACAGCGGCTGAAATGCCATCGGGCCGCTCGATCAGCAGCACGACGTCCTGAGCGGAGCGACCGGTGCGAATCGCGTAAGCCAGCGGGGTATCGGCAAGCGGCATCAGCTCACCATCGTTTCGCACCATCCGCAGGCGTCCGTGACTGGCTAGCACCCCGCCGCACAGCTGATCGGCCATCCGGTTGTAGCGCTGCACAGCGCCGTTGGCGTCGAGCACGCACACGCCCATGGGCATGACGTCGAGTACGGGATCATCGAACGGCAGCGAATCCGCAAGAGAATCGGTTGCCGGGTTCGCGCCGGAGATATTTGCAATCTGCATTAGCACCTTTCACGGCCGGTCGATGGGTGTCCCGCTAGCAGAGTTTACTGAACCAAGCGAGGCGGCGAGCTTCAGCAGCCCGCCACATTCGCTGGAAGCATAGCCTGTGCATTTATGCAGACCAGCTATGCATCGAGCCGCATTGATGTTGACAAATATGCACTCTAGGATCAGGACAGCTCCATCGACTTGCCTATCCGAATAACAACAATCGCTAGGACACGCCATGACCCAGTCAAGTGCCATCCCCACAGTCAAACTCCTGATCGGCGGTGAGCTGATGGAGTCGTCCACCAGCGAGTGGCGCGACATCATCAACCCGGCGACTCAGGAGGTCCTGGCCCGCGTGCCTTTCGCTACCGAAGCGGAAATGAATGCCGCCGTTGCCAGTGCCAAGGAAGCCTTCAAGACCTGGCGCAAGACCCCCATCGGCGTACGCTCGCGAATCTTCCTCAAGTACCAGCAGCTGATCCGTGAAAACATGAAGGAGCTGGCCGCGATCCTCACGGCGGAACAGGGCAAGACGCTGCCCGATGCCGAGGGCGATGTGTTCCGGGGGCTAGAAGTCGTCGAGCACGCCGCCGGGATCGGCAATCTGCAGCTGGGCGAGCTGGCCAACAACGTCGCAACGGGTGTGGACACTTACACCTTGCTGCAGCCGTTGGGCGTCTGTGCCGGGATTACCCCGTTCAACTTCCCGGCGATGATCCCGCTGTGGATGTTCCCGATGGCGATTGCTACCGGTAATACCTTCGTCCTCAAGCCATCCGAGCAGGACCCGATGGTGACCATGCGTCTCGCCGAACTAGCGATGGAAGCGGGCGTACCGCCGGGCGTGCTCAACGTCATCCATGGCGGCGCCGATGCGGTGAACCTGATCTGCGACCACCCGGATATCAAGGCCGTTTCCTTCGTCGGCTCGACCAAGGTCGGCACCCACGTCTACAACCGCGCCAGTCAGGCCGGCAAGCGCGTGCAGTGCATGATGGGCGCGAAGAACCACGGCATCATCCTGCCGGATGCCCACAAGGAGCAGACCCTCAACAACCTCACGGGCGCTGCGTTCGGCGCGGCCGGTCAGCGCTGCATGGCGCTGTCAGTGCTGATCCTCGTGGGTGAGGCGCAGAGCTGGCTGCCGGATCTGATCGCCAAAGCCAAGACATTGAAGATCAACGCAGGCGCTGAAAGCGGCACCGATGTTGGCCCGGTGGTGTCCTGTGCGGCGCTGGATCGCATCAGTTCGCTGATCGAGCGCGGCGTGTCGGAAGGCGCCGAACTGGTATTGGACGGCCGCAACCCTCAGGTGGCTGGCTTTGAGAAAGGCAACTTCGTCGGGCCAACCATTTTCTCCGGCGTGAAGCCTGAAATGAGCATCTACCGCGAAGAGATCTTCGGGCCGGTGCTCTGCGTGATGCAGGCCGACACGCTCGATGAAGCCATCGAACTGATCAACGCCAACCCCAACGGCAACGGCACCGCCCTCTTCACCCGCTCCGGCGCGGCAGCCCGGCATTTCCAGGAAGAGATCGACGTCGGCCAGGTAGGCATCAACGTGCCGATCCCAGTACCGGTGCCGATGTTCTCTTTCACCGGTTCGCGTGCCTCCAAGCTCGGCGACCTCGGCCCGTACGGCAAGCAGGTGGTTCAGTTCTACACTCAGACCAAGACCGTCACCCAGCGCTGGTTCGACGAGAACGAAGTCGGCGGCCCGGTGAACACCACCATCAACCTCAAGTAACCGCTACGACGCCCTGCCTGCGCGCAGGGCGTCGAATCAGCCGCCAATAACAAGAAGGAAACGGCCATGCATATCGGATTTCTCGGACTCGGCAACATGGGCGGGCCCATGGCCCGCAACCTGCTCAAAGCCGGGCATGAGGTCACTGTCTTCGATCTTTCCGCAACGGCGGTCTCCGGGCTGGTCGAAGCGGGTGCCAAAGAGGCCACATCGCCGGCTGCAATCGCCCAGGCAGGTGTCGAAACCATCATCACCATGCTGCCTGCGGCTGCCCATGTGAAGCAGGTCTACCTCGGTGAGGACGGGCTGCTCGCGCATGTACCGTCCGGCGTAGTGCTGATCGACTCCTCCACCATCGACCCGATGTCCGCACGGGAAGTCGCAGCGGCAGCCGCGCGGAATGGCAACCCCATGCTCGATGCCCCGGTATCCGGCGGCACGGTCGGCGCCGCAGCCGGCACCCTGACGTTTATGGTCGGCGGCAGCGAGGCGGATTTCCAGAAAGCGCAGCCGATCCTCGCCGCAATGGGCAAGAACATCGTGCACTGTGGCGACACCGGCAACGGGCAGGTGGCCAAGGTCGCCAACAACATGTTGCTGGGCATCTCGATGATCGGCGTGGCCGAAGCCATGTCCCTTGGCGTCGCGCTGGGGATGGACGCCAAGGTTCTGGCCGGAATCATCAACTCATCCAGCGGCAGATGCTGGGCATCGGAGATCAACAACCCCTTCCCTGGTGTACTGGAGAACGGCCCGGCCTCGCGCGGCTACAGCGGCGGGTTTGGCACCGACCTGATGCTCAAGGACCTCGGGCTGGCCAGCGAAGCGGCCAAACAAGTGCGCCAGCCGGTTATCCTCGGTGGTCTCGCGCAGCAGCTGTACCAGGCCTTCAGCATGCAAGGTCACGGTGGGCTGGACTTCTCCGCGATCATCAAACTTTACCGCCAAGAGGACTAGACATGACCCAGGCAGAAGCGCCGGTACTGATCGAGGTACGCAATCGCGTCGGCTATCTCACGCTGAACCGCCCCGCCGGGCTGAATGCCGTCACCCTGGAGATGGTGAGGATGCTGCACTGCCAGTTGCAGCAGTGGGCTGACGACCAAGACGTGGTGGCCGTGGTGTTGCGCGGCGCAGGCGAGAAAGCCTTCTGCGCCGGTGGTGACATCCGCTCGCTGTACGACAGCTACAAAAGCGGCGACAGCCTGCACCGCGAGTTTTTCGAGGAGGAATACGCGCTCGATCAGTACATTCATGCGTATATCAAACCCCTGATGGCGCTGATGAATGGCTTCGTCCTAGGCGGCGGCATGGGGCTGGTTCAAGGCGCCTCGCTGCGGGTGATCTCCGAACGTACGCGCATGGGCATGCCGGAAGTCGGTATCGGCTATTTCCCTGATGTCGGCGGCAGCTACTTCTTGTCGCGCCTGCCGAACAACCTTGGCATTTACATGGGCCTGACCGGCAACCATGTGAATGCTGCTGATGCGCTGTATGCCGGTCTCGCCGATTACAGCGTGCCGCACGAGCAATTCGCGGAACTCGAACGATGCCTCGACCAGCAGGACTGGTCGATGCCGCCGCTGCAAGCGCTGACCAACCTTCTGGTTTCGATGGGCTGCACCGAACTGCCGGATGCACCGTTCAAAGCGTTATTCCCGGCTATCGAAAAGCATTTCGCCCATGACAGCGTCGCTGCGATTCGCCAGTCGCTGGCCGCCGAAGAGCACCCCGAGTACCGCGACTGGGCGGCCGAGACCTTGAAGGTGATCGACAGCCGTTCGCCGCTTTCGGTCAGCGTCACGCTAGAGATGCTCCGCCGCGGCCGCACCCTGTCGCTGGCCGACTGCTTCGCCATGGAGCTGCATCTGGACCGACAGTGGTTCGATCAGGGCGACATCATCGAAGGCGTCCGGGCGCTGATCGTCGACAAGGATAAGAACCCGCGCTGGAACCCGCCTACGCTGGAGGAAGTGACGCCAGCACGCGTGGCGGCCTTCTTCGCCGACTAGGAACTGATTTTATGCAAGACATCGAACTGAGCGAAGAGCAACGGATGATCCGCGACATGGCGCGCGACTTCGCCCGCGCCGAGATCGCGCCGAAGGCGCAAGCGTGGGAACAGGCCGGTTGGATCGGAGACGAAACCGTGACCCAGCTGGGCGAGCTGGGGCTGCTGGGTATGATCGTGCCCGAGCAATGGGGCGGCACCTATATCGACTATGTCGCCTACGCCCTGGCGGTCGAGGAAATTTCGGCAGGTGACGGCGCCATTGGGGCGTTGATGAGCATTCACAGCTCGGTCGGCTGCGGTCCGATCCTCAAATACGGCACGCCCGAACAGCAGGACGAATGGCTACCGGATCTGGCGGCAGGTCGCGCCATCGGTTGCTTTGCCCTCACCGAACCTCAGGCCGGCTCCGAGGCACACAACCTGCGCACCCGCGCCGTGCTGGAAAACGGCGAGTGGGTGATCAATGGCGCCAAACAATTCGTCAGCAACGGCAAGCGCGCCAAGATCGCCATCGTCTTCGCGGTCACCGATCCGGATCTCGGTAAAAAAGGCCTGTCCGCGTTTCTGGTCCCCACCGACAACCCCGGCTTCGTTGTCGATCGCATGGAAAAGAAGATGGGCATCCGCGCCTCGGACACCTGCGGCGTCACCTTGCGCGACTGCCGCATTCCAGAAGCCAACTTGCTCGGCCCGCGAGGCAAGGGTCTGGCAATCGCCCTTTCCAACCTCGAAGGCGGCCGCATCGGCATTGGTGCCCAGGCCCTGGGCATCGCCCGCGCGGCGTTCGAAGCAGCGCTGGGTTATGCCCGTGAGCGCATCCAGTTCGACAAGCCGATCATCGAGCACCAGAGCGTGGCCAACATGCTGGCGGACATGCACACCCGGTTGAATGCCGCGCGCCTGCTGATCCTGCATGCCGCACGCCTGCGCAGCGCCAACCTGCCCTGCCTGTCCGAAGCCTCCCAGGCCAAGCTGTTCGCCTCGGAAGTCGCCGAATACGTCTGCTCCAAAGCCATGCAGATCCACGGCGGCTACGGCTACCTGGAGGACTACCCCGTCGAGCGTTATTACCGCGATGCGCGCATAACCCAGATATATGAAGGCTCGAGCGAAATTCAGCGACTGTTGATTGCGAGGGAGTTGAATAACTACGGGTTGTGATCAACCCCTATAAGCGTGAAGGCAGCATCAGGTTTTGCCAGGGATCAGATGATCCCTGGAAGTTTCCGCGGACGGCAATTCATGACCCGCCTGATTGTCTTCGGTATCACCTGCTCTTGTTGGAGCCAGCTTGCTGGCGATCAAAGGCCCGACTATCAGAGAAGCTGAAGAACGAAACACCCCGAGGCAGTAATCCCGAGCGAGATGGCGGTAAGCGCGACCGCTATCCAGACAACAATAAAAAGGATACGACGATGCTCAAAGGTACGATGCAGCAGACCCCGCTGATGATCAGCGGCATCCTGACCCATGCAGCCCTCGCCCACGGCGACCGCGAGATCGTCTCTCGGCTGGTGGATGAACCCATCTGGCGCTACGACTACGCCGGGCTCGCCAAACGCGCCGGCCAAGCCGCCAGCATGTTACGCAAGCTGGGGGTGAAGCCCGGCGACCTGGTGTCATCGCTGGCCTGGAATACCCATCGCCACTTCGAGCTGTTCTTCGCCGTGCCCGGCATTGGCGCGGTGCTGCACACGGCCAATCCACGGCTGTCGGACGAACAGATCATCTACACTCTGAACCACGCCGGCAGTGGCGTGCTGCTGTTCGACCGCAGCTTCCTGGCCTTGGTCGAGCGTGTGCGCCCGCACCTGGAAAAAGCACACACCTTCATCATGTTGTCCGATGCCCAGCGCACCGAACCAGGCGAGGTCGGCGCGCTGAGTTACGAAACGCTGATCGCGCAGGAACAGCCGGTCACCGACTGGCCGCAGTTCGACGAAAACGCCGGCGCGATGCTCTGCTACACCTCCGGCACCACCGGCAACCCGAAAGGCGTGGTCTACAGCCACCGCTCCGTCGTCCTGCACGCCATGGCGGCTGGCCTCACCGGCGCCTTCGGCTTCTCCGCATTCGACTGCATCATGCCTTGCTCGTCTCTCTACCACGCCACCGCCTGGGGCGTGCCCTTCACGGCCGCCATCAACGGCTGCAAGTTCGTGCTGCCGTGCGACAAGATGGACGGAGCCAGCCTGCAGGAGCTGATTCAGAACGAGGGCGTGACATTCTCCGGCGGCGTGCCGACCATCTGGACCATGTACCTCAATCATCTAGAGCGCACGGGCGAAGACACCGGCCAGCTCAAATGCCTGGTGATCGCCGGTTCGGCCGTCCCCCGTGCGCTGGCCGAGAAGTTCGAGACGCGTTATGGCGTCAGCGTCCGCCAGCTATGGGGCATGACTGAAACCAGCCCCCTCGGCGTGGTCGCCACCCCGACGCCCAAGCTCGCGGCCATGGGCGAAGCAGCCACCAACGAAGCGATCTGGACCCGCCAGGGGCGCCTGCAATTCGGCATCGAACTGAAGATCGTCGATGAGGCGGGCAACGAATTGCCGCATGACGGCGTCACGTCTGGCGCCCTGCTAGTGCGCGGTCCTTGGACGGTCGAGCGCTATTTCCGCAGCGAAACCAGCGCACTGGACGCCGATGGCTGGTTCGACACCGGCGACATCGCCACCCTCGACCCCAATGGCTACATGCGCATCACCGACCGTAGCAAGGACGTGATCAAGTCCGGCGGTGAGTGGATCAGCTCTATCGACATCGAGAACATCGCTGTGGCCTGCCCCGGTGTGCGCATCGCAGCGGTGGTCGGTGTGGCCCACGAGAAATGGGAAGAACGCCCGATCCTCATCATCGAACCCCACGACGAGGCCGACATCTGCATCGACACCGTACTCGCCTACCTGGAGCCGCAAATCGTCAAATGGTGGATGCCCGACGCCGTCATCATCGACACCGTCCCGCTGACCGCGACCGGCAAGATCGACAAGAAAACCCTGCGCGACCGCTACCGCGACCACTTGATAGAGCTGGAGGAAAACGCAGCTGACGCGGCGAGCCTTTAGCGCGGCAGAACCTGGGGGACGGGACCGTGGCTACCGTAGGGTGGGCTTCAGCCCACCGATTTCACCCAGCCGAGCGAACGTAGCGGGCCGCGCCGTTTTGCGGTTTCACCCAGTCATCTCCGGCGAGCCACCTGGCGACCCCTAGGGTGGGTTTCAGTCCACCTGCACGTACGGGCGCGATGGATCCCATCACCAACAGGAACGCGCCTTATGTCGACCGCCACCGCCACACCCCGCCAAGGCCCGCTGCTCGGCCTGCGCGTGCTGGAGTTCGCCAGCATCGGGCCCGGTCCACACTGCGCGATGCTACTGGCTGACCTTGGCGCCGAGGTGATGTGCATCGAGCGCGAGGGCGGCAATGGCTGGCCCAATCCGGTGGTTGATCGCGGCCGCAAGCGCCTCACGCTGGACATCCGCACCGACGCCGGACGCGAACGCTGCCTGGCGCTGGCCGAAGGCGCAGATGTGCTGATCGAAGGCTTTCGGCCCGGCGTGATGGAACGCTTGGGGCTCGGACCGGAACAGGTTCGCGGGCGCAACCCGCGTTTGGTTTATGGCCGCATGACCGGTTGGGGCCAGACCGGACCGCTAGCCAAGCGTGCCGGCCACGATATCAACTATCTGGCGATCACCGGCGCACTGGCTGCGATCGGCAATCGCGAAGGCCCAGCGATTCCACCACTCAACCTGGTTGGCGACTTCGGCGGCGGCTCGCTGTATCTGGCGTTCGGGATCATGGCCGCATTATGGGAACGGGAAAGGTCAGGCCAGGGTCAGGTGGTCGACGCCGCGATCGTTGATGGCGTGTCCTCGATGATGAGCTTCTTCGCAGGGCTCCTGCCCAGCGGCGCCATCTCCCTTGAACGCGACCGCAATCTGCTGTCGGGCGCCGCACCGCATTACCGCTGCTACACCTGTGCCGACGGCCGCGACATCGCCATCGGGCCGCTGGAACCTCAGTTCCTGACCGAACTGATGCAGCACATCGATGCGCCCGAATCCTTGCGCGAAGGCTGCAATGACCCGGCGCAATGGCCGGAGCTAAGCGAACAACTCGCCGCGCTGTTCGCCAGCCGCAGCCGGGCAGACTGGTGCGCCGTACTCGAAGAGACCGACGCCTGCGTTGCCCCAGTGCTCACCCTGGAAGAAGCCGCGCAGCACTCACACATGCAACAACGTGGCGTCTATCGCAACATCGACGGCGCCCTGCACGCCGCCCCCGCGCCACGCTTTTCACGGACGCCGGGGTCGATCAGAGTGTCGGAAGATGCAGGTGGCTGGGACTGATCAGGCGCGAGATGAAGGATTCGCACAGCAGACAAAGCGACCGGGCGGTTCGGTGGAGCGCTTTCCATCCAAGCGCCCTGGCAACGCTTTTCAACGATCATCCTTGTGAAACAGGCCCGCTATCTCTTCCCCGGTATAGGATTCAATGCGCGACGCTTAACACTCACCAGACAATCAAGGATCGATCATGTCTGTCATCGCCAAGCATCCTACTTACCTGCTCGCTGCCTTTCTCACGGCCCTATTTGTAACCCCAACGGTATCAGCGGAAGCCTGTATAGGCGCACCGTGCCTGCTATAGGCGCGCGATCTTGGCGAAGGTCTTATCTCAACCGTATTCGTTACCGTCGGGCTACCGTTGATGAGCAGTCACCAGACCACTGAATCTTCCAGCAGTGGTTGGAGTGGATACGCGGCGGCCGTGACCGACGATGCCGCTGTGGTTGTAGCTAGCCAGGGGGAAATCAAAGGCCCCTATTTCGAATCGGCAAGGCTTCGCCTCAAGGGGCAAGGGGATACTGCATCCCCCTTAGGTGATGTTGAATTCGCCGTGATGCTCCTGGCGGCCAGTCCCGTGAGTGACATCAAACGATGGGGCTCGTTTGACTCTCCGACCCCGTAGGGTGGATGGCGCTTTATCCATCCACCAAAGCGGCGATGCGATCTCACAGGTGGATCGGTGAAGCGCGATCCACCCTACGACCAGCCACGGGCGAAGCGCATGCCTCATTCCCCAAGATTGCGCGCGATCACCAAGCGTTGGATATCACTGGTGCCCTCATAGATCTGGCACACCCGCACATCACGGTAGATGCGCTCGACAGGGAAGTCCTTGAGGTAACCGTAGCCGCCCAGTGTCTGGATCGATGCCGAGCAGACCTTCTCCGCCATTTCCGAGGCGAACAGCTTGGCCATGGAGGCTTCAACCAAAGCGGGCTGGCCAGCTTCGCGCAATGCGGCGGCGTGAAGGACCATCTGACGGGCAACGGCGATCTGAGTGGCCATGTCGGCGAGGCGAAAGGCGACGGCCTGGTGTTCGCTAATGGCCTTACCGAACGCTTCACGCTCGCGAGCGTAATCGCGTGCAGCCTCGAAGGCTGCGCGCGCCATGCCGACCGCCTGAGCGGCGATGCCGATGCGGCCACCTTCCAGGTTCGCCAGGGCGATGCGATACCCCTCGCCCTCCTCGCCCAATCGTTGCGACTCGTGCACACGCATGTCTTCGAACGCCAGTTGGCAGGTATCCGAGGCGTGCTGGCCGAGCTTGTCCTCGACCCGTACCACCTGATAGCCCGGTGTGTCGGTCGGCACGATAAACGCGCTGATGCCGCGCTTGCCGGCGTCCGGATCGGTCACGGCAAACACGATCACCGTGCCGGCATGCTGACCGGACGTTATGAACTGCTTAGCGCCTTTGAGCACGTAGCTATCGCCGTCACGTCGGGCGCGGGTACGCAGGCTGCTGGCGTCGGAACCGGCATGCGGTTCGGTCAGGGCAAAGGCGCCGATCTGCTCGCCGCTGGCCAGCGGCGTCAGGTAGCGCTGCTTCTGCTCATCGGTGCCGAACCGCAAAATCGGCACGCAGCCCACCGAGTTATGCACGCTCATGATGGTCGAGCAGGCGCCATCGCCGGCGGCAATCTCTTCCAGCGCCAATGCGTAGGCAATGTAGCCGGTGTCGCTGCCGCCCCATTGCTCCGGGCACAGCATGCCGAAGAAGCCGAGTTCGGCCATTTCGGCAATCGCTTCGGCCGGATAGCGATGCTCGCGGTCCCATTCCGCAGCGAAGGGTTTCAGCCGCTCCTGGGCGAACTGCCGGGCCATGTCACGGATGCTGGTGTGGTCATCATTGAGCAGCATGAGCAGTCCTCAGTCGAGCAGTTCGATGGCCATGGCAGTCGCTTCGCCACCGCCGATGCAGATGGCCGCGATGCCCTTGCGCAGGCCGCGGTCGCGCAGAGCCGCGATCAGTGTCACCAGGATTCGAGCACCTGACGCACCGATCGGGTGGCCCAGGGCGCAGGCGCCGCCGTTAACGTTGACCTTGGCGTGGTCCAGCCCGAGCTCGCGCATGGTGACCATGCTGACCACGGCGAAGGCTTCGTTGATCTCGAACAGATCCACCTCGTCGAGGCTCCAGCCGGTGCGCTCAAGCAACTTGTGGATGGCACCGATGGGCGCGGTCGGGAACAGGTTGGGCGCATCGGCGAACACCGCATGGCCATGAACCACCGCTTGCGGCTTCAGGCCGAGCTGCTCTGCCTGGGAACGCCGTGTTAGTACCAGAGCAGCGGCGCCATCGGAGATGGAGCTGGAGTTCGCGGCGGTAACGGTGCCGCCTTCGCGGAACGCCGGCTTGAGGGACGGGATCTTTTCCGGCATCGCCTTGGGCGGCTGTTCGTCGTCGCGAATGGTCCGTTGCTCGCGCCCTTGGGTGACGTCCAGCGGGACGATCTCGCTGGCGAAGCGGCCGGCGCTGATAGCGTCGCGCGCACGCTGCAGCGATGTCAGGGCGTAGGCGTCCTGTTCTTCGCGGGTGAAGCCGTGGTTCTGCGCGCAGTCCTCGGCAAAGGTGCCCATCAGGCGGCCCTTGTCATAGGCATCTTCAAGGCCATCGAGGAACATGTGGTCGAGCACCTTGCCGTGCCCCATGCGGTAGCCGCTACGGGCCTTTTCTAGCAGATAAGGCGCGTTGGACATGCTCTCCATGCCGCCCGCGACGATCAAATCGACGCTGCCCGCGCGCAACGCGTCGTGCGCCAGAATGGCCGCCTGCATGCCTGAGCCACACATCTTGTTCAGGGTGGTGGAAGCGGTTGCCTTGCCCAGCCCCGCGCCGAGCGCGGCCTGGCGCGCCGGTGCCTGACCGAGACCGGCTGGCAGGACGCAGCCCATCAGCACTTCCTGAACCTGTTCAGCCGAGACACCGCTGCGCTCTACCGCTGCGCGAATCGCTGCCGCGCCCAGTTCCGGCGCGCTGAGGCTTTTGAGATCGCCCTGGAAACCGCCCATGGGCGTGCGGGCCGAGCCCAGAATCACGATTGGATCGTTGTGCATTGCTGTCTCCGATTATTTCGCGGCCATGCGCAGCGCGCCGTCGAGGCGGATCACTTCGCCGTTGAGCATGTCGTTTTCGATGATATGGCGTACCAGCGCTGCGTATTCACTGGCGCGCCCAAGACGCGGTGGGAATGGCACGCCAGCCGCCAACGAGTCGCGGACTTCCTGCGGCATACCGGCCATCATCGGCGTTTCGAACACGCCCGGGGCAATGGTCATCACGCGAATACCGTGACGCGCCAGTTCGCGGGCCGCTGGTAGCGTCATCGCGACCACGCCGCCCTTGGAGGCCGCATAGGCGGCCTGGCCAATCTGGCCGTCATAAGCCGCAACGGAGGCTGTGTTGATGATCACGCCGCGATTGCCCTGCTCGTCCGGCTCACCCCTGGCAATGGCTTCTGCCGCCAGACGCAACATGTTGAAGCTGCCGATCAGGTTGAGACCGATGACCTTGCTGAAGCTGTCCAGTCCGTGCGGTCCCTGGCGACCCAGGATCTTTTCGCCACTGGCAACGCCGGCGCAGTTGACCAGCCCGTGCAGACCACCGAAATGCTCGACCGCTGCGTTCACGACAGCCTGAGCGGCGGTCTCATCACACACGTTGGTCACCACGCCGATGGCGTTCGCCCCCAGCGCTTCACTGCGTTCGTTCAGCAATGCTTGATTGATGTCCGCCAGTACCACCTTGGCACCGGCTGCGACCAGCGCTTCGGCAGCCGCAGCGCCCAGGCCGGACGCACCGCCTGTAATCAGGAAGACTTTGCCTTGAATATCCACAGCACGACCTCGAGAAGATGTTAGGTATCGCGGCAGGCGAGCTGCCGGGTCCATCTGAGTTCATCTTCTTCAGACCGAGGGATACGGACAATGGTCGTTACGGGCAATCGCGGTGACTGGTTTGGCCAAGGCAGCTGGCACGGGTGCACGCTATGGGCCGTGCGGGTCCATGATTGACTTTGTAGCAGCCAGCTTGCTGGCGATCCGTGCTTTCACCGCCCCTCGTGAACTGAGTTAACACCTGATCGCGAGCGAGCTCGCTCCTACAAAAAGCGCGACGGCGAGTGGCGGACGTCTGTAGTCGCCCTGCCAGCCCTGGAGGAGCCAGCTTGCTGGCGATCCGTGCTTCGCCATCCCGCGCAAACTGAGCTAGCGCCTGATCGCGAGCGAGCTCGCTCCTTCGAAAAGCGCGACGGCGAGCGGCTGACGTCTGTACTCGTCCTGCCAGTCCTGTAGGAGCCAGGTTGCTGGCGATCCGTGCTTCACCGTCCCGCGTGAATTGAGTTAACGCCTGATCGCGAGCGAGCTCGCTCCTACGAAAAGCGCGACGGCGAGTGGCTGACGTCTGTAGTCGCCCTGCCAGCCCTGTAGGAGCCAGCTTACTGGCGATCCGTGCTTCGCCATCCCGCGCAACTGAGCTAGCGCCTGATCGCGAGCGAGCTCGCTCCTACGAAAAGCGCGACGGCGAGCGGGCCGACGTTTGTACTCGTCCTGCCAGTCCTGTAGGAGCCCAGCTTGATGGCGATCCAAGGCCCAACCAATAGACCGGATCACCAGCAAGGACTAGGCCCCGCTAGCATCTACAAATGGGCTATGGCCCTTCATCGCCACGCAAGATCAGGCTGCGGTACTGCCCCGGGTTGGTCCCGGACCATTTGCGAAATGCCTTGTAGAACGAACTGACGTCGGCGAAACCCAGGCGCTCGGCAATTTCGGCGTAGGTGATCGAGGCGTCCGCCAGCCACAGGGTGGCCATTTCCTGGCGCACCTGGTCCTTTATGGCCTGGTAGGTCTGCCCTGCCTCGGCCAATCGGCGGCGCAGAGTTGAGGCTGATACGCACAACGTCCGCGCCAGCGCTTCACTGGTCGGCCACTGTTCGGCGGGCAGTTCACGCAGCTGCGCCTTGATGCGGCTGGCGAGGCTCGTGGTGTCGCGGTATTTGACCAGGATGTTGGACGGCGCATGGGCCAGGAACCCGTGCAGCTCCTGCTCGCTGCGGCGCACTGGCAGGCCGAGCACCTCGGCAGCGAAGATGACCCGCGTGCTGGGCCGTGCGAAACGCAGGTTGCGCGAGAACATCACCCGGTAGTCATCGGTATAGGCCGGCTCTTCGCAACGCAGCTCGACGGCTAGCAGCGGGATACGCCGTCCTACCAGCCAACAGGCCAGACCGTGCAGCAGCATCCAGAAAGTGAAGTAGCTGAAGGCCCTGAGCGGCGGCGCATCTTCCGGCTCCGACAGCGTGATCTCCGCCAGGCTTTCGCTGCGAAACAGCTCGCCGCGGAAGCCTTCGAAGGTCAGCCTGAAGAAATCCAGCGCCACACGAAGCGCTGTATCGAGTGTCGACTGGGCCATGGCCGCGCGGCAGACGAAGGCGAAACTGCCGGTGCGCATACGCCGCGCATCCATACCGAAAAACTCATCGTCGAACTGCCGCGCCAGGCGCCGCCAGAGTTTGCTGAAATCAGCCACATCGACACGCGCATCGTTGTCGGCCAGGTCAATATCGCCGAGCCCAAGCTGGCGCAGCAGCTCTTCGGCTGATTGCGAAGACGAGGTGAAACCCTGCAGCGCCTCCTCCACCAGCCGGATGGAAATGGTGTTTTTGCCGTCGCGGTTCATGCGCGCCCCATCATCACGTCATGACTGTTGGCAGCCACGTCCCGCAGGAAGTCCCAACACACACGCATCCGCGCCAGGTCCTTGTTTTCCACCGGCATCAACATCCAGAAGGTTCGAGTAAATTCGACCTCGCCGACCAGAACCTCCTTGAGCAACGGCTCCCTGGCCGCCAGGAACGCCGGCAGGATCGCCAGCCCTGCTCCAGCGGCGACGGCTTCCTGCTGGGCGAGGATGCTAGTGCTGCGCAGCGAGTGCTGACGGGGGCGAACGATCTCGTCGAGGTAGAACAGCTCCTTGCTGTACAGCAGGTCCTCGATGTAGCTGACGAACACATGGCCGCTGAGGTCTTCGCGGCTGCGGATAGGCGGGTGTGACGCCAGGTAGGTTTCTGACGCGTAGAGCCGCAGCACGTAGTCGGTGAGTTTGGTGATCACGTAGGGGCCGCGCTCGGGACGCTCCAGAGTGATGACGATGTCCGCCTCATGTCGCGCCAGCCTGACCGAGCGTGGCACCGCCAGCAGATCCACGCCGAGATGCGGGTAATCACGGGTCAGGTTGGCCAGCTGACCCGCCAGCATCACGGTGCCGTACCCCTCGGTGGCGCCAATGCGAACCTGGCCGGACAGCTTATCGGCGGTCAGGCTCGGCTGTTCGATGGAAGCGATGGCGCTTTCCATCGCCTCGGCTTGGGCCAGCAATTCGCGGCCCGCTTCGGACAACCGATACCCCGCCTTGGCGCGGATGAAGAGCTGTCGATCCAGGCTTTTTTCCAGCGCCTGCACCCGTCGGGCCACGGTGGTGTGGTCTACAGCCAATCGCCTCGCGGCGACCGTCAACTTGCCCGCACGCGAGAGTTCGAGAAAAAAACGCAGGTTGTCCCAGTCCACTGCAGACTCCAGATCCATCAAATTGACGCGTGCTGTCCGCGGCACGCTGTGCAAAAACACAGAATACCTCTGCATTTCGCACCATGGGTTTACTATTTTTACGCTGCTAGGCTCGTCTATCGAACTCCGTTTCGCCTCACGACATCCGCATCATTCCAAGCACAAGGAACCGACATGAGCCAAAAGATCCAGCTCGAAATGCGCGACCACACGGCACTGCTGACCATCGCCAATCCACCAGTCAACACATGGGATCGCGAGTCGCTGGCTGCGTTGGAACAAACCATCGGCCAGCTCAACGACAATCCTGACGTGTATGCGTTGGTGATCACCGGCGAAGGCGAAAAATTCTTTTCCGCCGGCGCCGACCTGAAGCAGTTTGCCGATGGCAACAAGCAAAATGCGCAGGAAATCGCTGCGTTGTTCGGGCGTGCCTTTGAAGCCTTGAGTCATTTCCGCGGTGTGTCGATTGCCGCCATCAATGGCTACGCCATGGGTGGCGGACTCGAATGCGCGTTGGCCTGCGACATACGCATCGCCGAAGAGCAGGCACAAATGGCACTTCCGGAAGCCAAGGTTGGGCTGTTGCCCTGCGCAGGCGGTACGCAGAATCTGCCATGGCTGGTAGGCGAAGGTTGGGCCAAGCGGATGATTCTCTGTGGCGAGCGCATCAGCGCACAGAAAGCCGAGAAGATCGGCCTGGTTGAAGAGGTGGTCGGTCGCGGCGAGTCACTCGAGGCGGCGCTCAAACTGGCGGCCCTGGTGGATCAGCAAAGCCCCTCCTCCGTCAGTCGCTGCAAGCGCTTGGTGATGAATGCGCGGCAGGCACCGCAAGCCGCCGGCTGGGCAGCTGAGCGCGAGCTGTTCGCCGAGTTGTTCGACACGCAGGACCAGAAAGAAGGGGTCAATGCCTTCCTGGAAAAACGCAGCGCCACGTGGCAGAACGCCTGAGACCGAAACCGGCCCCGCTCAAGCGGGGCCGGAGACCATCACCCTCCACGTCATAGCCAGCGTACTACTTGAAATTGCGCTTGATCAGCCGCTCCACCCATCCCACGATCCCCGAGCGGAACAGCAGCACGCAGAGCACGAAGATCACCCCGAGAATCACGTGCACCCACTCGCCCAACGGCCCGTTGGACAGCGAGCTCTGCAGCGTGACCACCACGGTTGCGCCCACGATCGGCCCAAGAATGGTGCCGACACCGCCCAGTAGCGTCATCAAAATCACTTCACCCGACATGTGCCAGTGTGCGTCGGTCAGCGAGGCGAGCTGGAACACCACCGTCTTGGTTGAGCCAGCCAGCCCGGTCAGCGCCGCGGAGATCACAAAGGCCAGCAGTTTGTGACCGTCAACGTTGTAGCCCAGTGAAATTGCCCGCGGCTCGTTTTCTCGAATCGCTTTGAGCACTTGCCCGTAGGGGGAATGAATGGTGCGCTGGATGATGGCAAACCCGATCACGAACACCGACAACACGAAGTAATACAAGGCCATGTTGTTCTGCATGTCGAACAGGCCCAGCAGATAGCCACGCGGCACGCCCTGCATACCATTCTCGCCGCCTGTGAAAGGCGCCTGAACGAAGACGAAAAACGCCATCTGTGCCAGTGCCAGCGTAATCATCGCGAAGTAGATGCCCTGCCTGCGGATCGCCAGCAAACCGAAGACCAACCCCAGCACGGTGGAGGCCAGCGTACCGACCAGAATGCCCAGTTCAGTACTCAACCCACTGTAAGTGCTGAGCATGTAACCGGTGATGTAGCCGCCACAGGCGAAGAATGCTGCGTGACCGAACGACAGCAGCCCGGCGTATCCAAGCAGCAAATTGAAGGCGCAGGCAAACAGTGCGAAGCACAGCAGCTTCATGAGGAACACCGGATAGACCATCAGCGGTGCCACCATCGCCACGGCTAGCAAGACGCCGTAGAAAATGGACATGCGCCGCCGAGCTGCACGGCGACGTTCGCGCTCGGCATTGGCTCTGACCTGGGTGGAGGTCGCCTGCAAGCCAGAGGCTTGAACACTTTCCTGAGTCGACATGTTCATGCCTCCTTTCCAAACAAACCGGCCGGCCGCATCAGCAGGACCAGCACCATGATCACGAAGATCACCGTGTTGGCCGCCTCCGGATAGAACACCTTGGTGAGCCCTTCGATCAGACCCATCGCAAGCCCTGTGACGATCGCGCCCATGATCGAGCCCATCCCGCCAATCACGACGACCGCGAACACCACGATCAATAAATTGGAGCCCATTCCCGGCGTGACAGCGTAGATGGGCGCGGCAAGCACGCCGGCGAATGCGGCCAACGCAACGCCATAGCCATACGTGAGGGTGACCAGCAGCGGGACGTTGATGCCGAATGCCTGCATCAACTTGGGGTTCTCCGTCCCGGCGCGCAGATAGGAGCCAAGCCGCGTCCGCTCGATCATGTACCAAGTCGCAAAGCACACCGTCAGCGCAGCGACGATGACCCAGGCACGATAGGTTGGCAGGAACATGAACCCGAGGTTGTGCCCGCCTTTGAGCAATTCCGGCATCGGGTAGGACGAGCCGGACACGCCGAACAGCTTGACGAAGCTACCTTCGACGATCAGCGCCAGGCCGAAGGTCAGCAGCAGACCATACAGGTGATCCTCGCCGGCAATGCGACGCAGCAGACCGCGCTCGATTCCAATGCCCAGCAATCCGATCAGCAGAGGCGAGAGCAACAATGCGGCCCAGTAGTTGATGCCCAGATAGTTCAGCCCGAGGAACGCCGCGAAAGCGCCGAGCATGTATTGCGCACCGTGGGCAAAATTGATGATCCGTAGCAAACCGAAAATGATCGCCAGACCAAGGCTCAACAGCGCATAGAACGACCCGTTGATCAGACCGAGCAGCAGCTGCCCGAACAGTACGCTCAGGGGAACGCCGAAAACGAGAGTCATGATTCACTACCCAGAAAAGTCCGTGACGCCCCGGCCAAGCGGCCGGGGAATGGCTTGGGGCAGGCCGCTCAGTTCTGGGTGACCAGCTTGCACTGACTTTCTGAGAGTGGGCGGAAGGCTTCATCGCCTGGGATGGTTCTGATGACCTTGTAAAGGTCCCATTCACCTTTCGACTCCGCGGGCGTCTTGACCTGCACCAGGTACATGTCATGCACCATGCGGCCGTCTTCGCGAATCTTGCCGTTCTTGGCAAACATATCGTTGACCGGAGTCTTGGCCATTTGCGCGCGCACGGTTGCGGTGTCGTCGCTACCGGTTTCCTTCACCGCGTTCAAATAGTGAGTGGCGGCTGAATAGATGCCGGCATGGACCATGGTCGGCATACTGCCTACACGCTCTTCGTAGCGCTTGGCCCAAGCGCGGGCTTCTTCGTCCATGTCCCAATACCAGCCGGTGGTCAGCATCAGGCCTTGCGTGACGTCCAGCCCCATGGCGTGAATGTCGTTAAGGAACACGACCATGCCAGCAAGACGCTGTCCGGACTGCGTCACGCCGAATTCGCTCGCGGTCTTCAATGAATTGACGGTGTCTGCGCCGGCGTTGGCCAGGGCGATAACATCAGCACCGGAACCCTGCGCCTGAAGGATATAGGACGAGAAGTCGCTGCTCGGGAACGGGTGGCGGACCGTGCCGACCACGCTGCCGCCTTCGGCTTCGACGACCTTCTTGATATCGGCCTCCATTGCGTGGCCGAACGCGTAGTCGGCGGTCAGGATGAACCAGCTTTTGCCGCCATCCTTGAGGACCGCGTTGGCCGTACCGTTGGCCAGGGCGAAGGTGTCGTACGTCCAGTGAATATGATTGGGCGAACAGAACTCATTGGTAATGCTCGATGCGGCGGCGCCGGAAATCAGTGCAAGTTTGCCGCCCTGCTCCACCACCTTGGCTGCCGCCAGCACCACGGAGCTGGCCACCAGTCCAGTGACCATGTCGACGTTACGTTCATCGATCCACTGCCGCACGGTGTTGGCGCCAACATCCGGCTTGTTCAGGTCATCGGCGTTGAAGGTTACGATTTTCTTGCCATCGACCGTGCCGCCGAAATCTTCGATGGCCATGTTCAGCGCTTCGAGACCACCGGGACCGGACAGATCGCGGTAGGTGCCGGACATGTCAGCGAGATAGCCGATGCGGATTTCGTCGTTGCTGATTTCGGCCTGGGCAGCACTGGCGATCATGCTGGAGACGAGGACGGCGGCTGCGGTTTTCTTGAGCATTTTCATATTCACCCACTGTGATTGTTTTTGTTGTGGCTATTGATGACCGGCATGTACTGCGGACCGGCTGGCTTCCATGACGAGGGCGGTCACACCCCCAGACAGCTATTCAAAAACTCCTTTTTCGAATCCAGGTCGGCGGCGCTGATCTCTTCGATGATTTGCCCGTGCTCCATCACGTAATGACGGTCGGCCAGTGGCGCGGCGAAGCGGAAGTTCTGCTCAACCAGCACGATGGTCAGGCCGCGTTTCTTCAGCTTGATCAGGACCTCCGCGAGCTTCTGCACGATCACTGGGGCCAGCCCTTCGGTGATCTCATCAAGCAGTAGCAGATTGGCACCGGTGCGCAGGATTCGCGCCATAGCCAGCATCTGCTGCTCGCCGCCGGACAACCGGGTGCCTTGGCTGAAACGGCGCTCGTAGAGGTTGGGGAACATGTCGTAAAGCTCGTCCAATCCCATGCCGCCACTGCGCACGGTGGGCGGTAGCAACAGGTTTTCTTCGACATTGAGGCTGGAAAAGATCCCACGCTCTTCGGGGCAATAGCCCACGCCGAGCCTGGGTATCTGGTGGGCGGGTATGCCGATGGTTTCGTTGCCATTGACGATGATGGAGCCGGTCCGCCGTCCCACCATGTTCATGATGGCGCGCAGCGTGGTGCTACGGCCTGAGCCGTTGCGCCCCAGCAGGGTGACGAGTTCGCCGCGCCCGACCACCAGGTCGACCCCATGCAGGATGTGCGATTCACCGTAGAACGCATGCAGGTCGTCGACCCGCAGCTGGTCGCGGTCAGCTTTGGGCGTCATGCGTGAGCCTCCTCTGCGTCGGCTTCGCTGCCCATGTAGGCCTCGCGCACCTCGGGATTTGCTGAAACGCTTTCGTAGTCGCCTTCGGCCAGAACCGAACCCCGTGCCAGTACAGTGATGCGGTCACAGAGCCGGCTGACGACGCTCAGGTTGTGCTCGACCATCAGCACCGTGCGGTTCACCGCAGCTCGGCGGACCAGAGCTACGACCATGTCGACGTCTTCACCGCCCATGCCTTGCGTGGGTTCGTCGAGCAGCAGCACGACCGGGTCCAGCGCCAGCGTGGTCGCCAGTTCCAGAGCGCGCTTCCGGCCATAGGGCAGCTCGATGGCGAGCGTCTGGGCGTAGGACTCCAGGTCCACTTCGGCGAGCAACTGCATGACTCGCTCATCGAGCTCGCGCAGTGACCGTTCGGACTTCCAGAAGTGATAGGACGTGCCGAGCTTTTGCTGCAGGGCGACACGGACGTTTTCCAACACGCTCATGTGACCGAACACCGCCGAGATCTGGAACGAGCGAACCAGCCCGAGGCGGGCAATCTGGTTGGCCTTCATCGACGTGATCGCTTTGCCGCGATAGAGGATCTCGCCGCGTGTGGGCGTCAGAAACTTGGTGAGGAGGTTGAACACTGTGGTCTTGCCGGCACCGTTGGGGCCGATCAGTGCGTGGATGTGTCCCTTCTGCACACGCAAATCGACGGAATCCACTGCGGTGAAGCCGCGGAATTCCTTGGTCAGACCGCGCGTTTCCAGCACGAACTCAGGTGCCATGGGATGCCCTCTAACCTTGATTATTGTTGTTGGTTATGGCGCAGGTCTATGGATGACCTTTACGTAAACGATAACAACCGTTTGCAAGCTGTTGCAAGCATCGTTTTCAAACGCTCGCTTGAGTAAAAAGCGGGTAGCGATGCGGCTTGTGCGGCATTGCCGTACGCATGGAGACTGCTGAAAAAAGCCGGGCCGCAAGGGCCCGGTAAAGGATCAACGAGGAGGTATTGCGGTGCTGCTCAGGACGCTTACCAGAGCGCCAGGGTGTAGCTAAGGATCACGCGAGTTTCGTTGATGTCGCTGCCAAAATTGCTGCGTACCGTGGCGTTACGCACTTTCATGGCGAGGTTCTTCAACGGTCCGTTCTGGACCACATAGGCGATATCGGTGTCACGTTCCCACTCTTCACCTTCGCCGCCGCCGGCCAGGTTGACGTTGTCACCGGACACGTAGCGGGTCATCAGGCTCAGCCCGGGGATGCCAGCAGCAGCAAAGTCATAGTCGTAGCGAACCT